>CAZGNV010000041.1:0-42466 GCA_964527835.1 uncultured Desulfosarcinaceae bacterium | reverse complement strand
TGATTTCGGCTGGATGAGCCTGGGGGTTTCGGTGGACATCACCCTGGCGGCGGCCATGTCCGCCGACCTGGTGATTGCCCAGGTCAACTCCCACATGCCCCGGGTGCTGGGTCGCAGTTTTATCCATGTCAATGATGTCGATGTTTTTGTGGAATATGACGAACCGTTGCTGATTATCGACCGCACCCCGGAGCTGGAGGCGGCCAACGCCATCGGCCGGCTGATCGCCCGGCTGATCGAAGACGGCTCGACCCTTGAAATCGGGCTGGGCGCCACCCACCAGGCCACCCTGCTGGCCCTGGCGGATAAAAATGACCTGGGCGTTCACACCCAGTACATGACTGACGACATCATGCACCTGTTTGCCCGGGGGGTGATTACCAACCGCAAAAAAGGCTACAACGACGGCAAAATGGTGGGCAGCAGCGCCATCGGCAGCGAGGAGCTGTATGAATTTTTAAATGACAATCCGGCCATCGAGTTTCACCCCTCCGACTATGTCAACAATCCGGCCATCATTGCCCGCCACAACAAGATGGTCTCCATGAGCGTGGCCATGACCATGGACCTGACCGGCCAGGTGGCCGCCGATGCCCTGCCGTACAATCATTTTTCCGGGGTCACCGGGATGGTGGATTTTATGCGCGGGGCGGTGCAGTCGCCGGGCGGAAAATCCATTCTCATGCTGCCGTCCACCAGCCGGCAGGGCAAAACCAGCCGCATTGTTCCGCTGCTCACCGATACGGCGGTTGTAGTACCCCGGGGCGATGTGCATTACGTGGTGACCGAATACGGCGCCGTGAACCTGTTCGGCAAAAGCCTCCAGGAACGGGCCATGGCCATGATCAGCATTGCGCATCCCGATTTTCGCGACGAGCTTTTTTTCGAAGCCCGCAAAATGGGGCTCCTCAGCGCCGAGCGAACGTTGAGTGAGTCCATCCATGGGGTGTATCCCATTCACCTGGAAGAGACCATGGAGATCAACGACGAGCAGGTCGTGATCCGTCCGGTCAAACCGGTGGATGAAAGGCGCATTCAGGAGCACTTTTACAACCTTGATAAAGATGATGTGGTCGCAAGATTTTTCCACGAAAAGACCAGTTTTTTGAAAGAGGAGGTTGAAGGGGTCTCCCAGATTGATTATGTTAACGATCTGACCATCGTGGCGGTGGTCGGCGAGTTCGGTTTCGGGCAGGTGGTGGGCATCGGCGAGTATCTGGTGGACCCGGCCACCAATGTGGCCGAAGTGGCTTTTTCCATCAGCCGCAAATACCAGAAAAAGGGACTGGGAAAAATTTTGATCAACAAACTGGCCTCGGCCGCCAGGGAAAACGGGATTGCCGGGCTGACGGCCTATACTTCGCCCCAGAACCGGGGCATGGTCCGGCTGTTTAACATGCTGCCATATAAGGTGCACACTTCTTTTGACGGCGACATGCTGACATTGACCTGCCGCTTCGATGAGAAGGCGTGACGCCGGCAGCGATGGAAAACCAGGGGGAATCATGGAGATGCACAGAATTACATTTCTGCCTTATGATATGCAGATTGAAGTTGAAGACGGCGAGACCCTCATTCGGGCAGCCATGGAGGCGGGGGTGCATGTCAATGCCTCCTGCGGCGGTGAAGGGGTCTGCGGCAAGTGCCGGGTCATTATCGAAAACGGCACGGTGGAAGGCGGTATTTCCGAAAAGCTCAGTGAAGAGGACTTGCAAAAGGGCTACCGCCTGGCCTGCCAGGCGAAGGTCAAAAGCGACCTGGCAGTGCGCATTCCCGTCGAGTCGACCATCGATGCCGGCGTGCTCAAGCTGCAGGCCAAATCGCGGCGCACCGCCCACATCCGGGAGATGAACTTTGAAGAGCTCAAGGAACAGGGACTGTTTGTCGCGCCGGTGGAAAAAAAATACCTGGAGCTGCCGGAACCAACCCCCCAGGACAACCTGCCGGATATCACCCGCCTGCTCAGCTACCTGAAACTCAAGCATGATGAACACCGCCTGGAGGTCGACCTGGAGGTCATCCGCAAAATTCCGGATGCCCTGCGCCAGGAAGACTTCAAGGTGACTACCACCCTGGTGCGGCCGGTGCGCGATGTCGGCAAAACCCGGATCATCAATGTTCAGCCCGGCGACACTTCCCGCCGCAATTATGCCATTGCCATGGATATCGGCACCACCACCATTTACGGGCAGGTGATCGATCTGATCAACGGCCGGGTGCTGGCCGAACACGGCGAGTTCAACGGGCAGATCAGCTACGGGGAGGATGTCATCTCGCGCATCGTCTATGCGGAAAAGCCGGGCGGTCTGGAAAGAATCAACGCGGTTGTCATTGAAACCATCAATAAAATTTTGCGCAAAATCGTTAAGAAATCCGGGGTCGATCCCGAAGACATTGCCACCATTACCCTGGCCGGCAACACCACCATGACCCAGCTGCTGTTGAAGGTCAATCCGCGCTTTATCCGGCGCTCGCCCTATGTGCCGGCGGCAACCCTGTATCCGCCCATGAAGGCCAGGGAGCTGGGGATGGATTTGAATCCGGCCGTGCGGGCCCTGGTATACCCCGCCGTATCCAGTTACGTGGGTGGCGACATCGTGGCCGGCGTCATGGGCTCGGGTATTTATCGCACGGAAAAACTCACCCTTTACCTGGACGTGGGCACCAATGCCGAAATTGTGATCGGCAACAAGGACTGGCTGGCCTGTGCGGCCTGTTCGGCCGGCCCCGCATTTGAAGGCGGCGGGCTCAAGTTCGGGATGCGCGCCGCCAAGGGCGCCATCGAGGATTTTTCCCTGGATCCGGCCACCCTGGAGCCCATGATCATCACCATCGGCAATGTTCGGCCCAAGGGGATTTGCGGTTCGGGCCTGATCATCATGGTGGCCACCATGTTCGAGATGGGGGTCATCGACAACCTGGGAAAATTCAACCGCGACCTGGACACCCCCCGCATTCGCGAAGACAACGGGGTCTACGAATACGTGCTGGCCTGGGAGGCGGACAGCCAGATTGACCGGGATATTACCCTCACTGAAATCGACATCGAAAACCTCATCCGGGCCAAAGGCGCCATTTACAGCGGCTGCATGACCCTGCTGAGCGAGGTGGGAATGGGTATCGGGGACATCGAGCACATTATTCTGGCCGGCGGGTTCGGCAGTTACGTGGACCTTGAAAAAGCCATGACCATCGGCCTGCTGCCGGAGATCGACACCGACCGGGTCACATTCATTGGCAATGGCTCTTTGATGGGGGCCCGCATGAGTTCGCTGACCAACCGCATCCGCAAGGACGTCGTCGAAGTCACCCGCAAAATGACCAACTTCGAGCTGTCCGACACCCTGTCCTACATGGATAATTATGTGGCCGCCCTTTTCCTGCCCCACACCGACATCAACCAGTTTCCCCGGCTAAAAGCCCGCCTGGAAGCCCGCAAGGGACTGCAATAAAGGTACAAGGTGCAAGGTACAAGGTGCAAGGTGCAGGGCAGACCGCCTTGCGGCGGACCATAAGGCCAAAAAGCTTGAAGACTTTTCTTTAAATGTACACCTTGAATATCAGCTTCTCCGCTTCACAACTCTTTTCCTTGCACCCTGTACCTTGTACCCGGCGCGCAGCGCCGCGATGAATCCGATTTAATTAGAAATTGCAATTTAGGCCTCCTCACCTCTTGACAAAGCCATCCGGCCCTTATAAAGGATAATATTCTGTATTTTACGGGCCGCTGGATTGCCGGAGGGGACAATTTTTTTCCGGCCCTTGCCGGTGGGCACAATCGCCCCCAGCCCCACACTTTAGCGAAAAAACAGACACCCGGTCGATATGCGTCTGCCGAATGGTAGATCGCCTGAAAAAAAAACAGGAAAGGAGGCGAAAAATTTTCAAGTTGTCAGTAAAAAATTTC
Source organism: uncultured Desulfosarcinaceae bacterium (assembly GCA_964527835.1). Classification (GTDB taxonomy): domain Bacteria; phylum Desulfobacterota; class Desulfobacteria; order Desulfobacterales; family JAFDCJ01; genus JAFDCJ01. Next base: position 38,559 of record CAZGNV010000041.1, on the reverse strand, counting down.
GTTTTCGCATTGGCAGCACCGCATGCTTGGAGGGGACCATTTCAATAACCAACCGGTTACAGCACATAAGGAGGTTACCTTGGCTTTTGAATTTTTTAAAGAATCCTATACCGGCGCAATAAAGGAGATCACCCTGGGCAAGGGTGACAAAGCCGTCACAGTCGGCGGTGAAACTTGCTATCCATTCTACCAGTTTGAAGGGGCCATGCCCCACAAGCCCAGGATCGCCATGGAAGTGTGGGACATGGAACCGGAGGAGTGGCCGGAGGCGGCCGCGGCCCCCTTCAAGGACGTGCTTGCGGATCCGGCGGCGTGGGCCAAAAAATGCGTCGAACAGTACGGGGCCGACATGATCGTGCTGCAGCTCAAGAGCACCGACCCCAATGGACAGGACGCATCGGCTGATGACGCCGCGGCCACCGTCAAAAAGGTCCTGGGCGCCATCGACGTCCCCCTGATCATCTGGGGAACGGCCAACGTGGAAAAAGACGAGGAGGTCTTGAAAAAAATCGCCGAGGAATGCGACGGGGAAAACCTGATCATCGGCCCGGTGGAGGACAAAAACCACAAGGGCATCGGTGCGGCGGCCATGGGTTTCGGGCACACGATCATCGCGTCTTCGCCCATCGATGTCAACCTGGCCAAGCAGTGCAACATCCTGCTGGAAAACCTCGGCATGCCCATGGATCGCATCATCATCGACCCCACCACGGGCGGGCTGGGCTACGGCCTGGAATATTCCTATTCCGTCATGGAGCGCATCCGCATGGCGGCCCTGGCCCAGGGCGATGACAAACTGCAGCTGCCGATCATCAACAATCTGGGCAACGAAGTCTGGAAGTGCAAGGAGGCCAAACAGCCGGCCGAAGAAGCGCCGATTCTGGGCGATCCGGAAAGACGCGCCATCCTGATGGAAGCCGTCGGTGCGGTGGCTTACCTGATGGCCGGCTCGGACATCTTGATCATGCGCCATCCGGAGTCCATCCGCCTGGTGAGAGCTTACATCGACCTGGTCTATGAAGGCGGCATGGCCACCGAGATCGCGCCGATCGAAAAACAGCTGCCCGAAGTGCAGCTGGATCTTGTGTCCATCTCTCCTGAGCCGGATCTGACCATCGAAGAGGCCAAGGCCACAAAACCGGCTCCGGCCAAAAAGGAAGCCGCCCCCGAGCCCGCCAAGAAGGCGGCCCCCGAGGCCAAAAAAGAGGCCGCACCGGCACCCGCGAAGGAAGCGGCCCCCGCTGCCGCGCCGGCCCCCGCCGAAGCGCCTGCTGCGCCCGCGGCGGAAGCCAAGCCCGAAGTCGATGCCGAAGCCGCGGCCAAGGCCAAGGCCGAAGCCGAAGCCAAGGCCAAGGCCGAAGCGGAAGCCAAGGCCAAAGCCGAGGAAGAAGCCAGGGCCAAAGCCGAAGCCGAAGCGGCAGCCAAGGCCGAAGCCGAAGCCAAGGCCAAGGCCGAAGAAGAAGCGCGCCAGGCAGCTGCCGAAAGGGCCAAAGTGGAGGCCGAGCTCGAAGAAATCCGGCAAAAACGCGCCAAGGAGCGCGAAGAGCTGGCCGCCAAACGGGAAGCAGTACCCCAGGAGGAGGTGTCGCTGACCCCGGCGGCGATCCAGAAATCCCTGCCGGACAAGCTGATTGAAAATATCGACTGGATTCACAAAAGAACGTAACGCACCATTAACCGGATATTTTATCAAAAAATATGAGGAGGAACCTCAGAATGGCTGAAACACCCGCGAAAAAAGCAATTGTCAAAGAAAAGGCACCCAAACTGGCCGATCCTTACAAGGCGACCATCGATGAGGCCAGCCAGGAAATGATCATCCATGCCCAGAAACTAGGGGTGGAGACGATTTTCGACCGGGCGGTCAAGATGAAACCTTGCAATATCGGCATCCAGGGAATTTGCTGTAAGAACTGCGCCATGGGACCCTGTCGTCTGCCCCTGCCCAAAGGCGGCATCGAAGGCGAAGATACCCGCAAGGGCCTTTGCGGCGCCACGGCCAACACCATTGCGGCGCGCAACTTTGCCCGCATGGTGGCTGCCGGTGCGGCGGCCCATTCCGATCACGGCCGTTCGGTGGCCGAGGTCTTTATGGCGGCCGCGCGCAAGGAGTCCCATGACTACCAGATCAAGGACACCATTAAATTGCGCCAGATAGCGCCGGCGCTGGGAGTGGCCACCACCGTGGAGGTGGACGGCGAGCAGGTGGACCGTGACATCGACGAGATCGCCCTTGAGGTCGGTGAAAAGGCCCTCAACGAATGGGGCAAGGCTGAAGGCGAGCTGCTGTACGCCAAACGGGCCCCAAAAGCCCTGTACGAAAAATGGAAGAAACTGGGGGTCGTGCCGCGCAACATCGACCGGGAGATCGTGGAAATCATGCACCGCACCCACATGGGGGTGGACCAGGATTATAAGAACCTCGTCAAGCAGTGCACCCGGGCGGCCATTGCCGATGGCTGGGGCGGATCCATGCTGGCCACTGACCTGCAGGACGTGCTTTTCGGCACCCCCTCACCGCTGCAAAGCGAGGCCAATATCGGGATCATGAAGGAAGATCATGTCAACGTGATTGTCCACGGCCATGAGCCAGTGCTCTCGGAAATGATCGTGGCCGCCGCCCAGAGCCAGGAAATGCTCGACTACGCCAAATCCAAGGGCGCCAAGGGCATCCAGCTGGGCGGCATCTGCTGCACGGCCAATGAAATCCTGCAGCGCCACGGGGTGCCGCCGGCAGGCAATTTCCTCCAGCAGGAACTGGTGATCGTCACCGGCGCCTGTGACGCCATGGTGGTGGATATCCAATGTATCTTCCAGAACCTGGCCAACGTGGCCAAGTGCTTTCACACCAAACTGATCACCACCCACCCCATTGCCCGCATGGAACAGGACAACGTCATCCACATCGAGTTTGACGAACACCATGCCATGGAAGACGCCAAACGGATTCTCAAGCTGGCCATCGACAATTTCGAAAACCGCGGCGCGGAGGTGATGATTCCCAAACAGAAGGCCACCCAGATCGCCGGTTTCGGCGTCGAATCCATCGAGTATCACCTGGGCGGGACCTTCCGTGGTTCCTATTACACCCTGAACGACAACATCATCAACGGCCGCATCCGCGGCGGCGCCGGGGTGGTGGGGTGCAACAACGCCCGCTCCCAGCACAACAACGAATGCATCACCCTGATCAAGGAGTTGATCAAAAACGATGTCATCGTGCTGACCACGGGCTGCAACGCCATTGCCTGCGCCACCGAAGGACTGCTGACGCCGGAAACCGCTGCGGTTTACTGCGGCCCCGGCCTGGCCGAAGTCTGTGAAACGGTGGGCATTCCGCCGGTGCTGCACCTGGGCTCCTGCGTGGACAACAGCCGGATTCTGCTGGCCCTGACGGAAATGGTAAAAGCCGGCGGGCTGGGCAACGACATCTCGGATCTGCCGGCAGCCGGCAGCGCCCCGGAATGGATGAGTGAAAAGGCCATCTCCATCGGGCATTATTTCGTCAGTTCGGGGGTCTACACGGTGTTCGGCGGTATTCTTCAGACCACGGGGGCTCCCGTGTTCCAGGACTACCTGTTCAACGAGTTGGAAAAGATTTACGGCGGCATGTGGGATATGTACACCGATCCCATCGAGCATGCCCATGCCATTATCGCCCACATCGACAAGAAGCGCAAAGCCTTGGGCATCGACAAGGCCCGCGAGCGGGTGTTGATGGATATGGCCAGCCGGATGGCCCTGGAGGCCTAAGGGATTGAAATTCAGGGGTTGCAGGAAAACACCATGACGATTTTGCTGTGATCCCTCAAGCATTAATTATCAACTCCACGAAGGAGGAACCCATGTCAAAGTTAGTTGCATTTGCCGCCATCCAAGGGGGCTACAATGTTGTTTCCCGAGTCGAAGGGATGTATCAAAGGGCGCTGGAGACCTATGATGCCGATACCAAGGTCGGATTTCCCAATACGGCCTATTATCTTCCGGTGATCTATTCGCTGCTTGGAATCAAGGTGGAAACCTTGGAAGATATGAAAAAACCGTTGGAAGTGGCCCGCAAGCTGCTGCCGCCCCACATCAAGGGCATGCACCATCTGCCTTACCTGGGGCCGCTGCTGGACGCCGGCATGGCCACCCTGTTCTGTTTCGAGATTCGCGAAGCCCTGCGGTATCTCGAAGAGCCGGATTTTTACCTGCATTCGGAAGAACCCGACATCGAGGCCGGCAAAATCTGGCTGGGAGCAGCCGACGACACCGTTTTCCGCAAAAGGGGCGTGGAGTTCGTCGACGGCACCGCGCCGGGATTTGCCGCCATCGTCGGCGCCGCCCCCACCGTTGAAATCGCCAAGGATATCGTGGAGGATTACCAGCGGCGCAGTCTTTACATTTTTTTGGCGGCCAACCAGAACAACACCTCGGTGACCCAGCAGCTGATCGAAGCCGGGGTGCAGATCGGCTGGAATACCCGCATCGTGCCCTTCGGGCCGGATATCACCTCGGCCATTTTCGCCCTGGGATTTGCCAACCGGGCGGCCATGGCCTTTGGCGGCATCAAACCCGGGGACTACAGGAAAATGCTGCTTTACAACAAAAACCGCATTTTTGCCTTCGTCAACGCCTTAGGCGATGTGGGCACCGACTGGGCCGCGGCCGCAGCGGGTTGTGTCAACTGGGGATTTCCGACCCTGGCTGACACTGACATCCCCGAGATTCTGCCCACCGGTATCTGCACTTACGAACACGTGGTGGCCAACGTGCCCCACGACGAAATCGTGCAGCGCTCCGTTGAAGTCAGGGGGCTGAAGGTTACGGTTTCCGAAATCGACATTCCTTGCTCCTACGGGCCGGCTTACGAGGGCGAGCGGGTACGCGGCGCGGACCTTTACTGCCAGATGGGCGGCGGCAAAACCCAGTGCACCGAACTGGTGAAGATGGCCGAAATGAACGAAATCGAGGACGCCAAAGTCGAAATCATCGGCCCCGATATTACCGATATCAAAGAGGGCGATACCCTGCCCCTGGGGATCTACGTCCAGATTGCGGGCCGCGAATTCCAGACGGATTTCGAGCCGATCATCGAACGCCAGATTCATCACCTGATCAACTACATCCAGGGCATCATGCATATCGGCCAGCGCGATATCTCCTGGATTCGCGTCAGCAAGGCCGCCGTTGAAAAGGGCTTTACCCTCAAGGACATCGGAGTGGTGCTGCACGCCAAGTTGCACCAGGATTTCGGTAAAATCCTCGACAAGATCCAGGTCACCCTGTACACCAAGCAAAAAGACGTCGATGAACTGACCAAGCGCGCCCGGGGCGAGTACAAGACCCGTGACGAGCGGGTGGAAAAAATGACCGACGAGGATGTGGAGATTTACTACTCCTGCACCCTGTGCCAGTCCTTTGCCCCCAACCATGTGTGCACGGTCAGCCCTGAGCGGACCGGACTTTGCGGCGCCTACAACTGGATGGACTGCAAGGCCTCCTATGAGATCAATCCCACCGGGCCGAACCAGCCCATTGAAAAGGGCGAATGCCTGGATCCCAAACTCGGCCAGTGGAAAGGGGTCAATGAGTTCGTCTACAAGGCTTCCCGGGGGGCGGTGACCCACTACAACTTTTACTCCCTGGTAGTCGATCCCATGACCACCTGCGGCTGCTGCGAGTGCATTGCCGCCATGCTGCCGTCCTGCAACGGCGTAATGACGGTCAACCGGGATTACACCGGTGAGACGCCCTGCGGGATGAAGTTCACCACCCTGGCCGGGGTGATGGGCGGCGGGGCCTCGTCGCCGGGCTTCGTGGGACACTCCAAGTTCAACATCACCCAGCGCAAGTTCATCCTCGGCGACGGGGGCATCAAACGGCTGGTGTGGATGCCCAAGATTCTCAAGGAAGAAATCCGGGAGCGCCTGATCAAACGCGGCGAAGAGGTCGGCATGCCGGATCTCATCGATCGGATTGCCGATGACACCATCGGGATTACCGAAGAGGAGATCCTGCCCTTTCTCCAGGAGAAAAAGCACCCGGCGCTGGAGATGGAACCGCTGATTGGATAAAAAGCATGGATGCGGGTTGTGCGTGGCGGGTCAGGGACTTGTGATGATGGTTGCCCGCCACGCCAACTGTAACCGAAACACGCAACGCGTCATAAGACAGTAAGGAGAATAAAATGGCATTAACCGGTATTCAGATTTTCAAACTCCTGCCGAAGACCAACTGTAAGGAATGCGGTGTTCCCACCTGCCTGGCGTTTGCCATGAACCTGGCGTCCGGCAAGGCGGAGCTGGACAGTTGTCCCTACGTCTCGGACGAGGCCCGGGAAAAACTGTCGGAAGCCTCCGCGCCGCCGATTCGACCGGTGGCCATCGGCAAAGGCGTGAGAGCCGCCACCACCGGCGGTGAAACCGTCCAGTACCGGCACGAAAAGACTTTTTTCAATCCAACCCTGCTGGCGGCCGTGGTGGGTTCCGACATTGCCGCCGCTGAGCTGGAAACCAAGCTGAAAACATGGAATGCCCTGCAGTACGAACGGGTGGGGTTGAATCTGCGGCCGGAACTGGTGGCCGTCAAGGATGTCGGTGGGGACAAGGACGCCTTTGCGGCAACCGCCAAGACCATTGCCGAGACCTCCGAATTCAACCTGATTCTGATGACCGAAGATGCGGCGGTCATGAAAGCCGGCATCGAGGCCTGCGGGTTCAAAAGGCCCCTGATGTATGCGGCCACCGAGGCCAATGTGGATGAATACGGCGCGCTGGCCAAGGAAAACGACCTGCCGCTGGCCGTCAAGGCGGACTCCATCGAGGGGCTGATCCCCCTGACGGAAAAACTCACCGGCATGGGACTCAAAGACCTGGTGCTGGATCCTGGATCGCGCGAGATCAAGCAGGCCCATGCGGACCAGGTGGCCCTGCGACGCGCCGCCCTCAAGGACCTCAACCGGGCCGTTGGATTTCCGACCATTACCTTTCCCTGCGAAATGGCTTCCAACCTGGATGTGGAAACCCTGCTGGCGGCAACTTTTATCGCCAAGTACGGCGGCATCGTGGTGCTTTCGGATTTTGCCGGTGAAAGCATGTTTCCACTGCTGCTGGAGCGGTTGAATATCTACACCGATCCCCAGCGGCCCATGACGGTCACCGAAGGCATTTATGAAATCAACAATCCGGATGAAAATGCGCCGGTGATGGTAACCACCAATTTCGCCCTGACCTATTTCATCGTTTCCGGTGAAATCGAGGGCAGCCGGGTTCCTTCATGGTTGTTGATCAAGGATTCCGAGGGGCTGTCGGTCATGACGGCCTGGGCGGCCGGAAAATTTTCCGGCGATGACGTGGGCATGTTCGTCAAGAAATGCGGTATCACGGACAAAGTCAAGAATCAGGAAGTGATTATTCCCGGCTATGCGGCGGCGATTGCCGGCGATGTGGAAGAAGAACTGCCCGGTTGGAAGGTGACTGTGGGGCCCAGGGAAGCCGCGCATATTGCCGGGTTTCTCAAGGCCAGGTAAGCCTTGACGCCTTGGCTCTGAAGGTCTCCGACTTTTGCAACGTTAAGGCAAATTGGAATGAAACGCGCTTCCCGACAGGCAAGGCAAGCTTTGCCTGTCGGGAAGCAATCACTAACTTTGGCGCTAAACAGCAGGGAGGTCGTATGTTACTCATCGGTGAAAGCTTAAACGTTATTTCCAAAAAGATCGGCAAGGCGTTCAAGGAACGCGATCCCAAGCCGATCCAGGAAGAGGCCCTGTTCCAGCGGGAAAAAGGCATGGACTATATCGACATCAACCTCGGACCGGCCAAAAAGGATGGACATGAACTCATGCCCTGGGTGGTCCAGACGGTCCAGGAGGTGGTCGATGACATTCCGCTGGCACTGGATACATCCAACATCGATGCTATTGAGGCGGCACTCAAGGTATACAAGGAAACGCCGAAGCCTCCGATCATCAATTCCATCATGGTGCGCCCGGAGCGCTACGAGAAGATGGTCCCCCTGGCGGCCGAGTACAATGCGGATTTCATCGCCCTGATGTGGGGCCCCGAGGGCCTGCCGCGGGATGAAAATGAACGCGCTGCTTTGTGTGTCGAATTGCTTTATTTTGCCAATGAGGCCGGCATTCCCAATGAAAAGATCTGGGTCGACGGCATCGTCACCCCGGTCAATATCCAGCAGCCGCAGCTCATGAGCCTGATGGCGTTTCAGGGCATGCTGGAAGAAATTGCACCGGGCGCGCTGAGCACCTGCGGGCTTTCCAACATTTCCAACGGGCCACCGAGCCATCTGCGGCCCATTCTCAACCAGACTTACATGGTGATGCTGCAAAAGCACGGCATGTATTCCGTCATCGCCGATCCGCTTGATGACCAGCTCATTGACATCGCCAAAGGCAAACGTCAGGACATCGTGGATCTGATTTACAACGTCATGGACGGCAATGCGCCGGACATGGCTTCATTGTCCAAAGAGATGCAGGACTACGCCAAGACTGTGGACGTGATCCTGGGCCGCACCCTGTATTCGGATTCGTGGCTTGAGCTGTAAAGCGCCGAGCGTCGCAGATTGCTGATAAAAGCCTCGCCCCCAGGGGCGGGGCTTTTGTGTTAGTGCCAGGGAGTCCGCATGCCCCGCATCGATGACTACATCAACGCCCGCAGGCTGGCCGTTGAAAAACTAAGCCGGCAGCCTTTTGAAGCCATCCTCAAGCGCTCCGGCTTCGAGGCGCTGGGTCCCGCAACCCTGAAGGTGCCGTTTTTGAACCGGGTCTACACGGTTGCCTACCCGCGGTTCGAATTTGAGGACCCGGAGCAAAGCGGCCGGGAGATCCCGCTGCAGGAGCAGGTGTTGATCCTGCATTACCTGGCGGCATCCGAAATTCCGCCGATCAGCGGTCATTGGATCTCCTATCGCGAAATTTCCGGTGCTGCGTTTTATTTCGGAGCCTTTGTAAAACGGGCCCTTGATCCGTTGAAAAAGGTTTTTGGCCACGATGCCGCCGGTCTCTCCCGGGCGGCTGAAAAGCTGCAGATGAAAAAAATTGACAGCGGGGATGCCGGCTTTGAACTGCAGGTCCTGCCGGCGGTCCCGCTGCAGCTGATCCTGTGGACCGCAGACGAGGAATTTCCCGCCGAGGCCAACATCCTTTTCGATCAAACCATCGGACGCATCCTTTCTCCGGAAGACGTGGCCTGGCTGGCCGGCATGGTGGTCTACCGGCTGATGGCCCTTTCACGTTAGCTTATATCAACCTATCCGCGTAATTATAATTCTGGACCCAATCCCGAATCCGGACAGAACGGAAAGTGCCTAAAGTTCGAAGTGCCTAAAGTGCCTAAAATTGTGGTGTCGCTGCGCTCCATCTTTTATGTCAGACTATAATCCTTAAAATATGAGTGACCAGACGGAAGAACGATGAAATGACAAATTATCAACAATTTCCTTCCAGCGCAGTTTCTCAGCGCTGCCTTGAAAATATCCCTTTCTTCTGCTACCCTTGACAACAGACAGGATCGTGATGAAAATTTAAGTGCGAGCCGGCGGATTTTGCTAGCGGTTCCTTTCTTTTTGCATGAATTCAAAGGTTTGCGGCGCGAAAAATTGGACTTTTGGCGGGAATATCAGGAGATCGATCGCTTTGAAAGTAAAATCCAAAGCCCTTGAAATCAACCTGGCCGACTATCACGTCGAGGTCGCCGTGGATCCGAAGTATGCCGTCCTGCAGGAGGCCATGTCCCGGTATTACGGTTTGAGCGAGGGGCTGAATACTTTTTTAAAGGAACTGTCCCATCCTTACCGCAACTGGCAATTCATCGTCGCCGAAGCGCGCCGGTACTGCCTGGGATATTATCACCTGATTCGCAGCCATCCCCGGGGACCCGAAGCGGCCCGGCTGCTGATGGATATTTTTATTGAAGTCATCGAATCGGGTACGGAGGCGGAAGTCCAGTCGGATGCCGTCGACAATCTGCTGCTGTTCATTCAAAAAATCATAAAGGAATCCGGCACTGCCGGCGAAGCATTTTTGCCGGTCATCCATGACGCATTCAATCGCATTCACGATCTTGACGAGAATCTGTTTTTACTGTTCGTTCGCAGTTACTACGGCATCAACCGGCTGGCCGCCGCCTGCCGCGATGCGGCTTCAGGGTCGCAATGCGATTTTACGGCCCTCAACCGTTTGCTGTTGAAATACCTGCTTCACACCTATGACTACTGGCTCAGGGAAGAAGATCCGTGGCAGTGGTTTCGAAAAGAAGCTCAGGAATTCGGCACACCTGAAAGTTTGAATGAATTTTTCTCTGCCATTTCCCATGAACAGTTTGAAAAGTTGCGGCAGCAGGCCGAACACAGCCTGCGCAACACCCCCATTGATTCAGCTGCCTTGCTCAACCAGCTGCTGGATCTGCCGGGCTTCGGCCAGATCGTGGATGCCTACCGGCAGATCCCGCGGCGACTGCTCCAGACAGAAGCCGACAACGGCCGCGCCCGCCATTTCAAACTGATTTTTCTTTTCCATATCATGAATCTTGCCGGCCTGTCACTGATCCATGAAGAAACGCTGCGCGACATCAACCTGACCCTGGCCTGGATCATCGAAAATGAAAACTACCGCAATATCCAGAACCTGATTCGCAAAACCTTTGCGATTTTAAAGGACCAGGCCCGCACCTATCCGGCAACGGCGCTTAACTGCGTGCTGAACATGGGCAAGGGGGTTTACAACACCGATGAGATCGACCTGGTCAATTTTTTCATCGATTCGGTGATCGACCTGGGATTTCAGGCGCCGATGCTGCAGGGCGTGGACAATGACTGGAAAATAAAGGTCAACAGCACCCACATTCTGAATGTCCGAACCTGGCTTGAAATCATCGAGCTCAATCCGAAGTGGTCGACCCGGCTGCTTTCGGGCCTGATTATCCATCTTTCCCTGTGCGGGGTGTTTATCAAGGACATCGACCTGTTTCCGCGGGACATCACCCGTTTTTTAAACAGCGGCATCGCCCCGGTTTACAACCTGGCCAAACAGCTCACCCGGCTTTTCCCTGCTTTTTTCAATGATATCGGTGCGGAGGGCCGGCTGCGGGAGATATCCACCCGGATCGATGAAATCGCCCAGCGCCGGGACCGGCTGATCCATTTTCTGCGCAAGCAAAGTCATGTGGAAAGCAGCAACCGGATCGTACCCTTTATGGAGGAAACCCTGCGGTTCTGGCAGACCCGTGACAAAACCGGGCTGAAACCCTTTGTGCCGCCGAGCATATACGCAGAAATCGAAACCCGCGGGCTATTTGTCGATGGTGTTCACCGGCTGATGGCGCACCTCGCCAAAAACGGCTTCAACAGCCCGGCCGATTTTTTAAAGGCCTCTGAAGCTGACATTCAAAACCTGCTGACAGACGCCGCCGGTGTTGCCGACGTCGACCGGCAGCGGGTGGCAATGGCTGTCACTTTTTACAAACTGCTGCACCAGAAATACAGTTTCGACTATCGCGAACTGGGAAACTACCTGGCCCAGCTCAAAACCGAGGCCCTGCCGGATTTGCACCGGGTGGAAGAGGCGCTGGCGGAGCCGGATCGCAAGCGAAGACAGTTCATGCTGCTGGAGTACCTTGAAAAATTGAAGGGCATCATCCTGTCCGAACAGAGCTTTGAGATCCGGGAAAATATTTACAAAAAAAGACACATCACCATTGACATCCCCTCCATGTACGGCAGTTACCATGAAATGAAATTCGACTGCCTGGGACTGACTTTTCGCCTGGAAACCCTGGTCAACATGTTGTTCGAAGAACTCATCCGCGACATCGACCTGAGCCTGATCACCAAGGCCACTTTTTACCAGATATACAGCCTGCTGCGGCTGTTCAACAAGGCGCTGGCCCTGGACGGCATCTCGTCGGTTGAATTCGAGCGTCAGCTGGAGTTTCTGGCGCATTCTCTGGAGGTCAGGGGATTTACCCAGACCCAGTACCTGGATATCTTCAAGGGGTTCACCCAGGCGGTCAAAAACATTATCCACGACAATTTTCACAATATTCACGGCCAGAACCTCAACCGCATCTTGTCCCAGATTCCCGCCGATCGGATCCTGCCGAAATTTCTGCCGCCCGAAAAGCTGGCGGACCCCGAAAAACTTCAATACCGGGTGTCGGAAGTGTTCTTCCGCGAACAGATCGCGCTTTCCCTGGGATTGCAGCAGCTGGACCTCTTTTTGAGCCGCATCCTTGCCACGCTGTTTCAGCAGTCCTATAAACTGCCGAAGGATCAACTGCATCGGCTGCTGCTTTACGATCCCTACAACGCAATGACTCCCATTGATTCCGCCTACAGCCGGGTGACCAGCATCATTCAGCTGGGCAACAAGGGACTGAACATGGTCATGCTGCGGGATTTAGGCTTTCCCGTGCCGCCGGGGTTTATCATCACCACCGAGGTGTTTCGCTGCCGCGACGTTATTGACAGCTATCCGCCGGCAATGCAAAATTTCAGGGAGCAGGTGGCCCACAACATTGGCGTTCTTGAAAAGGTCACCGGAAAGGTTTTCGGGGATCCCGCCAATCCGCTGCTGCTGTCGGTGCGCAGCGGCTCATCGATTTCTCAGCCCGGGATGATGGATACCATGCTGGACGTAGGCAACAACGAGGAAATTACCGCCGGCATCGCGGCCCGGACAGGCAATCCCTGGTTTGCCTGGGACAACTATCGCCGTTTTCTGCAATGCTACGGGATGGCCCGCGGGCTCGAGCGTGACGATTTTGATGCCATTATCAGCGCATCCAAAAGCCAGCTGGGCATTCCCTATAAAAAAGAATTTACCGGGGAGCAGATGAAGCAGGTGGCCCTGGCCTACAAAAAAATGATCCGCGATGCGGGCATTGAAATTCTGGAAGATCCCCATGAACAGCTTTACATGGCCATCAAAGCGGTGTTGGATTCATGGGAATCCCCCAAGGCCTTGACTTACCGGAAAATCATGGGAATATCCGATGACTGGGGCACCGCCGTCACGGTTCAGGCCATGGTATACGGCAACCTTTCCGCGCAATCCGGCTCAGGGGTCATTTTTACCCACAACCCCCGCTGGTCCGGGGATACCCTCAAGCTGTGGGGCGACTTTACCATCGGCAACCAGGGAGAAGACGTCGTTTCCGGACTGGTGCAGACCAACCCGATTTCGATTTTTCAGCAGGAAATCGAAATGCGGGAAACCGACATTACCCTTGAAACCCATTTCCCCGAGATATACAAAACATTGCAAGACTGGGCCCACGACCTGATCGACAACCGGGGCTGGAGTCCCCAGGAAATGGAATTTACCTTCGAGGGGCCCGCCGTTGAGAACCTGTACCTGTTGCAGACCCGGGATATGGCCATCCGGGAGCGCAGAAAAGTGCTCACGTTTGCGCTGGATGATCGCAGCAAAGCCGAATACCTGGGACACGGAATCGGTGTCAGCGGGGGGGCCATGAGCGGGCGGCTGGTGTTCGACCTGGATGAGATTGAAAACTGGCGCATTCACGAACCGGATACCCGGTTGATCCTGGCCCGGGCCGATACCGTGCCCGATGATATCCGGGAAATACATGCGGCCGACGGTCTGCTGACCGCCCGCGGCGGACTGACTTCCCACGCGGCGGTGGTGGCGCACCGGCTGGGGAAAACCTGCGTGGTGGGCTGCAGCAATCTGCTCTGCGATGAGCGGCGAAAAATATGCACTTTCAACCGGATCAACGTAACATCCGGCGACTATATCAGTATTGACGGCCAGGAAGGCTCCGTTTACAAGGGGTTGATCAGGGTAAAGGAGGCATAAGGCCTTGGTTGTGCTTTCTTTGCATATTGCGGTAAGATTTTTTGTGCTAAAATAAAGCTGTTTAAAAAAAAAGTGCCTAAAATGCCTGAAGTGCGCTAAAGTGCCTAAAGTTAAGGACTTATAAAAAAGCCGGAGCGCAGCGCGCGGCAATTTTAGGCACTTTAGGCATTTTAGTGCACTTTAGGCACTTTCCAGCGGGCAATTTTTGTTCAGCTATCAATGGCAGTAAAGGAGGGGAGAAAGTATGTCGACTGAAAACCGGAAGCTGGGCGTCAACGGATTTGGCCGCATCGGCAAACTTACCGTCTGGCACCATGTGGCGCGCAAATACTTCGATGAGATCGTCGTCAACCTCGGACGCCGGGCCGGGGTGTCTCTTGAGGACGTGGCCCACTACGTGGAAAGGGATTCCACTTACGGCTGGCTGCATGCCTACCTTTACGGCCATACAGGCCAGCCGGTGATCGAAGCCTTGGATGAAAGCAGCGGATCCATGCGCATTGACGGTGTGAAAGTCCGTTTTCTGCGAAGCCACCGCAACCCGGCGGACATCGGCTGGGCGGATCAGGGGGTGCGTCTGGTGGTGGATACCACCGGCCGGTTTCTGGACCCGACGGCCGAGCCGGACTGCGCCGGGGGGTCGGTGCGCGGACACCTGGACGCCGGTGCGGAAAAAGTGATTATTTCCGCACCTTTTAAAATCAAGGAAGGCCTGGCGATCCCTGAAGATGCCGTCACCACTGTGATGGGGGTGAATACGGACGACTATGACCCCCGGCGCCACTGCATTGTTTCCAGCGCGTCCTGCACCACCACCTGTCTGGCGCATATGATGAAGCCGCTGATCAACGCCTTTGGCGCCAAAAGAATCATGTCCGCTTCAATGGCCACGGTCCATGCCGCCACCGGCTCCCAGGAAGTCCTGGATCGGCTGCCCAAGGCCGGCAAGACCGATCTGCGCAAAAACCGCAGCATTATGAACAACATCATCCTGACTTCCACCGGGGCGGCCAGGGCCCTGCGGCTGGTCATACCGGAAATGGAGGAGATCGCATTTATCGCCGAATCGGTGCGGATTCCCACCACCACCGGATCATTGATTATTCTGGTGATCAATTTGCAGGAGGAGCCGGGCGGCCAATACGTGCGCCGGGAAATGATCAACGACATTTACCGCCAGGCGGCGGCCGACAGCCCCGGGGGCTACCTGCACTATACGGAAAAACAGAATGTGTCCAGTGATATTATCGGCCTGCCGAAGGTGGCGGTGATCATTGAAGGCTACGAGACCCACACCCGAACCGCCGAGGCAGCCATTGACCTTGCCAAGGTGCCGGGTGTTGAAAAAGGCTTTTTCTCAGGTGCGGCCGACATGGTTGTCCGCATACCGGTCACTCAGGCGGTGATTTACGGCTGGTATGACAACGAGATGGGCAGCTACGTCAACATGCTGGGGGACCGCACCGTCTCCATCTCAGAACTCATGTAAGCCTCTAGGCTGCATAAGCAACATGGCAGACAATCTGCGGGCCCTTCCCGGGTCTACTCCGAAAACCCATAGTGAAAAATTTCGTATTTTGTTTCTCCGCCCAGCAGCGCATCGATTTTTTGCTGGACTTCCTTTCTGGCCTCGCTTTGCACCCAGCGGTTCCAGTCTTCGGATGACTGCCACGTGCTGATCACCAGAAATTCGCGGGGATTTTCGAGGCTGCGCAGGGTCTCCCCGGTAATGTAGCCGGACTGTTCTGTGGCCAGAGCGCGCATCTGCCTGAAAAGCGGAATCATTTCCCTGGCTTTTTCCTCGGGAACCTGGCGCCGGATCAATATCTTGACTGCCATTTTTGTCTCCTTTCACAAACTTTAGACACTTTTCGTTTCGGTACCTTGATAATAATGCGGTTGCAGGCTGCGGTCAAGCATTTCCATCCAGCAATTGCCGCAGACTGATTTCAAGGGCCACAAATTCGGCCGGGGTCAGGGTTTCCGCCCGCCGGGCGGGGTCGATTTGCGCGGATTCCAGGGCCCTGGCGGCGTTTTGGGGGCTGATATGCAGCTCACTGGCGGCCAGGGCGTTTTTCAGCGTTTTGCGCCGGTTGCCGAAAGCCGCCTTGATGACCCGGTACAGCCCGGCTTCGTCGTGGTGCGGGTAACGCGACGTGGAGGTGAACCGGATTTCGACGACCGTGGAATCCACCTTGGGCCGCGGGTAAAACGCGGCGGCCGGAACCTGCGTCAGCGCTCGGGTTTCGGCGCAGTAGCCCAGCATGGCCGTGATACGGCCATATTGTCTGTTTCCGGGGACAGCGGTAATGCGCCGGGCGAGCTCCTGCTGGAACATGAGGATGGCCCGTTCAACGATGGCCCTGGCACCGATGAGTTGGATCAGCACCTGGGATGAGATGTTGTAGGGCAGGTTGCCCATGACGACTATTTTCGGCTCTCCGGCGCGGTGGAATCGCTGCAGGTCCAGACGCAGGATGTCGGCGGCCAGGATTTCGCAATTTTCGATGCGCCTGGCCAGCAATTCGGTGCGCAGCAACCCGATGAGCTGCGGGTCCTTTTCGACGGCATATATCTTTTTCACCCGGCGCGCGACGGGAATCGTCAGCGCCCCCAGGCCGGCACCGATTTCCACCACGACATCCCGTGAAGACAAGCCGGCCCTGGCGGCGATGGCATCGGCCAGGGACGGATCGGCAAGAAAATTTTGCCCCAGGTGTTTGCTGGGCCTGAGATTCCAGGCATTGAGCAGTGTGCGGGGTGATGTCATGTTGCTCCAGTAATAAAGATGCGAAAGCTGAGTTTCCATTATCAGGAAATCCCCTGTTTTTCAATCGCCAAGGTGCCTTCAGACGGCGCTGGGCCGCTAAATTGCGGACCATTGATTTCTATTGCTTGACTTTTGCAAAATTGTCAATTATTTATGTTATAATTTCTAAGGGTTAGGTCGGAAGAAAATATCATGCGCCGGCGAATTCACACCTTCTTGATGATGGGGGAAGCTTATGGCTAGGGGAAAGGGCAAAACCACCAGTTTTGATGCCATGGTCAAGTTTTTTATGCAGAAGTACAACATCCCCACCAAAAAAGACGTGGAACGGCTGATGGCCCGGCTGGATCGCCTGGAGAACCTGATTGTGCGTTCTTCGTCCGGTGCTTACAGCGGGAAGGGGCGGGGCGCCGGGCGCAAAAAAAGCCAGCTCAGCGCCGGTGACCTGGTGCTGGATGTGATCAAGCGGTCGCATCAGGGTGTGGGCTGTCCCGAGATCCAGGCCCAGACGGGTTTCGGTGAGAAGAAAATCCGCAACATAATTTTCCGGCTGCATAAAGGCGGCAAAATCAAACGCAAAAGCCGGGGCATTTATGTCGCGGCATAGCCCCACCCACAACGGGGGCGCCGGAAAGGTGATACCGATCTCCGGCACTTTTCTATAATACTAAAAATACTTTCCAAGGACCTGAACAGGACATGAAAACTCGCCCAGATTCCCCCAATTCCAGTTTCAAGGTCGGACAGCGCATTGGCGGTTACCAGGTGCAGCGCGTGGAGCCGCTGGCCGAAATTGCTGCTGTATTTTACGCCCTGGAGCATCTGGCCACCGGTGCGCGGCATATTCACATCGCCAACGCCGATGCCGAAAATGCCTTCAGTGTGGCCTTCAAGACCGTGCCGCGGGACTCCACCGGCGTGGCCCATATTCTGGAGCACACGGTCCTGTGCGGTTCCCGCAAGTACCCCGTGCGCGACCCGTTTTTTTCGATGCTCAAACGCAGTCTGAGCACCTTCATGAATGCCTTCACGGCCTCGGACTGGACCATGTACCCCTTTGCGACCCAGAATCGCAAGGACTTTTTCAATCTAATGGATGTCTACCTGGACGCCGCTTTTTTCCCGCGCCTCGATGAACTCAGCTTCAAGCAGGAGGGCTACCGGCTGGAGGTCGAGGAAAACCCGCAGGCCCCGGGTCCGGATTCCTTCAACCTGGTGTACAAGGGGGTGGTCTACAATGAAATGAAAGGGGCCATGTCATCGCCGGACCAGGTGATGGTCCGCTCGATCTTAAATGCCCTGTACCCTTCGACGACTTACCGTTTTAATTCCGGCGGCGATCCGGCCCAGATACCGTCATTGTCCTACGAACAGTTGAAGGCCTTTCATCAGCGGCATTATCATCCCAGCAATGCATTTTTTTATACATACGGCAATCTGCCGCTGCAAGAGCACCTGCAGGCCATCGAGTCCCGGGTGCTGGATAAATTTGAGCGCATCGACCCCGGCACCGAAGTGCCTTCCCAGGACCGCTGGCAACAACCGCGCACGGCGCAATATCCCTATGCCTTTGATAAAAATGAAGACCCAACCAAAAAAAGCCAGGCCTGCGTGGCCTGGTTGACGGCGGACATCCAGGATACCTTTGAAGTATTGAGCCTGACGTTGCTCGAGCAGATCCTGCTGGGAAACGCCGCTTCCCCCCTGCGCAAGGCCCTGATCGAATCCGGGCTTGGCAGTGCATTGAGCGATGGCAGCGGCTATGACTCCGACAACCGGGACACCCTGTTTGCCTGCGGCTTGAAAGATGTTGAATCATCGGCCGCCGAAAAAATTGAAGCCATCATTTTTGATGTCCTCAATGAGTTGTCCACCGGCGGGATCGACAGGGAGCTGATCGAGTCGGCCATCCACCAGATCGAGTTTCACCGCAAGGAGATCACCAACACTCCTTATCCATACGGTCTCAAGCTGCTGCTGACATTTTCCGGCAGCTGGTTTCACGGCGGGGATCCGCTGCAGGTTCTCAATTTTGATTCCGATTTGCAAAGACTGCGCCGGGAGCTGGCGGCGGGGGCGTTTTTCGAGAAGGAAATTCAAAGATACTTTCTGGACAACCCCCATCGCGTATTGCTGACGCTGGTGCCGGATCAACAGCTCGAGTTCAAGCAGCAGCAGCGCACCCGCGCCGAACTCGATGAAATCAAAAAAAAGCTGACCCCTGACCGGATCGAGCAGCTCAAGGCCGATGCCCTGGCGCTGCAGCGGCTGCAGGAAACCGCAGAGGATGTCTCCTGTCTGCCCACCTTGCAGCGCGAGGACATTCCGCCCTCCGTCCCCAGGGTCAAACCCAGCGCGGCCGACGACAAGCGGGGAATCACCGTTTACCGCCAGGCGACTTCCGGCATTTTTTATTTTGCCGCCGCCGCCGGCACCGGTCTGCTGGACCGCGACCTGCTGCCGCTGATCCCCTTTTTCTGTCATGCCCTGCCGCGAATGGGCACCCGCCGCCGCAGTTACGTTGAAATGGCACGGCGGGTGGACCTGTACACGGGAGGCATCGGATTGGCAAGCCATGCCCGCACCCGTTTTGACACGGCCGGAGACTGCCTGCCCTTTGTGTCCTTTAATGCCAAATGTCTTTTCAGAAACCAGCCGCCCATGTTTGACATCATCCGGGAAATGTTGCACGAGTATGACTTTTCCGATCTTGAGCGGTTGAAAAACCTGCTGCTCGAGTACCGGGCCGGATTGGAGTCCATGGTTATCCACAACGGCCACCGGCTGGCCATTTCGCTGGCTTCGCGGAATTTTTCCACCACCCGGGCGTTGAGTGAAACCTGGAGCGGGGTTCATCAACTGCAGGCCATCAAGCGCATCAGCGATAATCTCGATGAGCAGAAGCTGGATCGCCTCAGCCGGGATCTGGGGACCATCGCCAAAACGCTTTTTGCCCGGGAAAATTTTCAGATGGCGCTGATCGGGCAAAAAAGCGCCCTGGCAGATGCCGAACCGGCGGCCGCATCCCTGCGCGAGGGGTTTGCCCGGGGCCGGGAGCATGGATTCCAGGCGCCGGACATCAAAGTGGCAAATGAGGTCATTCGGGAGGGATGGAGCACGTCATCGGCGGTTTCATTCGTTGCCCTGGCCTTTGAGACCGTTCGCATGGAGCATGGGGATGCGGCGGCGCTGGCGGTGATCAGCAAGCTGCTGCGTTCTTTATACCTGCACCGTGAAATCCGCGAAAAGGGAGGCGCCTACGGCGGGTTTGCCCTTTACAATCCCGAAGACGGCCTGTTCTGTTTTGCTTCCTACCGCGACCCTCATCTGACAGCGACTCTGGATGTCTTCGGGGCCGCCGCCGATTTTATCCGCCGGGGCAGTTTCAGCGACGAGGATGTCAACGAAGCCATTTTGCAGGTGTGCTCCGAGATCGACAAGCCCGATCCCCCGGGACCCGCGGCCCGCAAGGCATTTTACCGCAAAATCATCGCCCTGTCAGACGACTTGCGCAGGCAGTTCAAAACCCGGCTGTTGAACATGACCCGCCGGCAGGTGCTGCAGGCGGCTGAAAAATACTTCAACGACCATGCGCTGCGCGGAGCCGTGGCAGTCATCTCGGGGGAGGAAAAACTGCAAGCCGCCAACGCAAAGCTCGCCGACCGGGCCCTCGAGCTGCACCGCATCTAGCGCTTTACCTGTCTGTTCTCTTTTTTCTTGATTGCTGCGGATCTCTAAAAACCGATCTGGATACCGGTCGCGACGTAGAAGATGTTCGTGTCATAAAAATCGATGTTCGAGTCGAAGACAAGATAAGCGGTTTGCGCATAAAGACGGAATTTTTCAATGCCAAACGGCTGCCAGCCGAAAGGGTTTTTCCAAAACCCGATTGCCCCCCCCCCGTAACTGGTATCATTGCGGGTTTTGCGGTAGATGGGGTTTTTGCTGTCGAAATCGGCATAGCCGATCATGGCATTGAGCACCAGTTCGAATTCGGTGCCCAGATAGCCGTAAGTCGGCTGAAAAACAATGCCCTGACTGGCCATCGCATTGCCGTCCAGATCTAGATAGGTATAGGTTATTTTCGGCGTGAGGAAATGGCGTTTGGCAAGGCGGAACAGGTAGGCCGCGCTGGCCTGGTGAGAATTACCGTTGCGATCCAGCTTACGGCGTTGACTGCCGGACAGACCGAGGAACTTTCCGCTGCGGTCGCTGCCCAGATCGATGCTGCGATAAATATAGTCAACCTCCAGGTTGGAACCGAGTATATTTTCCCATGCCAGGCGCACGCCGGTAGAAGTGCGATTGGTCTTGCGACGGCGCTCATTGACCACATAGGGATCTTTCCAGACCTGCGTCGGAAGGGAGCTGAAAACAAAGCTTGCCCCCGCGATGCCCAGCCCCCCTATTTGCTGGCGCACGCCGGCCTGGGTGGTGAAGTCGTAACGCAGAACATCTTCGAGGCGGTTGCCGGCAAAAAGCTGGGTGCCCGTGCTGGCAAATGTATAGTTCAGGCTGAAATTAAAGGCCGGGATGACGTCGGATTCCGAATTCGGATTGTCTTTAAGGGAGCTGATTTTTCTTTGGCCGACATCGCCAAAGTTGTTGCCGGCAATCATATTGCTGCTGACCTGCACGTAGCCGCCGCCGACCCTTACATAGCCGCTAAAGCCCGACTCGGTGGGAATCGGCTCAAAAGCCGGGGCGGGTGTGCAAACCAGCGCCATAATCAAGACGGCCAGCAAAACCGGTAGTAAGGCAACTTTTTTCATCTCTTGACCTCCTCTTTTTGCCAGAATGTAAATACAAGTATGGATGCTAATACCATAAAGAAAGTCAGGATGCAATCTGGTTTGTGGTCATTTGCCCGCGATCATCTTTTTCAGCGCTTCCAGGCTTTCGGCGGGCATTTTAAAGCTGTGTTCGGGCCCCGGAAATTTCACTTCCGTCACTTCCTGCCTGTATTCGTTCAGGGCCTCCAGCATGATCCGGCGCACGTTGGCATACTGCTTGACGAACTTGGGAACGAAGCGGTCGAAAAGCCCGAGAACATCATGGATGACGAGCACCTGGCCGTCCACGTCGGCGCCGGCCCCGATGCCGATGACCGGCACCCGCACGGTTTCGGCTACCAGTTTGCCCAGCGGGGCGGGTACGGCCTCCAGGATGATGGAAAACACGCCCGCCTCCTCCAGGGCCTTGGCATCATCGATGATCTGCTTGGCGGCGGTGGCATCCTTGCCCTGGATCTTGAATCCTCCCAGGGCACTGGCGGTCTGCGGGGTCAGGCCGATATGGCCCATCACCGGGATGCCGGCCTTGACGATGGCCTCGACGGTGGGAGCGAAATCGACCCCGCCCTCCAGCTTGACGACTTCGCAGCCGCCTTCCTTGACCAGCCGGCCGGCATTGACTATGGCGTCCCGGATGGAGGTGTTGTAGCTCATAAAAGGCATGTCGCCGACGATCATGGGCCCCTTGCAGCCGCGCACCACGGCCCGGGTGTGGTGGATCATGTGCTCCATGGTCACCTCGACGGTGCCCTCCATTCCCAGCACTACCATGCCCAGGGAGTCGCCCACCAGCACGATGTCGACTCCCGCCTCGTGGGCCAGCAGCCCCAGCGGATAGTCATAGGCGGTCACCATGACCAGTTTGCGCCCCTCATCTTTTGCCCTTTGAACATCCAGTACACTCACTTTTTCCATTTTCATTTTGATTTCTCCTTGAATAGATCAAACGGGTTAACCTTGCGTGGTGTGAATTGGTCGGGGGATGGTGTTTTCTGGAAACCGGTATGATTTCTCAGCAACTCCTTATTTTCGCAGTGTCCCCTGTTTGGGATGCATGGCAAGGGACGGATTCAAGTCAGCAATTGATTGAGCCGCGTTCCAAACAGGGGACACGCTGCAACGGCATGGTTTCATACCGGTTGGAAGAAAATATCATGCCCCGGCCAATCCACGTCGATTTTACGGGTCTTGTCCTTCACTGGTAATGGTATTCCAGCGTTTCCATCAGCGCCGTCAGTGCCATGTTGACCGGGGCCTCCAGCCCCAGCCGTTGGGCCTCGCGGACGATAAAGCCGTTGATGGCGCTGATTTCCGTCCGGCGGCGCTGATCCACGTCCTGGCCCATGGAAGAGCGGTTGGCGCCGGTGGCTTCGGCGACCTTAAAAACCCGCTGGACGGCATCCGGGTCAATGTCAATGTCCTGGGCCCGGGCCACCGCCATGGCCTCTGTCACCGCCGCCCGGCTCAACTGCCGGGTGACCTCCAGCTCCAGGAGTTGGCCGTTTTTAATGCCCGTCAGCGCCGTGATGGCATTGATGCCGATGTTGATCAGCAGCTTGTTCCAGATCACGCTGCGCACGTCCGCAGTGGCCCGGGTTTCAATGCCCGCCTGGCTGAAAAAGTCAGCGAAGCTTTCAGCGCGCTTTAGCCCGTCGGGGGTGTCCGCCCAGGTCCCGATGGTCGTCGGGCCCATGCCGGCATGGCGGATGCGGCCCGGGCCCAGCAGGGTAGCACCATGGGAAGTGGTGCCGGCCAGGATGCGCCCGGCCGCGATGAATTCGGCAATCACATCGGCATTGCCCATGCCGTTTTGCAGGGTCAGCACAGTGCCGTCGGCGCCGGCGATCTCCCGGGCGGTTTCAGCAGCGGCCCGGGTGCGGGTGGATTTTACGAAAATGATCACTAGCTCGGCCGGCCCGATCTGTCTGGCATCGGTGGTGGCCGCAATTTTGACCGTGCGCGTTTTGCCTTCCCATTCAACGCTCAGTCCGTTGTCGTTGACGGCCTGCACGTGTTCGGCCCACACGTCATACAGGTAAACATCGTTGCCGGCTTCGGCCAGCAGGGCACCGAAAAGGCTGCCCATGGCACCGGCGCCGACCACAGCGACTTTCATATCCGACCTCCTTTGTGATCTTATCTATTTTGCGACCAGACCCGCCAGCCACATGGTCAGCGGCGAGTAAAAGGTGACGATCAACAGGTCGATCAGCAGGACCCCCAGAAACGGAAGAATCCGCCGGCTGATCGCCGCCAGGCTGTCACCTGAAATCGAACAGGAAACAATCAAACAGATGCCCATGGGCGGAGTCAGCATCCCGATGGCAAGGTTGCAAACCACAATAACACCCAGCTGGATCATGTCAACGCCAAGGGATGGCAGCATGGCGGTAATCATTGGAACCAGCAGAATCAGCGAGGCGGTTGTCTCCACAAATGTGCCGGCGACGAGCAGGACCAGGTTGATGAGCAGCAGCAGATAAACAGGATCTTTTGTGATGCCGAGCAGCGATCCGGCCAGGCGGGCGGGAATGTCCTCGATGGCGGCAATCCAGCTGAATACCGATGCGGTGGCAATAATGAACATGACGATGGCCGAAGTGATGGAGCCGTTGATGAAAAGCGGGACAAGATCTTTTATTTTGATCTTGCGATAGATCAGCATGCTCACAATCAAAGCATACACAACGGCGACGGCGGCCGATTCGGTGGCCGTAAAAATTCCAAAAAGAATGCCCCCTAAAATGATAATGGGCGCTCCCAGGGCCAGCAGGGCTCTTTTAAACGTGGTGCCGACTTCTCTGATGGAAAAGGTTGTGGTGGCGGCGTAGCCTTTTTTGCGGGAAATGTAGGACGCCACGGCAATCAGCGAGATGCCGATTAGAAGGCCCGGTAAAATCCCGCCCGCAAAAAGCTGACCGATGGAAGCGCCGGTCAGGAAACCGAAAATGATCATCGGGATCGAAGGGGGAATAATCACCCCGATGGAGCCCCCTGCAGCCTGCACGGCGGCTGCGAAATCGGACTCGTAGCCGGATTTTTTCATCGCCGGTATCAGGATGGCGCCCACCGCAGCTGCGTCGGCAGCCGCAGACCCCGATATGCCTGCAAAAAACATGGCTGAAACGACGGTTACCGCTGCCAGTCCGCCGGGAAGCCATCCGACCAGGGCGTTGGCAAAATCGATGATCCTGCGGCTGATCCCCCCGGCCTCCATGATGACGCCGGTATACATGAACAGCGGCACCGCCATCAGGTGAAAGGAATCCATGCCGCCGAACATTTTCTGGACCACCATCATCATCGGGAAGGTGCCCTGGATCAGGATTCCCAGCAAAGAGGCCACCCCGATGGCAATGGCGATCGGCGCGTTGATGGCAAACAGCAGCAGCAGTGACAGAATCAGAATTTCAGTCGTCACGGGGCGCTCCGGTTATATCCTGCAGCAAAAAGTTGATTCCATGCAGCATCAGGATGAGCCCGCAGACCGGAATGATGCTGAAAACGATCCACTTGGGCAGATAAAGGGCCGGTGATATCTGCAGCCTGACGAAATAGGCGAAGCGATAGCCGTAAAAGATCATCACGGCAAACAGGCTCAGCGAGGCCAGGTGCACGATGGCGGCGCAGAGCCTGCGAAACGTGGCTGGAAGCTTGGTAGTCAAGATATCGATGCCGGGATGAGCTCCCCGGCGGTAGGCCACCGAAGCGCCCAGAAATGAAAGCCAGACGAGAAGAAAGCGGGCCAGCTCCTCCGACCAGAAAAGCGATTGATTCAGTACGTAGCGGAAAAATACCTGCACGGCCACCACGATGGTCATGGTCAAGCCGAGTCCAAAAAGAAGGTATTCAATCCAGCTGTTGATCGCGAGACTCAATCTTTCGAGGGCTGCCACGCTGCCTCCGTTTTGCGGGGGATCGGGAACTGCGGATCGATGATACGGATCATCCGACCTGCTCGACGCTTGCGGGATTTGCAAGGCCGGCAATGGATTTCTTGATGAAATCGCAAAAAGTCGATTTTCTCGCTCGGACAAGCCTTTTCGGGAGCTGTTTCAGGGTTTCGCTATCCGCCTGAGGTTTACCTGCCTTAGGAAGGCGGACAAGAATTCATTGCAGGAACTCGTCGTCCCGCCAAAACGGGACGATTTTCAGCGCTCAACCCCTTACAGCTCTTTTTCCGAAAAGGCTTGAAGTCGCTCGAAAATGACTTTTTACGGCGCCGTCATTATTTGGTGGCTTCCATAAACTCGATAAGCAGTGCCTGCACTTTGGGGTTTTGATACAGGTCCATGTTTTTCAGTCCCGCCACTTTGGCGCGGAAGGCCTGAATGTCGGGATGCTCTTCCACTTGCATGCCCTTTTCCTTGAGAAATTTCAGGCGGGCGGCATTTTTGGATCGATTTTCCTGGCGCTGGTAAACGGCGGCCTCATACATGGCTTTTTGAATCATGGCCTGTTCTTTGGCGTCCAGTTTGTTCCACCAGTTCAGTGAGGCCACGTCGATGTGGTAGGAGTATACATGGCGGGTCAAGGTCATGTATTTCTGGATTTCGTAAAATTTGTAAACTTCCATCACCCACAGGGGATTTTCCTGGCCGTCGATGACTCCCTGCTCCAATTCGGTATATATGGGCCATGGCATGGGGGTGGGATTGGCGCCCAGCGCCTGCCAGATTGCCTTGTGGATTGCTGAGGCCATCACCCGGATCTTGAGGCCCTTGAGGTCGGCCGGGGTTTTTACCGGGCGCCGGTTGTTGGTCAGGTTGCGAAAGCCGTTTTCGGAAAAACACAGTCCTTTAAAACCGGATCCCTCCAGGCTTTTCAATAGTTTCGCTCCCAGGGGACCGTCCAGGACTTTGTCGACCTGGTCATAATCCTTGAAAAGAAACGGGTAGTTGACGACCCGGGCCATGGGATCGAAGGTGTCAAAGGGCCCGCCGGTGACAATGGCCATTTGAATGGAGTTCATCTGCACCTGCTGGAGAATTTCGGTTTCATTTCCCAGGGAGGCCGAATGGAAGATTTGCACCGTGATATCGCCGTTGGAGCGCTGTTCAATCAACTCTTTGAATTTTTCAGCCGCGATGTTCTGGGCCGATCCCGGTTTGGTGACCACCCCCAGCTTGATTTTCGTTACCGCCAGGGCATTGACGTTAAAAAACATGAAAACTGCAAATGCCAGCAAGATCGATATTTTTTTCATAACCGGTTCCTCCTTACAATACTTGGGGTTTTTGTTCGCGGGCGGGGATCTTCATTTCCAGCCGCCAGCACCATCGACATTGCGGTCAAGCGGCGAGGTCACCGCCATGCCTTATGCAGTACAGTTACAATAATAGTCCGGGCGGCGATCGTCAATAATTATTCGTCAATTTCCAGCCCCTGCCCATTGTTGAGCCAGCAGGCCACCCGGTGGCCCGGTGCGGCCTCCACCAGGGGCGGCTTTTGGCGGGCGCAGGGCTCGAAACGGTAGGGGCAGCGGGGGTGGAGTGCACAGCCGGCCGGCGGATCGATGGGACTGGGGATATCGCCCTCCATGGCAAAGGGCTCTGTTTTACGGTGGGGGTCCGGCAGCGGGACGGCCTGCAGCAGCATCCGGGTATAGGGGTGGCGGGAAGCGATGCTGAACTTTGCGGTGGTGGCCAGCTCGACGATGCTGCCCAGGTACATCACGGCGATGCGGTCGCAGATATGTTCCACGACGCTCAAATCGTGGGAGATAAAAACATAGCTCAGATTGAACTCCGCTTTCAGATCCTGCAGCAGGTTGATCACCTGGGCCTGGATGGAGACATCCAGGGCACTGACCGGCTCGTCGGCCACGATCAGCTCGGGGCGCACGCACAAAGCGCGCGCAATGCCGATGCGCTGCCGCTGCCCGCCGGAAAATTCGTGGGGATACTTGTCGATGTCAGCTGCCTGCAGTCCGACTTTTTCCAGCAGCTCGGCAGCGGCCTGCCGCTGTTGACGGCGGGTCAGGTGCCCGATGGCCCGCAGCGGCTCGGTGATGATGGCATCGACTTTCATCCGCGGATCGAGACTGGAATAGGGGTCCTGGAAAATGATCTGCATGCGCCGACGCACAGACTTCATCTCGGCGGCGGGCAGGGTGGCAATATCGTGTCCATCGAATTCCACCCGCCCGCGGGTGGGTTTGATCAGGCGCAGGATCAGTCTGCCGAGGGTGGTCTTGCCGCAGCCCGATTCTCCCACCAGTCCAAAGCTTTCTCCGCGGGCGACACTGAATGAAATCCCGTCAACGGCTTTCACCCATCCTTTGGGCTTGGCCAGAAATCCGCCTCCCAGGGGAAAATGCTTGACCAGATCGACGATGTGCAGCAATCCGTTTTCAGGCATGATCCGGCCTCCTGTACTGCGGATGCTCCTTGAGCCAGCAGCGGGTGCGGTGGCCATCTTGGATATTGACAAGCTGCGGCGGCTGCTGTCGGCAAAGCTCAAAGGCATGGACGCAACGGTCGGCGAATTTGCAGCCCGTGATCACAGCGGTCAGCGGCGGGACGGTGCCGGGGATTTCACTGAGCCGCGCGGAGCGGCCCGCGCTGCGGCCGGCGGTGCGCGGCATGGATTTGAGCAGTCCCCGGGTGTAAGGATGAAACGGGTGGTCAAATATGGCGAAGACGTCCGCCGCTTCGACCACCTGGCCGGCATACATGACCACCACCCGGGCGGCCGTCTGGGCCACCACCCCCAGGTCGTGGGTGATCAGCAGCATGGACATCTGCAGTTCTTCCTTGAGGCGGTTCATCAAAGACAGGATCTGGGCCTGGATGGTGACGTCCAGGGCCGTGGTGGGCTCATCGGCAATCAGCAGCCGGGGACCGCAGACCATGGCCATGGCGATCATCACCCGCTGGCGCATGCCGCCGGAAAGCTGGTGCGGGTAGTCGTTCATCCGTTTGGCGGCCGCCGGTATGCGGACATGCTCCAGCCATTTCAGCGCCTGCTCGGAAGCCGTTGCTTTGTCCAGGCCCTGGTGGACCATCAGCGGTTCGGCCACCTGGCGGCCGATGGGCAGCACCGGGTTGAGCGAGGTCATGGGCTCCTGAAAGATCATGGCAATCTCCCGGCCCCGGATTTTGCGCAGGTCTTCATCACCGTAATTCAGCAGGTTCTGTCCGTTGAAGATGATTTTGCCGGCTGCAATGCGCCCCGGCGGCGCCGCTATCAGTCCCAGGATGCTCAGGGCGGTCACGCTTTTGCCGCAGCCCGATTCGCCCACCAGGCCGATGGTTTCCCCGGCATCCAGGTGAAGGCTGACCCCGTCCACGGCCCGGGCAATTCCCTCGGGAAGGTGAAAGTGCACGGACAGGTCCTGTATGTCGAGCAGTCTGTTATTCATTAAAGTAGAAAAGCGCCGTCAACGCATATATTTTCGCGGTTTCCACCAGCTGATCCAGGTCCACCCATTCGTCCACCTGGTGGGGCACCTGGCGGTCGCCGGCGCCCATGGTGACGATGGGGATGTTTTTCAGGGCCCACAAAAATGTGCCGTCGGTGGCGCCGGGAACGCCGGCATAAACCGGCTGCTTGCCGCTGATTGCAACGGTGGCCCGATGGGCCGCCCGCACCACCGGATCGTTGCGATCGGTCAGCGTGCAGGGACGGTCGGTGAGAATTTCCACTTTCAGCTTCAACTCCCGGCTGCGCTCGATGTTCAGCAGCCGGTCGTACTGCTCATAGTCGCGGCGGGTTTTTGCCTCGACTTCAGCGGCCAGGCGGGCCAGTCGCTCGATGATGTCCGGATGGGACTGGCCGGGAATCGTGCGAATGTCCACCAGGACCATGGCCTTGGACGGCATCACGTTGAGCTGGGCAGCCCCGCCGGCCGGGGCCTGGATGACCGTCGGAGTGAAGCTGGGCCATCCCAGGTGCTCGTCGCGGCCACGGGTTTTGACAGCCCGGGTTTCCAGTGCGTGCAGGCCGTCGATCAGGGCGCACAGCGCGGGGGCGGTGTTCAGGCCGGCAAGGGGCATGGCCCCGTGGCTCATGCGCCCGGTGATGGTAAAGCGCGCGCGCAGCGCCCCTTTCTGGCGGGTGCAGATCAAGCCGTCCTGGGGCTCACAGATGACCCCCGCGGTCACTGCATCGGCATGTCCGCGGCGGATAAAATCCTGCACTCCCAGCATCCGGTCTTCTTCGTCGCAGAGCACGCCGCCGACGACGGTGCCGGAAAGTGCGATGCCGGAGCGCTTCAGGGCGGCCATGGCGATCAGCATGGCAGCCAGGTTGCCCTTGGTGTCATTGGTGCCGCGGCCGTACATGCGCCGTCCCACGATCTGCGCCCCGAAGGGGTCATAATGCCAGGCCGCCGGATCCCCGGGGGTCACCACGTCCGTGTGGGCCTCGAACATCAGGGTGCGGTCCCCCGGACCCGCCGTCCAGGTGACAATAACGTTGGGACGGCCCGGCGCCACCTCGTCTCGCTGGACCTTGAAGCCCTGCTTTTGGGCCCAGGCGGCAATATATTCCGCCGCTGCCTGCTCGCTGGTGCCGGCCGCCGGATCCCACACCGAGTTGATCTTCACCAGATCAGCGGTCAATCCAATGAGTTCATTCCCATCGATGTGTTTCAAAATCTTGTCAATCATATCCGCAGAAATCATAAATTTTCACCCAACCCTTTTGCGTACAAGCTTCCAAATTGGAAATGAGCAATTTTTTTGATGGGCAAGGCCGCACAAGGGTTTTAGGCCGAGGCGTGCTACTGGCACGTCGAGGTCTAAAACCTGCGGAGAACGTCGCCCAGCGAAAAAAGGGCCATTTCCGGTTCAAGGCTACCTTGCTCTGACCATCTTGGGATCCAGCGTATCCCGCAGCCCATCTCCCAGCAGGTTGAATCCCAGCACCGCCCAGGCAATGGCCAGCCCGGGAAAGATCGCCATCCAGGGCGACAGGGACATGAACGTCTGGGCCTCGTTGAGCATCCGGCCCCAGGACGCGGCCGGCGGCTGGGTGCCCAGACCCAGGTAGCTCAGGCCGGCTTCGGCCAGGATGGCCACTGCGAATTGAATCGTTCCCTGGATCAGCAGCGGCGATAGAATGTTCGGTAGCACGTGGCGCCAGGTGATCACCCACTCGCTGATGCCGCAGGCCCGGGCGGCGGCAATAAATTCCCGCTGCCAGACGGTCATGGCCACCGCCCGGGTGAGCCGGGCGAACACCGGGATGTAAAATATCCCGATGGCCAGCATGGCGTTGACCATGGACGGACCGAGGATCGAGGTGATCAGAATGGCCGTCAGCACGGCCGGAAACCCGAATAGAAAATCGGAAAAACGCATGATGGACTCGTCCACCAGCCGGCCGTAATAGGCCGCTGCCAGCCCCAGCAGCACACCGGCCCCCAGGCCGATGGCCACCGTCACCAGTCCCACGATGATGGAGTTGACCGCCCCCACCATGACCCGCGAAAGGGTGTCCCGGCCGTACTGGTCCGTTCCCAGCGGGTGCTGCCAGGAGGGTCCCTGGAGGCGTTCGCGCGCACTCATCTTGTTGCCGTCGTAGGGAGTCCACACCAGGCTGACCAGCGCCACGATGACCACGATGGCCGACAGGATGAACCCGACCGTAAAGTTCTTATTGCCAAAAAAACGCTTCATTTCCCTAAATCGCATAGAGCACAGCGCAAAGCGCATGGCGCAACAGCATTACGCTCTAAGCAGCCCTTCCTTCCGCATTCCAAATTCCTTTATTTCACCCTTATCCGCGGGTCCAGGGTGGCATAGGTCAGATCGACGATAAAATTGACCAGCACCACGGCGGCGGCCATGAACAACACGATATCCCGGACCACGGGCAGGTCCCGCTGCCCGATGGCCTGGAAAACCAGCCGGCCGAGCCCCGGCAGGTAGTAAACGTTTTCAATGATGATCGCACCGGCCATCAGCTGGCCCAGCTGCAGGCCCATGATGGTCAGCACCGGGATAAGCGCATTGCGCAGGGCATGCACGTAGACCACGGTGCGTTCCCTGAGGCCCTTGGCCCTGGCGGTGCGAACGTAATCCTCGCGGAGCACCTCCAGCATGGACGAACGGGTCAGGCGGGTTAAAATCGAAGCGCGGATCAGCCCCAGGGCAAAGGCCGGCAGCAGCAGGGCCTTCAGAGATCCAAAAAAATCGGCCGACCAGCCGGGAAATCCGCCGGCGGAAAACCAGCCCAGTTTGACAGACAGCAGCAGGATCAAAAGAATTCCCAGCCAGAATTCGGGGATGGCCAGGCCGATCTGGGTCACAAACATGATCGACACGTCGGCGGGCCGGTTTTGTTTGCGGGCCGCGTAAATGCCGAAGGGCAGCGACAGGGCCACGGCGAAAATCATGGCCATCAATGCCAGGGGGCCGGTCACTGCCAGGCGGCTGACAATCAGGTCATAGACCGGCATGTCGTAGTTGATCGACCAGTTGCCGCGTCCCGACAAAAGGTTGGCAATCCACTGCCCATATTGGGCGACAAACGACTGGTCCAGGCCCAGTTCGGCGCGCAGGTTGGCCAGGGTTTCAGGGGTGGCGTTGATGCCCAGAATGATCTGGGCGGGATCTCCCGGCAGGATGTAAAGCACCGAAAAAACGGCAATCGAGACCAGGGCCAGCAGCAGGGTGAGGGTGATCAGTTTTTTGATGACATATCGGATCATGATAAAGTTGCCGGGCAGCACTTCAAATTTTCAGCGCTGCCCGGTATTAAATTTATCGGTATCGGTTCCGGATCGAGGGTTCCGGGTTCAAAGGTTGCAACACCTGGACCCTGACCGGTTCTATTTTTTCAGCCAGACCTCAGTGCAGTCCAGGGCGATGGTGGGATAATTTTCCCACCAGTTCATGACCGCCGCTTTCATGACCGGCAGACTGGGGGCCGAAAACAGGTACCCGTTGACGGCATCTTCGGCGATGATCTTCTGGCACTGCCCGAACCATCTGGCTTTTTCTTCTTCGCTGGGGGCTTTCAGCGCCTTGGCATAGGCATCGCGGAACTGCTGGGAGTCATACTGGAAGTAGTAATTGGGGTTGGCATAAATGCCGATGTCCCAAGCCTCCACGTGCCCGATCATGGTCAGCTGGTACTCCTTTTTCTTGAAGATGCGCTCGATCCACTGGCCCCATTCCACGATTTCGATGTTCAGCTTGATGCCCACCTTGCGAAACTGGTCGGCGATGACTTCCCCGGCCCGGCGCGAGTACGAATAGATGGCGGGCAGCTTGATGGTGGCCTCGAAACCATCGGGGTAGCCGGCTTTGGCCAGCAATTCTTTGGCCTTTTTTGGATTGTGCGGAAACCGGCCGGTCAGATCAACATAGTAAGGGGTTGACGGCGACCAGTGCGAGCCGATGGGCGTGCCGAAACCGAACATCACCAGATCGATGATCTCCTGGCGGTCGATGGCATAGGCCATGGCCTGGCGGACCAGTTTGTTGTCAAAAGGTTTGGCCTTGTTGTTGGTGGACATGATGACTTCCCCGGTGGTGGTGCCGGCAAAGACCTTGAAACGTTTGTCCTTGGACAATTGCATGGCCGATTCCGGGGCGGCGATGTAGCCGATTACATCGATGTCGCCGGCTTGCAGGGCTGCGATCTGGGCGCTGGGATCGCCGATGAATTTGAAGGTTACATTGTCCAGGTAGGGCAGGGTGGAATTCCAGTACCCGTCGTAGCGGGTCATCTCCACCCGGTCGCCGCGCACCCATTTGACAAACTGAAACGGACCGGTGCCGATGGGGTTGGACTTGGCGCTCTCATAGCCTTTCATCGGCAGCATGACCGCATCGCCCTCGGCCATGTGCGGGATGAACAGGGCGTCCACGTCTTTGAGGTACAGCACCAGGGTATGGTCGTCCGGGGTTTCGATTTTGCCGATGCCGCGGAAATACTCCGGGTGGGCATTGACCGTGTTCGGGGCCATGGCGCGCTCCAGGTTCCATTTGGCCACCTGGGCGTTGAATGGTTCGCCGTTGTGGAAGGTAACCCCCTTGCGCAGATAAAAAGTGTAGATTTTACCGCCCGGAGAGATCTCCCAGCGCGTGGCCAGGCCGGGGATGAATTTTCCATTGCGGTCGACTTTAATCAGGCCTTCATAGATATTGGCGAAAACCACCCGATCGATGGCCGCGGCCGTGTTGGCCGTGGGATCCAGGCCGGGGGGTTCGGCCGGCTGGCAGACCACCAGGTTGCCACCGCGCTGGGGGGTTGCGGCCAGAGTTGCCGCAGCCGGAACGAGCAGCGCCAGGGCCAGAATGATAAACAGCAATTTTTTCATGATGCCTCCTTTTTTTGTGTTTTTTGCGTTGATGCGGTTTTTGATGGTCCCGAAAAGGCTTGCTCGAGCGAGAAAATCGACTTTTACGGGTTCATCAGGTTTTAAAGATCTTCCAGGTCGCAAAAAGCGGTCATCCCCGCCATGCTGCGGGCATTTAAAATGCCGTGGATAATGGCCCGCGCCATGCAGTCGGCGGCGGCATGGCCAAGGTCATTGACGGCCTGGGCCCGGGGGGCGACGAAAAATCCGGGCACCTCCGGCAGCGGCTTTTTGCCCGTGGCCAGGCAGAAAATCATGTCGCCGTCGAACATGGTGTGGGCGGGCCGGATCGCCCGGCCCATGCCGTCATGGGCCATCTGGGCGATTTTTTGCGCCTGCTGCTTGGTCAGCTGCGCATCGGTGGCCACCAGTCCGATGGTGGTGTTGCCGCCGGGCAAAACCTCGGGTTTGGGCGGCAGTTTTACCGCCCGCCGGCCCGCAGCGCCGAACTCATCATCGATTTCAAGACCGGCTTCCCACAGCCGGCCGCTGTCCGGGTTGATCACCGTGCCGTCGGAATTGACCGCCACCAGGGCTGCTACGGTAAGGCCGTTGTCCATGACCAGGCTGGCGGTTCCCAGTCCCCCCTTGATGCTCCATGAAAAGGCCCCCGTGCCGGCACCAATACAGCCCGTTTTGATGGGGCCCTGGGCAGCCGCCCGGCAGGCCGCCTGTCCCCAATCGGCGCTGATGGGGGGGGTGAACTGCGCGCCGCGGCCGAGGTCGAACAGGACCGCCGCCGGGACGATGGGCACCACGTGACCATCGGGCAGCGCAAAACCATGGCCTTTTTCCGCCAGCCAGCGCACCACGCCGTCGGCAGTGGACAGGCCGAAGACCGATCCGCCGGACAGCACCACGGCCTGGACTTCCTGCACCAGGTTGGCCGGGTCCAGCAGCGGGATTTCGCGGCTGCCCGGGGCCGAACCGCGCACATCAACACTGGCGACTGCCCCCTGGGGGCATAAAACTACGGTGACCCCGCAGACCGCCTGCTCGTCGGTGTAGTTGCCAACGGAAATGCCGGCGACATCCGTTAGGGCATTGTATTTTCCACATTGGGCCAAGCTGCTTTTTCCTTTTATGAATGTTGACGGTCCCGCAAAAAGTCATTTTCGAGCGCCATCAACCCTTTTCGGGAAGAGAGCCGTGAAGGGTTGAGCGTTAAGAATCGCAAGCTATTTTAAGGTGTTAATAATACTTCTTGCAATGAATTCTTGTCCGCCTTCCTAAGGCAGGTAAACCTCAGGCGGATAGCGAAACTCTGAACGGCTCCCGAAAAGGCTTGCCTAAGCGAGAAAATTCGACTTTTTACGACTTCATCAAGCTTAACAGATTCAATCTCTATGAAATGGAACCACCAGTGTCAAGTTTTAAAAGCAAAATTATGGTGTTGACTTCAATTAAGTGAATAGGATAAAAATAAAAATTTATGCAATGTTACTTAAACTTTAGTCTCCACCGCTAATACGAGACTGGCAATATACCATGATACAGCTAATTCGCGGTTTTAAGGACGTTCTTCCCGGGGAAGTCGAACTGTGGCAGCAGATCGAAAAGGTTGCCGTCGATTTGTTTGAAGACTTCGGCTTCAAACAGATCCGCATTCCCATCATGGAGCGCACGGAGCTGTTCAAACGCAGCATCGGTGAGGACACGGACATCGTCGAAAAGGAGATGTATACCTTCCCCGACCGCAAAGGGGAGCTGGTCACGTTGCGGCCGGAGGCCACGGCTTCCATCGTGCGGGCCTATATCCAGCACCGGCTGTTTGCCGCCGACCCGGTTCAGAAACTGTACATGATCGGACCCATGTTTCGCCGGGAACGGCCCCAGAAGGGACGCTACCGGCAGTTTTACCAGATTGACGCCGAGATCTTCGGCGTGGCTTCCCCCCTGGTGGACGTGCAGCTCATTTTTTTGCTGACCACGCTTTTTTCACGGTTAAAGGTCGCCGATGCCCGGGCCCATATCAACTCGCTGGGGTGCCCTGCTTGCCGGCCCGGCTTCAAAACGGCCCTGCGGGAAATGCTGCTGTCGATCAGCGACCGGCTGTGTGCGGACTGCATCCGGCGCACAGACCGCAACCCGCTGCGGGTGCTGGACTGCAAGGTGCCGTCCTGCCGCGAAGCCCTGGCGGCAGCACCGTCCATCCTGGAGCATTTGTGTACCGCCTGCAGGGAGGATTTTGACGAGGTTCAGCAGTCGCTGGACCGGCTTGATGTGCCGTATGTGGTCGACAAGCGCCTGGTGCGCGGGCTGGATTACTATGCGCGCACCACCTTTGAAATCCAGACGGGCTCGCTGGGGGCCCAAAGCGCGGTGGCCGGCGGCGGACGATACGACGGGCTGGTCAAGGAACTGGGCGGCCCTGAAATTCCGGGCACCGGCTTTGCCATCGGTTTTGACCGCCTGGCCGAAATCTGCGGCCTGGATGCCGCCGACCTGCAGCAAAAGCCGCAGCTGTTTGTGGCGGCCCTGGGGGAACGCAGCCAGTCGCTGGCCTTTGAGTGGATCTGCCGGCTGGGACAGGCCGGCATCCGGGCCGAGATGGATTTTTCCGGCCGGAGCCTGAAAAGCCAGATGAAGCGGGCCGACCGGCTGGGAGCGGCCCAGGTGTTGATTGTGGGTGAAGAGGAGCTGGCCCGGGGACAGGCCATCCTGCGCGACATGCAGACCAAAGAGCAGGTTTCAATTTCCATCGACAACCTGGTGGACAATATTGAATCGAAATTAACAGCAACGGATCAAAAAATATAGTTAAGAAATTATGTTGTTTTGACGGTTTTGTGAAACGTTCATATGCAAGGCGTGCAAGCCTTGAGAAAGGAAACGTACGTTGAGTACGTTGGACTGACGAAAGACGCAGCCCAACGCGGCAGATGGACGTTTCACAAAACCGTCTGAAAGGAGAAATCAACATTGCCGGACCTATTGGGAAACATGCGAAGAACTCACAGCTGCTGTGAGCTGGGAATTGACGATGCCGGCCGCGAGGTCGTTTTGATGGGCTGGGTGCTGCGCCGCCGGGATCACGGAGGGGTCATATTCGTGGACCTCAGGGACCGCGAGGGCATCACCCAGGTGGTGTTCAACCCGGCGGTGGATGAGGCCGTGCATGTCAAGGCCCATGAAATCCGCAATGAATATGTCCTGGCGGTGCGCGGCCGGGTGGACCCCCGTCCCGAGGGCATGATCAACCCGAATCTGAAAACGGGCGCCGTCGAAGTGATGGTCAGCGAGCTGAAGATTTTGAACGCCGCCCGGACGCCGCCGTTTCTGATCGAAGACGACATTGAGGTGTCCGAAAACATCCGGCTCAAATTTCGCCACCTGGATCTGCGCCGTCCCGCGATGCAGCAAAACCTGATCTTGCGGCACCGGGCCACGGCTTCCGTAAGGGAATTTTTAAACGGCCGCGGATTTCTGGATCTGGAAACCCCTTTTTTAACGCGCAGCACCCCGGAAGGGGCCCGGGACTACCTGGTCCCCAGCCGGGTCAATCCGGGCCGGTTCTATGCGCTGCCCCAGTCGCCCCAGATATTCAAACAGCTTTTCATGATCTCCGGCTTTGACCGCTATTACCAGATCGTGCGCTGTTTCCGGGACGAAGACCTGCGCGCCGACCGCCAGCCTGAATTTACCCAGATTGACATGGAAATGTCCTTTGTCGGGGAAGAGGAAATCATGGAAGTCACTGAGTCCATGATGGCCGCGCTGTTTGAAAATGTGCTGGACCGCAGGCTGGAACTGCCGTTTTCACGCCTGACCTATGCCGAAGCCCTCGATCGCTTCGGCCTGGACAAGCCCGATACGCGCTTTGGCCTCGAGCTCAAGGATGTTTCGGATATCGTCGCCGGATCGAAGTTCAACGTTTTTTCATCGGTTGTCAAAAAAGGCGGCATTGTCAAGGCCTTGAACGCCAAGGGGTGCATTGATTTTTCACGCAAGGAGATCGATGATTTGACCGATTTCGTGGCCGTTTACCGCGCCCGGGGCATGGCCTGGATAAAGGTCCGGGAGAATGAATGGCAAAGCCCGATTGTGAAATTTTTCAGCGAGGATGAAAAAAAGGCCCTGGCCGAACGCATTGCAATGCAGCCCGGGGACCTCATCTTTTTCGTCGCCGACCAGCCCAAAGTGGTCAATGAATCTTTGGGCAATCTGCGCAACCTGCTGGGCAAAAGACTCGGCCTGATCGATGAGGATCGGTTCGAGTTTTTATGGGTTACCCGCTTTCCGATGTTTGAATACGACGATGTCGAAAAACGCTACCAGGCGCTGCATCATCCGTTTACCTCGCCGCTGGAAGAAGATTACGGCAAGCTGGAGGAGGATCCGCCGGCCGTGCAATCCCGGGCCTACGACCTGGTGCTCAACGGCTTTGAAATCGGCGGCGGGAGCATCCGTATCCACCAGCGCGAAGTGCAGCAAAAGGTATTTAAGGCCCTGGGCATGGACCCGCCCACCTACGAGGAAAAATTCGGCTTTCTGCTTTCAGCCCTGGATTCCGGGGCGCCGCCCCACGGCGGGATTGCCATCGGCTTTGACCGCCTGATCATGCTGATGTGCGGCCAGGCCTCGATCCGCGACGTGATCGCCTTTCCCAAGACCCAGAAGGCGGCCTGCCTGCTGACCGGCGCGCCTTCCGAAACCGCCAAAAAACAGCTCGATGAGCTGCATCTGCGACTGCGCCCGGGGATCGAGGACCCGTGATCGGGTGGCCGCGCAGCCCAAATTATTCTTGACAATAAAGGTCCGATTGATTAATTTACGTTTCCTGAAATGATCCCCAGTAGCTCAGTTGGCAGAGCAGATGGCTGTTAACCATCGGGTCCGCGGTTCGAGTCCGTGCTGGGGAGCC
>CAZGNV010000040.1:0-42908 GCA_964527835.1 uncultured Desulfosarcinaceae bacterium | reverse complement strand
ATCGCGGTAAATAACTTTTGCTAAATTAGCCTTTTTTTGCGGGATAGGCCCGTTGATAGATAACCTTTTACTTGTAATAGCGAGGGATATCATGAAAACAAAAAAAGACAATTTGCGCGTTGGCATCCTATTTACTTTAATACTTTCAGCAGCCTTTTGTATCAATAATGCCTTTGGAGCCGTTATTCGTGTGCCCGATGATCAACCGACTATCCAGGAAGCAATCGATATCGCCAACTATCTGGATACTGTTCTGGTAGCACCGGATATATATGGTGGTCCCAATAATGTAAACATCGACTTCAAGATGAAAGCCATAACTGTAAAATGTGACGGCTCCCCCGGCAGCTGTGTGATCGACTGCGAAAACACGGCTTGGACGCGCGGTTTCATCTTTCAGAGAGGGGAAGGAAACGATTCCAAACTATCTGGATTTACGATCAAAAATGGCGACCAAAAATATGGCGGTGGAATTTATATCACAAATTCCTCGCCTGTAATATCTGCCTGCATTATTGAATACAATCATGCGTCGTGGGACGGCGGTGGGATTTACTGCACAAATTCTTCACCGAAAATCAATAATTGCAAAATAAGATGGAATACGGCCAACCATTATGGTGGTGGGGTTTTCAGCATCGGATCTGGTCCTATCCTCAATAATTGCGTGATCAGCTACAATACCGCGGATTACGGTGCCGGTAGCTGCTCTTACGGAGGCGGAACCAATCCTGAAATAATAAACAGCACTATATCTATGAATTCAGCTGGCGCTGCGGGCGGAGGCGGTATTGCATGCCTAAGCAGTTCATCTCAAACAGTGACCAACAGCATCTTATGGAACGATTCACCGGATGAAATCTATGGCTGTACTTCCCCGGTCACATACAGCGACGTTCGGGGGGGCTTTCCGGGAGAAGGCAATATCGACGAAGACCCTGTTTTTTTGGAAGGCTACCATCTTGACTGTGGCCAATCCCCGGTTATTGATCAAGGAAGCAATGCCGCAGTGATTTCCTCTGAAGACTTCGATGGTGAAGACCGGATCTGTAATGGTACAGTGGATATGGGAGCAGATGAGTGTTGCAAATCGCCGCCGCCTGAAACAGCAATTTCTCCATCTACTGGGTATTATGCGGCCACCCAGGAATTTGATCTTACTCTTCTGGTTGGGCCTTCAGATTGTTCCGGGCTCGGAATCAGTGCCACTTTAAACGGCACTGATGTCACTGCGGCCTTGAATGACTGCTTGATTCCCGGCACCCTTTCAGTCGGGGGCCAGTCTTTCCGGTGCCCGGGTGTGGGTCAGATGCTTGATCCGGACTATTACACTTTTAGCGTGACCTTTGACTTTGACGATTGTAAAAGCGCCACTAAAACAGTCAAGTGGTATATCCTTTCCAACACCGAGCCATAAAGGAACCTTCAACCGGCACAGGTGGTTTTCACCTCAATTGAGGTCTCACTCTATTAGGCAGGGTTTTATTCTATTCAACTGGCTTCCAAACATTTGCTAAATAAAAAGCGGGGTCGCACATAGCCTCGCTTTTTTCTTCAATGTGATGTGCGGATGGGCGATACCCTGCCCATCAATAATCAACGGGTCCGGAACAGCGTTTAAATTGCCGAGAGCCTCAAGAATTGCAGGACCTTCACGAAATGCCAGCAAA
This sequence comes from uncultured Desulfosarcinaceae bacterium, assembly GCA_964527835.1. Taxonomy (GTDB): domain Bacteria; phylum Desulfobacterota; class Desulfobacteria; order Desulfobacterales; family JAFDCJ01; genus JAFDCJ01. The sequence goes on along the minus strand of CAZGNV010000040.1, from coordinate 41,238 downwards.
CCCCGGGATATACGCAAAGGCCACCAGTCTATCGGCCGTAGCCCAATAAACTGTCTTCAAATCAGAAAGCCTTGTGGTTACCACGGCCGCTGTTGCCAGAGTGCCTGGATAATGCGTGTCGACCCCGGCGACGGTTGCAACCCCTTCAATGTTGATCATAGTTTTTCGAATCAGCTTGCGAGACATCTGCCGCTGCAAGGCATCGGCTTCTTGCGGCGACAGATCCCAGAGATGGGAAATTATCAGCGGTTTTGGATGCATTTAAAAAGTGTAGCGTACCCCAAAGGCCAGGGCGTTTGAGGCACCGGTCACCCCATGAAACAGGCCGAATGCGCCGGAACGATGGTGAATGCGGGAAATCAGGCTCCAATGCTCGGAGCCCGGCAAAAAAAACTCTAATTCAAGCATGAGATATTTTAAAAATTTGGCCGCCGGATCATGATTTTCCTTTTCCACTTTGGGGATCTCGGTGGCATAAGACAGGCCAGCGCCAAAGGCAAAACTGGTATCGAGGTATTGATCCCAGGGAAAGAGCAGCCAGCGCAGGGCAATCAGACCGTTGAATTCCCAGTTGGTTTGGCCGGCAAAATGTTTAACGCATTGGCCCTCGATCTCCCAGTCGATGACCTCTTTCCAGTTTGCGATTTTTCTGGTCAGCGCCAGGGTCACCAGGTAAGAATCCTCAAATCCCTGGTGTGCAATGGTGGCGTTGTTCAACTCCCCTTCCAGCAATACGCCTCCATACAGGGCCATCGACCAATCACCGGCAGGTGCCCTTTTGCTGTGGCTCAGCAAAATGATTAAAATCCAAACGATGCACAGCAATGGTGGTCTTTTGTTCATCCCCTTATTAAGAGCAACTGGCGTGATTAAGGTTGAGCTGTGTCAGGCAGTTTTTCGCGAACATACTTAAAATATAACGTCTTTTGAGATATATTCAATCACAAATGATCGAGGCGAATGAAGCTTAATCTACTGCAACTGCGTGGCGGACTGGGTTTGCGCCGGGGGCACATGGCGTGTCTGCTTTCAGCCGGGTATACCCCCCGCAGGGTGCCTGCCGGCTTGCAATAATTGATTTGCCGTAATAATATCGCCCAAACACCCAATGACAATCCGTCGGCGGGCACGATCTGATGCTGAAACAGGAGATTATCGATGGATCCTTTATGGATACTGGTGGCGTTTATCCTGGGCTTTTTTGCTTATCGCCTCGGTTTGCCGCCGTTGGTGGGATATCTGGTTGCCGGCTTTGTGCTCCAGCCGTTTGGCGTCGAGGGGGGTGAGGCGCTGGAGAATATCGCCGAGATGGGCGTGCTGCTGCTCTTGTTTACCATCGGCCTGAAGCTGCGCATTCGTTCCCTCTTGAAACCGGAGATCTGGGCGGGAGCCTCGATTCATATGGGCATCACCATCATCGTCTTCGGGGCCGGGATTTTTGCACTGGGTGCTGCCGGTTTTTCGGCCTTCAATGGCCTGGACTTCAAACTGTCATTGCTGATCGCCTTCGCCCTGAGCTTTTCAAGCACGGTTTTTGCGGTCAAAATATTGGAAGAGCGCGGGGAGATGTCCTCCCTGCATGGCCGTGTATCCATTGGCATCCTGATTATGCAGGATATCTTTGCGGTGGTTTTTTTAACTTTCTCGCTGGGCAAGATCCCCTCGCCGTGGGCCATTGGATTCATCGGTGCGCTTTTCCTCATCCGTCCGCTTCTCATCGCGGTATTGAATCGTGTCGGCCATCGGGAACTGCTGCTGCTTTTCAGTGTTTTCCTGGCTCTGGGCCTGGGAGCCGCCGGCTTCGAGCTGGTGGGGCTCAAGCCGGATCTGGGCGCCCTGGTGCTCGGTGTTCTGATTGCCGGTCATCCCAAGGCCGAAGAAATGTCCAAAACCCTGTTGAGTTTCAAGGATTTGTTCCTGGTCGGTTTTTTCCTCAACATCGGCCTATCAGGGGCTGTCACCTTGCAGGCCTTTGGTATTGCCGGGTTGCTGGCCATCGTGGCGGTCTTTAAAGTCTTGTTATATTTCCTGTTGATCGCGCGCTTCAAACTGCGGGCCCGAACCTCCTTTCTGGCGGCGCTCAATCTGGCCAACTACAGCGAGTTCGGCCTTTTGGTGGCGGCCATCAGTGTGCGCAATGGCTGGATCGGCAGCCAGTGGCTGATCATCATTGCCATCGCGCTGTCGATAACATTCATCCTGGCTTCACCATTGAACACCCACGCCCATGCCCTGTTTGAACGTTGGGCCGCAAGGCTGCGGCGTTTTGAAACCAAAACCCGTCATGCCGACGACCAGCCCATTGATCCGGGCAATGCGGAAATAGCGGTTTTCGGTATGGGGCGCGTCGGCACGGCCGCCTACGATGATATGCAACAAAGACATGGCGATATCGTCATTGGAATTGATTTCGATTCCGAGACCGTGGCCGAACATCGCAAGGCCGGCCGCAATGCCATCGTGGGCGATGCGACCGATATCGATTTCTGGGCAAGGGCGCGCCGGGGCGGCCGCGGAAAGCTGCGGCTGGTATTGCTGGCCATGCCGAATCACGTCGCCAATATGACCGCCGTGAAAGAGATCACTGCAACCCAATTTGAAGGGGTCATTGCCGCAACGGCCCAGTACGATGACGAGATCCAGGAATTGAAGGAGGCCGGTGCCCATATGGCTTACAATTTTTACGCCCAAGCCGGTTTTGGATTTGCCGAACATGCCTGCCAGGCGTTGGAAGATCGATCATGATTCCCCCATTTTATTTCCCACCCATTGACTATAAATTCTTGACTTAAGTCAAATAATAAATCATACATATTTGATAGGAATTAATAAGTCTCCGTGAACCCACTCCTGCAAATCGCTTTTTGGAGCATCAATGCCTGTTTTCAGCTATCTGGCCTACCCCAAACGGGGCGCAAAGGAGCAACTGCTCAAGGACTTTGCCGCCCTTGAATACTGTGAGGCAACACCCGCTGACAATCAAGAACTCCTGATCCTGGTAACCGACACGCCGGATGAACAACAGGAGAAAATCCTGCAGAAAAAACTTAAGCGTTTAAAATCATTAGAATCTTTAGGGATGACCTTTGGTCACGTGGACCCGTAAACCGTGTCTTTAGCAAAGGAGTGACACATGAGTATCACCAGACGAGCATTCATTAAAACTCTGGCCTTAAACAGCGCCGCGGCTGCCGCAGTGACGTTGTTTCCGGGTATCAGTTTCGGTGCCTGGAAGAACATGGATCAAGCTGCCGGCGGCATGCAATGGAAAAAAACGGCCTGCCGCTTTTGCGGCACGGGATGCGGCCTGCTGGTTGGTGTGGCCGGCCAGCGGGCGGTGGCAGTGAAGGGCGATCCCAATTGCACGGTCAACAAGGGGCTTTGCTGTGTCAAGGGCTACCATTCCATCCAGATCCTTTACGGTCAGGACAGGGTCACCAAAGCGCTGGTCCGCAAGAACGGCCAACTGGTGGAAACCCCGTTGAATGAAGCCCTCGATCTGGTGGCCGACAAAATACAGGCCACCATCCGCAGCCACGGCAAAGATGCCGTTGCCATGTACGGATCCGGCCAATGGTCGATAACCGACGGCTATGTCGCTTCCAAACTGTTCAAAGGATGTATCGGCACCAACAACCTGGAAGCCAATGCGCGCCTGTGCATGGCCAGTGCGGTCACCGGGTTTCTGACCAGTTTCGGTCTTGACGAACCCATGGGATGCTATGACGACATCGATCACGCCGATGTCTTTATCACCTGGGGCAACAATATGGCGGAAATGCACCCGGTGCTTTTTTCAAGAATGCTTGCCAATCGCAAGGCCCGGGGCAATGTCGAAATCATTGATTTTGCCACCCGCACCACCCGCACCAGCCAGGCAGCCGACCGGTCGATCCTCTTTAAGCCGCAAACGGACCTGGCCGTTGCCAATGCCATCTGCTACGAAATTATCCGAAATGATTGGGTCAACCGGGATTTCGTCAACAAGCACGTTTCCTTTCACAAAGGCAAAACCAATATCGGCTACGGGACCGAAGACCATTTCAAGTTTAAAGACCAAGCCCAAACCGTTGATTGGGAAGCTTATAAAACCTTTTTAGAGGATTACACCCCTGAAAAAGTCGAAAAGATTTCCGGTGTTTCCGCCATGGACATCAAATACCTGGCCTCTGTTTTCGGCGACCCGGATAAAAAGGTGACTTCGTTCTGGTGCATGGGCATGAACCAGCACACCCGGGGAACCTGGATCAACAACCTGGTCTACAACTGCCATCTTCTGGTGGGCAAGATTTCCACCCCCGGCAACGGCCCGTTTTCATTGACCGGTCAGCCCAGTGCCTGCGGAACCGTGCGCGAAGTGGGCACCTTGACCCACAAACTTCCCCACGGGGTGGTGATGAAGGAAAAGCACCGCAAGATGGCCGCCAAGATCTGGGATGTGCCGGTGGAAAACATCGATCCCAAACCCACCTATCATACCGTGGAAATGTTCCGGGCCCTGGACCGGGGAGATATCCGGTTCATGTGGATCCAGGTCACCAATCCGATGGTTACCATGCCCAATTTAAACCGCTACCGCAACGGGGCTGAAAAAGAAGGGCGCTTTGTGGTCGTTTCCGAAATATACCCCACGCCGACCTATGATGTCGCCGATGTGGTATTGCCGTCGGCGCTGTGGATCGAAAGGGAGGGGTTTTTCGGCAACTCGGAAAGACGCACCCAGCACAACGAGCAGATCGTTCCCATGCCGGGGGATTGCATGAGCAACACCTGGCAGATCATCGAGGTGGCCCGCCGGATGGGATTCGAGAAACAGTTCCCCTGGTCCGAACAGACTTACATCGAAGATATCTGGAACGAATACATCCAGTTCCACGATACCCCCAAACACAGGATGGCACCTTACCAGGCGCTCAAAGCGCGTTCCGGAGTTCAATGGCCTTTTGTCGACGGAATGGAGACCAAATGGCGCTACAACCCCAAATATGATCCGGCAGCCAAAGGCGATGACTTTGATTTTTACGGCAAACCCGACCGCAGGGCCTGGATCTGGCTGCGGCCCTATGAACCGGCGGCGGAGTCGCCGGATAGCGAATATCCCTTCTGGCTCAATACGGGCCGGGTCCTGGAGCACTGGCACACCGGTTCCATGACCCGCCGGGTGCCGATTTTGCACCGGGCCGTACCGGAATCCTATGTCGAAATAAACCCCGATGATGCCGCCCGCATGGGGATTGCCAACGGCATGAAGGTCAAAATTTCTTCGCGCCGGGGGTCGGTGGTCATGAAGGCCAGCATCAACGGCAGGGGCAAACCGCCCCGGGGCATGGTTTTCGTTCCGTTTTTCGATGAAAGCTATCTGATCAACCAGGTGACTCTGGATGCGTTTTGCCCCATATCCAAACAGCCGGATTATAAAAAATGCGCGGTCAAACTGGAGAGAGTATGATGGAAAAGTCAGAGCAAAAGATGGGAAAGGTGTTTCTCGTTTTTGCCGGGATCTGCATCGTGGCCTTGCCCCTGGTCGTGTTTACGGCCTTTTCCTTTGAAACCCAGCCGGTGCAGAGCGCGGTTTTAAAACCCGTGGATGATGACTTCGATCAGGGCGGAAAGGATATCTTCATCAATTATGACCAGTTGTCCAAAGAATATCTGGCAGGCACGTCCAGTGCAAGGACTCTCGACGAGTACTACTCGCGGCGGCAGTACCCCGGCGCGCCGCCTTACATCCCGCACAAGGTTGAAGAAGCGGATCTGGCGCCGGTAGAATGCCTGGCCTGTCATGCCAAGGGCGGCTGGACAGAGGAATTAAAAAGACACACGCCCTTGACGCCCCATCCGCAACAAAGTGCTTGCCGGCAGTGTCACATCCCCCAGACGGATGCCAAGCTGTTTGTCGACATTGACTGGATGAGTGTCACCCCTGCGCGGCTGGGCCGGGCGGCTTTGCCGGGAGCGCCGCCGCCCATTGCCCACGGGCTCCAGATGAGGGGCAATTGTGTTGCCTGCCATGTGGGCCCCGGTGCGGTTGCCACCATTCGGGTGGAGCATCCTTCACGGGGCAATTGCCGGCAATGTCATGTGCCGGCAGCCAATGTGGGACTGTTCAGTCGTAAAAGTCCATAATGATGTTATTGCAGGAACGCTAGGAAGACACCCATGCAAAAAAAGTGCTTTTGGACGCTATTGTCCCTGCTGATCGTTTTGTTGTCGGCATGGAGCGTATATTCCGATCGAGGCGGTGTTGCCGAGATTTACAAGAATGCCAATGCGCCGTTTGGTGATCAAATGAGTGTTACTGCGGTCATCGCGCTGCCGTCCGATACGGTTCTGGTGCGCACGGCTTATCAAGGGGGGAGATTCTGGACCGAAACCCGCAAGGACAAGATCCAGCGCTTTAAATGCAGCCAGTGCCACAATAATAAACCGGTCAGCATCGTCCAGGCTGCTGAAGTGGCCCATGCTGATATCCGCCTCAATCATGGCAGCCCGGATAAACCGCTGTCCTGTTATACATGTCACAACAAGGAGGAACGTGACTTTCTGGTGACCGAAGAAGGAACGAGAATAGATATGGATCACAGTTACCAGATGTGCGGCCAATGCCATTTCAGACAGAAAAAAGACTGGGTGGGGGGGGCGCACGGCAAGCGCCTGTCATATTGGGCGGGACAGCGGGTCGTCAAAAACTGCGCCTCCTGCCATAATCCGCACTCACCACGCTTTGAAAAACGGTGGCCGGCAACTTTCTCACCGCCATATCAACAATAGGGAAATAGCATGGATGCGCTGAACAACCACGATTGTCGCAAGCAAAAGCAAGATTGCCAGCCCCGGGAGAAACAATGGGGACGACGGGATTTTCTCAAAGGGGCCGCCAAATTTGCCGCCCTCGGGGGGGCTGCCATGCTTTCGGGTTGCGGCACCGGGGTGGTGGGCTCCGAAGAAGAATTTGCCCTGCGATTCAAGGAATACTTCAAGAAGAACTATCGCCTCATGACCCCGGAGGAAAAGGACGCAACGGTTCGGCGACTGGAGAAGCTGGCTAAAATCAAAAATGACATCAACATCCAGATGAGCTCCAAGGCGCCGATCCAAAACGTTTTATTCGGCTATGCCTTCAATATCACCCGTTGTGAAGGTTACATGGAATGTGTGGCCGCCTGTGTCAAGGAAAACAATCTCGACCGCCTGTCAAACACCCAGTACATCAGAATATTTGAAATCGAGCACGGCAAAATGTCGCCCGAGGTCGGCAATGGAAAATTTTTCCACGAGGTGCCGGTTGCGGACCATTTCTATATGGGAGTGCAGTGCTTTCACTGCCAGAACGCGCCCTGTACAAAGGCCTGTCCCGTCAAGGCCACGTGGATGGAACCCGACGGCATCGTCGTGGTGGATTATGACTGGTGCATCGGCTGCCGCTATTGTATCGCTGCCTGTCCCTATTACGGCCGGCGGTTCAACTGGAACGAACCGGTGGTTCCAAAAGAAGAGATGACCAAAAAGCAGCATTATCTGGGCAACCGCATGCGCCACCGGGGACAGATGGAAAAATGTACTTTCTGCGTGCAAAGGAGCAGAGCCGGCAGGCTGCCCGCCTGCGTCGAAGCCTGCCCCACCGGCGCCCGGGTGTTCGGAAATCTCCTGGACCCTGACAGCGAAATCCGGTTTGTCCTCAAGCACAAGAAAGTTTTCAGGTGGAAGGAGGATCTGGGAACGGATCCCAAGTTTTGGTATTTTATCGATTAAACCAGCAGAGGCCCTATGGAGACGACCCCGGAAAAAATTATGGTGCCCAGATTTGCCTTTATCAAGGAAATAATCGTATTTAGCAAAGATGTTATTCGCTGGAGTCTATCCGGCGGCCTTGTCTATCAGCTGTATCTGTGCCTGCTGGTCGCTTTGATGCTGCTGGGCGTATATGCCTATTTTGTCCAAATCAAAGTCGGCCTTGCCGCCACCAATATGTCCAATATCGTCAGCTGGGGCTTTTATATCGCCAACTTCACCTTTCTGGTGGGGGTGGCCGCCGCCGCCGTCATGATTATTTTGCCTTCCTATATTTTCAAGGATAAAGACCTTCACAAAGTTGTCATCATCGGGGAATGCGTGGCCATCGGGGCTTTGATGATGTGCCTGATGTTCGTTTTCGTGGATCTCGGCGCCCCCTGGAATGCCTGGCATCTGATGCCGATTATCGGGCTTTTTAACTGGCCAACCTCACTGCTGACCTGGGATGTGCTGGTACTCAACGGCTACCTGGTTTTGAACCTGATCGTGCCGGCCTATATCCTTTTTTGTCATTACCACAATCGCAAGCCCGATGAAAAAAAATATCTGCCCTTTGTTTTTCTCTCAATATTCTGGGCCTTCGGCATTCACCTGGTAACGGCCTTTTTGTACCAGGGCCTTCCGGCCAGGCCTTTCTGGAACAACCCCCTGATGGGGCCGCGCTTTCTGGCATCGGCTTTTGCCGCCGGCCCGGCCTTGATAACCGTGGTGTTGATCATCATTCAGTCCACGACTTCCTTCAGAATAGAAGAGCAGGTTTTCAACAAAATCCGGCGCATCGTCGTTGTGGCCGCGATCATTAATTTGATTATGCTCTTTTCGGAGATATTCAAAGAGTTTTATCTCCCCACCCATCACAGCCAGCCCGCGATTTACCTTTACTTCGGCCTTGAGGGCCACACATCCCTGGTGCCGTGGATCTGGACCGCCATTGTCATGAATGTGCTGGGCACCTTGACCCTGGCCTTCAACCTGGGCCGCGGCAAACCGCTGGTGCTGGTCTTCGCCTGTATTTTGCTGTTCCTGGGGATCTGGATCGAAAAAGGCATCGGGCTGATCGTGCCGGGCCTGGTTCCCTCGCCTCTGGGCGAGGTCGTCAGTTATGCCCCCAGCTGGGTGGAAGTCAGCGTAACCCTTGGCATCCTGGCCCTGGGCGTCTTCGTGGTCTCCGTACTGCTCAAACCCGCTTTGATCATCGAGCAGCAATTTGAGGCGCAATCCCATTAGACAACTCTTTTTTCGCCTTTCAGCAACCCGTAAAATTCAATCCGGCGGAAAAAGTCCGAATCGACAGGCCCACCTCGCACCCTGAATTGTTTTTAACGCGCTGATACCACCTCGCACCTTGATTTCCGATTCCAAGCTGATCAAGAATAAATCCGGTAGATGGAGGGCTTTTGGCTGACAGCCGGTATGGATTTTTTCCATCGTGTCTCCGCAACCATGGAATAACATGACAGTCGACAGCCATGCAAAAGCAAAGGATTTCAGATCAAAAAAAGGAAATCAGGATGCCTGGCCCCACTTTTTTTGGAGGGGGTTGTGGCCGGAGCACCACCGGGATCAGCGGGTCGCCACGATGCCGATGATGGGTTCAAATCGCATGAAATCCTGCCAGAACGACGCTAACGATTCCAAGGTTTGCTGGAGTGCGGTTTTCACCCGGGTCTGCCCGACGCGATGCCTTATTGAACGGAGAATTAATCCGGTTCTTTTATAACTGGGCCATTTGCTTGCCGAAAGCGGTACATTTTGCGATACTTTCCTCATCCGGATTCCACATCACCTTCAGGCCTTCACTGATAACATCAAACCCTGCTTGTTCTAAAATGCCGGAAATTATTTTAACCGATTCGCCACTCCAACCGTAGCAGCCAAAGGCAGCGGCTTTTTTATTTTTAAATTTTAGCCCCTTTGCCTCTTCAAGCAGACCTGCAACGGATACCAGAATGCCTTTGTTGATCGTCGGCGAGCCGACAAGGAGCGCTTTAGATTTAAAAATCTCGGTAATAACATCATTTTTATCCGATTTCGCAAGGTTGAAAAGTTTAACGTTAACCTCTTTATCGGTATCTTTTATTCCAGCAGCAATCTGCTGCGCCATAAGGAGGGTGCCGTTCCACATCGTGTCGTAAACAATGGTTATCTGGTTTTCCTGGTAGTCGTTGGACCATTCCAGATATTTCTCGACGATCTGTTCGGGTTTGTCCCTCCAGATAACGCCATGACTGGTGCAAATCATATCCAGGGGCAGCTTGAAGGACAGCACTTCTTTAATTTTCTTCTGCACCAAAGGACTGAAGGGGGTTAATATATTGGCAAAATATTTAAGGCATTCCTCGAACAACTCAGCTTGGTCAACCAGATCGTTAAACATGTATTCGGTTGCATAGTGCTGTCCGAAAGCATCGTTGCTGAACAGGATGTTGTCCTGCGTTAAATAGCAAAACATGGTGTCTGGCCAGTGAAGCATGGGAGCCTCAATAAAAATCAATTCTTTTTTCCCTAGACTCAACCGATCTCCCGTTTTCACAACATTAAAATTCCAATCCTGATGATAATGGCCTTTTAAAGACTTGACGCCATTTTTGGTGCAGTAAATCGGTGTGTCGGGAATATGCCGCATCAATTCGGGCAGAGCTCCACTGTGATCGCTTTCGGCATGATTGGCAATCACATAGTCAATTTTTTTCAGGTCGATTTGCCCGGCCAGGTTGGCGACAAATTCTTTAGCATATGGAGACCATACGGTTTCAACCAGCGCGACTTTCTCCTCTTCGATTAAATAGGAGTTATAAGTTGACCCGCGATGGGTTGAGTACTCATCTCCGTGGAATTTTCTGAGCTCCCAATCGATTTTGCCGACCCAATGCACATTATTTTTAACGTGGATACCCATTTTGCCTTCCTTTCCGGTCAGGTGACATTTGTTTTGCCCTGACCGTTAACGATACCATCTTGCTGTTTGGTTTATCATTGATATGTAGCACATTGGGGTTCATTGTACCATAGCACCTGAAAAGCTTGGCGAATATATCCACTCAATTCAGATTGTCCGGACCTTTGCTTTTTATTTTGATCCGTTCCACTTTATCCACCGTCAAGGTGATGGCTCCCCAATCTTCTTCAACTTTTCCGGAGAGTAAATACGGTCGCTGCCGGTCGAGCAGGTGGCAGAAGCGGCGGTAGGGCTGCGGGAAAAAGGTGGTTTCCACAATCCCGGTCTCATCTTCGAAGGTTAGAAATTGCATGGGCTCGCCGTGTCGGGTGGCCACCACCTTGCCGGTGATCAGCCAGCCGGCCAGACGCACGCGCTTGCCGAGTTGACGGGGCAAATCGACGACCTTGATGGTTTTCAATTTTTGCAGCCTGCGGGCATACAATTGCATGGGGTGCCGGTCGCACAAAAACCCGAGCACGGCAAATTCGCGCCGCAGGCGTTCGCGTTCATTGTCCGGGGGCAGCGACGGGGGCGGGCAGTTCTGGGCATTGCCCGGGCTGTCGAAAAGGCTGGGGGTGCGCAGGCGCGTCTTTTTGGATCCACTCTTCAGCCAGCCGGCCAGTTGCCAGATCAGCACTGCGCGGCTGCCGCCGGGATTGAATCCGTCCAGGGCACCGCAGTGGATCAGCGCCCGGGCCTCATCGGCGGCAGGCCTGACGCGCTCGAGGAAATCATTTATGCCGCGGTAAGGCTCGTGGCGGCGCTCGGCGACGATGCGGGCCTGGACTTCGGCGGACAGGCCCTTGATGGACAGAAGCCCCACCCGGATGGCGTCGGCACGGCCGGTCCAGTGGATTTCACTGGCGCTGACATCCGGCGGCAGGATTTCAAGCCCCAGGCGGCGGGCCTCGGAGACGTAGGCAAAGGGGCTGTAAAAGCCGCCCTGGTTGCTGATCACCGCGGCCATGAATTCCGCCGGGTGATGGACCTTGAGATAGGCGGCCTGGAAGGAGACCCTCGCGTAGGAGGCGCTATGGGGTTTGCAGAAGGAATAGCCGCTGAAGCTCATCATCATCTCCCAGACGGCGTGCACCTGGCGGTCGGAAACGCCCCGCGCGGCGGCCCCGGCGAAAAAACGTTTTTTAAAATCGGCCAGACGGTGCCGGCGGTCTTTTTTGGCCATGACCTTGCGCAGGGCGTCGGCTTCGGCATGGGAAAAGCCGGCCAGCGCGACCGCCGTTCGGGAAACGTCCTCCTGGTAGACCATGATGCCGAAGGTTTCATCCAGCACTTCGGCCAGCAGGGGATGGATGGGATCCCAGGCACCGCCGTGCAGCCGGCGGATGTATTCGCGGATAAACTCGTTTGCCGCCGGGCGGATAATGCTGCTGTGGATGACCAGGTGTTCGAAATCGCCGACCTTTGATTTTTGCTGCAGCAGGCGCATGGCCGGGCTTTCGATGTAAAAACAGCCCATGGTGCGGCCCTGGGCCAGGCACTGCTGGGTGGCGGGGTCGTCTTCCGGCTCCCAGCGCACTTCGTCAAAGGCAATGCCGTTGGTGTGCAGGTTGGCCAGTGCATCCCGGATGACACCCAGGCTGCGGTTTCCCAGCAGATCGATTTTGACCAGCCCGGCGTCTTCGGTGCTGTCTTTTTCCCACTGGATGATGGGCACCCCCTTGGCGGCGCGCTGCACCGGCACATATTCGTCCATGGGCCGGGGGGTGATCACCACCCCGCCGGGATGCACGGAAAGATAGCGGGGGGTGCCGATGATCCGCCGCGCCAGGGACAAAATTTGCGGCCAGGGAAAGGCGAGCTCCAGCTGCTTTGCTTCGGGACGCTGTTTGAGCACGGCCAGCAAGTCCGGGTCCGGTTCGCTGGCGCGCCAGAAGCGCGGCAGCCGCTTGGATACCCGGCGGATCTCGGCATCGCTCATTCCAAAGACCTTGGCGGTTTCCCGGATGGCCATGCGGGGCTGAAACAGCACGTGACTGGAGACCATGGCCGCATAGCCCCGGTGTCGCTCCAGCACCGCCTGCAGCACTGCATCGCGCTCGTCCCAGGCAAAATCGACATCGATGTCAGGCGGGTCCGTGCGCCCGGGGTTTAAAAAGCGTTCGAAGTACAGGTTGTGCTTGAGGGGGCAGACATTGGTGATTCCCAGGCAGTAGGCCACCAGCGAGGCGGCCCCCGAGCCACGGCCGCAGGTGCGCGGGCTGTGACGCACGATGTCGCGCACGATCAGAAAATAGGCGGCAAAGCCCATGGCCGCGATGCTGCCCAGCTCGTGTTCAAGACGTTCGACCACGGTTTCGCTCAGCTCTGCACCGTAGCGCCGGCGGGCGCCGGCATAGGCCGCCCGGCGCAGCCGGTGATTCGGATGGGCGCCGTTTTCACCCGCCAAAGGCGGCATGACGATGCCGAACCGCGGTCCGGTGAACGTCAGCCGCTGGGCGATCTGTTCGGTGGCCCGCACTGCTTCCGGGCAGGCGGCAAAGCGGCGCTTATATTCTTCGGGACCCGCCAGCCAGGCATTGGCAGGGGCCACATCGCCGGCGGCCAGGTGCGAAAGGCAGGTATTGCGCTCGATGGCGCGCAGCAGGCGATGAATGTGCCAGTCTTCGGGATGCATAAAAAAGCTTGCCGGGGTGGCCACCAGGGGGACGACCAGCCCCTTGGCGGTGCGGCGCAGCACGTGGGAGGCGGGCAGGGGGTTGCGCGGCATGGCCGCGGCCACCGTGACTCCGGCCGCATGCCAGGTGCGCAGTAAAGCCGGATTTTGGGTGAGCACCACCAGCCCGGCGCCGTTGGCGGGCACGGCGGTTTCCAAGTTGAAATTTGGCTCCATGTGGCGGCAGGTGAGCAGCCGGCAGAGGTTGCGGTACCCGGCGTCGTTTTGCACGAGGCACACGGCCCGTTGCGCGGTGCCGGGCTGGGTGATCTCGGCGCCCACGATGGGGGTCAAACCCTCCCGCCGGCAGGCGGCCAGAAAGGGCCACAACCCGCAAAGATTGTCGGTGTCGGTCAGGGCCAGGCGGCGGTAGCCCAGATGTCTGGCGATGCGGCAGATCTGGTCGACGCCGGCCGTGCCCCACATCAGTGAATAACTGGAGCGGACGGTTAATGGTATCATGACAAGAATTGATGGCCCCGAAAAGGCTTGCCCAAGCGAGAAAATCGGCTTTTTACGCCTTCATCAAGATTGCTGCGATGAACATTTATGCCTTACGCCGCCAGGGTTCGGCCGACCCGCAGCGCCTCATGGCCGAAACGGCGGCGGATGTCGTCGATGGCGCTGATCAGGTGGTCGTCCCGGGCGGTTTTTTGCCGATCGGCGGCAAACAGCTCCAGCTGGGCCGGCGGGAAGACCAGCCGGTCGCAGACCAGGCGGATGTGGCGGATGCGCACCCGCCGGGTCCAGGCCAGTGCCAGGGTGTGGCGGGCTGCCTTGAAAAGGGTAAAGTCATTGGCGCTGGCCGGCTGGACGCGCAGCTGCCGGACACGGCGCGCCCCGTCGCTATGGTCCAGCACGATGCTGAGCCGGCGCGCTGCGCGCCGTTGTCGGCGCAGCCGCGCACCGACCTGCTCCACCAGGCCGTACAGAACCCTCTGCAGGGCGGCCGCATCGTTGGTGTCGGTGCCGAATTCATGTTCGACGACGGCCCGCGGCGAGGGGCGGCCGGCCGGCAAAACCGGTGAAGGATCGATGCCGCGGGCAATTTCGTACACAAACCGGGCGCGGTTTCGAAGCGCAACCTGCAGCTGCTCCAGGCTCAAAGCCGCCACCTGATGCACCCGCTCGAGGTTAAGCTCCCGCAGCCGCAGCAGATCATCTCCTTCAATGCCCGGCAGCAGGCTGACCGCCAGCGGCGCCAGCAGGGATTGCTCCTGGCCGCTGTCGACAACGTACTGCCCGTCGGGTTTTACCAGGCGCGTGGCCACCTTGGCCACCAGCTTGTTGGAGGCCACCGACCAGATGGGCTCCAGCCCGAGTGCCTGTTGAACCCGGCGGCGCAGTCGTCGGGCGATATCCACGGGGGGGCCGAGCAGGCGGCGGGTGCCGGAAACATCCATAAACAGGTGCCCGTCGATCTCACCGCTTTCGATCAGCGGGGAGTACGGCAGGCTCAGCTTGAACAGCGTGCCCATGGCGCGTTCGTAACGGTCGGGGTGGGGCGGCAGGATGCGGACATCCCTGCACAGGCGCACGGCGCGGCGCAGGGCCATCCCCTTGCGGATGCCGGCCAGGTACGCCTCCTGGCTCATGTCGTAAACCGCCGCCCGGGCGCCCCCCTGCGGGGCGATGATCACCGGCCGCCCCTTGAGCCGGCTGTCCACGGCGCGCTCCACGGCCACGGCGAAGTCGGCGATATTGAGATGGATAATCGAACGCTCCATGGTTCTATCCGGAAATGGCCCTTTTTCCGATGAACGGCGTTCTCCGCGGGTTTTCGCCTGCGGCGTACTACATGTACGCCTCGGCGTAAACCCTTGTGCGGCCTTGTTCAGCGAAAAAATTGCTCATTTCCAATTTTTTGTTCAAACCGAGCTATAAAAATTGCATGTCGACAATTCTGTAGGCCTTGAACCCTGATAAAGTCGTAAAAAGTCGAATTTTTTCGCTTGAGCAAGCCTTTTTAGAAACAACAACCTTGGACCTTGAACCATGTACCCTTTTTTATATCAGTCCTTTTTCGGTCAGCAGGTTGATCAGGCGCATGGCGTTGCGGGGGGCCTGGGCGCGCACGTGGTTGTTGAAAAAGATGAAGCCGCAGCCGGCCTGCCGAGCCATGCCGGTGATGCGCCTGTTGATCCATTCTTCCAGTTCGTTGTCGCCGTAGTCATAGTCGAACTGCTGCTGCATGTTGCCCGAACGCCAGCCCTTCGCATTGCGGCCGTGGAAGCGGATGTAAAAAAACGCCGGGTTGGTGACGACATCGAGCCGTGGAAACAGCCCCGGCAGATCCGGTTCGTCCACTGCCACCAGGGCGACGCGGCGCTGCTGCAGTTCGGCAAAAACCCGGTCCGTGGCCCAGGAGGCGTGGCGAAATTCCACCGCCAGGGGCAGGCCGTCCAGTTCGTCCAGCAGGGCGGCCAGGTAGCGCCGGTTCGGGGCGGCACGCACAAAAGACGGTGGAAACTGCAGCAAAACAGCCGCCAGTTTCTGCGCCTGGATGAGCGGCGCGATGCCGTCCCGGTACCGGGAGGCCTGCCCGCGCCACTGGCCGGGATCGACCTCGTGGGTCAGGGTGCGGGTCAGCTTGGCGGCAAAACGAAAATCGGGCGGCGCCTGGCGCTGCATGCGTTCGAGCACCGGCGTCCGGGGCATCTGGTACCAGGTGAAGTTCAGTTCGGTGATCGCAAAATGCCGGGCGTAAACCGGCAGCATGGCGCCGGCTTTGGTACCCGGCGGATAAAATCCGGCCTCGGTCCACTCCGCGTAGGAATAGCCGCTGGTGCCCACCTGCAGGCGGCAGGCGGTCTGTGGTATCTTGAAATTCATCTTCTGCTCCAGGCTATTTGATCCCCTCCGGGCCGCGCTGGAGGCCGATGACCTTGCCCTGGACCAGAACTTCATCGAAGCCGTAGCGCATGGCGGGATAGGCGGAATTTTCCGGGCGCAGTTCGATGTGGTCCGGGCGCAGGAAAAACCGTTTGACGGTGGCCTCCTCGCTGTGGATGAGCGCCACCACGATTTCCCCGTTGTGGGCGTACTGGCGCGGTTCGCAAATCGCCAGATCCCCGTCCAGGATCCCGGCGTTTTTCATGGAATCGCCCCTGATGCGCAGTGCAAAGAGGTTCTGGCCGCGAAAAACAGCGGTATCCAGCACCGTGCTGCCCTCCCAGTCGCTCTGGGCGTACATGGGCAGCCCGGCGGTCACCCGCCCGATGATCGGGATCTCCCGCCAGCGGTGGGTGCCTTGCGCCTGGCGGGCGCGGTTCAGCAGATAGATCCTGCGGCTGTAGCGTCCCTGTCGTTTCAGGTACCCTTTTTCCTCCAGCGCTTTGATCATCTGGGCCACGGCACTGTGGCTGACGCCCAGCTGGGCGGCGGCCCGGCGCAGGCTGGGGGCCTGGCCGCTGCCTGCAATTGCCTGGCGCAGGTAATCGAGGACCTGCTGCTGTTTGGGGGTCGGAGGCGGTTGCATGGGGGCTCCTTTTTGAAAAGTTGAAACGCGTACTTTGAGCATCTGTCACTTGACAGTATAAACTCCCAAAATGTAAATGTCAATGTAAATATAAATGTAAACAAAAGTTCAGAGTCCAAGGTTGACGGCCTCGTAAAAAGTCCAATTTCTCGCTTCGCAAATCTTGGGGGGTCATGCTTGCCGTTGGGACAGCTTCTTTTCCCCATAGCGCATGGGCAGGGCGATGGCCAGGAGGCTCAGGACGAATATCGCGCCAAAGGCGGCGGCGGTCCACAGCCGGATCGACAGGGGCAGGTCCAGGTTGTGGATATTGGCCATGAAAAGGTGGTAAACCGGTCCGGCTTCGAGCAGGATGACCAGACCGATGATGCCGGCCGCTACGATCATGAAGATCAGCCCGCCGAAGCTGGTGACGGTCTGCGCCGGGTTTTCAGCCTTGAAATCCGCATGGGCCGCACCGATGCCGATGCCCAGGGCGACAATGCCCGGCACCAGCAAAAAGACGGTGACCGTCGACAGGGCCATCATCAGGGGGCTGACCTGCAGCAGGATGTTGGTAGTGACGATCAGCACCTCGGTGAGCACCAGCAGTGGCGGGTAGTAAATAAAAAACTTGATCCACAGGAAGGCTTTGAGCGACAGCGGGGAGGATTTGACCAGCCAGAAGGCGCTTTTTTCCATGCTCACTGCCGGGTAGGCAAAGCGCGCGCAGATGGCGGTCAGCACGAACAGGGCCAGGCCCATGTTCAGAAAGGAGAACAGGTTTTGCAGGTAAACGGTTTTGATGGGTGATTTTTCCAGGGGCAGCACTTTGAAATTGTAGACGTAGATGACCACCAGGGCGGCAATCAGAAAAAGCTGGGACCACTGGGCCTGGTCGCGCAGAAAGGTTTTGATTTCCTTGATGGCAAACGAGCGGGCCGGTCCGGGCAAAAACATGAAAAATTGCCGCCCGGATATCCGGCTTTTAAACAAGCGCCCGGGGGCGCTCTGGGTCTTGGAAAAGCCTTCAAAGTAGATTCCATCGGCCACCAGAACCAGCACAAAGCCCATCATGGCGGCAAAACTCCAGGACAGGGCGGCATTCAACACGCCCGGCCAGGCAGTGCCCCCAAGCCAGGCCCGGATGCTGTCATAGGCCCAGGTGCTGGGCAGCAGCGGTGATGAGGGAGTCTGCAGGGAGGTGAGGTATACCAGCACGGTGTCAAAAACTTCGGGATCCACCAGCTGCTCGGGCCGCGACAGGCGGATCGCCAGGTAGATCACCACGAAAAGGAGAATGCCCAGAAAGATAAAGATGCTCTTTAGCCGGCTGGCCGGAATGAAAAAGACCGCCAGCATGACCAGCAGGGTGCTGATGGCCGAGGCGTTGATCATCAACGCCACCAGGGTTGCCAGGGTTCCGGCATAGTAAAGGATTCCGGCGTGATAGACCAGACCGTAGGCCAGAAAAACCGGCAGGGTGAAGAGGAGCACCATCCAGGCGCTTTCAAACGTGCTGTCGATCCAGCGGGCAATAAAAATTTTGTGGCCGGCCACCGGCATGGAATGCACCAGCAGCAGATCCCGGGAAAGATAGAGCCGGGACAGGGAGGTCAAAATGCTGCTGAAGATCAGCAGGGCAAAGGAGACGATCAGGATCATCGACATCAGCTTGTAGCCGAGAATGTCACCGATCTGCTCGATGCCTCTGAAATAGGTCAACACGCGCTGCGCAACGCCGAAGATCGCCAGCCAGAAAAGCGAGCCGATCACCGCCAGAAAAAGCAGCTTCAACCGCGCACCGCTGTTTTTTTTGCGCCGCCCCTGGTTTGTCAGCGATCGCAGCCGCGGGGTCAGGAGGGTCAGAATAGCGTTCATCAGTTTTTCCGTCGGGTCAGGTTTATAAAAACCTGTTCCAGGTCGGCATCCGTCACTCCGGCCGTGTGCTGCAGGTCGGCCGTGGTCCCGCTGGCAATCAGCCGTCCGCCGTTGATAATGCCGATGCGGTCACAGACGTCTTCGGCGACCGCCAGGGTGTGGGTGGACATGAAGATGGTGGTCCCCGCCCGGGCCAGACGTTGAAAAAGGTCTTTGACCATCTTGATGGCCACCGGGTCGAGCCCCACCATGGGCTCGTCCACGATAATGACCTCCGGCTCATGCAGCAGGGCGGCGGCCATGATCAGCCGCTGGCGCATGCCGTGGGAATAGGACTCGATCATTTCAGCAGCCCAGTCGGCAAGGGAAAACATTTCCAGCTGCCGCTGTGCCCGGGCGTTGAAAATTTCATCCGGCACCCCGTAAAGATCGGCGGTGAACTGTAAAAATTCCATGCCGGTCAGCTTTTCATAAAGGTAGGGGCGGTCCGGGATAAAGCCGATTTTGCCCTTGGCCGCTTCGGGGTGCTGCAGCAGGTCGATGCCGGCGATTTTGATGCGCCCGCTGGTGGGCGCCAGCACACCGGCGATCATTTTGATGGTGGTGGTTTTGCCGGCGCCGTTGGGACCGATGAATCCGAAGATTTGCCCTGCGGCGATGGTCAGCTCCAGGTTGTCCACCGCCCGCAAGGCGCCGAATTTTTTGGTAAGCCCTGAAATTTCAATCATTTTTTTTAATCCGGCATCCGAGGCCTTTCAGGTTGGGGGTGCCGAACTGGCGGCCGAGGATCTTGGTTGATGTCAGCAGATTGAAATTCGACCGCTCCCATCCGTACAGGCCCCGGATGTCTTCTTCCGGAAACCACCAGCCGTAAGCCGCATAAATCACTTGCGGGTGAATCCGGTCGGTGAGCCGGGCCTGCTGGACAATCCGGCCGTAGCGCGTTTCGATGGTGATGGCGTCATCCTGGCGGATGCCGTGCTCAGCGGCGGTCTGCGGATGGATCAGCGCCAGCGGATGCGGCTGTTTTTTCCTCAGTTTTTTCAGCCACCGGTAGGATGAATGCAGGTAGTAGGGGCTTTTGGCACTGGTGAGCACCAGCGGGTAGGCCGGATCTTTCGGCTCCGGATAGGACGAAAACTGTGGCAGGGCCGGCGCCCTGAGTTTGGCAGCCTGGCTCAGGCAAAGTTCGACTTTGCCGGTGGGGGTCTTGAATCCGGCGCTGAGGTATTTTTTAAACGCCTGCTCGCCTTTGAGCAGTCCCTGCCGGGCAAAGCGGCTGAAATCAATGCCCGCCGGCGCCAGCACGTCATCGAGCAGGGTTTCATGGTTTTCAGGCCAATCCTCGGCGCCGGTCAGCGCTTTGCCCAGTTCGTTGAGGATTTTGATGTCCGGCCAGCATTGCTCGGGCGGGTCCACCACCTTGGGACGCGCCAGGATGAAACCGTGCCCCAGACCGTAATGGCCGATATCGTTGAATTCGAAACCGGTGGCGGCCGGCAGCACCACGTCGGCCAGGGCCGCGGTGGGGGTCATGAAGATTTCAGATACCGCCAGAAAATCAAGCTTCATCAGTGCTTCATGGGTCTGCCGACTGTCGGCATACGCCAGCATCGGATTGGCGCACTGGATATAGGCGGCGGTCACCGGGTAGGGGTCGGACTGCAGGATGGCCCTGCGCAGATAGGCCGGCGGCACGGTCATCAGCCTGGGAATCGTTGCGTGGCGGGCATGCAGCATTTCGGTGCGCTTGGAGGGGATGGCATCGGCCCGGACGAACTTGCCCAGCCCCAGGATCTTTGGCTCACTGGCCTGGATGTTGCCGCCGGCCACATCCAGGTTGCCGCACACCGCCATCAGGCAGATCAGGGCCCGGGCGGTGTCAAATGAGTGTGCGGTCTGCTCGAGGGGGTTGCCCCAGGCAATGGCGGCCGGATGGGCCGCGGCATAGGCCCTGGCTGCCGCCCGGATCTTCTCGGCGGCCACCCAGGTGGTGGTGGCCATTTTTTCCGGTGTAAACGACTTTACGTGGGCGGCCAGTTCATCAAAGCCGTGGGTCCAGTTGGCGATAAAATCACGGTCATAAAGCTTTTCGGCAATGATGACATTCAAAAACGCCAGTGCCAGCGCGCCGTCGGCACCCGGCCGGATCTGCAGCCAGTGCGCAGCCCCGGCGGCCAGCTCCGTGCGCATGGGGTCGACCACCACCAGCTCCGTTCCCTGCCGGATCTGCTCCAGCAGCAGGTTGCCGATCAGGCCCTCCTCGTTGGTGGCCGTGGGGTTGCTGCCCCACAGCATGACCAGCTGGCTGGGATGGTGAAAATCGGCCACCGGGTAAAATCCGCAGGTGTGCAGGCCGCTGACTTCCCGGGGCGCATGGCAGACATCCTGGATGACGGCCACGTTGGGAGAACCGAAAAGATTGGCCAGGCGGATGAGTACAAAATGCTCCAGCCCCTTGGGCATGCCCTGGCAGAAAACCACGCTCCGGGCCCCCTGGCGGTCTTTGACTGCCTGCAGATTCTCGGCGATCAGCCCGATGGCCTCCTGCCAGGAGATCGGCTGCCAGTTCCCATCGCCCCGGGCGCCCTTGCGTTTGAGCGGGTGCTGCAGCCGTGCGGGATGGGTCAGGCGATCCGGGGATGCCACGGCTTTCGGACAGATATAGCCCCTGTTCAGATAACCGTCGGGGTCCCCCTTGACGGTGATGATTTTATTTTCCCGCACCCCGACGCGCAGGGCGCAACCGCCGTGGTCCATGCGGGCGCAGTGGGTTTTCACCCAGCGAATGTCGTCGCTCATTTCGATGCCTTTTTCATTAAATTGCAAGCGGTACCTTTTGTTTTGTTATAAAAGACAAGTCCATTGCAACAGAACCCATAAAAATCGGCGTGAATTGGGCAGGGATGATGTTTTCTGGAAACCGGTATGATTTCTCAGCGGCTCCTTATTTTCGCAGTGTCCCTTGTTTGGGATGCCTGGCACGGGACCGATTCAAGTCAGCACTTGGTTGGGCCGCGTTCCAAAACAAGGGACACGCTGCAACGGCATGGTTTCATACCGGTTGGAGGAAAATATCATGCCCCGGCCGATTCTCACCTATCCGTGAGCGCTCTATTTCACCAGTTCCGCTTTGACCGCCCGCCCGATTTTTTCCAGCAGGTAGGGCTTTTTGACATAGGTCCCCGCTCCCAGGCGCTGGGTCTCCTTGACCCGCACCGATTCGGAATAACCGCTGGCGATGATCGATTTTTGTCCGGGGTGAATTTCCAGGATGCGGCGGTAGGTTTCCAACCCGTCGATGCCGGGCTCCATGATCATGTCCAGCACCATCAGGTCCGCCCGGTGGGTGCGCATGTAGTTGACGGCTTCCTCTCCACTGGCAACCGTGGTTACCCGGTAGCCCAGTTTTTCCAGGATCTCGGTGGCGATCAGGCGCTGTTCTTCGATATCGTCCACCACCAGGATGGACTCGCCGTTGCCCATGAACTCGTTCATGGCCGCGACTTTGGATTCGCGGGAAAACACCTTGCGGGTCACCGGAAAATACAGCGTGATCTCGGTTCCCTGCCCTTCGGTGCTCTGGATGTCAATGTAACCCCGGTGGTCTTTGACCGTCCCCCAGACCACCGCCATTCCCAATCCGGTGCCACTGCGGCCCATGGCTTTTTTGGTGTAAAAAGGCTCGAAAATCCTGTCGATGTCCTCCGGCGGAATGCCAATGCCGGTATCGGTCACTGTCACGGTGGCATAATCGCCCTTGTTGATATCGTCAAAAGCATTTTTTATCCGGTCCATGTGCCGGTTTTCAGTGGTGATGACGATGGTGCCGCCATTGGACATGGCTTCGGCAGCATTTGAAA
Source organism: uncultured Desulfosarcinaceae bacterium (assembly GCA_964527835.1). GTDB lineage: Bacteria > Desulfobacterota > Desulfobacteria > Desulfobacterales > JAFDCJ01 > JAFDCJ01. The sequence goes on along the minus strand of CAZGNV010000040.1, from coordinate 18,628 downwards.
TCAGATTCATGACGGTTTTGGATAAATGGACCGGCGAGCCCAGGATGTTCAGCAGATTTTCATCCAAGTGTTTTTCCACTGTTACCCGGGGATTTTCCATCTCCAGCCTGGCATGCTCCGGGCTGAGCAGATAATCGGAAATGATCGCATTCAGGTTGATTACTTCCGTGGTTTCCACTCCCCGGCGGGCCAGGGTCAAAAGGTCCTGTACGATGGCCGCCGCCTTTTCACCGGATTTTTGAATCGTTATGATTGGTTTGCGCAGGGGACTGTCTTCGGGCAGGTCCATCAGCAGCAGTTCCGGATAGCTGACAATGCCGGAAAGAATATTGTTCAGATCGTGGGCCACCCCGCCGGCCAGGGTCCCGATGGCCTCCATTTTTTGGGCGCGCTGCAGCTGGGCCTGCAGTTCTTCTTTTTCCTGATCGGCCCGTTTCAGCTCGGTGATGTCGTTGCCGATGCAAAGGATCTCGGTAAAGCTGTTTTCGCTGTCGAAAATCGGTTTGTAGGTCCAGGTGATCCACACGTTTTCTCCGGACTTGGTCCGGGTTTCGTTCTCACTGACCACCGACCGCTGGGGGTTTTCGCGCATAGCGGCCACCAGCTGCTCAAAGCTCAGCCCGTTGGCGGTCGGCGTCGGCAAAATCATTTGGCGGGCGTCCTGGCCGATGATTTCCTGCTGCCCGTAACCGAAAAATCGCTGGGCAAATTCGTTGAAAAAGATGATGGTGCCGTCGGTTCTGATGCGCAGGATAATGCTGTTGGCATTTTCCACGAGTTCGCGGTATTTCTTCTCGCTGGCATGCAGCTTTTCAAAAGCCCTGGCATTGGCAATGCTGATGGCCAGCTGGGAGGCGACTCCCATCAACAGGCTCATGTCACTTTGCCTCAGCAGGCGGCTGGATTTGCTGTTGTCCACGGTTAGAATCCCGTAGGGTTCTTTTTCATACACAATGGGAACGCAGATCAGCGACTGGCTGCCCAGTTTTTTTGCCACTTCAAGGCTTTTGGGGGACAGGGAATCCTGGATTTCGCTGATATTGTTGATCAGAAAAGGGCGCTGCTGGCGGATGGCCAGCACGAATACCCCTTTGGATTCAGGGTTGGTCAGGTGAAAGCGAGTTTTTTCCAGGATTTTTTGATCGCCTGTGCTCTGACCATATCCGGCACGGTACTCAAGTTCGGTTTTTTCCCGGTTGACCAGCATGATCATCCCGCGATCAAAATCCAGTCGGTTCTCCATCACGCGGGCAACAGTTTTAAGCAGCGGATCAATGTCGAGGATATTGGAGATGGCCTGGCCGATTTCCTGGATCAGCAGCGCATTGCTGTAACGCATGTTGCTTTCAGCGATGCTGTCCCGGGCAGCTTCCGTCTGGGTTTCAATGGTTTTGGTCAGGGTTTTATTTTCAAGGTGCTCGGCGTAATAAGACAGTCCAAGGATGCCACCGGCGGCAGCCAGCGCCCCGATGGTCCAGAGCATTTTCGGCAGCAGGGGAAACATGACTACCAGGGTTGCCATGCTGGCCAGCAGGACGTAAATTCGGATTCGCTTCCAGGTAGTTTTGGGGCTTTTGCTCCAGGAGATAATATAGCGGCAGCAGTCATCGCCCCGGTGCTGGCACTCGGGATGTTCTATCCGGGCAAATCGATCGGTAAAGAATTTTGCCGTGGATTCGAACACCCCCATGCGGTTGGCACACTGGTAGGGTTTTTCATGCACTCCCGGCTTGGGAACCGCCAGGATTTCCACCGAGGTGGGCCCCAGCTTTTTGGAATGGACATCCATTCCCCGGCTCAGCAGCGGATATATTTTTCTGATGAGCAGAAAAATGGCCGCGGGATTCATCAGTCCCAGCACATATTGTTTGGTGGCCCCCAGCCCCTCGGATGAGGTTGAATAGCGGCCGGCTTCCCGGGAGATATCCGGATTGCCGGTTCGCGCAACGATAATGCTGTGAAAACGGTCGATTTGCTCCTGGTTGAACCAGTGGGCGGGATCCTCGATTTCATAATTGGCGATGCCGGCCTCCTGTAAAACCGAGTCCATATCGATCTCCGGATAATGCTGGCGCATATATTGGACATAGATTTTGGTCAGGCGGCTGTTATACAGCAGTGTCTGGTCATTCATTTTGATTTAATCCGTCAAACGGAACCGACAGGCATCCGGGTTCCCGGATCCCTGCCACGGTGCAGTTTTGCCTGGCAGCGGTCAGTAAAAAGCATAAAGAACGCACGCCTTGCTGTCAAGTCCGGGCACTGTTTATTTTCCGGCTTAACCCACGGGGTGCACCAGTTGGGATGCCGGCACCAGCTGGACTTTTTTTTGCAGTTCCGGCAGCATTTCGCGCAGAATGTCATAGGTGACGGTATGCGGATGCCCGATTCCGATGGCCTGGCCGTGCTGCTGGGCAATGCGGACCAGTTCTTTGAGTTGCCGGCGGATAAAAGCCGGATCCTGCCGGTGATCCAGAAAGATATCACGCTGGGCAAAAGGGATCTGGAACAGGCGGGCTGATGGTTTGCAAAGGGTTTGGGCGGTGGTGCGACTGTCGATGAAAAAAAGCCCCCGCTTTTTTAAAATCGTAAAAACCTGGTACATCTGACTGGATTCAGCCGTCATCTTCGAGCCCATGTGGTTGTTGACACCCTTGATATCAGGTACGGCATCCAGGTTTTTTTCAAGCTGCCGGATCAACTGGTCCGGCGCCATGGAGGTCAGCAGGGTTCCGGGGCCCGGGTTGACCGTCGGATATTCCAGAGGTTCCATGGGCAGGTGCAGCATGACATCCAGCCCCTTGTCATGCGCCAGCCGGGCAATTTTTTTGCGATGGGGGCCGTAGGGAAGAATGGAAAAAGTGATTGGTGCCTGCAGTTGGCTGAATTTTTTTGCTATTTTTCGATCATAGCCCAGATCATCGATGATGATCGCCACCTGTGGCAACTGCCTTGGTTTTTTCCTGACAGCGGCCGGGGTCTTTTCAGGCGGCGGTATTTCTTTGCGGGGATAGATTTCAAAAGGCGGAACTTTGGCCGCCGGTTTTGGTGCCGGCGGCTGGGAAGGTGCCGGCGGTTCGGGCACCGAGATCAGAAACCGGGCCAGCAGCCCCACCGCAACAACCAGCATCACCAGGATGGCCAGACCGGCAAGGATTTTAACGGAAGGTCTTGCAAAAACCCCGCTTTTGCGGGGTTTTCGGCGGCGCCTTGATTTGCGCGTAGATTTGCGTTTGACCATTTAGCTGTTCAGATTTTTGAATATCTCATAGCCCTCGAGCAGCTCCAGGGCCCGCATGACCTGGTTGTCGGCGCGCAGAGCATCCAGCTTCAACGGGCCGATGCGGAATTGTACCGCCTGCTCCCGGGGTTGACTGTCTTTTTGGCGGTTCTTGTCGTCGGTGTCGTCTTTGGACTTGTCCTTATTCGGTTCGGCTTCCAGATGATTCAGCAGGTCTTTTTCTTTGATATGACCGTCTTCCCGGCTGTCGCTTTTAACAGGGTCCAGGCGGTGGTGTTGCAAATAAATATCCGGTTCAATGCCCTTGGCCTGGATCGAACGGCCGCTGGGGGTGTAGTAGCGGGCGATGGTTAATTTCAGCCCGGACCCGTCACGCAGGGTTTCCACAGTTTGCACCGACCCTTTGCCGAATGAGGTTGTGCCCAGTATCAGGGCCCGCTTGTGGTCCTGCAATGCGCCGGCAACAATTTCAGATGCACTGGCGGTTCCCGCATTGATCAGCACCACGATGGGATAACGGCGTTTCACGCTGGAGGGGGTGGCATCGAATTCCTTGGTATTTTTTTTATTGCGCCCCTTGATGAACAGAATTTTGCCCCTGTCCAGAAACAGATCGGCGACCTGGATGGACTGGTTCAGCAACCCGCCGCCATTGTTGCGCAGATCCAGAATCAGGCCCTTCAAGGGAACCTTGGCGGTTTCCATTTTTTCCAGGGCGGTTTTCATTTCCGTGGTGGTCGATCCGGTGAAGTTTGACAGGCGAATATAGCCATATCCGTCTTTGAGCATGATGAACTTGACGCTGTAAATGGGTATGACATCGCGAATCAACTTGAATTCAAGGGGCTTTTTCACCCCTTCTCTCAAAATGGTGACGACCACCGGCGTGCCTTTCGGCCCGCGCATCATGTTCACCGCTTCGCGCAGATCCCGGGCCGGTTTGCCATCGACCTTGATAATGCGGTCCCGGGCCTTGATCCCGGCTTTATAGGCGGGGGTGTCTTCAATGGGTGAGATGACCGTTACAAAGCCGTCCTGCATGGTAATGTGGATGCCGATGCCGGTAAATTTTCCCTTGGTGTCGATTTGCAGGTCTTCAAAAGCCGCCGGCGGAAGCAGGGAGGAGTGGGGATCGAGGCTTTGTACCATCCCCTGGATGGCTTTCTGGATCAGCTGCTTCTGATCGACCTCATCGACGTATTCACGCTGGATGATCTGGATGACATCGGAAAATACTTTTAATTCTTCGTAGGCTTCATCGTTTTTAGCCGCCAGATCACCGTAAAAACCGGTTCCGATGGTCCAGACCACAACAGCAATGACCATCAACAGCCATAGCTTTACCGGTCGTGTTTGTTTGTTGAACATTTAAGCGCTCCTTCTTATCCGGTTTTGATCCATTGCAGCGGGTTTTCGGGTTTGCCGTGGTGGCGGATCTCAAAGTAAAGCCGCGTGCCGGTCAGCGATCCGCTGTCTCCCACTGTGGCTATGACATCTCCGGTTTGCACCGTGTCGTCTTTGGCGGCAAACAGTTCTTCCAGATGGGCATAGACCGTATAAAAGTTGCCGCCATGATCGATGATGATCATGTTGCCATAGCCTTTAAACCAGTTGGCATACAACACCCGGCCGTTGAAAACGGACCGCACGGGTGCGCCCCGGTCGGCTTGAATTTCGATGCCGCTGCGAAAATTGGTGATATTGTACTTACGGTTTTTATATGGCCCGAACAAAGATACTATTTTACCCTTAACAGGCATGATAAGCAAGCCCTTATGGGCGGAAAAGCGCATTTGCCCGCGATTTTTATCACTTGCGGCAGTTGCCAGCTGGTCATTCAAGGATTTAATTTTGCGATCCAACTGCCGGGCATTGCGGGTTAAAGCCTCAATAGCGGCCAGTTCCAGTGACTTCTGGCCGCGGATGTCCGCCAGCAACCGGGTGCGTAGCGCCTTTTCGCGGGCGACGGCTTTCATTTGGTGCTTGTATGCGTCCATTCGCGCGTGTTTGGCGGCTTTATGCTTTTCAAGCTGGTGCAGAACAAGGTTGAGTTTTTGCTGATCTTCAATCAACTGCTGGCGAATTTTGGCATCATGGGCCAGGATGCGCTCCAGCGCTGCCCGGCGCTGCATAAACTCATGCAGTGATTCAGCCGAAGCCAGCAGGTGAAGCCTGCCCAGCCAGTTCATCTTGTACATGGCCACCAGGCGGCGGGCCACATATTTTTCGTTGGCTCTGATCTGGTCCCTGAGTTTTTGAGCGTCTGATTGGGCGGCGGCAATTTGGCGGTCAAACTGCTTGATTTCAGCTTTGAGCGTGGCGGCCCGTTTGCGGATTTTATCCAGGGACCGTTCGACCCGCTCCAGCTGCCGGAGGGTATCGGTCTCCTGGCGGGTGAACCTTTTGACTTCCTGCCGGCTTTTTTCGATTTCACGGGTGATATGTTCCGCCCGGTTTTTGAAGGTATCGATTTTGGTTTTAAGGTCTTCAGTTTGCCCCGCCGCCGGCGATGGGCCGGCGGCCGCTGTTCCGAGAACCGCCAGGATGGCGGCGGTCATTAAAATATTGCAGGCGCTGATGGATTTGTTGAGGTGACCAAACATTGTCCGGGCCTGTTCAGGCGCTTAAAAATTGCTTCAAGGAAATATAGCATCCCAGCCAGCTCACCAGCATGCTGCTCAGCACGATCCCGGCAACAATGGCCGGCGACAGGAACTGCAGGTGAAAAAGATCCGGGAAAAATCCCTGTTCCATGTTGGAAGTGATGAACACAAAAAAAGCAAAAAGCAGGCCCAGGCCCACAATGGCGCCCAGGGCCCCCTGGATGAGGCCTTCCATGTAAAACGGGATTTTAATGAAATTGTCGGTGGCCCCCACCAGGCGCATGATTTCAACTTCTTCGCGTCGGGAATAGATGACCAGGCGGATTGTGTTGGCCATGATAAATACAATGGCCATAAAAAACAGGCTTCCCATCCCATAGCCGGCCACCCGAAACAGGGTGGCGATATAGGCAAAGCTCGCAAACCAGCGCTGGCCGTATTCGACTTCATCGATCTGGGGCAGGGCTTCGATGCGGGCGGCCACGGATTCGATTTTCTGCCAGCTGTCGGCAACCGCGGTCATGCGGATTTCAAAACTGTCAGGCAACGGGTTGTCTTCAAGGTTTTCGAAAAGCGAGGCCTGGTGTTTCATCTGGGCCTTGAGCCGGCGCAGGGCTTCCTGTTTCGGGATGTACTGCAGCCGCTGGACCCCGTCAATGGACAGGATCTCATGCTTGAGCTGTTCCAGTCCGGTTTTGCTGATTTGCGGTTGCAGGTAAGCCATGATGCGCAGCCCTTTTTTCCAGGAATTGATCACCGCGCCGGTGTTGACGAAAAAAAGGATAAAAGAGCCGACAATCAGGATGGACAGGGCAATGGTGATCACCGTGACAAGATTCAGGAAACGGTTTTTGAATATGTCATCAATGGCGCGTTTAAAGTATCGTGTTATCATACTGTTTTTCGATGAAGGTCGATGTCTCCAGCCGGCCCTGCCTCAGGTACAGGACATGGCCTCCGGTTTTGCGAATCAGATTCCTGTCGTGGGTGGCGATAATGACGGTGGCCCCCCGGATGTGCACCCCCCGCAAAAGTTCGAGCACGGCATCGGCCGAGTCATCATCCAGGCTGCCGGTGGGCTCATCGGCGAGAATAATTTTGGGATCTCCGACGATGGCCCGGGCAACCGCCACCCGCTGCTGTTCGCCGCCGGACAGGCTGGGGGGGAAAGATCCGAGCCGGTCTTCCATATCCACCAGCCGCAGCACGCTCTTTACTTTTTTTTGAATCAGGCGCGGTTTTTTGCCGGCGGCTTCCAGCACCAGGGCCACATTTTCATAGACGGTTCGGGTCGGAATCAATTTGTAATCCTGGAAAATGATCCCGAACTTGCGTCTTAAATACGGGATGCGTTTGCGGGGAATGCGGGCCAAATTAATGCCGTCAATCAAAACCTGGCCTTCGGACACTGCTTCGCCGTAGTAAAAAAGTTTCAGCAGGGTGGTTTTGCCGGCCCCGCTGGGACCGCTGATAAAGACAAACTGATTTTTGGCGATGTCAAGGGTGATGTCAATCAGGGCCTTTTTGGGACCGTAATTATGGTGGACATGGAACATCCGGATGATCGAACTTTGCTCACCAGCAGGGGAAATCATTCCATGACTTCCTGGCCGATCGCTCGATAGAGGATGGCTTTTGCAATTTTAAAATCATACAGCGCGTTGTAATAATTGGTCATGGTTTCGGTAAGCAGGGTTTGGGCGACCAGCACGTCGGTGGTGGTTGACACCTGTTCGCGGTAGCGTTCCTCGGTGATGCGCAGGTTTTCCCTGGCCTGCTCGATGGCTTTTTCAACCGTGGTGATGTTTTTTTGCGCCTCTTTGGTTCTCAGAAAAGCCTGCTTGACTTCCAGATTGATGTTGTCCTGGATTTCCTGCTTGCGGTACCTGGCCTGGGCCAGGCGGCTGAGTTTTTCCTTGACGCCGAATCGCGTGCGGCCCCATTCCCAGAAATCCCAGGAGGCCGTGGCCCGCACATCCCAGAAAGTCGAATCGCTGATGCCCTCGCCCCCATCAACATCCCAGTCGGTTCCCCGCCGGGTGTAGGTGCCGGTCACATTGATCGAGGGATAATAGTTGCGCTGGGACAGGCGGTATTCTTTTTGCGCAATCTGGATTTCCAGGTCGGCCACCTGCAGTTCCAGCCGCTGGGCATCGGCTTGGGCCAGGCAATAGTCGATGTCATGGACAAAGGGGGTGTAGTCGAGAATGTCCACAATTTCCACCGGGGCGTTCACCGGCCGGCGCAGCAGCGTGTTAAACTGGGATTTGGCAACTTCCATGTTGTTTTTGGCTGAAATCAGACGCTGCTTGGCATTGGCCAGCTGGACCTGGCTTTGCAGCAGGTCGTTTAAAGGGCTCATGCCCACCTGGTACATATTTTCGGCCACCTCTTTCTGGGCGGCAATCTGCCGCACGGTATCCAGGGCGACCATTTGCAGCTTCTGGGCTTTGAGCAGCGAGAAGTAGGCATTTTTGGCATCCAGAATGACATCCTGGCGACGGATATTTTCCGTGATCCGGGCGGCATCAAGCCCCATGTCGGCGATTTTGTACTGGTTAATCAGGGAAAAACCGGTAAATACCGGCTGGGTAAAAGAGGTGACAAAGTTATATTCCTCATCGGGATTGATGGTCACGTCAATGAGCTGGCCCGTCGGCGTCAGCAGCGACTGGGAGGTGGGCTTGTTGCGGTGCAGGTAGCTGTATTTTGCATTCAAAGTCGGGAAAAAATTGGTGATGCTGGCGTTTTTGTTCGCCCTGGCCGCTGCGACATCCTCCCTGGATCGCTGCAGGCGCAGGTTGGCCTTGATGGCCGATTTGATGGTTTGTTTAAGGCTGAAGCGTTGTCCGGCTTCTTCGGCCAGCACCCCCACCGGCAACGAAAGCATTAATGCCAGGGTGATACGGATAAGTAAGCAGCGCGTTCGAATTGATTTCATGCTGTTTTTCAGACTATCATGTTTCAGCCGTCTAGACCAGAAAAATGCTTCCCATTTTCATCGGTGCTGATTGGAAAAAAATCCCGGTAATTGACCCCGAGTGGATTTGCTGCTATGGAATATTTGAGTTCAGGGAGTGCCGACCCCGGTTTTTCCTGCTCAAAGCCTCCACTGAAACCCATTAAACAGGCTTCTTCCAATTCGGTGGAGGCTTTTTTAAGCCGGTTTTATATCGAAACGCTTTTTTGAAATCAACCCTTTCTTGACAGGAGCTGGGCCATGTCCATGAAACAGGAACTGCTTGACATATTGTGCCGCAAGTCCTTCAAATACAGCCGCCAGCCGGAATTCAAGCTGGTTTCCGGCCGCCGGAGTCATTTTTACGTCAATTGCAAACCGACGACCTTGAATTCCCGGGGGATGTTTCTGGCCGGTCACCTGATATTTGAAAAAATCAAGGACAGTCGCCTGTCCGCTGTCGGGGGATTGACTTTCGGGGCGGACCCCCTGGCGGTGGCCACCGCCTTTGTCGCCGGGATGCTGGACCAGCCAATGAATGCCTTTTCGATTCGCAAGCACCGCAAGGATCATGGCATCGTACGCTGGATCGAAGGCGATATTGAACCGGGACAGCGGGTAGCCATTATCGACGATGTGGCCACCACGGGGGGCTCCACCATCAAAGCCATCGAGCGGGCGCGCTCGGAAGGCTTTCAGGTTGTCCAGGCGGTGATTTTGGTGGATCGACAGGAGGGCGGGCTGGAAAATATCGCCGACCATGTGCCGGATGTTTGCGCCATTGTGACGCGCGACGAACTGATGCAGCGCTGGAAGGAATTGGATCAGGATTAAGCGTTTTTTCAGGCCGGTGCCGGGATGTAAGTGGCGGCGGCATCATCGGATTCCCAGGCGGTCACCCGGCTGACGGTAATCCCCGGGGTGTCAATTTTCGCCTTCAGCTCGGTGGCGATCAGATAGGCGATATTTTCAGAAGAGGGCTGGCTTTTTTGAAAGTATTCAAGCTCATTGAGATACTTGTGATCCAGTCCGTCCATGATTTGGGCCACATATTTTTTAATGACGCCGAAATCCACCAGCACCCCGGCATCATCCAGCCTTTCCCCCGTGACGTGGACTTCGATCTTCCAGTTATGCCCGTGCATGTTTTCACATTTCGCCCCCACCATGGTCAGCTGGTGAGCGGCGGCAAAGCGGGTGATGACTTTCAGTTCATACATGTTTTAATTTCCGGCCGATTGGCCGGCCGCATCCGCCGCACCGGCCTTGAGGATCTTTTTTAGCTTGCTGGAAAGCTTGCCGGACTCCAGGGCGGCGAATTCCTTGAGCAGCGCCTCCTGTTTTTTCGTCAGGTGGGTGGGCGTTCGAACGTCAACCTGGATGATCGCATCACCGCGTTTGCCGGTTCGCAAAGACGGGATCCCCTCGCCTCGCAGATGAAATACATCGCCGGGTTGGGTCCCCTTGGGGATGCTCAATTGTTTATTGCCATTGAGCGTCGGTACGCTGATGGTGTCCCCGAGGGCGGCCTGAACGAATGAAATCGGGATTTTGCAGATGATATCGGTGTCGTGGCGCTGGAAAAACTCATGGGGTTCCACATAGATAAAAACATAAAGATCCCCGGGAGGTCCCCCCTGGGGGCCCGATTCTCCTTCGCCGGTCAACCTGAGCCGGGAGCCGTTGTCGACTCCGGCGGGGATTTTCACCGAAACTTTTTTAGAAACCCGCACCTGGCCGCTTCCGCGGCAGTTTGAACAGGGATGGGCAATGGACTGGCCCATGCCGCGACATAGCGGGCAGGTGGTTCGCACGGTGAAAAAACCCTGGGTGCGTGACACCTGGCCGGCGCCGCCGCACTGTCGACAGACTTCAGGGCTGGTTCCCGGCTCACAGCGGCTGCCGTTGCATTCCGGGCAGGTTTCCATTTTTTCGACATTGATTTTCGTCTCAGTGCCAAAGGCGGCTTCCAGAAAGCTCAAGGTCAGGTCATAGCGCAGGTCGGCACCGCGCTGGACGCGGCTTCTGGAGCGCCTGCGATTGCCAAATCCGAAGAAATCTTCAAAGATATCCCCGAAGCTGGAAAAAATGTCTTCAAAACCACCAAAGCCTGAAAACCCGGTGCCTTCAAGTCCGGCATGGCCGTATTGATCATACAAAGCGCGTTTCTGGGGGTCCCGCAGGACCTCATAGGCTTCGGCCGCCTCTTTAAATTTTTCCTCAGCGTCTGCATCGCCGTGGTTGCGGTCCGGGTGGTATTTCAGGGCGAGTTTGCGGTAGGAGGATTTCAGCTCATCATCGGTGGCGTTGCGGCTGACGCCTAAAATTTCGTAATAATCCCGTTTGGTGCTCATTTTTATTTCAGCAAGTCATGAATAACGATGATCAATCTGTTGGTTCAGGCTAACCCTGACGGCCCTGTAATAGACTGTAAATTTGTCTCTAAAGTAATGCAGCTTTGAAGGATGTCAATTTTGTGGGCCGACGGATTTTTTTATTCGACTGCTCCGTGAACGCTGAATACAGAAGCCCACCTTTGATGGACCTGTAAAAGTCAATTTTCTTGCTCGAAAATGACTTTTACGGGACCATCATCCTTAAATTATAATCTGTTTCGTGCCAAATGTCGAGATTGGAGCCGGGAGGATCACGCCGCGCGGCTGGGCGGCTGCCTGGAAGCGGTGCCCAGTAAAAACCATGCCGTGCAGGCGGCCATGACCATCGCCCCGGTGGGAAATGCCCAGCGCAGTTCAAACAAATCCATCATCACTCCTCCCAGCAGGGAGCCGGCAAGCATTCCCAGACTGTGGGCCACCGTCATCAGCGCCATGATGCTTCCCATGGACCGGGTCCGGCTGCCTTTTAATACGGCCAGGGCCATCAAAGCCGGCATGCAGATGCCGCCGCCGAGTCCAAAAAGGACGGTGGCCACCATCAGGTCCTGGATCTGGCCCGCCCATTTGAAGGAAAAGACGGCGTAGCTGACGATCAGCCCTCCGGTGACCACCATCGCTTTTTTGCTGATCCGGTCGGCCAGGTACCCCATGGGTACATGAAAAAGGCCGCTGATCATGACGCCCAGCATGATCAGCAGCCCGATCAATGAACTGGAAGCGCCGAACTCCCGATCGGCAAACAGGGGGATAAAGCCCCATATAATGCCGATGCAGACCACATAGGCGAACCTGAATATCAACAGGGCGGCCAGGTGCCGGTCGCCGAGCAGAATGCGCCATGAAATTGGACTGCTGTGGATTCCGGGAGGGCGTTCGGATGATGCTGGCGGCAGCAGCCGGAAACTGAGGCAGAAACCGATGAGCGCCAGGATGCCCATGCACAGAAATGAGGCCTGCAGACCGACATGGTCCTTGATGATGCCGCCCAGCAATGGTCCCAGGCTCAATCCCAGGAACATGGACATGTTGAACAGTCCCATGGTGATGCCCTCCCGGCCCGGGGGGGTGATATCCCCGATATAGGCCTGAATGACCGGCATCAGCATGGCTGAGGCGATTCCGTGAAAAAAGCGCACCACAATCAGGCTGTTGACTGTGGTGGAGTAAACAAACGCCATGGAGATCAGGGCATAGGCGAAAAAGCCGGGGACAATGAACGGCTTGCGCCCTTTCAGGTCTGACTGCCGTCCGAAATACGGTAAAAAAAAGGTTCTGGAAAAGGAAAAGGAACCGAAAATGAGTCCGATGTACACTCCGGAGGCCCCCAGGTCACGGGCATAAATCGGCAGCAGCGGGACCACGATCCCGACGCCGGTGACCGCGGCGAAGATTGAAAAAAACAGCGTGCCGAATATTTTTTTATCCAGTTTGTCCATCAGGATTGAAGAGGTTACAAAATGACGGTCCTGTAAAAAGTCATTTTCGAGCGACATCAACCCTTTTCGGAAAAAGAGCTGTGAAGGGTTGAGCGTTAAAAATTGCAAGCTGTTTGAGGAGCTGGCGACGAGTTCTTGCAATTTAGCGAAACCCTGAACAGCTCCCGAAAAGGCTTGCGGAGCGAGAAAAGGGGCTTTTTACGACTTTATCACAAAATAACACGGCCGGTCTTTTCGGTGCTGTAGCCACCCAGGGCCTCCACGCGGTGTTTAAACTCCGCCTGGCCGATGGTCTCGAGCAGCCGCTGGATATTGGGCGATTCAAAATGTTCAGCGGGGATGACCAGGTCGTACTGTTCGGTGACAACGGGGATAAAATCAAGCTGAAGCGCCCGGGCGGCGGCAAAGATGCCAAGCCCCACATCCGCCGTGCCGCTGAGCACGGCCACGGCCACGGCCATGTGGGTGAACTCTTCGTGCTGATAGCCCCTGATGTCAGCCGCGTCGATGTCAAGCTGGCTCAGGCGGTAGTCGAGCAGAATCCGCGTGCCGGAGCCTGCCTGGCGGTTGATAAAGGAAATGTCCGCCCGAACCAGGTCCTCGATGCCCCGGATGTTTTTGGGATTGCCCCTGGGGACGATCAGGCCCTGGTCGCGCAGGACCAGGTGGACCAGCCGGATGTCCCTGCCGGGAAGATATTTTTTGATGTACGATACGTTATAGGTGCCGTCTTTGGTATCCAGCAGGTGGGAGCCGGCCAGGTGGCAGACGCCGCGCTTGATCGCCATCAGACCTCCCATGCTGCCGACATGACTGGAAGAAAGGGACAGGTGGCTGTAACGGGTCTTGATTTCATCGGCCAGAATATCCAGCGTGTTGTCGTGGCTGCCGACAATGACGATGGTCCGGCGCACCTCAGGCAGGGGACGCAGCAGTTCGGCCGTCACGCGGGCGTCGTCCTTTAAGCCCTCGATGTGGTTCGGGATGCGGATGATGCCGTCTGCTTCGGTCAAGGAAGTGATGCAGCCTGCGCCCCGGGGCAGGGGAGTGGCCACAATCCGGTTGCCGACCTGTCCCAGCTTGACCCGCAAGAATTCTTCGACCCCGAGCTTGGAGGCGATTTTACGGGTGGGTTCGACGGCTACTGATTCGCGCGGTTCGTCTGGTTGTCCCAGCATGCGCTTTAGCAGGGGCTGGACAAACTGTTCAAAGGCAATGACGGCTGAAACCGGATATCCGGGGATGCCGAAGACCGGTTTGTTGCCGATGCGACCGATGACCACCGGTTTGCCGGGCATGATGGTCACCCCGTGAACCAGCACCTGCCCGAGTTTGCGGATCACCTCCTTGGCAAAATCCTCGGAGCCGGCAGAAGAACCCCCCAGGATGAGCACCACCTGGTAGTCTCCGGCAACGGCGGCATTGACCGCCGCTTTGATGGATTGAATGTCGTCGCTGAGCATGTCATGCCGGCGGCAGTCCCCACCACACTTTTCGGTCAGTGCTTCCAGGACAAAGGAGTTGGTTTCCAGCACGCCCCCCGGCGCCAGGTCCAGGTCCCCGGTTTGGCGCCAGTCGATGAGTTCCGATCCGGTGGGGATAATCAGGACCCTGGGTTCTTTCTTTACCGGCACCGAGAACACGCCACCGGTCAGCAGGGCTCCCACGCAATAGGGGGTGATCAGATGGTTGTGAGGAAAAAGCAGCTCGGTGGCCACGATGTCTTCGCCGACCTTGCGGACATTTTGCCATGGGAAAACCGGTTTGTCGATTTGCACCCGGGTGTCATCGAGGACATTGACGTTTTCGATCATGATCACGGCATCGCAGTCCGGCGGCATGACATGCCCGGTGTTAACGGCCACCACGTCTTTGCCGATCTGCAGGGTTTTGGGGGTGGCTTCACTGGCACCGAAGGTGTTTTGCGCCTTGACGGCCAGCCCGTCCATGGCGGCGGCATTGAAATGCGGCGCCGACAGCCGGGCATACACCGGTTCTGCCAGCACCCGCCCGACGGCGTCGGGCACCGCCAGCGTTTCGGTGCCCAGGATGCCGGCAGCCGTAAATTGCTTTTCCACAATCTCCCGGGCCTCCGCCAGGGTTTTCATGTTCAGGTAGACATTGCGTTTGGATTCCATTTTATTTATTGCTCCAAAAATTACTGAAGGTATGAATTGACCGTTGCATGATATTTTCTTCCAACCGGTATGAAACCATGCCGCAGCAGCGTGTCCCTTGTTTGGGACGAGGCCCTATCAATTGCTAACTTCAATCAGGCCCGTGGCATTCATCCCAAACAAGGACCACTGCGCAAATAAGGAGTTGACGAGTATCATACCGGTTTCCAGAAAACACCATCCCCCGGCCAATTCATGTCGTTTTTTAGGAGATGGTAGGCCTTAAAGCTCAAATGGACACCGGGAGCGAAATCAAATGCATCTGGCGTGATGCTTCCCGCTCCTTAAATTAAGGGCCTCTGGATCGGCCATGTTGTTTTTCAACGCTGAAGTTAAGTTGCTACAATGGTATCACTTGTACCGTTGTTCCCTTTTCAAGTCCTTCCGTATTCATGCCGATGGCAATCAGGCCGTCGGCCTTGACCATTGTGCTGATCAGCCCGGATTTTCCCAGCACCGGTTCGGCCCACAGGGTGTCGTCGCGGCGCTCCAGGCGCACGCGCACAAAGTCGACGCGTCCCTGGGCCGAGGCCACGTTGCGGGTCAGCCGGGCGGTCAGTTTAAACGGCTCGCTGTCCCGGGCAGAAAGGCCGCTGATGTGTTCGATGAAGGGAGTGACAATCTGCGAAAAGACGATCATGGCTGAAACGACATGCCCCGGCAGTCCCCAGAAGGCTTTTTGGCCGACTTTGGCCAGGATGGTCGGTTTGCCGGGACTGATGGAAATGCCGTGAAACAGGATCTGGGCATCCTGCAGCGCGGCCAGGATGTCGATGGTAAGATCCCGGGTCCCCACTGAACTGCCCCCGGATACGATGAGCATGTCATATTCTTCAAGGGCGGCGGCACATCGGGTGCGCAGCGCTTCATAATTGTCATCCACAATCCCCAGCGCAGCCGCCACCGCACCGGTCTGTCCCACCAGACCGGTCAATGTATACGTGTTGATATCACGGATCTGCCCCGGTCCCGGGCAGGCATCGACCGGTACGATTTCGTCTCCCGTCGAGATGATGCCGATTCGCGGCACTTGGTAGACCTTGACGGTGGATCGGCCCAGGGCTGCCAGCAGGCCGCTTTCCTGGGGCCTGATTTTGCATCCCGCGGTCAGCAGCCGCTGGCCTTTTTCAAAGTCCTCGCCCACGGCCACCATGTTGTGCCCGGGGGCGACGCTGCGGTAGACTTCAATGGTGCTGTCGTCAATGGACGCGGTATGTTCAATCATCACGACACTGTCAGTGCCCCGGGGAAGCATTCCACCGGTGGCGATTCGTGCGGCCTGGCCCGGGCCCACGGAAAAGTCAGGCACCTGTCCCATGGCCACGGTCCCGACAACGTCCAGATAGGCCGGATTGGCCTCGCTGGCGCCGAAAGTGGATGCCCCTTTAACCGCATAACCGTCCATTATGGCCCGGGCGAACTGCGGCAGGTCCGTGTCGGAGTGGATATCTTCGGCCAGAACCCGCCCGGCGGCGTCGGCCAGGGCGATGGATTCTGTTTCCATGCGGGCGAAGCGGGCGGTATATTCGAGGGCCTGCTCGATGGTTTTGACATCGAAAAATTCTTTCATCATCGTGATCACCTGATCGCCCGATTTTAGGGCCCGGGATTTGGGGCCTGAAATCCGGCGGGGCATGCAAAGTCGGGATATGAATTCCAATTAAAAAGTGCAGTCGGGATGACTGCGATACCAATATGGGCCAGTCAACGGCTATTGTCAAGATAAGGCCATATGTTGACTTGCAAAAATCAGAAACTGGAGTATAATCAACTCATCGAAAAATTGCACTTTGTACGGGACCATCAAAGCATTGGTTTGCCGCGGGAGCTTTGCCCAGGGCTTGCGGCTGCAGTGCTGGACGATCACCGACCCTATAACAGAGGTCTATTTACATGCCTGAAAAATCACAATCATCGCCGCCGGTCGAGCGTGCGGCGGAACCCGAGTTTCTGACATCCACCCGGTTTGATGAATTTGAGTTGCCGGCCGAGGTCCTGGCCGGGCTGAACGATGCCGGTTTTACCTACTGCACACCGATCCAGGCGCGAACCCTGCCGGTGTCGCTGACCGGCCATGACGTTGCCGGTCAGGCCCAGACCGGCACCGGCAAAACGGCGGCCTTTCTGGTCACCGTGATGACCCGTTTGCTGTCGGCCCCCCAAAAGAAAAACGGCCTGCCCGCCGCGCTCATTGTGACGCCGACCCGGGAACTGGCCCGCCAGATCTATGAAGAGGCCCGCCTGCTTTGCCGCCACACGGACCTGTCAGTGGCCCAGGTGGTCGGCGGTGTCGACTACCAGAAGCAGGCCGATGTGTTGCGCCGGGGCGTTGACATTGTAATCTGCACTCCCGGGCGCATCATCGACTACTACAAGCAGAAAATATTTAAAACCGATGCGATCCAGGTCGTGGTCATCGATGAGGCTGATCGCTTGCTGGATCTGGGGTTTGCCAAGGATATGCAGTACATTCTTCGCAACCTGCCCTCCTATGAAAAAAGACAATCCATGCTGTTTTCAGCGACCCTGTCCTACCGGGTCCTGGAGCTGACTTACCAGTACATGAACCTGCCCGAGTTTATCGCTGTCACTCCCGAGACTGTAACGGTGGAAGGCATTGAACAGCGCCTGTTTCATGTGGGCAGCGACAAAAAAATGTCCCTGTTGCTGGGCCTTTTGAAGCGGGAGGCATGGGAGCGGATCCTTATTTTTGTCAACACCCGGGTGGGGGTGGATCAGCTCACCCGGCGGTTGAAGGAAAACGGATTGCCGGCGGAAGGGATTACCGGAGATCTTCCCCAGCGCAAACGGTTTCGGCTGATGGAGCAGTTTAAAAAAGGGCGCATTAAAATTCTGGTGGCCACCGATGTCGCCTCCCGGGGCATTCACGTGGAAGATATCAGCCATGTCATCAACTATGACCTGCCCCAGGATTCCGAAAACTACGTGCATCGGATCGGACGCACGGCCCGGGCGGGAAAAACCGGTCAGGCCATTTCGCTGGCCTGCGAGCGCTACGTGTTCCACCTGGAGCCGCTGGAGGAGATGCTGGGCTATAAAATTCCAGTGGTCTGGCCTGAAGAAGACTGGTACGTGGAGGATCGCTCCAAACCGGCGCCGCCAAGAAGGGGGCGTTCCAGAAAGCCCGCCCGTCCGTCCGGCCGGCCGCGCGAAGCCAAACAGCGCCCAGCGGCCAAGGCCGCGACGAAAACGGCGAAAACAAGGACCGACCATGTTCCCGGGGCCTTTTTCGGCTTCGGCCCGCAGCCCGAACTGCAGCCCGAGAAGAAAAAACAGTCTTCTTCCCGCAGGCAAAAACGTCCATCGCAAAACACCGCGGACGGATCGGCGAAAAAGCGCCCCTCAGCGGGGTAAAGTTTCATCTTCATCCAGCAACGCCGACCCGTAATGGCGTCTGAACCGGGTGGCGCTGTATTTTTCCAGCTTCCATGGCGGGACCCGGCACTCAGCACATCCTCGAGCAATTACATGATGTTAAGGTCCCAGGGGCATCCAACCGGGCTCGGCGCGGCATCTTATACCTCTTGCCTATAAATTTTTATCCATTACCCAACATCAGCAAGTCGATTCTGTCAACAACGTCCCCTTACCTTGCTTTACGTCCCTTTATACGCACCGCACTCGGATCAATTTGAGAAATCAAACAGGCATAGTATTGATTTTTTATCGATATTTTATCGATATTCTTTCAATTTAAGGGAAAAAAGATATGCCCGATAAAGACGAAAGGGTTTGAAGATAGCTTCTGATCTAACACTACACAATGAGGAGAAAAAATGAAAAAGCCAATTCTGA
>CAZGNV010000039.1:0-45452 GCA_964527835.1 uncultured Desulfosarcinaceae bacterium | reverse complement strand
ATCCTTTTGCTGAAAACCGTCATCCGGGATCTGCTGGGCAAGGAGCTCGACGACACAGCGATTCACGCTGATCTTCTGGTATTCGAGTCTAAAATCGACCGGCTTTGTTTGATGGCCTTTGATATATATATGCAATGCAGGGAAAAAGTTTATCAAATCAGTGCAAATGAGACCCGAAACCGAACATTCAGAGCCTTTGCAAGAGCCGGCCTGGTAGCCGATCCCCTGGAATAGCGATCGCACCGGCCACCGGTTCAAAAGCGTATTGTTTCGATCGAAAAAATTTATTTCAACATACAGATGAAGACCCTGCTGCCGGCGTGATGCCGCCCGCAGCGTGTTGCGTGTCATGGCGGCAGGTCTTCAAGTGAGGTGCTGCTCAATGAATGCAAGGTACACGTTTTCACTTATTGCCGTCATCGTACTGTTTTTAATTGCCTGGGCGGGCACGGCGGCGGGGCTGCAGGTGGTTTTCGGTGTGATTATCCCCTACCTGGCGCTGCTGACTTTTGTGGTGGGCTTTGTTTACAAGGTGCTGGGCTGGTCGCGGTCGGCCGTGCCGTTTCGCATTCCCACCACCGCCGGTCAGCAGAAATCACTGCCCTGGTTTCAGCATGCCAAATTTGACTGCCCGGCAACCCGCTGGCAGGTGGTGGTGCGCATGGCCCTGGAGATTTTGACCTTCCGTTCGCTGTTTCGCAACACGCGCATGCGGCTCAAGGAAGGCGGCAAGCTGTCCTACCAGCTGGAAATCTTTTTGTGGGTGGGGGCGCTGGCCTTTCATTACGCCTTTTTGGCGGTTATCGTCCGGCATCTGCGCTTTTTTACTGACCCGGTGCCGTTTCTGATCACCCTGGTGGAAAACGTGGACAGTTTTTTCCGCATCGAAATTTTGTATCCCCAGATTCAGTTCGGCCTGCCGGGAGTCTTTCTGTCCGGCATTGTTTTGCTGGCGGCCGTCACCTACCTGTTTTTAAGAAGACTATTTATCCGCCCGGTCAAATACATTTCCCTGGCCAGTGATTATTTCCCTTTGTTTTTAATCTTCGGCATCGCCTTGAGCGGCATTCTCATGCGCTATGTGCTGAAAACCGACATCACGGCCGTCAAGGAACTGACCATGGGACTGGTCACCTTTCACCCCACCATCCCCGAGGGGGTGGGCACCATCTTTTATGTGCACCTGTTTTTTGTCAGCGTGCTGCTGGCCTATTTCCCCTTCAGCAAACTGATGCATCTGGGCGGCATCTTTTTGAGCCCGACGCGCAACCTGACCACCGACACCCGGGCGCGAAGGCACGTCAATCCCTGGAACTATCCGGTTGAGGTGCATACCTACGAGGAATATGAAGACGAATTCAGGGAAAAAATGATTGAAGCCGGGCTGCCCGTGGATAAAATGCCCGAACCGGCGCCGGCCGAAGAACCGGCTGAAGAACCGACATCCGAAGACAAACCGGCGGCAGAATAAGGAGCAAACTATGGCAGAAGAATTACCCAAACCCGAGCAACTCATCCAGATCGATCATCGTCCGCCGAATACGGACTGGATGGAGACCCCCGTCAATATCCGCAAGGGGATGTACTGCTACGCATCGAACCCCAAGAGCGTGGAGTATCTGGGGCTTCCCAATGCCCGGCAATGGAACCCCCTGGATGAAGACTGGCAATTGCCGGAAAACTGGCAGGAGATCATCCACCAGGGATTCAAGGAGCGCCTGGAGCGGTTTCGCACCTTCAAGGTTTTCATGGACATCTGCGTGCGCTGCGGCGCCTGTGCCGACAAATGCCATTATTTTATCGGCACCGGGGATCCGAAAAACATGCCCGTGCTGCGGGCCGAGTTGCTGCGCTCCGTGTATCGCAACGATTTTACCCGCCTGGGCAAAATCCTGGGTAAAATCAACGGGTCGCGCCCCATGGGCCTGGATGTGCTCAAGGAGTGGTGGTACTACCTGTTCCAGTGTTCGGAGTGCCGGCGCTGTTCGGTTTTCTGCCCCTATGGGATCGACACGGCCGAAATCACCATCATGGGCCGGGAACTGCTCAACCTGCTGGGTTTGAACATCGACTGGATTGCCACGCCGGTGGCCAACTGCTACCGCACCGGCAACCATCTGGGCATCCAGCCCCACGCCTTCAAGGACATGCTGGATTTTTTCCAGGATGACATCGAGGAGCTCACCGGTGTGCGGGTGGAGCCCCAGTTCAATAAAAAGGGCGCCGACGTCCTGTTCATCACGCCCTCGGGCGACGTGTTTGCCGATCCCGGCACCTATACCTGCATGGGCTACATGATGCTGTTTCATTTCCTGCAGGAAAAGTACGGCTTTGACATCACCTGGAGCACTTACGCGTCGGAAGGCGGCAACTTCGGATTTTTCACCTCCCACGAAACCATGAAGCGGCTCAACTCCAAAATGTACGCTGAGGCCAAACGGCTGGGGGTCAAGTGGATCCTGGGCGGCGAATGCGGCCACATGTGGCGGGTCATCAACCAGTACATGGACACCATGAACGGGCCGGCGGATTTTCTGGAAGTGCCGGTCAACCCGGTGACCGGAACGGTGTTTGAAAATGCCCGCTCCACCAAGATGGTGCACATTACCGAGTTTACCGCCGATCTGATCAAGCACGGCAAGCTCGACCTGGATCCCGGCCGCAACGATCATCTCAAGGTCACCTTTCATGATTCGTGCAATCCTTCCCGGGGCATGGGGCTGCTGGACGAACCGCGTTATGTCATCAACAACGTGTGCAACAATTTCTACGAGATGCCGGCCAACACCATCCGCGAACAGACCTTTTGCTGCGGCAGCGGCGCGGGATTGAACGCCGGCGAGGATATGGAGCTGCGGCTGACCGGCGGGCTGCCCAGGGCCAATGCCGTCAAGTATGTCCACGAAAAACACGGCGTCAACATGCTGGCCTGCATTTGTGCCATTGACCGGGCCGCCCTGCCGGCGCTGATGGAATACTGGGTGCCCGAAGTCGATGTCACCGGAGTGCACGAACTGGTGGCCAATGCCCTGAACCTGCCCGGACAAAACGAGAGGACCACCGATCTGCGCGGTGAGGACATACCGGGGTTAGCGGGTGATTCGGAGGAACAAGCTGATGAAGGATAAAAAACTGATTGTCACCGGGGTAATCATTTTTCTGGTAATCGCAACTTTTCCATTCTGGTACAACCGGGGAAAAGCCGCTCCCATGCCCGAGCTCGTACTGACGCCCAAGGCCAAGGCGGCCAAGGTGTGTGTGCGCTCTACGGATTACATGCGGGCCGAGCACATGCAGCTGCTGGACGTATGGCGCGAGAAGGTGGTGCGGGAAGGCGATCGAATCTACGTGAGTCCCAGCGGCAAGCAATACAACATGAGTCTGTCCAACACCTGCCTGGACTGCCACTCCAACAAGGCGCAGTTTTGTGACCGCTGTCACGACTACGCCTCGGTCAGACCGTATTGCTGGGACTGTCATCTCGATAACCCGAAGGAGAAAACGTGATGGACAGCAGCAGACGACGCGTTTTGCAGTTATTTGGAATTTCTTCGCTGGCACTGATGACCCGGCCGGTCTACAATGCACTGGCCGCCGGAGGCGGGGGCCATGCCGAAAAAGCCACCGCCCGGATGAAGCACAGCGAAAAGGCCCTGACGGCCAAACAGTGGGCCCTGGTCATCGACACGCGGCAGTTCGAGTCCGCCGAAGACCTGGAGCCGCTGATCGAAGCCTGCAACAAGATTCACAACATCCCGCACTTCGAAGACAAGCGCCACGAGATCATGTGGATCTGGGAAGAGCATTACCATAATGCCTTTCCCGGCAAGGCCGCCCGCTTTTTGAGCGAGGAAGTCGAACACCGCCCGTATCCGGTCCTGTGCAACCACTGTGAAAATCCGCCCTGCGTGCGGGCCTGCCCGACCCAGGCGACCTTCAAGCGCGCCTCCGACGGCATCGTGCTGATGGATTTTCACCGCTGCATCGGCTGCCGGTTCTGCATGGCCGCCTGTCCGTTCGGTGCGCGCAGCTTCAACTGGCGTGATCCGCGCCCGTTTATCAAGGAAACCTATGCCAAATTTCCCACCCGTACCAAGGGGGTGGTGGAAAAGTGCAATTTTTGCGCCGAACGGCTGGCCGAGGGCCTGCTGCCGGCCTGTGTGGAGGCCGCCGAGGGCAAGCTGACTTTCGGCGACCTGTACGACCCGGATTCCGAGGTGCGCGAACTGATCAAAACCAACTACACCATTCGCCGCAAACAGGGGCTGGGCACGGAGCCGTGCGTATACTATATCGTGTGAGGTGATTATGCTTGAATTAGCACTCAAAGGAACCAAAAGATACTATGGCTGGATGACATTTCTGCTGCTCATCATTGGCGTCGGATTTCTCATCTATCTGAAGCAGCTGGATTTCGGGCTGGGAATCACCGGGATGAGCCGGGACGTCTCCTGGGGATTTTACATCGCCAATTTTACCTTCCTCGTCGGCGTGGCCGCCGGGGGCGTGATGGTGGTGCTGCCCTATTACCTGCACGATTACAAGGCCTTCGGCCGGGTGACGATTCTGGGCGAATTTCTGGCCATTGCCTCGGTGATCATGTGCCTGCTGTTTATCATCGTCGATCTGGGCCAGCCCATGCGGATTTTGAACGTCTGGCTCTATCCCACCCTGCACTCGGTGCTTTTCTGGGACACCATCGTGCTCAACGGCTACCTGTTTTTAAACCTGGTCATCGGCTGGAACGTGCTGGAGGCCGAGCGCAACAACGTTCATTACCAGGCCTGGCTCAAACCGCTTATTTATTTATCGATTCCTTGGGCTATCAGCATTCACACCGTGACCGCCTACCTGTTCTGCGGTTTGCCGGGCCGCGGCTTCTGGCTGACAGCCATCCTGGCGCCGCGTTTTCTGGCCTCGGCTTTTGCCGCCGGCCCGTCGCTGCTGATTTTGCTGTGTCTGATCATCCGCCGGGTCACCAATTTTGATCCCGGCCGGGAGCAGATCCAGTCCCTGGCCAAGATCGTGGCCTATGCCATCTGCGTCAACGTGTTTTTCTTCCTCTGTGAGGTCTTCGTGGCCTTTTACAGCAACATCCCCGAGCACATGGATCACATTAAATATCTTTTCGTAGGCCTGCACGGCAAGGCGGCCTACGTGCCCTGGATGTGGGCGTCTTTTTCCCTGATGGCCATCGGCATCATCCTGACGGTCACCCCCTTCACCCGCAAAAACGAAGGGGTGCTGGCCGTGGCCTGCACGGTCATTTTCCTGGGGACCTGGATCGACAAGGGCCTGGGCATGATCGCCGGCGGATTTACCCCCTCCCCGCTGCACCACGTCAACGAGTACATCCCCACCATCCCCGAGATCGTCATCGCCCTGGCGGTGTGGGCCACGGGCTTTTTGGTGCTCACCCTGCTGTTTAAAATCGCCGTCGGGGTCAAGGAGGAAGTGCAGTAAGGATCGGAAAACCCCGTTTGAACGGATATAAAAAGCCGGTGCCCTGAAAACAGGACGCCGGCTTTTTTTTGCAGACGGTCAAGGCAGTTGGCCTGCTGACCTGAGAATCAGTGCGCAATACGGCCTGGGGGTATTATAACGAGCGGGCAAAACGTTCCAGCCCTAGTTGAGCTCAAAACGGATCGGCACTTTGACCCACATTTTCTCGGGACGGCCGTTGACGGTTCCCGGGGCGAAGAGCCATTTTTTCACGGAAGCCGTCGCCGCCTTATCCAGGATGGCATGGCCGCTGGAGCGCTGCAGTTTCAAATCCTTCACCTTGCCGGTTTCATCCACCAGGACCTCCAGCAGCACGGTGCCCTCCAAGCCTTTTTTGCGGGCCCGGCGCGGATATCGCGGAACTGAATTTTTAACATACAAAGGACGGGCGATTTTTACGGTTGCCGGGGCGGATGCGACCTTTTGCCCAGGGGGCGTTGGAGCCTCACGGGAGGCAGGCATGTCCGCGGCGGGGGCCGTGTCTGCAGGAGCAGCGGCCGGTCGGGGTTTGCTCTGGGAAACAGCGGTCGCCGTTTTGGCGGATTCGTCTGACCGGACCGGCGCAGGGGCTGGCTGGGGCCGGGCAGTCGGCATGGCTTGAGCGACTTCAGCGGCCGGCTTTTTGCGGGTCAGCCGTTTGAGGCTTTTTTTAGGTTTGTGCGGCGGCGGAGGATTGTCGGGCTTGGGCGCCGTCACCGTCTGCGGCTGCCGGGGCGGGGGGGCAGGTTGAGAAGGAGCGGCAGCCGCGGGAGGCTTTGAGGCGGTTGGCGCTTTTTTGTCCGGCGTGATTTTATCTGCCCGCGGGTGTTTTACCACTGCCAGGCTGATGGTGACGGGTTGCGGCGGGCCCGGTGGCGGCGAAAAGATATTGATCCACCGGTCGCCCAGGCTGAAGAAAAGCCCATGGATGACCAGGGCCATGATCAATGCCGTCAGAAACCGTTTCACGGCCGATTTTCCTGGTCGGCCTGCAGGCTGATGCGGCTGATCCCTGCCAGCCGTATTTTGTCCAGGACCTGAAAGAGTTTTTGATAGGCCAGGCTGCGATCGGCAAAAAGCAATACCCCCGGCTGCTCGGCCTGCCCGGCCCGGGCTGTGAGCACGTCGGTCAGCTCAGCCAGCGCGACCGGCTGTTTGTCCACGTAGATATTCCCGTCCGCGGTGACGGTTACCGACAGGATCAGTTTTTTATCGATGCGGGCGGTTTGCGATGCCGGCAGTTCCACGGGCATGCCGCGATGCACGGCCATGGACAGCATGGCATAGATAAAAAACACCAGCAGCAGAAACACGATGTCGATCAGCGGCAGCATCTCGATGCGGGCTTTTTTGACCGGCAATGAATGAAGCTTCATCCGGACCCCCCCCTGTCATCCAACTGACCGGCTTTGCGGTCGATCAGCTCCAGGCCGGTGGCCTGCTGCTCGATGGTCAAGACGGCATTTTCAATGCGCGTGTTGAAATAATTATAGGGAAACACGGACAGAATCGCAATTCCCAGCCCGGCGGCGGTGGTGATCAACGCTTGGGCGATGCCGGCCGTGACGGCCTGGGGATGTTCGATGCCGGCGGCCCCCAGCATTTCAAAGGAGGAGATGATGCCGATGACGGTGCCGAAAATTCCCAGCAGCGGGGCGACGGTAATCATGGTGTCGAGCACCGGCATCAATCGCCGCATGCGCTTGATCTCTTCGCTGGCCGCGGCTTCCATGGCCTTGACCATCGAAAACTCGCGATGCACGATGCCGCTGATGAGAATCTTGACCACGAAATCCTTGCAGCCGGCGGTTTTTTCGCGAATCGCTTCCAGGTCTCCGAGCCGGTAAAGCTCCAGGACTTCAGCGACCAGCGCCGGCTTGCGCTGCAGGCCCTGTTTGATCCAGAAAATTGTCCGGTCAATGATCACGCTCAGGGCAATGACCGAACAGGCGGCCAGGGGATACATGACCGGGCCGCCTTTGCTGAAAATGTCCCACATGGGTCTTCCTTTCGTTTCCAATGGCGCCGCCCCGGTTGAGTGAGGCGGCGAATTTAGTGCGATGGGTCGGGATTTAAATACTTGCGGGGCACCGGGGTTACCCGGGGAAATTCTCCTAGCGGGCTTTTGTCCACCAGCAGCTGACACCCGTAGGCATCTTCCAGGTCCTTAAAATTGAGCACCGCGCCGGGCGTTCCCTGGTTGACGATGCGCCCTTTTTTGAGCAACAGCAGCTGGTTGCCGTAAATTGAAGCCAGGTTGACATCATGGGACACCATGATGATGGTGACCCCTTTTTGCTGCTGAAAATTTTTCATCAGGTCCATGACCTGGATCTGGTGGGCCAGATCCAGGGCTGCCGTGGGTTCATCCAGCAGGATGATCTGCGGCTGCTGACAGATGGCCCGGGCGATCAGGATGCGTTGGCGCTCACCACCGCTGAGCTGGTCCATCCGGCGCGCGGCCAGGTGCTCCACGGAGGTAAAGGCCATGGCCTGCCGGGCGATTTCAAAATCAGCTGCCTGCTCGAGTCCCAGCACGCCCAGGTGAGGGGCGCGTCCCATCAAAACGAATTCGGATACCCGGAAGGGAAAATCCAGGGATTGCATCTGGGGCACCAGGGCCATTTGGCGGGCCAGGGCTCGGCGGGCAAAACTTTCGATGGGGCGGCCCAGAACCTCGATCTGCCCGGGCCGGGATTTCAACGTGCCTGCCAGCAGGCGCATCAGGGTGGTTTTGCCCGAGCCGTTGGGTCCGATGATCACAAAAAAAACCCCCCGACCGACCGTAAACGAGACATCCTGCAGGACGGGTTCGGTTTCATAAGTAAAGTCCAGATGGTCAACACGGACGGCGCAGTTCATTTGGCGGATCTCTTTAACAGGATGATAAAAAGCGGCGCCCCGATCAGGGCGGTGATCACCCCGGCCGGCATTTCTCCCTGGCGCGGCAGGGTCCGGGCCAGCAGATCACATAAAATCATGTAAGTCGCCCCTCCCAGCACACAGGCCGGCACCAGCACCCGGTGGTCGGGTCCCAGCAACAGGCGCAGCAGGTGGGGCATGACCAGGCCCACGAATCCCAGCAGCCCGCACTGGCTGACCGTGGCACTGACCATCAATGAGGTGGTTGCCAGCAAGATGACGGTGACGGCCGCCAGGTTGACGCCCAGGCTGCGGGCGCTTTCCTTTCCCAGCAGCAGCAGGTTCATGCTGTGGGAAAGCCAGAACAGCACGCCCAGGCACGGGGCCATAATAAGTGCAAGGATGAGCACCTGCCGGAAGCCCACCAGGGAAAGATCTCCCATCAGCCAGAAGATGATATTGTGGATTCGGACATCCCGGGTGATGGATACCAGAAACATGATCACCGCTGAGCAGAAAGCGTTGACCATCACCCCGGACAACAGCAGGGAGTTTTTATGCAAAATCGTCCGGCCCGAGGATATCAGCAGCAGCAGGGCCAGGGTCAGCATGCTGCCGAAAAAGGAAACCAGGCTGACCCCCGGAAAGCGCGACAACCCCAGCAGAATTCCGCTGATGGCGCCGATGGCCGCCCCACCGGAAATCCCCAGGATATAAGGCTCAGCCAGGGGGTTGCGCAGCAGGGCCTGAAAAACCAGCCCCCCGCAGGACAGCGCGGCTCCCACCAGGGCGGCCATTAGCACCCGCGGGGCGCGGATGCGCCAGATGATGTCCTGCAGCGCGGCGTCGGTCGGCGTGCGGCCCAGGATTGAATCGATGACGGCTTCAAATCCGCCGTCGGCAGATCCCACCGAAATCCCCGCCACGGCCGCGGCAACCAAGAGCAGCAGCAGGCCCGACGAGGTATAAAGCATGCGCTTGAGCACGGGGGTATGGGCGCTGGGGATCACCGGGCCTCCTTGAAGCGGTTCGGATGGATCAATTGCGCCAGCAGCTCCAGGCTGTCCACCAGGCGCGGTGAGGGCCGGTTGAACAGGTCGGAATCGACGACATGGATGCGGTTGCCGCGCACGGCCGCCAAGTTGGGCCAACGGTACCATTGTCGGCGGATTTTTTCAAATTCCGCACCGCGGGCCATGGTGCAGATGATTATGACATCCGGGTCCAGGACCAGCACCTGCTCCCGGCTGAAGCGCGGATAGGCTGTCGTGCCGGTGACGCAATTTTTTCCGCCGGCATAAACGATGAGTTCATCGATAAAGGTGCCGGGACCCGCCGCAATGATGGGCGTGATGCCTACCTGGAAAAACACCCGGGGTCGGGTGCCGGCGGTGGCCACGCGGTTTCGAACCCGCTGGATGCGGCGGCGCATGGTTTGCGCCAGCAAGTGCGCCCGTCCGGCAGCATTTAAAATGGCCCCGAGATCGTGGACCGTCTGGATGACCGATTCCAGGCTCTGGGGGTCCACCACGAAGACCGGGATGTGCAGCGCTTCCAGCCGATCGATCAGGGCCCTTGGATTTCCGTCCCGGGTGGCGATGCAAAGATCCGGTTTCAACGCCACGATGCGTTCCAGGTCCAGCCGGACATAAGAGCCGACCCGGGCGATTTTTTTTGCCGCCGCCGGATAATCGCTGTAAATGGTGACTCCCTTCAACCGCTGCTGCTGTCCAAGGGCAAATATGATTTCGGTGATATTCGGTGCCAGGGAAATCACCCGCCGGGGCTCGGGCGGCAGTTCAACGCTGCGCCCAAGCTGGTCTTTTACCGTTCGTGCGCCGGCGGCCGTCGCAAGCACTAACCACACCATGACCAGCAGCACACCGGCTGGTATTTGTCTTTGAGCTCCCATGTCCGAGTCACCTTTTATGCGCACGAATACCGGCAAAACACAAGACCAGGGCGGCAACCATCATTTTAACCGCCAGTTTCCCCCCGGTGCGGCCAGCGGCGGTGGTGATGAAACACATGGAACTGCCGCCGTTGATGCCCGAAGAGCCGCTTTTCGGTTTGTCCACAGATCCGGAACCGTCATCGTCGGTTCCAGCACCGCCGGGATCGATGAGCAGGCCGTTGGCCAGTCCGTCCGTATCCCCGACTGCGCCGTCGGTCAGCGTGATGTCCAGTGAGCGGCGGTCCGGACTGAAAACCGCACCGGCAAAGACATACCAGCCTTTCACCGGGCCGTATTTATACCACTGGTATCCGTCCGGAGCCGCTTGTGACAGATAGACGGTGACGGTCACGCTGTCAGCCGGGTTTTGCAGCCGCAGCCGCATGCCCACCAATCCCAGCAGCGTATCGATCGGTTTATCATTGCCGCCGGGATAATCATCCGGGTCCAGCGCCTCGACGGATTCGATGACCACATTCGGATCGGCTATGGCTACGGCCATCTGCCCGCCACCCACCACCGTGTTGAACACCTTGTACTGATCGGAGATCTGATCGACATCGGCAATGCCGTCGTCGTTGAGATCCACGGTGCTGGCCGGATCCAGTTCCTGGTCATCAGCGATGCCGTCGCCGTTGGTATCACCGGCAGCGGTGGTGGTGGCAAAGGAAAAAACCGGCGACCAGTCAGAGGCCGCAGACTGGCTGTCGAAGTATTGAATGCGCCAGAAATAAGTGGTGGCCGCCTGCAGCAGGGCCCGGCTTAATACCAGCTTGGTCAGAGACGTCGGGCTGGTGACGTCCAGCACCAGGGCCGTGAAAGCGCTGTCTTCACTGATCTGCCAGCGGGTTTGATAGTGAAAATCCCCGGCGGGGGTGTCGGCGTCCGAAAAGGCTCCCCCGGTCAGGGTGGGATTGAGGGGCACGTCCAGGGCACCATCGGCCGGGGAAACCGGCTGCGGCTGATCGGGGGGGACATTGACCCGGGATTCATAGCGCACCCCCACCGCGTCCAGGTCAAAGCCGGCGCTCTGATTCGTGGGATAGGGGTCATAAATCACGTTTCCCGAAGTGTCGAAGGCCGACCCGTCTCCGAGCACGTCCACCAGGCGCACATGGGTGATGGCCGACAGGTCCACGGCCCCGGATATGACCTCGTCTTTTGTGGCCACATCGGCCAGGTCGAACGGGGTGCCGTAGGCCTGGCGGTACTTGCCGGCAAAGCCGTCGATATCGGTGGGATCCAGCGATCCGAAGCCGCCCACGGGATCCGGGGTCAGCGAATCGTTGTCAAAACGCACGAAAGTGATCCCGTCCGAGGAGACTTCCACAAAGGCCAGTTCCAGGAAAGTGTCGCTGAAGGAGTTTTCAAAAACGGCAAAATCCCATCCCAGACCGTTGGTGATGGGCTGATCAAAGGTCAGGGTGATCTCACCGCCGCGGCCCAGACTGACGATATCCGAAGAGGTGCCTTGGGCTTTTCCCAGGGCTTTTTGCGGTGTTTGCCAGGTGGAGGTCACCGCTTCTCCGGGCAGATAGTTTCCCCAGCCGGTGGCCCAGGCGATAAAAGCGGCATTGTTCATGTGCACGGCCGTGGTGCCGGCCTGGCCGGCGGCCGGGGGGTAGGGACCGGCCGCCGCGCTTGCCGCGATCACGGCAACGGCTGTCAGAGCGACAAAATATTTTAGAATGACCACTGGATCCCCCCGTAGTAATTGCGCATCGGCATCGGAAAATAAGATTCACTGAAAGCCACCGTTGCATACGCCTCATCGAAAAGATTGTTGATGCCCGCAAACAGTTTGAATTTTTTCCAGGTGTAGGACAGCTTGGCATCATAGACCTGGTATGCATCCAGCTTGGCGAAGCTGTGGTTGTCGAGGTCATTGCCGTCATAGCGCTGTGAGACCAGGGTGCCGGTAAATCCCAGCAGCAGGGGTTCGACAATGCGCCACTCCATCCCGAAGGACCCCGAATGGCGCGGCACCAGGGGAATGCGGTCATCCTGGCTGTTTTTAAAGCGCGCGTCCATATAAGTGTAGTTGCCCCACAGGTAAAGGGTGTTGAAAGGGTGCAGCTTTAATGTTGTTTCCAGGCCCCGGCGCCGGGTGGTGTCCTCAAAATTGCGGTTGAGGCGCAGCACCGGGTCGAACTGGATTTCATCCTTGATTTCCATTTGAAAGAAGGTCAGGCTGATTTCCGCCAGGCGTTTGAACCGATAGCGCAATCCCGCGTTGAAGTGTCTGCCCTTCTGGGGTTTCAAATTATCCTCGGCCAGGGCGAATTCATCCACGTTGGGAATCCGGAAGCTGGTGGCATAGCTGGCGAACAGGGAAGTATCGTGGCGCAGGTCATAGACGGCGCCCACATCAAAGGCAGTATCGTCAAAGTTGCGGTGAAACTTCTTGCCGTTGACCCATCGCGAAGATCCACCGAAATTTTTCAGCTCGTCATTGCGAAATCGTCCTTTATAAATATTGTAGCGGTAGCCGATGTTGGCGGACAGGTCCTCGAGCAGCCGGGTCTGGTGGGTGAAGAAAAAGCCCAGGCTCTCGGTTTTGCTGTTTTTGCGCTCATCCTGATCGAGGCGCTTGCTGACGTAGTCGGTGTAGGAGTAGTCCGTGCCGAATTGAAAGGTGCTCCGGGTGGGTCCCAGGCTGTATTCTTTGACGTAACTCAGATCGGATGCCAGGGTGTGTTCGTTGATGTGGCTGGTCTGGTCGCTGCGGGATTTCAAAGGGGTATAGCCCAGGATGAAGTCATTGCTTCGGTTGCGCAGGCCGCCGTTGATTTTGAAAACCCCCCAGGGACCGAAATCGGTTTCCACCCCGCCGCGCAGCCGCCCCTCGGTGGTTTTGCCCTCGTCATGCGGGCTGGTGGTTTTGCGCCGCCGCCGGGCCGAATCGATGTCATCGATGGACACCCCGCCCGGAAAACCCTGCTTGTCGTGATGATAGCCGGCATCCAGGGAGAAGGTGACGGCATCGAAAGTCTCGCTGCTAAAGTATTGCGAAGCATCGTAACCCAGCCGCAGGCCGGCGTCTTTTTTGCGCAACAAGCCGTTGTCCCGGTACCCGTCGGTGTCGTAATAGCTGGCGTTGGCGCTGAATTGCAGGTTCTTGTACTGACCGCCGCCCGAAGCCCGGCTGTCATAGGTGTCATAGCTGCCGTAAGCTCCATACAGGTGCGCCGAAGGCTTTTTACGGCCCTTTTTGGTGATGATGTTGATCACGCCCCCGACGGCTCCGCTGCCGTAAACCACCGATCCGGCCCCGCGCACGATTTCAATGCGCTCGATTTCATCAATGGGCAGGGTGGAAAAGTCCGGGGCGGCCAGATCCGGCGTGTTGAGCCGGAAGCCGTCGACCATGATCAGCACATTGGAGGCGGCATTCTGGCCCATCCCACGAATATCCAGCACAGCCTGCTTGTCGGTGCCGTAAAGGCTTTGCAGGTTGATCCCCACCTGACGCGAAAGGATATCCGGCAGGTAGTTGCTGGGGGCCTGGGCAATGTCCTCGGCGGTAATCACCGTCACGTTGCGCGGGACGTTGCGGATTTCATCCTTCAGCCGGGTGGCGGTGACCACCACCGCCTGCATCTCGAAACGGGTGTCTTCCGGCGGCCGGCCTTCGGCAGCGGCATCTTCGGCACAGGCCGGGCCGGCCGCCAGCAGGCCGGCCAGCAGGAAGCATAAAAGAGCGTTGGTTATGAAAAATCCGGGCATGGAATTGCCTGAACTGATTGGTTCCAGGTTCAACGTTGCGGGCGGTAACCTTTGCACCCTGAACGCGGAACCCGGCACCGATCCATTAATTTTTTCGAAACCGGATGATTCCGATAAAAAACATCATTACGATGAGACCGCCGGCGACAGCCTTCCAGCTGCCGGCCATCCGGGCCGAGTCAGCGGTGTTGATAAAGCATCCGCCGCCGCCGCCACTGCCGCCACTGCCGCCGGAAGCAGCCGGGATGGCCACGGCTCCCGGGTCCGTGATTTCACTGTTGACCGTAAAATCCAAATCCCCGTAGTCACCGTCTTTGAACTCGACGGTCACAGATTTGCGATCGGCGCTGAAAACGGCATAAGTCGAGTAGTCCTGCCAGCCGTTGATGGGGTCGTATTGATACCACCGGGCATTGGCCGGGGCGGGCTCGGATAGATAAATGATCACCGTGGCCGTGTCGCCGGGGGTCTTGACCGTGAGTTTGAAATTCACCAATCCGAAGGGAAACTCTGACGGCCGGTTTTTCGTTTCCGCAATGCTGTTGGCATCCATGGATTCGACGCTTGCAACAATCGCGTCAGAACTGGCACTGCTCACCCCGATCTGCCGCGAGCCCGTGCCGCCGTCGGTTGTCACGGACATAATCACATCGAGCTGGGTGTTGTCCGGCACGCCGTCGCCGTTGAGGTCCACACTGTCATCGACGACTTGGTCGGCCGGCACACCGGAGGAGGCGGGCATCCACAGTTGATGGAAGTTGACGGTGCCGGAAAAATCGGACATCTTCAGCTGGCTGACCAGCAGCGAAGTGCCGTCAAAGGCGATACCGCCGGCCTGCTCGGCCGTGGTGTCGATCTCGATCGGGGTTTTGGAATCATCCTCAATTTCATAGACCGCATTGCCGCCGCCGGTGGTGACATAGATCCGGTTGTCGGCGTCGCGCACCGCCCCGGCCAGACCGCCGTCAAAGCTCAGGTAGTCCTGGGCGATGATAACCCCGGTGCTGGCGTTGACCAGGTGAAAATAGCCCTTGTCATTCCCGTCGAAGAGACCGTCGACTTCCCCGTACAGGATGGTATCGGCGTCCTTGAAGATGATGGGGCCGCTGCCGCTGCTGCGGTTTGAATGTCTTTTCTCAAATGAAAATTTTTCCGTCACCGCGGTAAAATCGGCGCTGACTTCATACAGGTACATGTGGGTGGTGTCCGACGAAGAAAAGAAGACCGCTCCGCTCCAGGGGTTGACGGTCAGCGAAAAAATGCTGCCGGCCGCGCGGGTATTGAGCGACTCGCACCCCTGCCCCGGATCGGCCAGATCGAGCCGGAAAATAAACTGGGTGGGAAACCCATTGTCATGAAAATAAAGATAGCCGTCGTTGCCGACGACAAAGCCAGCCGCCCCAAAGGCGTTGGCACTTTGCAGGTCCGGTTGGCACAACTGGCGGGTTTCGCCGGTGTCCAGGTTGTAACCGTTGATGGCGCCGTTGCCGCTGTCGTAGTAGATGATCTGGTTGCTGTAATAGGCGATGGAGCTGTTCCAGGTCTGCACCGCGGGATCGGGGGCTCCGATCAGACGGGCCTGGTAGGAACCGGCAGGGTCATTCCACATAACGGCATCGGGGTTCCATAATTTATCGAAGCTGACGGCCCCGTCGTTCGGACCGCCTGAATAGGGCACCATTTCGCTGAGGTAAAAGGCGTCGTCGCCGAAACTGAGACCGCCGGCTTCTTCACCGGTTGCTGCCAGGGGGGTCTTGTCGTCATCCTGGATGGCCAAGATGCTTTTGCCGGCGCCGGTGGCCACGTTGATCGTATGATTGTACCCATAGGCGGCAGATGCCAGACCACTGGTAAAGGTCAGGTAATCCTGTTCGATCAAATCCCCGGTCAAGGCGTTGATCAGATGGAAAAAACCATTGCCGCCGAATACGGATTCGCCGTAAAGCACCGTGTTTTTGTTTTTGAAAATGATGGGCCCGCTGCCGCCGCCGTTGGGCTGGGCAAAAGAGGCCCGCAGGGTGGCGCCGGTAAAGGCGGCATTGATCTCGTAAAGATACATGTTGCCGCCAAACTCCGCCGAGGAGAACCAGACCGCCCCGGTCCAGGGGTTCTGGGTAAAGGCGTAAATATAGCCGCTGCAGAGGGTGTCAAAGGATTCATAGGCCGCCGGCCATGGGTTGGTGAGCCGCAGACGGAAAATTTTGGAACTGATGCCGTTGTCATGAAAATATAGATAATCGCCAGATGAAACCATGAAGCCGGTGACAGCGGAAAAATCGGTTTTCAGCAAACTTGTATCGCTGACCAGGGTCGATGTCGCACTGTCCGGATCAAAAGCGTAAATTTTGCCGTCCGCCCCGGCATAAATCAACCGGCTGTCATAATGGGCAATGGATGCCTGATAGGTAAACACGGCCGGGTCGGCATTGCCCAGGGTTGATGCCTGGTATGGAGCCACCGGTGATACGGCCGCGGCCGCCGGCAAGGCGGTTAAGATGGTCAATGCCAGCCAGATGGCGATGAATCCTGATTTTTTCAAGCCACGGTTCAAGTTCATAAGATTTCTCCTTTCAAACACCCCCCTCCAAGACTCGTTGCGATTGCGCGTCAAATCTGCCATAAAAAAAGCCCTCCAAGCATTGCTTGAAGGGCTGCACCCAGTTTCTTTACCCTTAGCGGATATCCATGCCCTCCTGTTGACGCGCAGGAGATTCGAGACCCTGATCTCGATCGGCGATGGTTTCAGGCAGGTCTTCTGGCTTCCCCGCTCTTTTCAGCAGCCTTCCCACTGCGATTGTTCGCAGCAGTGGCGTTCGATGGCTGAAAGAGTCCCCTGCACCAAACAGAGCCAATACTCGTTAACCAAACAGGCGATAACCTTTTCTTTGACTCTGTTTGGTGCAGGGCGAGGTTACAGCGGCGGGACCGCTCCCGACTTTCACGGGATTCCCTATTAAGCCGTAATCGGCACCTGACCTGTTGCTTAAATACTTGAGCCGGCTTTGTCAAGAGTTTTTACTCAGATTCACCCGTTTTCAGATCCCCCATTGTCCGGTATCTGGTCCAGAGGCAGCAGGGCGCCGGGATTCATGATGTTGTGGGGGTCGAAGTGGCGTTTGAGGGCGCGCAGCACGGCCATCTGCTCTGCACCCAGCTGCTTTTCCAGCCAGGGGGCCATCATCTTGCCGATGCCGTGATGATGGCTCAAAGACCCGCCGTGTTCCAGGATCCTGTCGAAGATCGTCCGTTGAAACGCCTGGTACTCCTGCAGATCAGTGCAGCGCATGATAAAGATAAAATACAGGTTGGTGCCCTGGGGATAGAAATGGGAGGCGTGGGCCATGCAGATGGTGTGCGGGCGGGCCTTGATGTAAGCGCTGACCCCTTTGTGCAGCCGGTGGAAATTGTCCCAGCTCACCGCGGTTTCCAGGGTGTCGATGACAATGCCGAAATCGAGCAGGTCATCGCGCATGAGCGGTTCGCTGTAACGGGTCTTTTCCCAGCGTCGGACCGGCATGGGCCCCAGGGGCAGGGCCCCGTGTCGGCGGCAGATTTTGCGGACCTGGGTTTTCACGTTGCTGACAAACTCCCGCTCGCCCTCCGCCGTTGCCAGGCACAAACAGCGCCGGCCCGGTTTGTAGCCCATCCTTGACACGCTGCGTTCCAGCAGCGTGTCATTGAAGCGATAGAGCTTCAGGCCGATCTCGGTCTCATCGGGGTCGGAGATGCGAAACACCGCCGGCCGGCCGAACTGGCCCTGGGAAATTTCCCGGCCGGCGTCGACTGCGGCCTTCCAATCGGCAAACATGAATGCCAAACGGCGGCGGTTTTGCGGCAGGTGCCGGAAGATTTTCAGGGTGACTTCCACCAGGATGCCGAAGGCCCCCTCACTGCCCTTCATGATGTCGCTGACCCGCGGCCCGATGGCGGCCGCCGGAAAATCCGGGGTGACGAAGGTCCCCGCCGGGGTGACGTACTCTTGGCTGACGACCAGGTCATAGACATCTCCGTAATAGGTGGAGGCCTGCCCGGCGCCGAAGGTGACCACCCAGCCGCCGACGGTGGACATTTCAAAAGACTGGGGAAAATGCCCGCCGGTGTAGTTGAAGCGGGTGCCGAAACGCGCTGTGGCCTGGTTCAGTGCATCTTCATAGGCCGGTCCCATGCATCCCGGCTGCACCCGGACGGTCTGGTTCTTTTCGTTGACTGCCAGCACCCGGTTCATGTGGGTGCTCATCGCCAGGACGATGCCGCCGTGCACCGGCCGGATGCCGAGAGTGACCGAGGACCCGCCGCCGTATCCATAAACGGGGATTTTCTGTTCGTGGCAGTAGGCAACGATGCGGCGCACATCGTATTTGTTGCGCGGGTGCACCACGGCGTCGGCCGCATGGGTCACGCTGCCGCCGCGCAGCTCCAGCGCTTCTTCCACAGTTTTGCCGCAGCTAAACCGGACCCGGCTGTAGGCGTCGACGGCGACATTTTCACTGCCGACAATGGCAGCAAAATGTTCAAGCTGGGCGGCGCTCAGGCGGGTCTTTTCCCTGAGGGTCACCGGCTGCCGCGCTTCATTGATTTTTTGCTGAAAATCCTCATCGGTCATGCCCAGCTGATCTTTGAGCATCTCAAACCAGGCGTCGCTGGGATGCTTGAAGCGCCCGGGTGCGCCCAGTTTGAAAACCGACCGGTAGGAGCCGGGCGGCGGCGGCTGGTCACTCCAGGCCGGCGCGAATTTCTTTGTTGGGGGGGGCAAAACAAACCTTTTACGCTGTTGATGTTTTTGCGACCTATTGCTTGTCTACCAACCTGCTACGGTGATTGATGTTACGGTGATGTCAAGGACCTTTAACATAAATCATCCTGCCCAAATTAATGACAGGATGTCAAGGGTAATCATGTTGACAAGAAGATACGCTTCGGGGTAATGGAACGGCGATCATTAATTGAAACCTGGAGTAGAGACAAAATGCAACTTTTTCGTGATCGGCTCAAAAGCCATGAAACCCTGGTAGGCACCCTGGTGACCCTGGCCGCGCCCCAAGTGCCGGAGATGTTCGCCCAGGCCGGATTCGACTGGCTGTGGATCGACGGGGAGCATGCCCCCCTTTCGCTGATGGACATCCAGACCCTGGTGCAGGCCGCCGGCGCCGATTGTGCGTGCCTGATTCGCATCGCCGATCAGAGCCCCCGCGGCATCAAGCAGGCCCTTGATATCGGCGCGGCCGGCATCATCGTTCCGCTGGTCAACACGGCCGCCCAGGCCCGGGAAATCGTGGCCCAATCCAAGTATCCGCCAGCAGGGCAGCGCAGCATCGGGCTGGCCCGGGCCCAGGGCTACGGGATGCGCTTTGAAGCCTACGTTGCGCAAGCCAACCAGACCACTTGCGTGGTGCTGCAGATCGAACACGTCGAGGCGGTTGAAAACATCGAATCCATTGTGGCAGTGGACGGTGTGGATGCCGTAATCGTCGGCCCCTATGATCTTTCCGGCAGCCTGGGAAAGCCGGGCCGGGTGACCGACCCGGAGGTTCAAGGGGCCATCGAGCAGATCCGCAGTGCCTGCGAGCAGGCAAAGATGCCCTTGGGGATTTTCGCCATGAACCCTGAAGCCCTGAATCGCTATGCCCGGCAGGGATACACCTTGCTGGCGCTGGGCATTGACACGGTTTTTCTGGGGCGCTCGGCGGCCAAAGCCTGCGAGCAGCTGCGGCAGCAGCTCAATGTTACTGTCTGCTGAAGTTTGGCGTGCGGTGAACCCTTCCCGGTCTAGATCCCCGCAAAAAGCTTGCTGAAAAATTTTACGAAGGGCCAGATCAGGCCGCCTAAAATGGATACGTTCGTCACCCGTCCAATAATGATCAAACCGATGAGGACAAACGGACCGTAGCGCTCCAGCTGGGCAATGGCGTTTTCGTAGCGGGCCGGCAAAAGCCCGGCCAGTATTTTGGAGCCGTCCAGGGGTGCGATGGGCAGGATGTTGAAAACCGCGAGCGCCAGGTTGATCTGCAGGCTCATGACCACCATGAACATCAACAGGCCCATCAGGGAGTGCTCCGTCGGCATCCCGACAGTGGCAAACAGAACCCGGAGCGCCAGGCCGCTGATCAGCGCCAGGATCATGTTGGCCAGGGGACCGGCGGCGCTGATCCACAGCATGTCTTTTTTCGGGTTTTGCAGCCGCAGGGGATTGACCGGCACCGGCTTGGCCCACCCGAAATGGACCAGAAAAATCATGATGGTGCCCAACGGGTCCAGGTGCCGCAGGGGATTTAAAGACAGCCGTCCGCTTAGCTTGGCCGTGTCATCCCCATAGCGGTGGGCCACATAGGCATGGGCGTATTCGTGAAAGGTCAGCGCGAGTAAAATCGGAGGAGCAATCAGCAGCAGGGTTTGTATTTGCATGGAAGTGGCAGGGGGCGTTCAGGAGCCCAGGTTTTCGAGTGCACGCAGGTCGTCGGCAAACCCTTCGACGCGTCTGTCGAGCAGTTCCACCACGGCCGACTGGGCCTCCAGCCACAACGGCAGGGCCTGTTTCAGGGTTTTGATGCCCGCGGCGGTCAAATTGAGGGTGCGCGTTCTCGGATCCTGGCCGGCAGCGGACTGGATCAGTCCCTTGCGCTCCAGGGGTTTCAGGTTGCGGTTGAGCGTGGTGCGGTCGATCTGCAGGAATTTGGCCAGCCGGCCAATGGAAAAGGACGGGTTGAGGCAGATGGCGTTGAGCAGGGTGAATTGAGTGGCTTTCAAGCCGGTCGGCTTCAGACGGCCATCGTAGAAATTCCCCACCACCCGTGCAGCGTTGCGCATGCGCATCCCCATGCAGCGCTCGGCCACCTTACCGCAGATCATTTTCAATCGTTGGGCGTCGGTTTTGGCCATAATGGGTGTATATACATGCCAAAATCGGGGATGTCAAGCTGATTTTAAAGCCCCTATGACGGCCCCTTGAACGGTCATTTTCGAGCGGCTTCGTGCCGTTGCGGAAAAAGAGCAGATTACGGATTTGATCGTCAGGGGGACATCGAACCCAGTGCCGCCAGTTTCCTTTTCAACCGTGTGATCACCTGGCCGGGGGATTCGTGCTCCAAAATCGCCCTGAACTGGGCCCGGTAGATGCGCACGGCGCTGATTCCCAGCACACCGATATCATAGACCTTCCACAAACCGCTGCGCCGGGTCATGCGCAGGGCCACCGGAATTTCTTTGTCCCGCCAGAAGACCCTGATGGCCACCAGGGCCTTTTCACTGCCGATCATCTGCTGGCTTAGGTAGCGCGCATGCTTTCCGTTGTAGCGGGCCTGCAGCCGGGGCAGGTAAAATTTTTCCAGAAAGGCCCCGAAGGCGGCAACGAATTTTTTTTGCTGCCGGGGGGTGAACTTTTTCCAGTGCGAAGCCAGCACCCGCCTGGAAAACTCCCTGAAATCAAAGATGTCGCGCACAATTTGCTGAAGTTTCAGCAACTGCTGGCTGCGATGGGCGGGCTGCTGGTAATAAGGGTCATTGAGGATGCGAATGCCGGCGCCAATATGCTGGCGCACCGCATCCAGGGGTTGCTGGGCAAGCGCCGGCAAAGATGCGGTCCAAAGAACAAGACCGATGATCAATGCCGGCCAGCGGTTGTACTGCCGCCTCAATGGCCTGTCATGGCAAGGGCGGGTCCACATATCGGGGTGCCTAACCCTGCTGCATGGCAGTGATCATTTCCTGAAAATGCTCGCTTTCCACCCCCAGGGCGTCGGCGATGCGGTCGATCATGTTGAAAGCTGCGATTACGGCCGCCGCTTCGAGGATCTGTTCGTCGGGCAAGCCGGCGGTGCGAAGATTTTCAATGTCGGCCGGCCCGACTTTGGGGGCCTGGCGGGTGACTTTTTCAGCGTATCGTAAAAGGGCTTTGGTCTGATCGTCGATCAATGCGCTGGCCTGCACGTCGGACAGGATGCTTTTCACCTGCTCGGCACTAAATCCCTGCACCATGACCATGGCGCTGTGGGCGTCGATTCAGTATTCGCAAGCATTGAGCCGGGAGACATAGGCCGCCAGAAGCTCCTTGGTGGTGCGGCTCAAGCCGTGGTCTTCCTGCATCAGCTTGCGGGAAAATTCCGCCTGCAGCTGCATGGTCAGCGACGGCTGGTATTCAACAGCGGTTGCGGCCGTTTTTTCATTTTCAGCAGTCGGGCGCTGATTGCGGTGGGATCGGTCAAGGTTGTGTTCTTATCCAGAACCGGACATGCACGCTTCAGCTCTTCGAGCACTATCGCCGTTACCGCAATCAGCCCGTTTCGGGTCAGATGGAGTCCATCGAACTGAAGCATTTGCTGCTTGTTGAAACGCCAGGGCGAGGCGTTGATTTCGATGCGCTGCCGATTTTGAACGGATCGTGTTAAGGCCGCAAGAGGGAAGATGGTCGCCCGGGGGTTGCGAATCCCCCATTTTCGAATCAGTTTGTTCAAATCCTGCAGCTCTTTTGTCGATGGAATTTCTTTTTGTCTTAGCAGCATGCTCGCTGATAATGCGGGCAGGTCGCCGACGATCACCCGGCACTTTAATGTGTCCAGAAGTTCGAGCGCCTGTTGGATCTGCTTTTTGCGATATCCAAATGTTTTCGGACCGTAGCCGAACCAGAACAGATAATCCAGGGCCAGCACAATCGAGGGGCGGTCCTGCTGCAGTTGTCGGATCATGCGCTTCGCGTATCCCGGGGGGTCCGAATAAAACCACGTTGCGGATCTGTCGGTGATCCTTTTGGGCTGGCCGATGGCGGCCTCCAGCACCTGG
Organism: uncultured Desulfosarcinaceae bacterium; assembly: GCA_964527835.1. Lineage (GTDB taxonomy): Bacteria > Desulfobacterota > Desulfobacteria > Desulfobacterales > JAFDCJ01 > JAFDCJ01. Next base: position 22,657 of record CAZGNV010000039.1, on the reverse strand, counting down.
GCCATGCTGGTCCCCGAAAAAAGTCCGGCACTGATGCTCGCCCCGATGATCGCCAGGTGAACCGGTTTGGATTCATGGCTGTCGGCGACCATTGCCAGTGAATTATCCTTCGCCCAGGAGGACAGCAGCAAAATGGCGGGGAGCACAAACGCGCCGACCCATAGACGTATTACCTTATTTAAAGACATGTTCTCATCATTGTCCATGTCGCGGTAAATTATCCAAAGGTGAAAAAGGGAGACCCTTTGCGGGTCTCCCCCATCCAAAATCGCTGTTGGCAAGCAACATCCAGGCAGATTAGTGCCCGTCGCCATCCCCGTCCCCATCGCCGCCGCCGGTGCCGGCGTCAGCCTGCGACGTTGTATTATTTGTTTTAAGGGTGGCATTGTCTCCGGGTGAGGAGCAAGCAACCAGAAAAGCACCCAACAGGATAAGAATCAAAATTTTTTTCAACATACACAATCCTCCTACTAGTATTAAGTTGTTAGGGGTTCATAAATCCATCGTGCCGTAAGCTCTGCAAAATAAATGCCACTTAAAAAAATGTGTTTCAAAAAGACATGTCTTTAAATATTTCATGTAAACACAGGGTGTTAAATGTTTTTATGAATTCCGGGAATAATGCTAAAGGCTGCAGCGGTCGCCTTTTTTGACGGGGAGGACCAAAATACTGTCCGTGTTTTGACATGCCGGCGGCGGCTGCTGGAAGAACGCAGGAATGACTGAAATTCAAATAAAGCTGTTTTCAGCAGCCATCAATTTGCGGGCGGGATAAAGCCCTCCCTTGCGTGTTGGGATGCCGACCGCGCGGATTGAATCAGGAGCATGACAAACGGGTCTTTTTCTGTCACAATAGTTGTCAAGCCGCAAGATAAATGCGGTTGCCAGTTTTTCAGTTTCATTATTTTATCCGGAGAGGCGTTCTCTATGGTTTTGCGGAAAAGCCTGTCGATTGTAATGATCACGTGGTTCACCTTGGCATTGTCTGCCTGTCAGGATAAAATTTTCCTCCGGCAGGATCCGCCCATAAAAGATTTTGACCTCTGCCGGCGGGCAGACGAAATCAGAAATCTGGCCACCGGGTGGCTGAAAAACAATTTCAGCCCTTCAGGGCTCTGGCACTATCTGTATATGCCGGACAAGGATGTCTATGCGCGCAGCAACAATGCCATTCGCCAGTTGATGGCCTCCCGGCTTGCCGCCCAGCTCGCGTTTCAGGACCGCAGGTTTTTGCAGCTGCATCGGCTGAATATCCAGTTTGTGCTCAGCCACTGGTATCGGGAAAAAAATGCCGTGGCCTATGTCTATTTCAATGGAAAATCAAAACTCGGCGCCAATGCCATGCTTCTCAGAACCCTGGTCGCCAGCCCCTTTTTCCAGGCATATGAACAGCAGGCCAGACGTTTGGCCGACGGCATCGTCTTTTTGATGAATGAAAAGGGCGGATTCAGGCCGTTTTTTGTCGAGCCGGATTATGCCTATGATGCCGATTATTTGCTGACCTTTTATTCCGGAGAAGCCATCTTGAGCCTGGTGGACTATTATTTGAAAACCGGCAATGGATATTATCTGCAAAAGGCAGTCCGGGCCCAAAATTTTTACCTTCAAAAATATGTGACCCATTTGAAAAAAAACTACTACCCGGCCTATGTGCCCTGGCATACCCAGTCGCTCAGCAGGCTTTATCAAATTACCGGCAACCCTGAATACGCCCGGGCCATTTTGATTCTCAATGACGAACTGATCAAAATCCAGGATAAAAAAGAATATGTCGGCCGCTTTTACAATCCGGATTTTCCCCGGTATGGCACGCCCCACGCCTCCTCGGATGCCGTCTACACCGAAAGCCTTGCCTATGCCTGCGAAGTGGCCGGGATGCTCAATGACCGGCCCCGTAAAAAGATCTATCTGGAAGCCCTGCAGGCAGCCGTCTCCAATTTGCAGACCCTGCAATTTCGCCGGGCGGAGATTGTGCGCAAAAAATACGATTTTCTAAAAACCAACGGGGCCCTGCGCATCCGCGTTGGTGATGACCGCATCAGAGTCGACAATGTGCAGCATACGGTTGATGCGCTGCTGAAAGTAGAACAAATTTGCCGCTGGCGCCTGTCCGTCAAGACCGGCAATTAACAGTGCAATCCCTGAAATAGCCGCAAGTGCACCCCCAATTTTGCGGGACATTTTTCCCCTTTTCGTTACATGCTAATGGATCAGCAACAAACTGTCCGGAAATTAAGCCGGCAAGATTAAGACAGCGTTAGGGCGATAAAAACCCTCTTTTTTTCGAAATAGAGTTGACAGGGGCCAAATTATGTTGTATTTGAACATATGTTCAAATAAAAATGGAGAATGCCATGGGAACGGCCAAATCGCGGCTGATCGATGAAGATGGATGTCAAATTCGGGTGGTGCACCTGGAGCAGGTGCAACGGGCGCGCCGCCAGGCGGTATCCGACCGTGAGCTGGAGCGGTTGTCGCTGATCTTCCGGGTGCTGGGAGACCCCAACCGCCTTAAAATCGTGATGGCGCTCAAAAGCGTAGAGATGTGCGTCTGCGACCTGGCGGCCTTTACCGGCCTGAGCGACTCGGCGGTGTCCCACCAGCTGCGGCGCCTCAAGGACCTGGCCCTGGTCAAAAGCCGGCGGGACGGGCAGATTATCTATTACAGCCTGGATGATGGCCGGGTGGCCGATCTGCTCACCATCGGCCTGGACCGTGGCAGGGAATAAAAAGAAGTGGGAAGTTGGAATGCGGAATGCGGAATGCGGAAGTGGGAATTCGAAATGCGGAAGGCGGAAGGCGGAAAGTGAAAGGCAACGGAAACGGGCAAATTTATCATTGATGCAATCTGTTCAATTATATAACGAAAAAGGTGAAAGTTTTGAATTTTATCGTTGAAATATTATTAGCATCCTGGCAGATGCTGCTGGATGCGTCGGTCTATATTATATTCGGTTTGCTGGTCAGCGGCCTGCTGCGGGTGTTTCTCAGCCCGGAATCCATTGCCCGGCACCTGGGCCGGGGGCGTTTTGCCTCCGTGTTCAAGGCGGCCATTGTCGGCATTCCCATTCCGTTGTGATCCTGCGGGACGCTGACCGCAGCCGTGTCGCTGCGCAAACAGGGGGCCAACAACGGGGCCACCACTGCATTTTTGATTGCCACCCCGGAATCCGGGGTGGACTCCATCTCCATTACCTATGCCCTGCTGGATCCGATCATGACCGTGGCCCGCCCCGTGGTGGCCTTTATCACTGCCTCGGTGGCCGGCATTACCGAAAACCTCTTTTCCTATTCGTCTGCGGGCCAGACCGTCCCTGGCAACCTGAGCTGCCTGGTGGACGGATGCTGTGATGGAAGCGACTGTCCGCCGGAAGAACACCGCCGGCATCACACGCTTTTGGAAAAGCTCAAAGCCGGCATCGGCTATGCCTTTGGCGAGCTGTGGGCCGACATCGCCAAGTGGTTTTTTATCGGGCTGCTGCTGGCGGGATTGATCACCGCACTGATTCCCGATGATGTGTTCAGCCGTTACCTCGGCCCCGGCCTGCCATCGATGCTGTTGATGCTGGCCGTGGGCATTCCGCTATATATCTGCGCGACCTCTTCGACCCCCATTGCCGCAGCGCTGATTTTAAAAGGCATCAGCCCGGGCGCGGCCCTGGTTTTTCTGCTGGCCGGACCGGCCACCAACCTGGCCTCCCTGACCGTGCTGGCCGGGACCCTGGGAAAGCGTGCCACCGCCATTTACCTGGCCTCGATTGCGGTGTGCAGCGTTTTCTTCGGCCTGGCGGTGGACCAGATTTATGCCTCCTGGGGAATTTCCGCCCGGGCCATGGTGGGCCAGGCATCCGAGGTGATGCCGGGATGGGCCCAGTGGACCGGTGCCCTGGCAGTGATTTTGCTGTCAATCAAACCCATTGCCGGCCTGCTGGCCGCACGGTTTCAGCGCAGCAGGACAGCGCAGCCCGAAGCCGAGCTGGCGGTCCTGCCGGCCGACTGCGGGGCCACCTGAGGCTGCTCACCGGGATCCGGAGGATCCTGAAGCGGGAAAATATTTTTTGCAGAAGTATGCCGGACACAGTAAACCGCAGACGAACGCGGCCAGGCGCGGGCATTGATCCCGTCGAAGTGTTGGGCCCGACAACGGGCAGCGCCACGATTTGCGGCAGCTTAAGACGATGGCAACAGCCGGTGCGGATTGCAGAAGATGTACAACCCCGGCCCGTCGGCCAGGGTTGCCAGGGTGATGTTGAGTTTTTGCGCCAGCTGCGCGGCCAGGGCCGTGGGGCGCGATACGGCCAGGATGATCGGGATGCGGGCGCGGGCGGCTTTTTGAACCAGCTCGTAGCTGATGCGCGAAGAAAGGGTCAGGATCATGGCCTGATCCAGCTTGCCGCCTAAAAAAACCTTGCCGATGACCTTGTCCAGGGCGTTGTGCCGGCCGACATCTTCGGCGGCCGCCAGAAAATCACAGTCGATGGTGTACAGCGCCGCCGCATGGGCGGCCCGGGTCTGGCGGCGCAAGGGCTGATGCCGGTCGATTTTTTCAAGGCAGGCCGCGGCCGTTTTAAGGTCGATATGCACGTCGTCTTCCAGAGGCTGGATGGTCTGGAAAAGATCGTTGACGATCTCCTTGCCGCACAGCCCGCAGCTGGTCTGGCTGATAAAACCCCGCCGGTCAAGAATCTGGGGTATTTTTTCGCGGCGCGCGGGATGCAGTGTCACGGCCACCACGTTGGTATCATCACCGTCGCAGAAGCCCATGGAGGTATAATCATCAATGCTGTCGACGATGCCCTCGGTCAGGCAGAACCCGGCCACCAGGGCGATTTCGTCCCCCGGGGTGCGCATCACCACCGAATAGGGATTGCCCTGGATGCGAATCGAAAGCGGCTCTTCGGCCAGCAGATGCTTTTCCTTCGGCTTGCGGGAGGCCATGTCCCAGTGAATCAGCTGATAGGGTTGTGCAGACTTCAATCGTGCCTCCAGTGTGTTAAATGGGGTCGGGCTTCATATTTTCGGGCCTGACCGATAATATGTGCATTTACGACCAAAATTCAAGAAAGTTTTTCTTGACAAATCAGCTGAAAAGATTAATATTTGCGAGTTTTGATGAACCCATAAAAAGTCGATCTTCTCGTTTGGACAAGCCTTTTCGAGAGCGGTGAAGGGTTGATGGCGCTCGAAAACGACTTTTTACATGGCGGTCAATTTTGAACAAGATGATAAAATACAGGCAGACAGGAGGCCGATGCAATGTACGCGGTAGTTCATACAGGCGGCAAACAGTATAAAGTTCGTGAAGGTGAAGTTTTGCGTTGCGAAAAAATCCCCGGAGAAGTGGGCAGTGCGGTCACCTTTGACCGGGTGTTGATGTTTTCCGACGGCAAGGATGTCAGCGTCGGCCAGCCGGTTGTCGAAGGCGTTGCAGTTGAAGGCCATATCGTGGAGCAGGGCAAGGCCAAAAAGATCCTGGTTTTCAAATACAAGCGGCGCAAGCGCTATCGCCGCAAGCAGGGCCATCGCCAGCAGTTTACGGCGGTGAAAATCGACAGCATCAAGGCCAAAGGCCTGTCCGCCGAAAAAAAGGCCGCCCCCAAGGCAGAGGTTGAAAAAGAGGCGGAGACGAAAAGCTAGGTGTTTTTGGCAACCGTAAATACCGCTTTCAATTTACCATAGGAGTTTTACCATGGCACATAAAAAAGCAGGCGGCAGTTCCAAAAACGGTCGCGACAGCAATGGTCAGCGGCGCGGAGTCAAGCGCTATGGCGGGCAGAAGGTCCGGGCCGGCAACATCCTGGTGCGCCAGGTCGGCAGCAAGTTTCATGCCGGTGAAAATGTCGGCGTGGGCAAGGACTACACCCTTTTTGCCAAGATCGACGGCATTGTGGCTTTTGAAAGACTGGGACGCGAGCGCAAAAAAGTCAGTGTTTATGCAGAGTGAAATTCATTGATGAAGTGTTCATTACCGTCCAGTCCGGAGACGGCGGCCGCGGCTGTGTGAGTTTCCGGCGGGAAAAATTTGTTCCCCGCGGCGGGCCGGACGGCGGCGACGGGGGCAAGGGCGGTGATGTGATTTTAAAAAGCACCTCGCGCCGGCGCACCCTTTACCCTTTCCGCTTCAAACGCCAGTTCAAGGCCAAAAACGGCGCCCCCGGCCAGGGCCAGCAAAAATCCGGCAAGAGCGGGCCGGACCTGGTCATCGAAATCCCCCCCGGCACCCTGGTGCGCAATGCCGACACCCACGAGCTGATCAAGGATTTTACCCGCGCCGGCGAAGCGTTTGTGGTGGTCAAGGGCGGCCGCGGCGGACGGGGAAATGCCCGCTTTAAAACCTCCACTAACCGCGCCCCGCGCTTTGCCCAGGATGGGGAGGCCGGCCAGGCGATCAAGCTGCATCTCGAGCTGAAGCTGCTGGCTGATGTGGGTCTCATCGGGCTGCCCAATGCCGGCAAATCCACCCTGATCAGCGTTATTTCCTCGGCGACTCCCAAAATTGCGGATTATCCTTTCACCACTCTGACGCCCAACCTCGGCGTGGTCCAGCCCGCAAGCGGCGAACCCTTTGTGGTGGCTGACATCCCCGGCCTGATCGAGGGCGCCCACCAGGGGGCCGGTCTCGGCATCCAGTTTCTGCGCCACATTGAACGCACCCGCCTCCTGGTGCATCTTGTCGATGCGGCCGCCATCGATGCCGACCATCCCCTGCAAGCCTGTGAAACCATCGACCGGGAGCTGGCCGGCTACAGCCGGCAGCTGGCCGAAAAGCCCCAGATCCTGGTGCTCAACAAAATGGATCTGCCCGGCACGGACCGCGCAGCCGCAAAATTCAAGGCGGCCGCTGGACAGCGGGAGGTTTTGCTGATATCGGCGGTGACGAAAAAAGGCGTTGACCAGCTGGTTGCCCGCTTAATTCAACGATTGGGAGCACTTGATGACCGCGAACCATAAACTGGACTGCAGGGATGTAAAAAGGGCGGTGGTCAAAGTCGGCAGCAATGTTTTGACCGCCGCCGACGGACTGAATCTCCGGGCCGTGCGATCCATCACGCGCCAGGTCTGCCGGTTGATCGACAGCGGAATGGAAATTATCCTGGTGTCCTCCGGCGCCATGGCCGCCGGCATAAAAAAAATAGGCCTCGGCGCAAGGCCCGATGAACTGCCCAAACGCCAGGCCGTGGCTGCCATCGGCCAGGCCGGCCTGATGATGGCCTATGAAAAGGCCTTTGGGCGCTACCAGCGGCAGGTCGCCCAGATCCTGCTGACCAGCGAAGATCTTGCCAGCCGCAAGCGCTACTTGAATGCCCGCAACACCTTGAATACACTGCTGTCCTGGAAAGTGGTGCCCATCGTCAACGAAAACGACACGGTGTGGATCGAAGAAATCAAGCTGGGGGACAACGACAACCTGGCGGCCATGATCACGCTGTTGATGGACGCGGACATTTTGATCAACCTGACCGACATCGACGGGCTGTACACCAAGGACCCGCGGGTATGTGACGATGCGCGGCTGATACCGGAGGTGCGCCGGATCACCCGCGACACCGAAAAGTTTGCCGGCGACATCCCGGGGGCCCTGGGCACCGGCGGGATGATTAGCAAGATCAAGGCGGCGCGCAAGGTTAACGCGGCCGGGGTGCCCATGGTGATCGCCGCGGGCGACAAGCCCAACATCCTGCTCAAACTGTTTGGCGGCCAGCAACATGGCACTTTTTTCGTTCCCAAGACCCAGAAACTGGCCAGCCGCAAATGCTGGATCGCCTTTTCGTTAAAACCCAAAGGGGTCATCACCCTCGATGAGGGGGCTGCCCGGGCGATTTTGAAAAACGGCAAAAGCCTGCTGCCCAGCGGGATCATGGCGGTGCAGGGCGATTTCGGGGTCGGTGCGCCGGTGCAGTGCGAAAACCAGCGCCATGAAAGCCTGGGCATCGGACTGGTCAACTACAGTGCCACTGAAATCAGAAAGATCATGGGCTTGAAAACCAACCGTATCCAGCAGGTGCTGGGCCACAAGTCCTATGACGAGATTATTCACCGGGACAACCTTGCCATTACCGGGGAAGATGCCGTATAATAAAGCGCCGATAAAGAATCCACAACCAGCTGAAAGCAACCATGAACATCGAAGACACCATCAAGGACATGGCCCGGGCGGGGCGCGAGGCAGCCGGCCAAATGGTGCGCCTGTCCACCGGCCAGAAAAACGCCGCCCTGCGGTCCATTGCCGCCGGTCTTGAGCGTGATGCCGCTTTCATCCGGCAGGAAAACCGCCGGGACCTGGCCGCTGCCGAACAGGCGGGGCTTTCAGCGGCCATGATCGACCGGCTGACCATTGCCGATGCCACCATCAGCGCCATGGCAGCCGGCCTGAACGAAGTTGCGAGGCTGGCTGATCCCGTCGGCACCATGGGCCCCACGTGGATCCGGCCCAACGGGCTGCAGGTCGCCCGCATGCGCATCCCCCTGGGCGTTGTCGGCATCATTTATGAATCCCGGCCCAACGTGACCGTCGATGCCGCCGGCTTGTGCCTCAAGGCCGGCAACGCGGTCATCCTGCGCGGCGGATCGGAGGCCATCCACTCGAACCGGGCCCTGGCGTCCGTCATTGCCCGGGCACTGAAGGATTGCGGACTGCCGCAAAAAGCCGTCCAGGTGGTGCCGGTAACCGATCGGGAGGCAGTTGCCGTACTGCTGGCCCAGGAGGAATTCATCGACCTGATCATTCCCCGCGGCGGCGAAGGGCTGATCCGTTTCGTGGTGCAAAATTCCACCATCCCGGTTTTAAAGCACTACAAAGGGGTGTGCCATGTCTACGTGGATGCCGATGCCGACCTTAAGATGGCACAGGATTTGTGCTTTAACGCCAAGGTCCAGCGGCCGGGGGTCTGCAATGCCATGGAAACGCTGCTGGTGCACCAGGCGGTGGCCCAGGCTTTTTTGCCGGACATGGCCCGGCGCTTTGAAGCGGCGGGGGTGACGCTGCGCGGCTGCGAGGTCACCTGCCGGCTGCTGCCCCGGGCCGAACGGGCCGGACAGGACGACTGGCCCGCGGAATACCTGGATCTGATCCTGGCGGTGCGGGTGGTGGACGACATGGATGCGGCCCTGGACCACATTGCCAGGTATTCGTCCAATCACACCGAGGCCATCGTGACCCGGGATTATGACCGGGCCCGGCGCTTTGTGCGCGAAGTCGACTCTTCGGTGGTGCTGGTCAACGCTTCAACGCGCTTTAACGACGGCGGGCAGCTGGGGCTGGGGGCCGAGATCGGCATCAGCACCTCCAAACTGCATGCCTTCGGGCCCATGGGCGTGGAGGATTTGACCACCCAGAAGTTCGTGGTGCTGGGCAACGGGCAGATTCGGGAGTAGCCGGCAGCATCTAACTGCCGACGGACCCAGACAGGCGCAGACAACAGTTCAATTCACGGATGTCAATGAACAGGTAACAGGTAGCAATATCGTGCGGATAGGCCTTTTCGGCGGAACCTTCAACCCGATTCACCGGGGGCACCTGCGGGCGGCAGCCCAGGTCCGGCAGGGTTTCGGGCTGGACCGCGTGTTTTTGATCCCGGCCGCGCTGCCGCCGCACAAGGTGTCCGGCGAGGTGGCGGCGGCTTCCGATCGGCTGCAGATGATCCGGCTGGCCATAGAGAATCGTGATGGCCTGAACGTGTCCGATGTCGAGCTTAAACGTGCCGGCCCTTCGTACACCATCGATACCGTGCGGCATTTTAAGGGCCGCCTGGAGAATCAGTCCCGGGTTTTTCTGATCATGGGCCTGGATGCCTTTCTGGAACTCGATTCCTGGCACTTGTACGCAGACCTGCTGGCCCAAATCGCCTTCATTGTGATCAACCGTCCCTTGGCCGGCGGTGATGCCGATGCCGGCTGGAAGCGCATGGAGGATTATCTGCGGGACCGGATTTCACCGCAATACACCTTTGACGCCGCCCGATCCTGTTTCCGGCGACCGGGCAGCCAGCCGATTCATGTGCTGGCAATTGACGCGCTGGATGTTTCGTCAACCCAAATCCGGGAAATGATTAAAAAAGGGCGGCCGATCGACCATCTGGTACCGCCGAAAGTGGCCCAATACATTAACTCCCGAGGACTGTATTTATGACCAAAAAGCCGGATCCCGCCCTGGATCTGTATGTCAAAGCGGTTTTGGGCAAAAAAGCCCTCAACGTGGTGGTGCTCGATGTGGCCGAGCTGACCTCTTTCGCCGATGTGTTTATCATCTGCAGCGGCCGCTCCAACCGCCAGGTGGGCGCCATCGCCGAATTTATCAAAACCGATCTGAAAAAGCACAAAATCATACCGCTGAGCATTGAAGGCACCCGCGACGGGCACTGGGTGCTGATGGACTACGGGCATGTGATCATCCACGTGTTTTACGAACCGGTGCGCCAGTTCTATGACCTGGAAGGCCTCTGGACCGATGCCCGGCGCATCGTGACGCCGGCCCTGCAAAATGCCCGGCGCACAGCTGAACCTCTTGAATCATCCGAAGATTCGTAAGCCCGCTGTCCAGCAAAAAATTTCAACAGGAGTTATTGATGGCCGATACCCTCAAACCCTACCAGATGATCACCGATTTTATCACCGGCCGGCAAGTGCCCAACATCGGAGCCGAAGAAAACCGCCAGGCCCTGGAGCGGTTTTTGGTGGAGCAAAAAGGGTACCTGAAAACCGACATCGAAGTCGACGTGGACCTTGAAATGACAATTGCCGGTGACCCTTACCGCTCCCAGGTGGACCTGGTGATAAGCGCCGGCGGCACACGGTTTATGGCCGTCAAGTGCGCCGCCGCCTCGCTGGGATCGCGCGAGCGCGAAATTATCGCTGCCGCCCGCCTGCTGGACCGACACCAGATCCCGGTGGCGGTGGTCTCCGACGGCAAAACCGCCATTGTGCTGGATGCGGTTGCCGGCAAAAAAACCGGTGAGGGACTGGCGGCGATTCCATCCAAAGCGCAAGCCCAGGACATGCTCAAATCCCTTGAACGCCAGACGCTTGACGAAAAACAACGGCAACGCGAACAGCTGATTTTTCGCACCTACGACAGCGACAACGTGAACGTGCAGCGAAACATTTAAACAGCGGCGCATCAGTCGATCATATTGAACAGGCTTTCGCCCTGGCGCAGAACATGGGGGGGGAACCATCGTGGAAAAAGAGTCAATGATCAAGAAAATCCCGCAGTATGCATTTAAGTATTTGGTGACGACTCCACGGGGCGGAAGCGCTCCCGAAAGTTTTGCTGAAAACGCGTGCCGGAAGGTGCAGCGGTTTCACTCCCAACTTCCGGACTACCAGCCAACCAATCTCGTCCGGTTGAGCAAACTGGCCCAATCATGGGGGCTCGGGGAGGTTCTGGTCAAGGACGAATCCGCGCGGTTTCACCTCGGGGCCTTCAAAGTGCTGGGAGGCAGCTATGCCGTTGCGCGGCTGGTGTGTCAAAAATTGGGCGTCAATATAGAAGATATCGAGTATGATTTTCTGCTGAGCGATGAAGTGCGGCAGCGCATCGGCCAGATAACGCTGGCCACGGCCACCGACGGGAATCATGGGCGCGGCATTGCCTGGGCTGCGGAACAGCTGAAGCAAAGAGCGGTCATCTATATGCCCAAAGGGTCAGCGCGCTCCCGGGTGGAGAACATTCGCTCCCATGGTGCCACCGTGGAAGTGACCGATCTGAATTACGACGATACGGTACGGTTTTCCCGTCGAATAGCTCAAGAAAACGGATGGTATGTCATCCAGGACACTGTCTGGGAGGGGCACACTGAAATTCCGCTCTGGATCATGCAGGGCTACATGACGATGTGTGCCGAGGCTGCAAGCCGGATGTCCCAAGAGGGAATCCGCCCCACCCATGTCTTTGTTCAAGCCGGGGTGGGCGCGTTGGCCGGCGCGGTGGTCGGCTATCTGGTCAATAAGTTTCGGGACAACCCGCCCCGGTTTATCATCATGGAGCCGAATAATGCGGCCTGCATGCTTGCTTCGGCTGCCGCCGGCGATGGCCGCCCCCACGCTGTTACAGGAGATTTGGAGACCATCATGGCCGGGCTGGCCTGCGGGGAGCCAAACCCCATTGCCTGGGAGATTTTACGGGATTTTTCAAGCTGCTACATCAGTTGCGACAACTTCGTGGCTGCCAACGGGATTCGCATCCTGGCCAATCCGCTGGACGGTGACGATGCCGTGGAAGCCGGGGAGTCAGGATCCGTAGGCATCGGCTTGCTGGATCTATTGGCCAACAACCCTTATTTTGGCAAGTTAAAACAAGAACTGAAGATCGGTCCGGATTCCAGCCTGTTTTTTTTTAATACAGAGGGTGCCACAGATCCCGAAAACCACCGTGAAATCCTGTGGCACGGAAAATATCCACTTGCTCAGGTTTGATGGTTCCGTAAAAAGTTCAATTTTTCGCTCCGCAAGCCTTTTCGGGAGCTGTTTCGGGGTTTCGCTAAATCCCAAGAACTCGTCGCCAGCTCCTCAAACAGCTTGGGATTTTTAACGCGAAACCCCTCACAGCTCTTTTTCCGAAAAGGGTTGATGTCGCTCAAAATCAACTTTTTACGATTGCTTCAGGTTTAAATGCTACCATCAAGGCAGGCATCACCGGGAGCAAACAAAGGCAAACCGCTGCGGCGACCGATAAAATTTGAACAATGATAGAAATTGTGGCAGCAAATACAGAGGATCTGATTGCACAGGCAAAGGCGCTTTTTGAGGAATATGCCGCCTCACTGGGATTTGACCTGTGCTTTCAAAATTTTGACCGGGAGCTCGATGATTTTCCGGGTCAGTATTCTCCACCGCTGGGGCGTCTGTTTTTGGCCTTGTCGGACAATCAGCCCATCGGCTGTGTGGGCCTGCGATCTTTTTCAAAAGGCGTCTGCGAGATGAAGCGGCTTTACGTGAAGCCTGAATTCAGGGGCAGAAAGGCGGGCCGGCTGCTGGCGCAGGCCGCCATCGAGGCCGGCAAAAGCATCGGCTATAAGACCATGCGGCTGGACACGCTTTCGTCAATGGAACGTGCCAATATTCTGTATCAATCATTGGGATTCAGACAGATAGCGCCGTATCGGCACAATCCCATTGACGGAGCGATCTACATGGAATTAGCCTTAAAGGCTTGAAGCCGCTCGAAAATGATTTTTAACACTCAACCCTTCACAGCGCCTTTTCCGCAAAGACTTGGATGGCGCTCAAAGTTGACTTTTCCCCGTCTATTTCTCAGTTGCCCTGGCCCTTTCTTCGGCTGACATCCCGGCCAGACGCTCGACGCGGGATACGTCCAGTCCCAGCCCCTCGGCCACCCGGCGACCGTAATCCGGATCAGCCTTGAAAAAGACTGCCGCCTGGCGCAGCTGGATGCGTTGCCGGGCGCCACCGAGATGGGCCACGATATTGCCCACCAGGTTTTCGCGCTGCTGATCGTTCATGACATCGCGATAGAGGTTGCCCGCCTGGACAAAATCATCGTTTACATGGGCATAGGGCGTGCGGGCGGCCTGGCCGGCGAGTTCAAAGGGGGGTTCCAGGGCAGCCGGGTCCGGCGCGGGACCGGCAAAGCTGTTGGGCCAGTAATTGGGGCCGCCGCCGCCGTTGGCATCAAAGCGCATGAAGCCGTCACGCTGATAGCTGGTCTCCGGCGCGTTTTTGGATGCATTGACCGGCAGCAGGTGATAATTGGCGCCCAGGCGATGAATATGGGTGTCGTCGTAGGAAAAGACCCTCGCCTGGAGCATTTTGTCCGGTGAAATGGCAATGCCCGGCACCAGGTTGCCGGGGCTGAAGGCGGCCTGCTCAACTTCGGCGAAGTAGTTGCTCGGGTTGCGGTTAAGCACCAGTTTGCCGACTTCCATGAGGGGAAAATCACCATGGGGCCACACCTTGGTGATATCGAAAATGTCGAAGCGGTAGTCTTTGGCCTGTTCCGGGGTCATAATCTGCATCTTGAGGGTCCAGGACGGATAGTCGCCCCGTTCGATGGCGGCATACAGATCCCGGGTGGCGTGGTCCGGGTCTTCTCCTGCCAGGCGGGTGGCTTCCTGGCGGGTCAGGTTCTTGATGCCCTGGTCGGTCTTGAAATGGTACTGCACCCAGAAATACTCTCCCCTGGCGTTGTACCATTTGTAAGTGTGGCTGGAGTAGCCGTTCATGTGCCGGTAGGTGGCCGGGGTGCCGCGGTCGGAAAACAGGATGGTGACCTGGTGGATTGATTCCGGGGTCAGCGACAGAAAATCCCAGAACATATCCGGGTCCGGACAATTGGTGGCCGGATGCCGTTTCTGGGTGTGGATGAAATCCGGGAACTTGAGCGGGTCGCGGATGAAGAACACCGGCGTATTGTTGCCGGTCATGTCATAGTTGCCCTCTGCGGTGTAAAACTTGACGGCAAAGCCCCGGGGATCGCGGGCGGCATCCGCAGATCCTTTCTCACCCCCCACGGTGGAAAAGCGAACGAACACCTCGGTTTGCTTGCCGATTTCGGAAAGAAATGCGGCCTTCGTGTATTGTCTCACATCGGCGGTAACTTCGAAATAGCCGCCCGCCCCGGCCCCCTTGGCATGCACCACGCGTTCGGGGATGCGCTCACGGTCGAAGTGCGCCAGTTTTTCCAGCAGGTGGACATCCTGCATCAGGACGGGACCCCGCTCACCGGCGGTCAGGCTGTTTTGATCATCACCGACCGGGGCGCCAAAGGCCGTGGTCAGGGTTTTGACGGTTTCTTTTTTAGTCGAGCTCATTTTCTTTCTCCTTATTTTGTGGTTTTTTGACAGCCGGGGCAGACTCCGAAAAAATCCAGCCGATGCGTGTTGATTTTAAAACCGGTGGCAGACATAAGTGCTTCAGTCATTTCCGGCAAGCTGACCAGGTCCGGATCCATGATCTTGCCGCACTCGGTGCAGATTAAATGGGGATGGGGATAGGGCCTGTTGCCATCGTAGCGGTTGCCGCCTTCGCCAAAGCCGAGCTCGAGCACCTCCCCCACCTCCTTCATGACGATCAGGGTCTTGTAGACCGTTGCCAGGCTGGTGGTGGGAAAATCCTGCTTTACTTTTTGATAAATTTTCTCCACACTGGGATGACCCGCACTGGCGGCCAGGATTCTTAATATGGCCAGTCGCTGGGGAGTGATCCGGTAACGGTGCTCCCGTAATTTTTTGACCATCTGATCCAGTCGTTGTTGGGGATCGGCCATAAGGACATTATTTTCTTATTAAAAATATAAAAGATTATTTATTAATGGATAATTGTTCTTAAATAATAAGGGTTAAAATTAAATCTGTCAAGCAGCTTTATAACATCGTCACGATAGAATCGGACAGGGCCTTCCATGGTGGCACCTGCGCGAGAGGTTGAAAAACCAGGTGACTTGCAGCGAACCGCTCAAATCGGGGGTGCATAATCAAGGTTCCATGTGAACGTTGGCTGATAAGAGGATTGGAATATGGGCAAAATTATCATGGTCGGCGCCGGTGGTTTCATCGGCGCCGTGTTAAGGTATGTAATCAGCGGTTATGTTCAAAATTTAACGAAAAGCGTAGCCTTTCCCTATGGAACCCTGGCCGTCAATGTTGCCGGCAGTTTCGCGATCGGCATATTTTCATACCTGATTGAAACCAAGGGCGTGATGACGCCGGAAATGCGCCTTTTGCTGCTGGTCGGGCTTTTGGGCTCTTTTACGACCTATTCAACGTTCAGCGCCGAAACAATGAATCTGCTTCAGGACCAGCGGCTGGTGCAGGGCCTGCTTAACATCGCAGCCCATATTATTTTAGGGCTGGCGGCTGTTCTGCTCGGCCGATTCACCATCATTGCGATATGGAGATAGGACAAATGACACTACCACCGGAAGGCAAACTGCTGCGGATATTTATTGGAGAAAGCAATAAGCATGAAGGAAAGCCATTATATGAGTGGCTCGTCATTAAAGCCAAAGAGCATGGCCTGGCAGGCGCGACTGTTATCCGGGGGGTGATGGGATTCGGCGCCAACAGTCGCATTCATACTTCAAAAATATTGCGGCTTTCCCTGGATTTGCCGATCATCGTGGAAATAGTGGATACCCACGAAAAAATAAAGGAATTTCTCGCCTGCATGGAAGGGGTTGTTGACGAGGGACTGGTGACCCTTGAAAAGGCGGAGATCCATTTTTACAGGAGCAAAAAACAGACGCGTTAAATTCCGGCGACCTCCTTGCCGCAGTGCTTGCAGACTTTGGCCCGTTTTTTGATGATTTCCGCGCAAAAGGGGCATTCACGGGTAAAAAAGCGTTCGTGAATTTTTTTGATGGCGGTGTCGACCGCCTCCTGGACCCGTTCGTTGCCGAACCGGGCATTGCGCAGGGGATCAATGGCCCCCTGCTCGCCGATGTCGCCGATCATCTCCGCGGCTTTTAATCTGACCCGGTTGGGCATGGCGGAGTCCATCAAAATGGTGATGATGGACGGTCCGTCATTGTTGACGAAGCAGTCCGCCAGCATGGCAAACCCGTTTTTTATGGCTTCTTTCAGGGCCTCCTGCTCGGCCAGAAGCTGATCGTCGATGATCTGTCCCCGGCCGCCCATGTTGCTGAAAACCGGCATCACCTCGAACTGCTCGGTGCCCGGGTAGTTCATGCAGCGGTAGGAGGCGCTCTGGGCATAGGTGTCCTGCAAGTGTTCCCAGCCCTGTTTATACAGCGGGCATTCGTCGTTGAAGCACACAAACAGAAAAGGGGTTCCCCAGCCCAGCCCGTCACTGAAGGTAATCGGCGGCACCTCCCACAGGGTCATTTCCTGGCGGCAGTGAGGGCAGGCAGGTTTTTTCTGGGAAATGACGCGTTCTAAAACTTGCTCTCTGGTTTCCATCATGAATATGTTTTCCTTTGCATGTATTCGGATTATGTAAGGCTCTAATTTAAGCCTGATCTCTTGCGTTGTCAATAAATCTGTTGGCAGCGCGGCAATCGGTCTGCAGAGGGTTCCGGGCCTGAAGGCACCGGCTGGCATCCAATTGTCAACCGCTGACCAGTATGCTATATTTTGATATAACTACCAGTCGGCACAGGCTGCGGCAGAAAGGGGTAGACACGATGAAGGCAATGGCCCGGGACATCATGGCGACAGACTTTCATACCCTGACACCGGACATGACGGTGGCCGATGCGGTCGGCATGTTTCGCCAGGCGGGGCAACGTGAGCAGCGCAAAATTTTCGGGATGATGGTCACTGATGAAAACAGGCAGCTGGTGGGAATGCTTTCGATGTATGATATTCTGCTTTTCATCCGTCCCAAGCACATTCATGTGTGGGGCGCCATGGAGGATATTGATACCGCCGGACTGGTGGAAAGCGCCTGTGAGCGGGCGAAGAAGGTGCGCGTCGGCGACCTGATGACCCCGGAGGTGGTCACCGTCACCCCGGAAACCCATCTGCTGGTGATTTTAGACATTATGATCAAAAAGCACATCCGCCGGCTGCCGGTGATCGAGGACAACAAGATCATCGGCATTGTATACATTTCCGGCCTGTTTTATCATCTCCTGGAACGGCTGAGCGACTGATCGCTCCCGAGAGGACCCAAAGCGTATGGCCATTGTTGTTGAAAAGGCGACCCTGCAAGGCCTGACGGTCAATGAAGCCATGCGCCGGCAGGTCATTCGCCTGCCCCGGACCATGACCATTGATCATGCCATCAACTACATGATCAAGTACAAGGTCAATGCCGTGCTGACGGTTGATGAAGACGAGCGGCCGGAGGGCGTGGTTTCCAAGACCGACATCATGGGCGCCTATTACGCCGGACTGCCCATTGACTCCCCGGTTGAAAACATCATGAATTGTCCGCCGCTGTTCTGCCATGCACAGGATTCATTGGAATCGGCCCTGGATCTCATGCGAACCCGAGGGGTCTACCGGCTGTATGTCCTGGACCGCGATACCGGGGAGCTTGCCGGGGCCCTGGCCTATCCGGATATCGTCGGGATGCTGTACCAGTACTGTCACCGCTGTCGCTACAGTCACCGGGGGGACGGCCGGGGCCGGACCGAAGACAAGCGGGTTTACTGGATCAAGGTAAAAGAGGTCATGACCGGCACGGTGCAATCCGTCATGGAGCAGCAAATCCTGCAGGAAGTGATTGAAAAGTTATCGGCCTGCCGCATCGGGGCGGTGCTGGTCACCGACGCCAACCGGGTTGCCCGGGGGGTGGTCTCCAAGACGGACCTGGCGCTGGCCTACAAGCATCACATCCCATCCGAACAGCGCGCCGCGGCGATCATGTCCACCCCCGTCCGCAGCTGTGATGAAAGTGAACTGCTGGAAGATGCCATCAAAAACATGATTTTTTCCGAAGTGCAGCGAATTTTTGTGTGCCGCGACGATCCGCTGAACATCGTGGGGGTGCTTTCCCTTTCCGACGCCGCCCGGCTGCGTTCGGGGTCCTGCCAGGCGTGTCTGTCAAGCCGCATCAAGGTCGATGCGCCGGTTTGATGTAAAGAGGAGAAATATGAACGGCTTGCCAGACAAGTTTAAACCGGCGGTATCCGGCAGGTGGCTGCTGCTGCTGGCCGGATTGATGTGGACGGCGGTCGGGGCGCTACTGTGCCGGCTGGCCTATGCCTGGCTGAGCACGGTGGGGATAAAAACCGCGGTTGCCCTGGCAGCCGCCGGCATCACCCTGGGACTGGTGGGGTATCGCTTCAGCTTTATCAAGATGGCCCGCAAAAACAGCCGGCGGATCTGCGAGCTGGAGGACAAAAGCTGCCTGTTTGCGTTTCAGGCCTGGAAAAGCTACCTGATCATCGCCTTGATGATCGGACTGGGTATTTTGCTAAGGCACAGTGCCTTGCCCAGGCAATACCTGGCGCTTGTCTACCTGGCCGTCGGCCTGGCGCTGCTGCTTTCCAGTCTGCTTTATTACGCATTGCTGTGGCGGGTTGTCTTCCGAGGATATCCCTGCGGCAAACAGGCGGCCCAGCTGAAAGCTGATAGGATCCACGAATCCGGTGCAAAGTGAACCCTGTCGACTGGGGTTTACCAACAATCACGCCGGTCTGGACCGGCATCCAGTTTAGCGGCGGAGCGTTTCGCGAAGCCTTCTGACGTAGTCGCGAACATAGTGGGGCATGAATCCGCGGATCAGGTAGTCCTTGAAATCATCATCCACCCGCATTTTTGAAATACGCCATGTTTGGGCGGCAATCTGAAAGACATCGTATTCGCTCATTGACTTTGCCCTTGCCTCCATGGCCAGGATTTCTTCGTCACTGACGGGCTGCCGGGCGGCATATCTCTGGTTCATGTGCTTCAAAAACTCGATGTAAAAAAATGCCGCCAGCGGGAGCAGGATCATTTTCCATTGGAATATAATTGTTTCTTCCATTTTAGGTCACCTCTCAATTAATTCATAATCACTGATGCCGGCACTTCAAGCCTCCTGTCAATATTATCGGCAAAAAAAGATCATAGTTTAGCCGCAGCCGGATCCAAACCGTTTCCGGTCCGCAGCGCCGCTATGGATGGATTTGACATACCAGGCCGGATTGGCTAAGGAGAAAGCCGGAAAAGCGGAGCGAAGGATGTTGCCAGAAGAACAACAATCGTAACTGCGGTAGAGCAGGCCGCATAAACAATGAAAGGAGGAATCAGCATGGACAAGTACCTATTCGTTTTGACCCGGGGCCTGGAAGATCCCACACGGGTGACGCGGACTTTTCAATTGGCCAAGGTGGCCAAGGAGGCCGGCGCTGAAGTCCACGTTTTTTTAACCGATGATGCGGTGCTGCTGGCCAAGCCTGGGATTGCCGAAAATGTGAAAGCGCCCACCGGCGATGGAGCCGGCGACTATTTTGCCTACCTGGTTGAAAACAAGGTGCCCATCTACGTCTGAGTGCCCTGTGCAAAAAATCGCCAGGTCGGCGAAAATGACATTGTCGACACCGCCACATTTGCCGGTGCGCCCAAGCTGATCGAACTGTCACAAGACGCCAAGGTTTTTACCTTTTAAGAGGAGTCAGACCATAGTAAACTAGTTATAAAACGGGCCTGCCAAGCGGGAATTATTGAGGGCAGGGATCAGTTATTATGGCTGTTTTCTGGAGTGCATCCATTTGAGGTAGGAATTCTGAGTGCTGATATGGGACAATTTATAGCGGCGGTCCAGCTTGCAGCATCTCATCCACAGCATCCCGAGCTGGTCGTCGGCGGTGTATTTGAGCATGACATCAGTGTCAGGGGTTGACCACAGGTGGCGTGCGCCCGACTCGTCGCTGTGGTGAGCCGGGCCGAATTGGGCCAGCACCCGGTCGCGCAGGACGGTGAAGTTCGCATGCCCCCTGGTCCAGAGGGTGATCGTGTAGAGCTGATTGCGCCAGAAGGCGTAGACAATCGATTCCAGCGTCAGCCCCCTGTACTGCAGGCGATCGTCCGGCCGCTGGTACTCGATGATCCCCGGCATATCGCTTGGCATGAGCATCTGCTCCAGACCATCTATCTCGGAGGCCCGGGCGCCCCAGCGCAGCACACCGAAGCCGTCGGTGGTCAGCGGCAGTTCCTGCCAGGAAGGGGTGGGGGGCTGATCCTGCGATGGATGTTCCGCCGTCCCCCCCGGTGCTGGGTGCTCCAGATCATTTCCCGGGCGGGTTTCGTTTTTCCGGCCGTCAGCCGTCGAGTCGTATTGGATGTACCGGACTTCCTTTTTCAGGAGGCTGGCTTTCATGCCGTGAAAAAAAAACCAGACCTGATCGCCGTCCTGCCAGGCTTTTTCGACCCGCAGTTTTTTGCCGGTTTTCAATACAATGGTGTCGGCGACGGCTGCCGGCGGCAACCAGCAGCAGATGAGAAAAACCATGCCCGCGATAGTTCTTTTACCGGTTTTCATTTGGTCACGATTATTTCCACCCGCCGATTTTTTTGTCGGCCCTGGGAGGTTTCGTTGGTTGTCAAAGGGCGGTGCTCGCCAAAACCCATGGTGGACACTCTTTTAGGGTCAATGGAGCTGTGCTCGAGCATGAATTCGGCCACCGATCCGGCGCGTGCCATGGACAGCCCCAGGTTGGAGCGGTAAGGGCCGCCCCGGTAAGGCACATTGTCCGTGTGGCCGGCAATGATGATTTCTCCCTTGACTTCGGCCAGAATTTCTCCGATTTTGCGCAGCAACGGAATAAAAGGCGGCCGGATAACCGCCTTGGCCGTGTCAAAGGTGGCTTCGCCCATCAGACGGATGGTGACGCCGTCCTCTCCGGCCTCGATTTCCACCGCGTCTGCCTGAAATTCGTCTCTCAGATCATTGAGCAGCGGGTTGATTTCTTTTTTTATCTTGGTTAAAAGGATGGCCTGGTCAAATTCCTTAGCGATCATTTTCTGCCCCCGGGGGGACTCGAAGATCGGCGTTTTGCGCTGGATGCCGAAGGCGTTTTTCAAGGATCCCGAAACAATGCGGTACTTGTTACGGTCCATTTCGGAAAAAGAGAGCATGAGAACGAAAAAGCACAGCAACAGGCTCATCAGGTCTCCGAAGGTAACCACCCAGGCCGGGGCCCCCTCTTCTTCCGGTCCGCCGGGAATTTCCTGCTCTTCAGCCACTATGCACCGCCTCCGCCCTTGGCCTTGGGGACGACCTTCAGGCGCTCTTTAGGTGAAAGGTGGATTTTCAGGGTTTCCTGGAACACCATGCCTGAAAGGCCGCGGGCAATGCCGAGGGCCGCGTCCAGGATCAGGTTTTTGGTGATCAATTCCTGTTGACTGCGCAGGGCCAGCTTGTCAGCCAGGGGCAAAAATACCAGGTTGGCCAGCAGGGCTCCGTAGAGAGTGGTTAAAAGGGCGACGGCCATGGCCGGCCCAATGCTCTGGGGGTTGGACATGTTGGCCAGCATCTGCACCAGCCCGATGAGCGTGCCGATCATCCCAAAAGCCGGGGCTGAAGCGCCCATGCCCTTGAATACGCTCTGGCCGGTGGTGTGGCGCTGAACGGTCAGATTGATGTCCTTTTTGAGCAAATCCTTGATTTGTTCTTCATCAAAGCCGTCGGCCAGAAACTGAAACGCCTTGGCGGCAAACTCATCGTCCGGCTTTTCGTTTTCCAGGGCCATCAGCCCCCGTTCTTTGGCCACCTTGGCGATGGCAACCATTTTTTCCATGATCTGTTCCGGGGGTTCGATCTTCGCGGTAAAGGCTTTCATGGCCACCCGAACGGAATTGATGACCTCGACCATGGTAAATTTGATAAAACATGTCGCCACGGTCCCCCCCACAACGATCAGCAATCCGGGTATATTGAAGAAAATGGCAACGTCGCCGCCGGTGACGATGGCCAGGCAGACCAGAACAGTTCCGCCGACCAGACCTATGATGGTTGCAATATCCATGTAGTGCGCCTTTGCTCTATGGGTGCCACAAAGCTTTTACGGGTGTTCCCAGTCTCCGAAAAACATCCAACCGACTGAATTGACAAATGATTACAGGCAGACGCTTGGATTGCAGAACACCGGCCGACCCTTGTGCCCCGCCTGTATTGATTACAAGTTTGATCGGCAACTTGGGTAAAAACTTGAATGAAAATACCCCCAGCCGGCTTAATTTTGGCCGACAAATTGATTTTTGACGGGCCTATCCCGCAAAAAAAGGCTAATTTAGCAAAAGTTATTTACCGC
>CAZGNV010000038.1:0-46610 GCA_964527835.1 uncultured Desulfosarcinaceae bacterium | reverse complement strand
GAACATCAGTCAGTTGAACCACTTCCAGCGAATTGAGTTCGTTGGAAGTCATTTTTGAGCGACATCAACCCTTTGCGGAAAAAGAGCGGTGAATGGTTGGGCGTTAAAAACTTCAAGCTGTTTGAGGAGCTGGCGACGAGTTCTTGCAACGAATTCTTGTCCGCCTTCCTGAGGCAGGTAAACCTCAGGCGGATAGCGAAACCCTTCACCGCTCCCGAAAAGGCTTGCTCAAGCGAGAAAATTCGACTTTTTGCAATTTTATCAAAATTTGCGCAGCGATGTTTTGTTATTGCAGCACCTTGAAATCAACCGGGGAATCCAAAACGGGTTCAAAGGCCACCGGCCCGATGATCTGGCCGGTTTCGGTGCCCGGCTCGCCCCACCAGTTGTTGGCGGCCCGGACTCGGTTGCGGCTGCCGAGCACCTTGATTTGCCAGCCGCCGTTGTTGACGATGTTGCTGTGCGCGATTTTGGCCCGGCTGTCCTCCAGTAGAATCCCCCCGGATTTGTTTTCGGTGATCATCGAGCCGTTGATTCGCAGCGTAGTCCTGCGGGCGGAAATGCCGGTGCGGCTGCAGGTTCTGATCAGGCTGGCGGCGATGTCGGCGGTGGTCTCTTCCAGCACGATTGCCCAGACGTTGTTCTGGAAGCGGCATTTTTCGATGGCAACGTCGGCCTTCGCGGCCCGCAGACCGAACCGGGCATCGGACACCGTGCAATAACGCAATCGGTTTTTGCCGCGGCTGTGGTCCAGGAAGATGCCCTTCCAGCCCGATGCCTCCAGGCCCGCCAGCCGAACCGGTGCGTCCCGGGTCCCCAGGACATGAAGCTCCCCCTTGACGATCATCCCCAGGCTGCGAAACCAGACCACGGTGCCGGCCGCGATGGTGAGCCGGGCACCGCGTTGAACCACCAGGGCATCGGTGACGAGATAGGGACTTTTTTCAGCCTCCAGCACGGTGTCCTTTGCGATGACCCGGGGCAGCCTGGTGGGGTCGCCGATTCTGACCGGTCCCAGGGTGTCCATCCACTGGCTGGCCACCTTGTTGTTGCCAGAGCGCAGGTAGCCGATGATGCGTCCGTCGGCCAGCCGGTCACCGGACTTGATGCGGTAGGCCCCGATATAGATGCCCGGCTTTTGCTCCCGCATGGGCAGGTTTTGAACCAGCGGCGGCATGCTCCAGGAGGCCAATTGGTTTTGATCGCCGATCAAGGCCACCTTCAGGTAATCCCCCGGGCGCAGCAGGCTGCCGGCGCCGTTGTGCACCAGGGCCTGGATCTTAGGCGACGGCACAGTGATGGCTTGCGGGTTGGGGATGGTGGCCACCATCTGCATGCAAAGCTGGGCGGCGGCTTTCAGGTGCGTGGACCGCTGGTGGCTGATGGCGGTTCTAAGCACGGTTTCCGCCAGGCCGAGGGGAGTCAGCGGAATGTCTCCCTCTTCCAGGTGGACGGTGTGTTCCATTTTCCAGATCACCCGACCGGACCTGCAGCGCACCATCTGCGCCTTGAGCCCGGCGCGGGTGTCGGAGTAGACCAGGGCGTAGGTTTTGCCCAGGCCGGTGACTTCCCCGAACACAACGGCATCGACGCCCAGCAGCTGTCCCAGGCGTGCGGCCGAGATGCGGTCGCCGGCGGCAATCTTGTCATACAGACCGTTGCGCTTGAGGCTGGCATCAATAATGAAGGGCTCCATGTCATGGTAGTTCAGGGAGCTGAAAAAATTGTAAAACATCTTGCGCACCAGAGTTGCGGCCTGGGGGTTGGACGTTTGGTTGACAAAAGGCAGAATGGCCACCCGGCCGGCCAGCTGTTTTTTTTCGGCCACCTCGGCTTTCGGTGCGGGCTGCAGCATGCGCAGCATGCAGGAGGTGCTGATGGTTGCCGTGAGAAGGGCGGCCAGCACCAGCAGCAATGATTTTTTCAGTTTCATGGGCTCCATGGTTCCATCAGGGGAATGCTTTGGCCTGCAGTCCGGTTACCAGGGTTTTTCAGAGTCTTTTTTGCTGCTCTGGTCTTCAAAAAGATACTGCATGATCCATGAACTTTCGGCGCCCGATTCTTTCAGCAGGCGCTTGATTTCTTCGCGTTTTTCATCCTGGGCACCGGCTTTTTTCTTTTTGATCGATGATTTGCGGGCCGCCCATCGGGCTTCGGTGACCTTTTCCCGGCAGGTTTTCATTTTGGCGTTGATTTCCGGGCTGTCCGTATCGATGAGGTAATAGCGTTCAAAAAAAGAAAGCGCTTTGGACCATTTTTTTTTGGCGAAATAGGCCTCGCCGCGCTGGCGATAAAAGAACTTCATCTGGTCGATGCGTTTGAGCGCCAGTTTGTGGGCAGGCTCCAGGGCCAGCACGGCCTGGTAGAGCACGTAGGCATTCTGGTTGACGGGTTTGAGGTACTGCCGGGCTTTAAAATGTTCCTCGGCCTCTTTTAACAGCTGTGCCAGGGTCTGATCCTGGCGCGACTGCTGCTGGTGGGCCAGCCAGATGCGCCGCATGGCTTTATGGGCCTCGTCAAAATAGATGCTGTTCTCTGTTATGGCGGCATAGTGCCGCAGGGCCGATTGATACTTGCCGGCTGATTCCAGGTGGTGGCCCAGTGCCAGGCGATAATAATCCAGCAGATCCCATACGGGTTCGGATTCTTTTCCACTGCCGTAGGATGACAGGTAAGTCCGCAAATAGTCCACCACCTCTGCCAGGTCCTCATCGCGGGACTTTTGCCTGGCGATGGCAATGGTGGTCTCGGCCAGCAGCGCCATGACTTCGTGGGTCTGCTCCGGTGACAGGTCGAGGATCAAAAGACGTTCGAGGTTTTCTTGAGCGGACGCCAGATGGCCTTTGCCGATTTGGGCGGAGACTGCTTTCAGCTTCCAGGCGACGGTCAAAGGCGTGTAGGCCTGGGAAAATGCCAGGTAGCCGCCCAGGACCAGGATCAGCCCCAACAGGGCCCAGACGCCTCCCGAAGATCCTTTCTTGCGGGTGGCAACAACGGGTTTTTTCGCATCTTCACTCCGGTCGGAGAGAAAGGCCAGGGTCGCCGAGCCGATTTTGATCTGATCGCCGGCGTAAAGACGCTTTTCAGCCACGGCCCGGTCGTTTAAAAACAGCGGATTGGTGGTGCTGACATTTCTGACAACAAAGACGTTTTTCCGTTTTTCAATCAGGCAATGTTTGCGGGAAACCAGGGGATCCATCAAATTGAGATCAGCTTCCGTCGACCGCCCGATGACCAGCCGCGGTTTGTTCAGCGGATAAATCGTGCTCTCACCGGAAGGGGTGGTTAAAACCAGGCGTGGACCCAGGTTGATTTCCTTGGTGGGGGTCAAAACCATGGTTTTGGCTTCATGGGGAACCCCGGTCTGTGGTTTCGCTGAATTTTTAGTTACTTGCCCGGTCACGCTTTTTGTTTACCTGTCAGTTGTTTTGGGAGATGGGATAGACACTTCACATACAGGTATCGGCAAATTTTGATCGGACTTTAATCGGAACGGCCCTGTTTTGCGGTTTATTTTTGCCGCCGGGTATCGTATGAATAACAAAGGAGTGTTTTTGCCGACTGAACCTTGATTTTATATTTTTAATCAGCAAGTTAGAAGGTATGGGAGTGTATGCATGCAACTTCCGGCCGTTGTGGAAAAAAGCCTGATTGCCGGCATTGATCTGTTTTTTAAAATCCGGCCGCAGCCGATGCCTGCCAAAGACCGGCTGCGGCAGTGCAAACTGGTTTCACACCGCGGTGAGCATGATGCGCGGCGCGGCATTTTTGAGAATACCATGGCTGCTTTCGACCGGGCGGCGCAAGTGGGGGTGTGGGGCATCGAGCTGGACGTGCGCTGGACCCGGGACCTGCAACCGGTGGTGATCCATGACCCGGATCTCAACCGGGTTTTTGGCCTGGATATGAAAATCGTCGGGATGACACGGGCCGAGCTGCAAGCCCGCTGCCCGGCGGTCCCGTCGCTGAGCGAGGTGATCCAAAGATACGGGGGCAAACTGCACCTGATGGTCGAAATAAAGGCGGAACCTTACCCTGATGCCCGACGGCAAAATGACATCTTCGCCGAATGTTTTTCCCCGCTGACACCCGGGCAGGATTATCACCTGATTTCCCTGGATCCCGGCATGCTCGAGTTAATCACTTTCGTGTCTCCGTCGGAGTTGATGGCCATCTCCACCCTGAACCTGCCGCAGCTCAGCGAGTTGGTGATCCAAAAAAATTACGGCGCCATCGCCGGGCATTACCTGCTGGTGAACAGCAGTATCCTGGCAAAACACCACCGCCGGGGGCAAAAGGTGGGCACGGGCTATCCCCGTTCGAAAAACTGCCTGTGGCGGGAAATCAACCGGGGGGTGGACTGGATATTTTCAAACAATGCCGGCGAGTTGCAGCAGATCGTCAATAAACTCGCAGCTGCAGGCGGCGGCCAATTTACACCTTAGTATTTGCAGCAGGAATCAATCAGTGGACAGGTACTGCGCCTGCTGGCGCCCCTTTTCTTCATCCACGAAATAAAGCAAAACCGCACCCACCACAAAAAGAATCAGAATCGAGGCGATGCTCCAGCGCGAAGCGAGCCTGCCGACGGCGATGAGCTGCTCGGCGGTGGGCGAGGGTGGCATCAGCAGGCGGCGGGCGATCAGCCCGACGATCCCCATCAGGGCCGGACCGATGATCGCGGCGAATTTGCCCAGCATGTTGTAAAACCCGTAGTATTCGGCGGCCTGGTTTTTGGGGATCAGCCGGGAGTAGTAGGAGCGGCTCAGGGCCTGAATGCCGCCCTGGACAAGGCCGATGACGATGGCCAGAACGTAAAATTCCGTTTTGTCGGTCATCATGGTGCCCCAGACGGTCACCCCCATGTAAATGACGATTGCCAGGTAGATGGATTTGCGCACGCCCCAGCGCTGGCCCAGCTTGCCGAAAGCCAGCGCCGATGGAAAACCCACAAACTGGACGATCAGAAGGGCGACGATCAGATCGGTTGATGCAAAACCCAAAGACAGGCCGTAGTCGACGGCCATGCGGATGATGGTGTCCACCCCGTCAATGTAAAACCAGTAGGCCATCAGGAACAAAAACACGGTTTTTAAATGCCGCACTTTTGAAAACGTGGCACCCAGCTGCCGGAAGCCGGCGAAGACGATGCTTTCCCCGCTTTTCAAGGGGGCTGCCTTTTCTTCCGGCACCCACAAGATGGTAAACAGGGTGAACACCCCCCACCAGACAGCAACCGAAAGAAAGGCAAAACGCACGGCGGCGGCTGCATCCGGCAGGCCGAAGACTGCCGGCTTGAGGGTCATCACCACGTTGATCAGAAACAGCAGGCCGCCTCCCAGATAGCCCATGGCAAAACCGAGGCTGGAAACGTAATCGATTTTATCTTCTCCGGCAATGCCGGGCAAAATGGAATCGTAAAAGATATTGGCGCCGGAAAAGCCGATGATGCCCATGACATAAACAAAAATGGCCAGAGCCCACTGGCCCTTGTGCACCAGAAACAGCCCGGCGGTCATCAAAACACCCAGATAGGCGAAAAACAGCAGGAATTTTTTCTTGGCCGAGCCCTTGTCGGCGATGGCGCCCAGGACCGGCGCCATCAGGGCGACGAACAGGCTGGCCAGCGAGTTGCCGAATCCCAGCTGGGCCGTGCTCATGTTTACGTCAACGCCGTGGCTCCAGTACTGCTTGAAAAAGATCGGGAAAAATCCAGCCATGACCGTGGTGGCAAAGGCTGAATTGGCCCAGTCATACATCGCCCATCCCCAGACGGCTTTTTTGTCGGCATCCAAGATGTTGCCTCCCTTCTTCAGTGGTTACTCTGACGTGGATATCCCGGGAAGTGTTTAAAGTCGCCGAGAATAAAAGTGCCTAAAATGCCTAAAGTGCACGAAAGTGCCTAAGGTTATGGCTTCGCGGCGCCCCCTCTTTTTTTTCAGTCTTAACGCTGGCAGTATGGAAGACCCTAAATCAGAATAATAAAATAATCAATTACCGTGAGTATCTATTTTATAAAACCGATAGAATACTTTAACTTTAGGCACTTTAGGGCACTGCGAACTTTAGGCACTACTTTTAGCATCCAGTATGCGCCGGTGCATTCTTTCCGCGCGCAGGCAGAAGGTCTCCAGCTTGGCGTTGATCAGCTGGGGAAAAGGCGAGCCGTCGCTTTCAACGGCCAGAAAGGGCAGCTGGTCGACTTCGCTGAGCACGGCGCGCAGCCGCCGGTTGTGCGGTTCGGCAACGATCTTGTCCCCGGCGGTCATGGTTTCGTTTAAAATGGCCTCCGACAGACGGTTGGGCATGCACCCGAATGGTCCGATGGCGATCACCCCGCAGGAGTGGGAGACAACTTCGCTCATGGAGCCGCCTACCGTTAAAATGGCCTCCCCGGGAAGATTGCGGGAAATGAACGGCCGGGCATGGTGGATAATCGCCTCCATGTCCAGGGGGTCGGCGTGCACCAGCCCGGAGGCGGCCAGAATGGACTTGATGCGCTTTTCGTAACGGACCTGGATCCGGCTGCGAATTTTAAACTGCAGCTTTTGCATCAGGTTCAGGCCGTCGGGGTTCAGCCCGGCATTGACCATGTAGTTGCAGTACAGGACCCATTCGGCAACCGGAGAGCAGGTGACGGCAAAGCCCCTTTCGGCCAGCCGTTCGGTCAGGTACTGCCGGGAAAGGGCATCGCGGCGGACAAAAATTTCTCCGGCCAGGGTGATGACGGGCACTTCCCGGGGCGGACGCTTCAAAGCAATGCCGCCGAAACGAGCGGCGCTGTCGGCCAGCTGCCGTTCCAGGCGGTCATAGTCGCCGTTTTCGAGCTGGCGGATGATTTTTTGCCACTCTGCGGAAAATACTTCCATGGCAGCTGCCGGGTCCTGCGCGTTGGCCAGCAGCATGGAGCGAATGTCTTCAATGACATCGGAGACCACCACCGCCCACCAGCCCCGTCGGTCGAAGTCCTTGTCCATGCCGACGTAGGAATTTTCAGATGTCAGGGAAAACAGGGCGACATTCGGGATTTCGAGGCGTTTGACGAGGTCTTCCATGAAAATGGAATACTGCCCGAAGCGGCAGGGCCCGGAACCGGTGGCGAAGAAGTACACCAGGACTTCGTCGGGGCGCTTGCCGTTGCGGATGTAATTGAGCAGGGTTCCGGTGGTCAGAATCAGCGGCAGGCATTCCTTGCAGGTGGTGTTGGCCCGGCCCAGCTTCAGGATCTCCTCATCGGCCGGCCGGTGAGCCCTTGCGTTGAAGCCGAATCCGCGCAAAACCGCGGCGAAGGCCTCGGAGGCATAGCGTCCCATGGATGGCAGCAGCACGGTGACGCGCGGATCGGTCATCGGCAGCACCTTGCCATCTGACGTCAGCACCTTGGTGCTGCCGTTTTCAAGGATGGTGCGCGCCGGGGTAAAAGTGTTCTTCCTAACGGCGATCTGCTTGCGGGCCAGCAGCTGGCGGTAGGCGCTGACGATATCCAGAAAAGCCTCCACCCGGGTTTCCAGGCCGGCGTCGGCCGTATGACTGTCAAGCTCCAGGGTCAGAGAGGGCTTGCGGCCCATGATGTCCCGGAAATAGCCCACGACGAAGGAGTCCGGACCGCAGGAAAAGTTGGTGATGTAGGTGCCGAACAGCTGGGGGTGCCGCTGTACCAGGCGGCCGGCGCGCATGATGAGCTTGCCGATGCCCCAGTACATGTGGCGCTTGGAGCGTTCGCCTTCGATGTCAAGAAAGTCGAGCGGAATGACCCGGATGCCGCGGGAAGCAAACTTGTGGGGGATGCCCATGTGGCCTTCTTCCACCAGACCGTTGTAGGGACGGGAAAACAGCACGACGGCGAACTGTTCCGGATCGGCCTCCAGCTCGGCCAGCGCCTCGCGGCCCAGGGCGCGCATTTGCGCCTGGCAGTCGATCTGGCGTTGACAGGCTTTTTCAAAAGCCCGCAGGGCCTTGCGGCGGCGGATGCCCATTTGGGCCGCTGTTTTTATCAGCGGCTCGCGGGCGTCATCCAGCCCGCCGGAAAGATCCACCAGGGGGCTGAGAATGCGCATGCCCCTCTGGGACAGCGCCTTGATCTTTTTGCGAAACGTGGTCTGCAGGTAAAATGTTTCTCCCTGGACCAGGGGACAGACCTGGGATTCGGTGCTCGATCCGGGATCGTTCTGTGCCGGGATGGCCTTGAAGTGGGGCAGGAAGATATAGTCGGGTGGATCTTCGGCTGCCAGCAGGGAGTAAAAAAATCCGTGGGCCAGTTCCGCCGGGTAGCAAAAGGCGGCGTTGCGCTGGTCAATGCCCTCCTGCAATGCTTGCGCGGGCAAAACGATTTCATAGCCCAGTTCGGCAAAAAAATTGGAATACAGGGGATAGTATGAGTTGACCAGAAAGGAACGGTTAAAGCCGATGCGGCCCCTCGGTTTTCCCAGGCGGTCCGGCGGCCGCCGGACCCCATACTTTTCGAAGATGAGTTGCTGGCGTTTGCGCACCAGGTCCAGCCTGGCAACGTCGTAGCTGACCTTGCGGCGCAGGTTGTAATAACGGTTGCAGGCCCCGCCGAAGGGATATTTGCGGCCTTCGATTTCGATCATCGCGATTTCGCAGCGCCGATCGCACTTTTCCTTGCCGCCGCCGCAGGTAAACGGTTTTCGGTACTTTACTTCCCGTTCGGCCAGAACCGCCAGATCAAAATGTTTTTCTTCCAGCAGGCCGGTGGCGATGCGTTTTTTTACTTCCAGGGCCACCCCGAAAGCACCCATCAGTCCAGGGTGCGGCGGGACAATGATGGGTTTGCCCACCAGGGATGCCATCGCCAGGGGGACTGCCCGATTGTAACAGACACCGCCCTGCATGAAGACCTTTTCGCCCACCGGCCGGTTGCCCTTGACGCGGTTGGAGTAGTTCATGCAGATCGAATACACCAGCCCGGCGACGATGTCTTCATGGGCCACACCTTCATGGATGGCGTTTTTGATGTCCGAGGCGATGAAGGCGGCACACTGGTCGTTGAAGTTCGGGGGCCGCTGTCCCTTGAGGGCAATATCGGCGATATCCTCCATTTTGACCCCCAGGGTTTCCAGGGCTGATTCTTCCAGAAAAGATCCGGTTCCCGCCGAGCAGGCCTCATTCATGGCATAGTCGGAAGGCACGGCGGCGGTGATGTAAGTGTACTTTGCATCCTGGCCCCCGATTTCGAAAATGGTGTCCACCCCGGGGTCAAAGTGCACTGCCGCGGTGGCATGGGCGATGATTTCATTGATGACCGCGTCGGTCAATGCATGCAGGCCGGCGATCTGGCGTCCGGAGCCGCACACGCCCAGCCCGACGATGGCGATGCCCGACGGATCGGCTTGCCGTTTTACCTGCTCGAGGATGGCACGGTAGCACTTGCGCGAGGCCCCCACGGGGTCTCCGTTGGTTCGCAGGTAGATGGAGGCCAGCATCGCATTGTCGGATTTGCGCAGTAAAATGGCCTTGGTGGTGGTCGATCCCACATCCAGGCCCAGGATGCAGATGTCGTCGGGCTTCACGGTGTCGGTGCCCATGGTCTTGAACTCCACCTGATCGGCGAAATCTTTCAATGGGGTCAGATGCTCGAAAGAGGCCACTTCGGTCAGAAACAGATCCGACAGTCCCGGGTAGGCGGCCGTTTTGTTTTCCAGGGCCCACAGGGCTGCGCCCAAGGCTTCAAAATACGGCGCTTCTTCGGGCACGATCAGCCCGGGGATCTCCTGGCGCAGGTAGTCGACCATCGTCTGGTTGAGGGCCGTGCCGCCGGTGATCATGATATTGCGGCGGTCCAGTTTTTTTAAGAGTTCCAAGATTTTGCTGGCCATCATCTTGCAAAGCCCGGCGGTGACCCGGGACTTCGGGATCCCCTTGTTGGTCGCATGGGTGCAGTCCGATTTGCAGAAAACCGAACAACGGCCCGATACATGGTGGGGATCTTCCACGGCCGCCCAGCCGGCGGCTTCATCCAGGGTGGCGTTCATCCGGCGCAGCTGCTGCAAAAAGAATTCACCGGTGCCCGAGGCGCACTTGTTGCCGGTAATGACGTTGGCGATGCGCCCGGCCCGGTCCAGGGCATAGACCATAAAGGTTTCCCCCCCGGCGGAGACCACCGCCGGGCAGTTTATCCCCCGGGGTTTGACATAGGGATAGGCATGTTCAACGGCTTCGGGTTCGGAAATGGAGGACAGATTAACGAACCGGCAAAATTTGCGGCCGGTGGCGGCAATGCGGTCAAACGCTTTCATGTCCAGCTGTTCTAAAGCCGCAGCCAGGGTTTGTTTGGGGTCGCCTTCGTGGGGGTGAAGAGAATACCCTGTGATCTTCGGCCGCCGGCCGTCGGTTTCCAGTTGCACGATGGAAACCGTTGATGCGCCCAGGCATAGTCCCAGTGATTTCAACTTCTCGCTCATCGCAACTCCTGCTGTCAGATTCAGTTCTAATCCTTGGGATATGGGTTGTTCCGACCGTTGCCGGAACCGTTCAGTACCAACTCTGCTGATAAACTCAAACTCCGGGTTTCGCAAACCTTTATAGAACAACAGGCAGCATTATTCAACCAAACTAATCCCGGTTTTGCGGTTTGTCCATTGGTGGGGTGAAATTTAACTTGACTCTCAAACGATCGTTTGATACAAACGTTTAAATCAATGACCATCCCCACCCACGGGGGCGCTCTCATTTACCCGCCGCTGGAGGGTTTATCCGCCTGCTTTATTTTGGCGGGTTTTTCATCCTATTGATGGAACAGGACTTGATCACACCAACCGACAGGATTCCAATTGAAAAACCATCGCAATGAGCATACCCGGGAGCGCATTTTGGATGAGGCCGAGGCCCTTTTCGCCGTCAAAGGGTATCATGCTGTCAGTATCCGGGAGATCACCGGGGCGGCCCAATGCAATCTGGCGGCGGTCAACTACCATTTCGGCAGCAAGCAGAACCTCTACCTGGAGGTGTATCAGCAGCGCTGGCTGCCCCGGGCCGAGCGGGTGCGGCAAAACTTTCAAAATGCGATCCAGACCACACCGGCTCCCTCAGCCGGCACCGTGGTGCAGTCACTGGCCCGGGCTTTTCTGGAGGGTCCCTTGAGCGATGAGGAGCGCTGGCGGCACGTGCGGCTGGTCATCGGGGAACTGTCCCAGCCCACGGAAGCTTTCGAACTGGTCATCGAGCGGGTGTTCCGGCCGTTGTTTGGCAGCCTGATTGCGGATCTGCGGACCGCCATGCCGGCTGACGTGGATGAAGAGCAGGCGATCCTGAACGCCTTTAGCATCATGGCAATGGTGCTGTATTTTAACCTGGCGCGCCCCGTAATCAAGGCGGTTCTCGGGTCCGAGGCTGACAACAACCTCGAAAAGCGGCTGGTGGATCACCTGGTGGACTTTTCACTGCACGGCATTGCCGGCAGCAAACAGGGGGGAGGCGGCCAATGAAATATCCGGCTTTGCGTTGCGTTTTGGCAGCGGCGACTTATTTTTTGTTATCCGGGTGCATCAACCTGGGACCGGATTACAAGCAGCCTGCTGTGGGGTTTCAAACACCGGCGGCTTACGAGTATGCCCCGCGGGCCGGCAAACCCTTGGCTGTTGAAGACCGCTGGTGGGAGATCTTCGGCGATGATGATCTCAACCGGCTGGTGAACGATGTTCTTAAAAACAACTGGGATATCAAACAGGCGGCCGCCCGGGTGCTGGAGCTTCGGGCCCGCTATGTGCAGATCCGCGCCGACCGGTTCCCCGATGCCAGCATTTCCGGCAGCAAGGATCGCCGGCGCGTTCCCGAGCGGGGAACACAGCCCACACAGCTTCAACCCGCCAGAATGGTCGACACCTATGATCTGTCCGGGGCGGCTTCTTTCGAATTCGACCTGTGGAGCCGGCTGGCAAAGGCTTCCCGGGCCGCCTGGGAGGATATCCTCCAGCAGGAGGAAAATCGGCGCGCGCTGGCCCAGAGCGTTGTCGCCGAGTCCATCTCCCTTTACCTGCAGATGGAGGCCGTCGAGCGGCGCCTGCAGATCGCCCACGAGAACATCGCGGTTTTTGAACGCAGTCTGCAGTTTGTGACCATCCGCTACCGGCGCGGCCTGGTTTCCATTCTGGATGTGCGCCAGGCCGCCCGGGTGCTGGCCCAGGCCCAGACCATCGTTCCGCAGCTGGAACAGGAACTGGGGATCGTCCAGCAGCAGCTGGCCGTGCTGCTGGGGCGCTATCCGCAGACGCGCCCGGCCCGCCGGCAGCCGGCGGATTATTACAGGGGCCTGCCACCGGTGCCTCCCGGATTGCCGGCGGAGCTGCTCAAGCGCCGACCGGACATCCGGGCCGCAGAGTCGCGGCTGAAGTCTCTCAATGAACAGGTGGGGGTCGCCAAGGCCGCCCGGTTTCCAACCATTACGCTGACGGGCAGCTACGGCTGGCGCAGCGAAGAGTTGAGCAACCTCTTGCGCCGGGAGCATGTCGCCTGGAACCTGACGGCCGGCATTGTCCAGCCGGTGTTTGACGCCGGCCGGCTCAAGGCCCGGCAGCGGGAAGCCGAGGCCCGCTATCAGCAGCAGGTGGCCGAATATGTGAAAACCCTGCTCAACGCTTTTTCCGATGTGGAAAAGGCGCTTTTGACCCGCAAACGGCAGCTGGAGCGGCGCCAGCGGGAGGTAAAGTTTTTAGACGAAGCCCGCGCAACCCAGCGGGTGGCCCAGAACCGCTATATCCGCGGTCTGGTCAATTACCTGGATGTGCTCAATGCCCAGATCACCCGTTTTCAGGCCGAAGACAGCCTGGTGCTGGTGGACCTGGCCATTTTGCAAAACCGGGTCGCGCTGCACCGGGCGCTGGGCGGCGGCTGGGCGCAGCCCGAACCGGTGGCAGCCAGAGATGACGGGATTTTTTTTAATTTCTAACGAAAGTCATATTTCATGAACCGGACGAAAAAACGGATTTTGCACGTTGGGATCACCCTGGCGGTCGTCGCTTTGGGAGCGGCGGCATTCCTGGTGCTGACGGCCGGCAAGCCTCAGCTGAAGCGCACCCGACCACCGGCGCCGGTTCCCATGGTTCGGGTGTTGCAAGTGACCACCGGTGCCCAGGTGATTACCGTTCGCGGCGAGGGCACTGTCAAGCCGTTGCGCGAGATTCAGCTGGTTCCCGAGGTCAGCGGCAAGGTGGTTTATACTTCGCCGGCCCTGGTTGACGGGGGCGATTTTAAAAAGGGGGAGCTGTTGCTGCGCATCGATCCGGTGGACTACGAGTTGGCGGTCACCCTGGCCCGGGCGCGGATCAAGGATTCGGAAAGCCGCCTGAGATTGGCCGAAGAAGAGGCGGCCGCCGCCAGGGAGGAGTGGCGCCTGCTTTACAAAGGCAGTTCCGAAGAGAACGAGGAACCGCCGCCCCTGGTGGTCAAAAAACCCCAGCTGGCCGCCGCCCGTGCGAAACTGGCCGCCGACCGGGCCGATCTGCGCAAAGCACAGCTCAACCTCGAGCGCACCCGGCTCAAGGCGCCTTTTGACGGACGTGTCGGCAAGGAAAACGTCGATGTCGGCCAATACGTTTCCATCGGCCAGCCCCTGGCGACCCTGTTTTCGACCGAGGCCGCCGAAATCGTC
This sequence comes from uncultured Desulfosarcinaceae bacterium, assembly GCA_964527835.1. GTDB lineage: Bacteria > Desulfobacterota > Desulfobacteria > Desulfobacterales > JAFDCJ01 > JAFDCJ01. The sequence goes on along the minus strand of CAZGNV010000038.1, from coordinate 33,004 downwards.
GTCCCCCTGGATGATGCCTCCCTGTACTGGTTTTACGTGCCGGGATTCACACCGGGCGCTGGGCCGGGGGTCCCGGCAAAAGTCAGCGCGCATATCGCCGGCCGGGCGCTGACCTGGCACGGGCGGGTGGTGCGCGCGGAGGGCAAACTCGATGAACGCACCCGCATGATCAACGTGGTGATCCGGGTGGACCAACCCTATGCCAGCATGCCGCCGCTGGCGGTCGGATTGTTTGTGACCGTTCAAATCCAGGGGCGCACTCTGCCCAATGCCGCGGTGATTCCCCGCTCGGCCTTGCGGGAAGACAGCCGGGTATGGGTGGTGGACGCTGATGGGCGGCTGCATTTTCGCCAGGTGAAAGTCGCGCGTCTCGGAAGCCGGCGCGCCATTGTCAGCGCCGGGATCAAGGATGGGGAACTGGTGGTCACCTCCAGCCTCAATGTCGTCACCGACGGCATGAAAGTGCGGGTGGTGCCGGCTAAAGGAAACAAGCCGTCATGAAAAACGCCGTTGCCTGGTTTGCCGAAAATCACGTTGCCGCCAATCTGCTGATGCTGTTTTTGCTGGCCGCCGGGATTTTTACGGGAATCACCATGAAAATAGAGGTTTTTCCCGAAACCGAACTGGACATCATCTCGGTGCGCATCAGCTATTCCGGTGCCTCGCCGGCCGAAGTCGAGGAGGCCGTTTTACGGCGCATTGAAGAGCAGGTGGCCGGCCTGGCGGGCATCGAGCGCATCGACTCCCTGGCGCGCGAAGGCCTTGGCACCGTGACCATCGAGGTCATGAAAGGCTGGGATGTCAAGAAGCTGCTCGACGAAGTCAAGGCGGAAGTCGATCGGATCACCACCTTTCCCGATGAGGCCGACAAACCGGTGGTGCGGGCCCTGACCCGGCGCAGCCGGGTGATCAACGTGGCGGTCTTTGGCAACGCCTCGGAGGCCACCATCAAGCGCCTGGCGGAAAAAATCCAGGATGACATCACCAACCTGCCTGGCATTACCCTGGCCGAGCTGTCCGGGGTGCGCACTGAAGAGGTGAGCATTGAAATATCCGAAGAAACGCTGCGGCGCCATGGATTGACCCTGGGGCAGGTGGCCGAGGCAATCCGCAAGGCCAGCCTGGACCTTCCGGCCGGACGGATCAAAACCGGAGCCGGCGAGGTGCTCATCCGCACCAAGGGGCGCCGGTACTATGCAGATGATTTCAGGGATGTAGCCGTGATGGCACATCCCGACGGCAGCGTGGTGACCCTGGGACAACTGGCCACGATTAGAGAAGATTTTGAGGATATTGATTTGAGCGCCCGTTTCCATGGCAAGCCGGCCGCCCTGATCAAGGTCTATCGGGTGGCCGATCAGAATGCCCTGACGGTGGCGGCAACGGTCAAGCGCTACCTGGCCGACATCCGGCCCGGACTTCCGGCCGGCATCGATGTCGCCTTCTACTCGGATCGCTCCGAGATTTTGAAAAGCCGCCTGATGCTGCTGATCAAAAATCTGACCTTCGGCCTGGTGCTGGTCAGCATTTTGCTGGGCATGTTCATGAACCTGCGGCTGGCCTTCTGGGTGACCCTGGGCATCCCCATTTCTTTCATGGCCTGCGTGATGCTGCTGCCGCATTTCGACGTGTCCATCAACATGATCTCCCTGTTCGCCTTTATCATGGTGCTGGGCATCGTGGTGGACGATGCAATCATCATCGGGGAAAATATCTACCGCCGCCAGGAATTGGGCCAGGGGCCGCTGAAAGCATCGGTGGAAGGGGCCCTGGAAGTGGGCCGCCCCGTCGTGTTTTCGGTTTTAACCACCATGGTGGCCTTCTGGCCGCTGCTGATGGCCGCGGGCACCATGGGCAAGCTGATGCGCAACATACCGGTGGTCGTCATTCTGGTTCTGGCAGGATCGCTGGTGGAATCTTTGTTCATCCTGCCGGCGCACCTGGAGCGCAGTGCGCGCAAGGCGAGCCGGCGCCGCCCGGGACCGCCGCGGGAAAAGCGCTTTTCACGCTGGCTGAAACGATTTGTCAATGGACCTTACAGGCGTCTGGTGGGATTTTGCATCAACTGGCGCTATGCGACCCTGGCCGTCGGCCTGGTTTTGCTGCTGCTCAGCTTCGGGGTCTGGAAAGCCGGCTGGGTCAAATTCATCTTTTTCCCGCGGGTTGAGGGCAACACCATGCGCTGCTATGTGACCATGCCGGTCGGGACCCCGGTACAGCAGACCCGGGAGGTTATCGGCCGTATTGAACGGGCGGCCCTGGAAGTCATCCGGGAGGCAGACGGCCGGCGACCGCAAGACGCCCCGTCACTGATGGAATACAGCCTGCTGCTGGTGGGCGCCCACTCGGGACGGGGTGGCACCCGGGGCACGGGCGGACATTTGGCCCAGATCTGGATTGAGCTTGTCGCCAGCGAAAAACGCAGCATCAGCACCGCCGAACTGACCCGCAGGTGGCGTAAAAAGGTCGGTGCCGTACCCGGCGCGGAAGCGATCACGTTTCGCAGCGAAATTCACGGGGCCGGCAATCCCGTGGAAATCCACCTGTCGCTAGACAACCACGAGCAACTGGTCCAGGCCGCTGATGCGCTCAAACTGGAGCTGCAGCGCTATCCGGGCGTGTTTGACATCAGCGACAGCTTTTTGCCGGGCAAAAGGGAAATGCAGCTCAAACTCCTGCCGGCGGCCCGCAGCCTGGGACTGACCCTGGAGGACCTGGCGCGGCAGGTCCGACACGCCTTTTACGGTGCCGAGGCCTTGAGCCTGCAGCGCGGCAAGGATGAAATCAGTGTCATGGTCCGCTACCCGGAGGCCGAACGTCGATCCCTGGGAGCCGTTGAACAGATGCGAATCCGCACTCCGGCGGGCATCGAGGTGCCCTTCAGCCGGGTGGCCGAGGTCAAATTCGAAAAAGGCTACGCCACCATCGAACGCGCTCAGCGCCGGCGGGTCATCAAAGTCACCGCCGATGTCAATGATGCGATCACCAATGCCAACGAGGTGCGCATGTCACTGGAGCAAAGCTTCCTGCCGCGGCTCAAAAGCCAGTACCCGGGCCTGCGCTACAGCATCGAAGGAGAAGGCAAGGAGCAAAAAGAGTCATTAGGCGATGTCATGCAAGCCTTTGCCATTGCCCTTTTCGGCATTTACGCCCTGCTGGCCATCCCGTTCAAATCCTTCAGCCAGCCTTTCGTGGTGATGGCCGCCATTCCTTTCGGGTTTGTGGGGGCCCTGATCGGTCATTTGATCATGGGATTTAATTTCAGCCTGTTGAGCCTTTTCGGCATGGTGGGACTGGCGGGGGTGGTGGTCAATGATTCGCTGGTGCTGGTGTACACGGCCAATCGCATCCGCCGCCAGGGCGAGTCAGTGCACAATGCGGTTGTCAATGCCGGTTGCCTGCGTTTTCGCCCCATCATGTTGACTTCGCTGACCACCTTTGCCGGCCTGAGCCCCATGCTGCTGGAGCGCAGCGTTCAGGCCCAGTTTCTCATCCCCATGGCCATAAGCCTGGCATTCGGCGTTTTGTTCAGCACCTTTGTCACCCTGCTGCTGATTCCCTGCGGCTACATGCTGCTGAATGATTTTCACAACCTGCTGACCGGCAAACCCACCGAAGTCATCTCAGATCAGGCAAAATAGAACAGATCAGGATTTTTAATGTTCAGCCCCTCACGGCTCTTTTTCCGAAAAGACTTCAAGACGCTCGAAAATGACTTTTACGGGATCATCAAAAATGACAAAATCGTGAAATGAATTTGGAGTGCTACTCTACTGCGCGCGGGCGGGCTTGATGCGGTTTTCCCTGGCAGCCACTTCAGGATCGATGCGCCAGGTGACCAGCGGCGACAGGGTGTACAAAAACAGATAAGCCAGTGCCATGTGGCCGAAGTAGGGGGTGAAAACGGAAATGAACAGTACTGCCGTGAGGCGGCCGAACCAGGGATGCCGGCTGATGAAGCGCCCCAGGTGCAGGTAGCGCACTGGGTACAGGTTCATCAACACGGCCGCCAGCACCATTAGGGCAATGCTGAAAAGGCCCCAGAAGCGCACCCAGGGGGAGCCGTCATTGACTGCCTGGGCGAAGATGATCAAGGGAGCCATGGACAGCAGGGCGGCGGCCGGTGTGGGCATCCCCTTGAAAAAGCCGGGGATGGGGTGTTTGTCAAGGGTGAAATAGGCCAGCCTGACAGCCCCCAGCAGGGCAAATCCCCAGGCGATCAGGCCGACGGGGAATTTTGTGAGCACCGGATCGAAAACCGGTGACAGGGTGACATAAAAAATCCAGGCCGGCGCAATACAGAAACTGATGACATCGGCAATATCATCCAGGATGCCGCCCAGGTTGATATTGCGGGGGCGCTCCTGTTCGAAGGGCAGCGGTTCGGTCAGCCCCAGTTTGCGCGCAACCGCCCCGTCGAGTTTGTCAAAGACGGCCGCACCGATCAAAAACAGGTAGGCCTCCCGGATGCGCCACTGGTAGGCAAAAAATACCGCCAGCAACCCCATCACGGCGTTCATGACCGTCAGCGCATTGGGAAAAAAGGCCAGAATGCTGCGCCGCAGCCGCTCATTGCCCAGGCACAATTCGTCGAGGCACAGGGTTCCGTACTTGCGGCAGTACATGGCAATGGAGCCGAAGTTGATGATCAGAAACAGGATTTCAATGAAAAACAATCCGCGCAGCGGCATGTTCCCCAGCCGGGAAATAGAATCATACAGCCGCAAAGCCGGGCCTTCCGGCACGTAAAAGGCATGGGCATACAGCAGGGCGGCCACCGGGGCGGCCACGATGGTCCGCAGGCGGGTCAGTTCGTTGAACTCGGGCTCCTGGTCCTTGCGCAGGGCAAAGCTGCGCATGAAATGGGCGAAATTGTCCCTGACCAGCACGGTGACGGCCAGCAGCAGCACGAAGATGGCGTGCAGCAGCTCGGCCCTGTTGGGGGCACCCGACACGAAATGCAGCCGCCACATCACCCCCACGGCCACCAGGGGAAAGATGATTGAATAGACCACCTTGTCCATGATGCGGTCTGCCAGCCGCGCCATCTGCGAATGAGGGTGAAAACGGGCGGCGAACCAGCCGTCGACCAGATCGAAAGTCATGGAGATAAACAGAAGCACGACCCCCAGGGTGTATAGAACCGCGCTTTGCATCCACATGACGCCGATGGCGCATAGCATGCCGCCGAACACAAGCGGCGGGCGACCATAGACCAGCAGGGCCGTAAATTTTCTGGAGATATGTTGTTTTGCGGGCATGGGCATTTTACCAGACGTCAGCTTATCATAAAGAAAAAGCGCTGGTATGTCAAGAAAAGGCCGAAAACAGCGAGGCTTACGCCATTTAAACGGGAAATTGACCGCGCATTGTTTTGCCTTCCGTTTAAGTTTCTGATATGCAGTCATAACCCCTGTCGCAGCGCAATGCGCTTCTGGCAGCAACCTGTTGCAAAAGGCGTCATTTTTAATGGCTGCATCGCTTCACAAAAAAGTCGGCATTGCCACTGTGATCATGATGAGCTCGGTTTTTTTGAGCAATCTGATCGGACTTTTGCGGGAAATGGTGATTGCATACATCGGCGGGGCCGGCAGTGAAGTGGATGCCTACCAGATATCTTTCCTGATACCGGAAATTTTAAACCATGTGGTTGCCAGCGGCTTTTTGTCGATTACCTTCATCCCGATTTTTTCCGGCTACCTGGTCGACAACCGGCAGCAGCGAGGCTGGCAGGTGCTGTCGGTTGTTTTTTCCTGTTTTGGCGCTTTTCTGATTTTGCTGATTGTCATCGCCGGCATCTTCACCGACCCGATTGTGTCCCTGGTGGCTCCGGGCCTACAGGATCCGGTTCTAAAAGCCGGTGTGATCCGCATGACCCGCATCATCATGCCGGCCCAGTTTTTCTTTTTCGGCAGCGGCCTGTTCATGGCGGTCCAGTTCGCCAAGGAAAAGTTCGCCGTGCCCGCCCTCTCACCGCTGGCCTATAATATGGGGATTATCGCCGGCGGGCTGGTCCTGGGGCCCCGGCTGGGGGTGGAGGGGTTTTCCTGGGGGGTTCTGGTCGGAGCCGCGGCCAATTTTGCCATCCAGTGGCGCGGGGCGCTCAAGGTGGGCATGAAATTGCGGATCGCTTTTGAATTTCGGCATCCGGATTTGCGCAAGTATGTACTGCAGACCCTGCCGCTGATGCTGGGCTTGTCGATGACCTTTTCGCGGGAATTTTTTTTCCGTTTTTTCGGGTCGTTTCTGGCCGCCGGCGCCGTTGCCGGCATCAATTACGGACTGCGCATCATGCTTATCCCGGTGGCCCTGTTCGGACAGGCCGTGGGCACGGCTTCGTTTCCTTTCATGGCCCGGCTGGTGGCCGAAAAGAAAATTGCGCAGCTCAACGAACTGCTCAACACGACCCTGCGCTATATTTCCCTGGTCATTCCGGTGTCCGTGCTGCTGATGGTGCTGCGCCATGAAGTGGTGCGCATTCTTTTTCAGCGGGGAAGATTTGATGCTTCCGCCACGGCCCTGACCGCCGAGATCCTGGTCTACCTTTTGATCGGCGCGTTTTCGCTGACTGCATACACAATTGTGCCCCGGGCCTATTATGCCATGAAAGACACCCTGTTTCCCGCCATTTACGGAACCGCCACCGTCATTCTCAGCATTCCGCTGTATTATTTTGGCATGCAACTGTTCGGTGCCCGGGGGGTGGCCCTGGCGCTTTCCCTGTCCGGGATCATGCAGGTGGCTGTTTTGTATGCCCTGTGGAACCGGCGCAGCCACAATGCCGGCGGTCGGCAGGTGTATTTGATTTACGGCAAGATGACGCTGCTTGCCGCAGTGATGGGTGTTTTTCTGGCCTGGTTCAGGTCCGCGGCATTGGGCGGCATCGATTCGGCCAGTCTGGCGGGAAGCCTGGCGATATGTATGATCATGGGAGCCGTGTTTACGCTGATTCTGCTGGCCGCCGGCTACGGGCTTAAGATCCGGGAGATTACGGATATGGTGGCGCGGCTGACGGAAAAACTGAAATCCTGACGGCCTACCACCGTATCAGCGCACTGCCCCAGGTCAGTCCCCCACCGAAAACCGGCAGGCAGACCAGATCTCCGGTGCCCACGCTGCCGTCGCGCACGGCTTCGTCCAGGGAGATGGCGCATGAAGCCGAAGAGATGTTGCCGTATTTTTGCAGGGTCAGGTAGAATTTTTCAAACGGTATTTTCAAGGATTTGGCAATGTGCTGAAACATGCGCATGTTGGCCTGGTGAGGGATAAACCAGCGCACATCTTCCACCGTGAGCTGATTATGCGCCAAAGCTTCTTCGATGGACTCCATAAAGCGGCGCACCGCCACGCGAAAGCTGAGATTGGCCTCGATCATGTTCAGCTGATGCAGGCCCCGATTGACGCTTTCATGGGTGATCGGCGTGGTTTTGGAACCGCCGCCGGGCAGCAGCAGATCCTGGCCGTTGGCACCGTCGGTGTGAAGGTGGGTGGACAGGATGCGGTGCCCCCCGTCACCCCGGGTGAGCACAGCGGCCCCCGCGCCGTCGCCCCACAGAATGCAGGTGGAGCGGTCCTTCCAGTTGAGGGTGCGCGACATGATCTCTGCGGCCACCACCAGCACATGGTCGGCGGCCCCGGTTTTCAGGTACTGTTCGGCGACGTTCAAAGCGAAGATAAACCCGGAGCAGGCCGCGGTGACATCGAAAGTGACCGCCCGGGGAGCGTCCAGTTTGGCCTGCAGCCAGTTGGCCGCCGAGGGACAGCAAGTGTCCGGCGTGATGGTGGCGACGATGATCAGGTCAATGTCCTGTGCCTGCAGGCCGGCCATCTCAAGGGCCTTGAGGCTGGCTTCACGCCCCAGATCCGAGGTGTTTTCATCGGCGGCGGCAATGCGTCTTTCACTGATGCCGGTGCGCTTGACAATCCATTCATGGGTCGTGTCCAGACCGCTTTTTTCCAGATCGAAATTGGTTAAAACAGTCGACGGCAGATATGAACCGGTGCCCAGAATTCTGATCGGTTCCATTTTTGACATTTCCCCCGTGGGGATGGTTTTTTATAAAAAGTGCTTGGCTTCCCCCACGTTTCTGGCAATATGAGTATGAAACAGCCAAAAGTCAAGCATGATCCATCTAGGGCGTCTGCGCCTCTTGTTTGGGCAGTATCGGTTCAATAATCGTAATCGGCAGCTTGAGGGTGCGTTCCAGGATGCCCAGCACCCCGGCGCCCACGGCTGTGGGCGGCAGCGGCAGCACATCGGGATCCTTCAAATCCCCGCTGGCGCGAAAGGGAATCGAGATCAGTTTGCCGTCCAGGATGTGCCCGATCAGCGGAATTGTGCTCACAATGCTGTCAACCGTTCTAAAAGGGGCCACCAGTACGATCAGATCTAGTTTGTTGCGGGCCAGATCGATCTCGCCCTCACAGGCGATTCCCATGGATGTGCCGTCAATCACACATTCCTGCAGCTGGATTTTACCGTTGCGGATGTCCGCGCTGGCCGTTATGCTGCGGTATCCAAAACCTTTGCCGATCAGATCCGGCACCTGCCCCCGGTAAATTTCGGTCACGTTCAGAAGTGCCAGAATTTTTGCCAGCAGGCCGAAACGGTAGATGCGGCCCTTGCGGGCGGAAAATGTCACCCGCCCCCCCAGGGAGGAAACAATCGCATCCGGCCGGGATTTGGCTGTCAGCAAGCCGCTGAGATCATAAGTGCCGGTGGCCATGTTCCTGTTGCCGCTGATGCAGTTCAGGGTGGATTCGAGTTGCTGGTCTGCGGCCGCCGGAAGAAGGCGAATGGCGACCGTGTCCTCTGCGACAGCCACCCGGCCCCGAAACGACAGGTTGCAAAGGGTGGCCTTGTCAACAATGATATTCACCTGCCCGGGATAAAACGACACTTTAGTTACCAGCGGTTGTACCCGATAAGTTTCATAATCAAAGCGGGCAACGCGCACGACTGTTTTGCCCCTCAGCTGCCCCTGCCAGGAGGTGCCATCGGCGGTGCTTTTTTCGATCGCGTCGATCAGCCCTTTGACCTGGACCCAGTCCAGCCGGTTGGCGGTCACCCCCATGTCCAGGGTGACATCCCCGTTGACAGCCGCTATTTCTCCTGCCATGACCAGCCGGCTTTGCCCCCAGGTCATGTTCGTTGCGCCCACGTTGATGCGTATTTGCGCGGCACCTGGCGAAACGCTGCGGGTCACCTCAGCCCCACCGGCGGTGAGTGTCAGCGGGTCTCCAATAAATGCCGAACGCAGTTTCAGCTGCTTGGCCGTGGCCGTTGTTTCATACTGCCAGGCGGCGGGCTGGTACAGGGGGCCTGCGAGGTGCAGGTTTTGAAAGGCAAGCTCCCCGGAGATGGCCATGTCCTTGAAGTTCGCTGGAAAATTTTCAAAAGACGAAAGCCAGGGATAAACTTCAGCGGCAAACACCTTCCCGGCGTCCGCCTCCAGCGTCAGCAGGGGGGATTGCAGGCTCCAGTCGATTCCGGCGCTGTTCAGCGAAATCGTCGATTTTCCCATGGCGGCCGTCACATCGCTGCATTGAATTTGCTTTGGCTGCCACCGAAAATCGCCGCGGGCGATCCGCAGGGGTTCCGGCAGCAGGGGGGATTTGACAACCAGGAGCTGAACGCTGCCCCGGGTTTTATAGTTCCAGTTTTGCGGCTGGAAAAACGGCCCCTGGAGCTCGAGTCCTTCCATCGTAACGGTGCCGCTGAGGGAGCGGACATTGAACAACTCTTTTTTAAGTTCATCGAACGATACCAGCCAGGAGAACAGCTGCTGAAGGTCGATGCGTGCTGTTTGAGCATTGGCGGTCAGCGTGGGGGTGTTCGTCCAGTTGACGGCGGCCCCAAGATCTGACAGGGAGCCGCGGCCGAAAGTTACGTTGAAACCCTCAAACGACAAGCGGGTGCCACTGTAGAAGAACCGGCCGCCATCGATTTGGAGCGGATAGGGAATCCGTTCATAGGAAGCCGTGAACCGTGCCCGGGAGACATTTACGGTGGCGGTTAAATTGTCGATGTCGTCTCCCAGTTTGAGGATCCCCGTGGCGGATCCCTTGACGTTGCTTACCCGTGAAAGCTCCTGGACAAAGAGCCTGTCATCCACGATGCGCATCAGCACCGGCGGTAGCTGGGACAGGTCGGCGTCGACGGCGATATCGAGCTGAAACGGCACGGCGATTTCATCAAGACCCAGTTTCATCCTGCCGTTTTTGCCACGGGTTTTTCCCATGCGGGCCGCCAGATTGTCTCCCACAAGAATCCCACCGGCGATGGTGGCGTCGCCGACGACATCGGTCAGATCCAGTTCGATTTCGGGGATAAAGATGCGCCCCCGGGTCATTCGTCCCTGAATGACGATGTTGTCGAGTAGCCCCAGTTCGGCAAAGGTTTTTCCCCGGCTGCGCACCGTGATCCAGGGAACCTCGCCGCCGCGGACAACATTGAAAATTTCGCGGACCGTCTCGGACTGGCCGGCCAGGGCGAGGGCCGCCTGCCTGACGCCTGCCGCATCGATCTTCGAGCCGTTGATGGCCAGTGCAAGGCCCTGTTCATCGCCCCCGTAGAAAAATTCGGCGCTCGAGGTCAGCCGCGGGTCGTCCAGGTGCAGTGCGTTGAGCTCGATGCGGACCGAGCGAGGGGCGAACTGAACCGATCCCTGCAACCGCGCGTTGCGAACAGTCAGGCTGCGGTTATCGCCGTCCAATTCAAGTCTTTTAACGGCGCCGTGGACATTGGCAGTCAACCGTCCGGGGCCGCTGGCGGTAAAATCGATATTCAGGTTGGTCCCGATGCTGGTCACCTGAAGCGGCAAATCGGGAAAAAGATAGGCGACCAGCGTCTGAGGACGGAAGCGGGCCAGCCGAATGGATCCCCGGCCCGTGAAGTTTTGCGGATTCAATGAACCCTTGATGTCTATCTGCTGCCAGAGATTCGATTTGCAGGTGATGGAGAAGTTCATGCCCGACGGCCGGTGGTTGTAACGGGCCTGCAGCTGGGTGAGCATGAATTTTCGCCCTGAAGGCGTAGTCAGCCGTATTTTGCCATATTTTATCCGCATCTTTAGCTGCGGCAGTTTAAATTCCGGCAGTGCCCGAACCGCATCGATCACCGTTTTGACCATTTTCTCGGCCGACTGGATTTTATCCGGCGGGCGGGGACCCTGCTCGATGGGGGGCAGGGTGAGGGAATAATCCGCATATTCGAGTTTGATAAGCGCCGGCTCGAAATGGCCTTGCAGCAGGGGCAACAGGCGGGGATAGATTTTCATCCACTCGATGGTGATCGTGAAACTTTCCGGTATGACCAGTTTGGCCTTGCTGATTACGGCGTGAGGCCGGGGCAGGTAGGCCAGTCCAATTTTGCCCAGGGTGATCCGGCCGCCGGTCTGGGCGGAAAAATTTTTTTCAACGGCATGCCGCACCGTCTCCAGGTTAATCAGCAGGGGCGTTAAAAGGACGATGGCCGTAAAGCTCAGGGCCAACGCGAGAACGCTTCCCATCAGCCAGGATCTGATGTTCCTGCGTCTGCGGGCTGTGGTTTTTTCTGTCACGGTGCGATATCCAGCACAAATGTCTAAAATGTTAAAATAATTTAAAGTTAAGGTATTCTACGGTCCAGGTCAAGCCGAAAGGGGGCTGGCCCGGCGGGTGAAGGTGTTGACGTCGGGGTGACTTTGATCTATTAAGGCAATGGTGTTTCTTTGAAGTTTTCGATCAATAAAGGAGGAATGGGTGTTATGTACAACCAGACGGTTATGGATCATTTCCGAAATCCCAGAAATGTGGGAGTCATCGAAGATGCCGACGGTGTGGGAGAGGTCGGCAATCCCCTGTGCGGCGACATTATGACGATTTACCTGAAAGTTGAAGATGGACGCATCCGGGATATCAAATTTCAAACCTTCGGTTGCGGGTCCGCCATTGCCGTTTCGAGTATGCTGACCGAAATCGCCATGGGTAAAACCATCGAGGAGGCCCGGGCGATCACCAACAAGGATGTGGCCCAAGCCCTGGAGGGATTGCCGCAAAACAAGCTTCACTGTTCCAATCTGGGGGCGGATGCCCTGCACCTGGCCATCAAGGACTATGAAGACCGGCTTGCCGGGATCAGCCGGCCTGAAACCAAACGCAAAGAAGATCATGAGCACAGCCATGGGGATAAATGTTATTGCCCGTATTGTGATATTGAGCTTACCGAAGGAGCTATCTTCTGCGAAGCCTGTCAGTCCAGTCTGGAAGAAGAGCACTAGCACCAGCAATAATATCGAATCCAAATCCGAGAAGGCGCCAGAGATGAAAACAATCAATTTAGACCATATTTCCGCCAACCCGCTGCTGCCTGAAGTCAAAGACCGCATGATCGAGGCGATTCGCCGGGACTACCATAACCCCTCCAGCCAGCACCAGGCCGGGGAACAGGCAGCCGAAGTGCTCCAGCACGCACGGGAGGCCGTCGCCCAACTGGTCAATGCCGCCCTGGCCAAAGAAATCGTGTTTACATCCGGCGGAACAGAGTCGGTCAACCATGCGGTCAAGGGAGTGGCCCTGGCCAACGCCGCCAGGGGCAACCATATTGTCACCTCCAATATCGAGCATAACGCAGTCATCCGGAGCCTGCGGCGGTTGAAATCAGCAGGATTCAAGGTGAGCTCCCTGTCAGTGGATTCCAGCGGCCGGGTGGATCCGGCCGCTGTGGCCGATGCGATTACCGATCAGACCATCCTGGTGTCGATCATGCACAGCAACAATGAGACCGGAACACTGCAGCCCATTGAGGAAATTGGAAAAATCACCCGGGAAAAAAAGGTAATCTTTCACAGTGATGCGGTGGATTCGGTGGGGATTATGCCCGTTGATGTCCAAAAACTGGGGGTTGATCTGCTCAGTTTTGGATCCAACACTTTTTGCGGCCCCACCGGCGTCGGGGGGTTGTACGTGCGCCGGGGGACCCGGGTGTTTCCGCTGCTCGACGGCGGTGTCCAGGAAAACAACAAGCGGGCCGGGAGCGAAAACCTGGTCGGCATTATCGGTATGGCGGCGGCCGCCGAAATTGCCGTGCGCGACATGGACGCCCGCGTGGCCCACCTGCGCAAGCTCAAAAACCAGCTGCTGACCCAGCTGCCGGATTATATTGATGAATACATTGTCAACACCCACCCCGAGCACTGCCTGCCGAACCTGGTTTCAGTGTCCATAAAATATATCGAAGGCGAAAGCGTGATGTTGATGCTCGATGATGAGGGTTTTCTGGTGTCAACCCGTTCGGCTTGCGCCACCGGTTCGCTCAGGGCTTCGCACGTCCTGCTTTCCCTGGGACTCAGCCACGCTGATGCCCAGGGGACCCTGGTGCTGTCCCTGGGCCTGGACAATACCGCCGAGGATGTCTCCGCTTTTCTGGCCGCTCTGAAAAAAGTCGTCACCACCCTGCGTGAAATCTCACCGCTGTACAAAAAGGCCACCGGCCAGAATTGATTCAAAGCAGCAGGTTGCTTTCATCGTCAGCATCCGACAGCATGGTGTCAAAATACATGTCAATGATCCCCTGGTGGTCCCTGAACTTGGACTTCAGCAGATCTTTAAAACGGGCGTAACCGGTCTCATCGAGAAGTTCGTCGATTTCATGGGCTTTTTTGCCCAGCTGGCGGCAATACTTGTCGGTGATGGTCTGGGGGGCCGTGCCGCGTTTTTTTGCCACCCGGTTGGTGGCCTGGGTGCGGCTGTATCCGTTGACCTCCATTTCATAGACGACTTCGAGGATCTGGGACAGCGATTTGGGCAGCCCCTGGATGCTGACGGTGGGGATGGTAAAGACGGGTGCTGTTTTAGGCCTGGTTTCCGCTTCGGGAAACAGCAGACGCTTCAACACGCTGTTGGGGGTGTCCACAAACGGCTCGGCATGCTGCTGCAGGTAATGCCAGACACTTTCCTCGACTTCGATGGAATACATTCGCATTGGCCGCCTTCCTTTGATACTAGTTTACTGATATTATACGAAAGTATTTCTAGTAAATCAAGCGGAAAAGCGGAATTCGGCTAGAAAGTCGACTTTTAACGAGTTCATCAGGAAAAAGGGTCAGCCGGTTTTGAGGTCCGGGCATTACCCTAGCGGGCCCATCTCAGGACCGGGGAAAGCTAAATTTTGATAGTGGATTCCAGCATGTCGCGGGTGGCGCTGCGCTGTTCGTCAATGGACAATAAAAATGTGTATTTGCCGATCGTTACGACGTCATTGCTGGCCAGCGGGGCTTGTTTGACCGGTTTGTTGTTGAGCAGGGTGCCGTTGGTGCTGCCAAGGTCCTCAATGATATAAGTGTCACCCTGGCGGAAAATCTTGGCGTGTTTTTTTGAGATTCCCAGGTTGTTGATATAGATGTCATTGTTATCGTTGCGGCCGATGGTCAGCAGGGGTTTATCGGTTTCAATTGTTTTGAGTTCCTTGTCTTTTAATTTAATCAGTATCTTGAGCATGGCTGGGTGGCCTCCTCCTGTCCATCTTTTTTTTAAATTCAAGTTTTCTACTATCCTATCGGCAGGACCACGGGTATTCTTTAGTCCTTTTTGCCGGCCGGCGGCAGGACGGGTTGCCGTCCCCGTTTATTCCAGTGTTGTGCGACACTGCTGAACATCCTTGATAACCTGGGCGGCGGTTTGATAGCGTTTGCTGACCCCCTTGGCCAGCAAACGATCAATGATTTCAGCGCAGCACGGCGGCATGCGGGGATCGATTTCAAGGGGGGGCACGTATTCGGCTTTCGATACGGCATACAACAGCTCGGTCATACTGTCGCCGTTAAACGGTCGCTTGCCCGTCAGCAGTTCATAAAAAACGATGCCCAGGGAAAAAAGATCCGAGCGGCCGTCCACTTTTTTCCCGGCGACCTGCTCGGGGGACATGTAGTTGGGCGTTCCAAAAATAATCCCCGTCAGGGTTCGGGAGGCGGACATCACCCGCGCGATGCCAAAGTCGGCGACCTTGACCTGACGGTCTTGCTGAAGAATGATATTGGCTGGTTTGATGTCGCGATGCACGACCTCCCGGCTGTGGGCGTATTCCAGGGCCTGCGCTATTTGTTCAATGATATTCAATATTTGTCCGGTTTTCAGTCGTTTGGCCCTGCGACAGTAATGGGTCAGATCGCTTCCCCGCAGAAGCTCCATGGCGATGTAGGCCATATCGTGTTCTTCACCCACATCGTAGATGGTCACGATATTGGGATGGGAAAGCTTGCCGGCCGCTTCGGCTTCGCGGAAAAAGCGCGACTTTACATCGTCCAGCTCTTCGATCTCAATGTCGGCATAGTTGATGGTTTTGACCGCCACCTCCCGGTTGATGCTGGGGTCCCTGCCGAGATAAACCGTTCCCATCGCCCCCTGGCCGAGCTCCCGCAAAATTTCATAGCGGCCGAGCGTGGGGGGGGTAGTGCTGCCCGGCACCAGCAGGGATCCCTTTTTGTTCGATGCACCGCCGGACAGGCCGACCTCGTTTTCAAAGGCCGCCAGTTTTTTGATGCGTTCGGCCACATCCTTGAATGCACCGGCGGTTAAAATATGGCGGTAAACCGCCAGGGCCTTGTTGGACATGCGCTTGCGTTCAAAATCAAGCCCCAGGTTATACATCAGCTCCCTGATGGAAGGGTCATCAATGGGACACTGCATGAATTTTTCGAAGGCCATATCCAGCAGGCCCTGTCCCTGGAGTGCCAGCCCAAGGCTTTTATTCAGCTCAACGGTTTCCGCCTTTTTCTCCAGCAGGCGTCTGTGGCGGCTGGTCAGCAGCCAACCCACCAAGGCGATCGCCACCAGGGTGGTAAATTTAAGCCACACACCATTGCTTAAAAACAGGGTGACGGCCGCAATGCACCAGGCTGTCAGAAAAATGCCCAGAATCAGCGCCGCCATCCGGGGATTGACCCGGGGCAGGACGAATACGCACAGAATGCCGACATAAAGCAGGGCCAGGATCTCCAGGGCAAACACCCAGAAAGGCCGTGAGATGAAAGTGCCGTTGACGATGTTTTCCACCGCCTGGGCCTCAATCTCAAGGGCGGAAGTACTTGCCTGCAGCGGGGTTTTATAGCGCGGGATCAGTCCGTCAGCGGTGACTCCCAGCAGGACGATTTTATTGCGCAGTGCGCCCGCAGGCAGGGTGTCGTTGAGGACATCCACAAATGAATACAATTGAACATTGACGCTGGGGCGGCTGTAATTGATAAAGAGACTGTGATCTTTTCCAGTGGGGATCAGCTGCTGGCCCAGCTGGATCCCGGCACGTTCGATCCGGACATTGCCCAGGCGCACCCCCCGGTATTTTCTGGTGACCTGCAGGGCCAGGCAGGGAAAACTCCTGCCCTGGAAAGTGATCAGCAAGGGGAGGCGGCGGACAACTCCGTCATGGTCAGCAACCATGTTGATATGGCCCAGGGCGCCGGCCTTGCGCGACAATTCATTGTAAGGTTGGATGAGCTGCCGGGCGGCGATCTGGCTGTTGTTTAAAATACCCTGCAGCCGGTTGACTGCAAACGCTTGTGCATCTTCAACCGCCTTCGGTGGGGTGACCTCAATGGAATTCAGCGTTAGCCAGGCAGACAATTCAGGCGTTTTTTCGGCATCCGGGTCGTCGAAGGTAAAACGCAGCGGCAATACCACCCGGCGGGCGGAACGCACGGCTGCGATGAGCCGCCGATCATGGTGCAGTTGTTTTTCGGCCTGGGCCAGCAATGCCCGAAGCTCTTTGATGATTTTACGGCCGGCTTTGGCTGGTTCATGTTCCAGCATGGAGCGCAGGTATTGAATTTCATCCAGACCGGGGTTCAGCTCCCTGGAAGGATACAACAGCGATATGCCCAGGGTGTAAGCTTTTTGCTCGGAAAGGCGACGGATCATCTCCGCGATATAGGACCGGGGCCAGGGCCAACTGCCGATTTGGCGGATACTTTTATCGTCAATGGCAACGATGGCCACCGGGATGCCCGGTTTGTGCCGGCCCATTCGTGACATGTAGTCGTAAATCTTGTATTCCAGGGGCTGCAGGGGCTCCCGTTCGAACAGGATCTTGCCGGCGATGGTCAGCAACACGAGCACGACCAGGCCCAGTATGGAAAGTGGTATTTTTTTCAGCGTCATAGAAATTCGTTTTACTGCTGCAGCCCGAAGACCAGCCGCCATGATTTGCGTCCGTCGCTGACAATCACGTCTTCCTGCCGAATTCGGGTCACCTGGTAGCCTTCCACTGATTCTCCCTCGTGGATGACATGGCCGTTGATCACCACCAGCCGCCGGGCGGCGTCAGGGGACCAAGCCAGGGCTTGGAGTTTAAGCGCTGAATTGTCCAGGCGGTCATAGCGGGAAACCATGGCGGCTTTTTTGCGGGCTGGTTTTTGTGGCTGTCTGCCCGTCTGAGGAGTCATGGCGCGCCTGCGGGATAAAGGTTTGCCAGCAATCGCCGGCGGGTTGAAGGCTGATCGGGTTTTCAAAGAGCCCTTGTGCGTGCCGGAAGTTGCCTTCGGTTTTGTGCGGGGAACCGTCGCGCCCGACTGTCGCGGTCCGGGGGCGGATGCCTGCCGGGGGCTGGCGCCAAGCTTTGCGGGTTTATCAGCGGTCGGCTTCGGTTTTGCCCTGGAGGGGGCGTTAACAGATTTTTTGGGCGGCGCCGGCATTTTTGACCTGAAGACGGGCCGTTTTTCCCTGGAATCCATTACAGCGCTGTTGGTTGTCTGGGGCTGCAGCCGGGCGAGAAAAAGGGGCCGCCGGTGCAGCAGCATGATCCCTGCGGCCGCTGTGGCCAGCAAAACCAGCACAATCGTGAGCCAGCGGCGAAAAAACCAGCGTTTTTTCACCTCGCGGGTCACCGCGTCTTTGGCATCAATGGCTTCGGGCAGCGATGCAACCGTTGGGGATGACGGTGAGGTTTCGTCGATTTTCCTCAAGGCTTTCAGAATAGAGCTCAAAGAATCGTCCTTTATTGTACGTCTGCCTTCCCACCCGGATGAAAAGGAAAAATCATTCTTAAGGTACTATATCGGCGAAAATTGCGAAAAGTTAATCGCCCAAATGCGGCATCTCGAAAGTGTTTTTTTCCCGGTAAAGAATGATTTTGGTCAAGGGACCCACATAACCGTCCACCGGGATGCCGTATCTGGCCTGAATATTTTCGATAATTCGGCGTGTGCGGTCATCATATTCTTCCGTGATGGCGATGTCTTCGTATCCCAGCTCCTGCAGCAGCAGCTTGAGGGTAATAATGGAATCACGGTATGCATGCAGTGGGATTGTGCCCCAGATGGAAAGAAAGTTTTTCCAGGGGATATAGGCAACCGCAGACCAGTAAAACTGGATTTCATCGGCATTGGTTTCAATCACCTGGTCCTCGCGCGCCCCTCGCAGCTGGATTTTTCCGTCTGCGATGGCGCTGAGAGTCAGGTAGCCGGGTTCTTCACTGCCCGGTGGGAACATCTCCAGAATCGCAGGCAGATCCAGGCGGTCGAGCAGGTCGATGTCCGTCACCAGGCGATGAACGAGAAATCCCAGGGGTTTGGTCGTCAGCCGGAAAAATGCCGGATCGTCATCCAGGTTTTGCAGGTACGGCTTGAATTCGATGGTGGCGTGCCATGGAGTCAGAGCGCTTTTAAGGGCTGAATAGCGGGACTCCCGGATGTCCATGGTCATCAGGTAATCCGCGAGTCTCACGGTTTCCACCGCAACGGGAGCGGATTGCTCCCTGATGGGGGCTTCAACTTCAACAGGGTCGGCAGCCTCAGCGGCATCGGTCGGCGCCGGCGCCGGTAAGGGTGCAATATTAGCCTCGGCCCCGGAGGTTTCATCGGATGGCGCTTGGAGCCTTTCGATCGGCGGCGGTGGAAACAAATAGGCCAGCGCCCGTAGCAACGGGCGGTGGAAAATCGCCGCCATCCCGACAATGACCAGAACGGCGACAACAGCCAGGTTTTTGCGGTTGGCTGCAAAATCATAGCGTTTTACGGTTCCCCGGGCGGAAAGCTCCTGGATGGAAGCCTGGGCGGTGGCTGACGTGATTTTGTGCTGGTTGAGGCCGAAGGCCGTCAACAGCGCCCGGTCACAGGCGATATTGATAACCCGCGGGATCCCGCGAGAATAACGGTAGATCCGGCGAAAAGCGGCCCGGTCGATTTTGACCCCTGTTTTGCGGGCGGCAATGTTGATCCGGTATTTAATATATTCCACGGTTTCCTGGAAGCTCAGCGGCGTCAGATGGTAGCGCAGGGTAATTCGCTGTCCCAGCTGTCTGAGTTCATGGGAATCCAGGATGTCGCTCAGTTCGGGCTGGCCCACCAGGATAATCTGCAGCAGTTTTTCCTGGCTGGTTTCCAGGTTCGACAGCAGCCGCAGTTGCTCCAGCACGTTTTTGCTCAGGTTCTGGGCTTCATCGATCAGCAGGATGACTTTTTTGCCTTCGGATTTTTTGTGCATCAGAAAGGCATTTAATTTGTCGATCAGATCCTTGGTGTTATCCGCATCGTAAGGGATGCCCAACTCGTCGTTGATGGTTTTGATCAACTGTTTGGGCCCCAGTTTGGGGTTGAAGATATAGGCGGCGACTGTGCTGTCATCCAGATTTTCCAGAAAGGCCCGGCACAGGGTGGTTTTGCCGGTCCCCACCTCACCGGTGATTTCCACGAAACCATCCCCCTGGGCCAGGGCGTAGTTCAGGTGCGCCAGGGCTTCTTCATGGCTTTTGCTCAAAAACAGATAGGCCGGGTTGGGGACCAGCTTGAATGGTTTTTCACGAAAACCAAAGAATTTCTCGTACATGCCAAAAAAATTTCCTGTTTATTCAATAATATATTAAAGAAATTGAACTGTGCTGTCAAGGTAGAACCCTAATTGAGGCCGACATTACTAAGGGGGAATTTTGCATCTGGCTTATCATGCGTCCATTGGTTGGCCGCGGGGACGCCGGACATGTAGGTGTTTAAAATTTGAAGGCGGTTTTTCTTCGTTTTTTTCGCCAGCTGCCGGCAGATGCGGTAAAAGGCGGGAAGGTCACCGTGTTGGGCGGCCAGCAGGTTTTCAAAAGCCGGCACAAGATCGTGGTAGGCGGCAACACTGATGATATGAGCGTTGTTCAATGGCTGCTGCACCCAGCGATCATAGGCTGCCAGCGGTGGTTGCTTTTTTTTCAGCGTGTCAAATTCATCTCGCAGCTGCTGGAATATCCAGGCTTTGCGAGTTTTTTTTGCAGCCGCTGCCAGACCGTTCTGGTACAATTGCCGCAATTTTTGCCGATACTTCAGGATCAGGCGGGTAAATATCTGCTGCCGTTCATACTCCTGCCGGTACTGTCGATAGAGGTGTGGATGGCCGCCGGCCCTTTGCCAGCGCCGCAGCCCTTCCTGTTCAACGGTAGTGGCGAAACTTTCATTGAAGGTGGTATCGTCGGCCACATAGAAGATCCGATGGGCCAGTTCATGGAAGATCAGGGCGGCCAGACGGGCATCGGAAAGCCGCATGAAACTGCTCAGGACTGGATCGTCAAACCAGCCCAGGGTGGAATAGGCGGTCACCCCGCCCACGTAAACATCATATCCCTGGTGGCTTAATGCGGCGGCGTACCGTCGGGCATCGGTCTGCGAAAAATACCCACGGTAGGCGGCACACCCCACCAGGGGATAGCACCATGTCTTGGGAACCAGTGACAGCTCGGGGGCGGCAAAAACGTTCCAGACAACGTAAGGCCGTTTTAAATCCACGTAGGTCAGAAAATTGTCGTCCACCGGCAGCTGCAGCGCTTTCCGGGCGTAGCGGCGCACTTCTAGTACATAGGCTAGCTTTTTTCGCAAAGTCGGAGACGTTTGCGGATCATCAATGATTTGATTGATGGGTTGACGGTCCTGCAGGATGCGATACTGGCCCCTGAAGGCCTGATCATAATACTCCATTGACTGGCAGCCGGAAAAAAGGACCAGGGGAAAAATCGTCATCACCATGGCCGTTGTATGCACAAACCACCTGTTCATGAATCCAAGTATACAGGATCAGCCGGAAATTTCCAATTGCCACGTGGCCCTAGATTAAGCTGTAACAGAATTTTTCGAAAATCTGGCGGTTGAATTTTCCTGATTCCACGTCTTCCTTGAGGAATTTCAGGGTTTCCAGGGGTTGCTTGGCCCGGCGGTAGGGACGGTCTTCATTGGTCAGAGCCTCATAGCAGTCGATGATTCCCAGCAACTGACCGACGTATGAGATGTTGCGGGTGCCCCTGGGGTAGCCACTGCCATCCAATTTTTCATGATGCTCCAATGCGCCCAGCGCCACCTTGCCGCCAAGCCTGTTTTTTTCCCGGATAATGCTGTGGCCAATGGTGGGATGCGAGCGCATGATTTTGAATTCATCGGCCGTCAGCCGCCGGGGGGATTTGAGAATCGATGCCGGGATCTCGGTTTTTCCCACATCATGAAGCAATGCGCTCAAGCCCAGCTTTTTGGTTTCTTTCAATGAAATGTTTGAATAAAAACAAAATCCCAGGGTCAAGGCCATGACATTGACCGAATGGATTACCGTCGTGTAGTCCTTAAACGACATGGATGCAAATGCCTTTAAAATTTCAGGATGTTGCGAATATCCGGTCACCAACCGATCAACGGTTTCGGGCAGCACCTTTAAAGTGCCCGCCCGGGGTTCGGACAGGGTTTCCTCCACCAGGTTGCACAGGGTGGTCTTGACCGAAACGGCATTGCCGGTTTTGATGCTTTCGCTGATATGGTGGTTGAAGCCTTTTTGCAGCTCCTGGATGGCCGCGATGCGGTCGTGTTGTTCGATATAAAGCGCCGGGTGCCTTTGCTGCTTTATGCGCAGCTGTGAAACGTGGATGCCGGCCGGTTTGTAAAGCGCGAAACTGTTGGCGCCCGTCTGGTAGTAAAGGGGGATATTGCGGTAATAATTGATCTGCGAGTTGCGAACCCTGATATAATCCACAATGACCTGTCGAACCTCCCATTTTAAAGGGCGTAAAAAAATGATTGCAGAAACCCTGGTTGTTTTATCGGCAGATTATGAAAAAAGTTGATGGTTGTGCCATGGGTTGAGGTCGGTGCGGCGCCAAACGCAACTTATTGAAGATGCATTTTTCGTTTGAGCGCAAACAGCTGAATATTTGTATAAATTTATACAAATTAGCATGGGTTTTTCTGCAAGTTTGTATCCCCTGCTACATGGAAGGGGTCTGTTTTGTCAGGAGGGTAAGGCGGAAAATTGCCTGTTGCCAACGGCGCTGAAAATGTTGTATGGTCGCGGTCACTCAATGTTTTTTCCCGTCCCTTGTCAATCGATTGGTGCACAGAAAAAATGACCCATCCATCCGCTGAAATTTCGTTGCCGACCCCGGAAACCGTGCAGACCATCCTCAATGACGTGCGGCAGCAGGCCCGCGGATATTTTGACGGCGCCCGGGGCAGCCATGACTGGGATCACACCCTGCGGGTTTGTCGCTTGTGCCGGCGCATCGCAGCGGTCGAAGGGGTGGATCTGGCAGTGGTGCTGACGGCGGCCTACCTGCATGACATCGGGCGCAGCTGCCAGGATGATGCCGATGGAGCGGTGTGCCATGCCGAAAAGGGAGCCCGGCTGGCCCAATCCGTGCTGGCCGCGCTGCCTTTTTCAGAAAATCAGATACGGAACATCCTGCACTGCATCCGGTCCCACCGATTTCGAGGGGCGCATCGTCCGCAGACAGCCGAGGCGCGGGTTCTGTTTGATGCTGACAAGCTGGACGCCATCGGGGCGGTGGGGGTTGCCCGGGCCTTTCTTTTTGCCGGTGAAGTGGGGGCCCGGCTGCACAGCGACATTCAAAACATTGAAGTGACGCGCCCTTATTCCATTGATGATACCGGTTTCAGGGAATTTAAAGTCAAGCTGTGCAAAATCCGGCAGCGCATGCTGACCGGGGAGGGACGCCGGTTGGCCGAAGAGCGGCATGCATTTATGGTTAAATTTTTTGACCGGTTTCTGGAAGAATACCGGGGAGAGAGGTGAGATCGATGGCTGTTAACGTGGTAGACAGGATTGACAATCGGGTGTCCGTGCGCCATGTGCTGGTCAGCGTGTCGGACAAACAGGGTCTGGACACGTTCATACCGGGACTGGTGGACGTTTGTACCGATGTAACAATTTTTTCCACCGGGGGAACCTTTTCCCGCATCCGGGAGATCCTGGGCGATGCGGCCGGCTCGCGCCTGGTTCAGGTTGCCGACTACACCGGCCAGCCCGAGACCCAGGGCGGACTGGTGAAA
This sequence comes from uncultured Desulfosarcinaceae bacterium, assembly GCA_964527835.1. GTDB lineage: Bacteria > Desulfobacterota > Desulfobacteria > Desulfobacterales > JAFDCJ01 > JAFDCJ01. Next base: position 9,731 of record CAZGNV010000038.1, on the reverse strand, counting down.
ACCCTGGACTTCAAGATCTATCTGGGGCTGCTGACCGAAACATACAACGATGCCCACCAGGAGGATTTGAAGCGCACCGGTGCGGTGCCCATCGACATGGTGGTGGTCAACCTTTATCCTTTCAAGGAGACGATTGCCAAACCAGAGGTGACGGTGGAACAGGCCCGGGGCAATATCGACATCGGCGGGCCCTGCATGATCCGGGCGGCGGCTAAAAATTTCATCCGGGTCGCCTCGGTGGTGGATCCGGAGGACTACGGGACGATTTTATCCGAGCTGCAGACCCACAATGGCCAGCTGAGCCTGGAGATGCGCTTTGGCCTGGCCCGCAAGGCCTTTGAACACACCGCGGTCTATGACCGTAGCATTGCCGACTTTCTCAGCTCCAGAGAATTTTCGGATGCAGCGGGGTGTTATCAGTTTTAATTTGAAAAGGAGACTCGAGATGGCCGAAGATTTAAAAAAAATGTATCGCACGATCATGGATGATCACTTTCCGCCGCAGATGGAGATCAGTTTTGTCGATGGCGATAACCGGCAGACCCTGTTTTACGAGAAAGTCACCTGGACCATCGACAATGTGCAAAAGGGACTGCGCTACGGCGAGAACCCCGGCCAGGAGGCCGCCCTGTACCGACTGGTCAACGGCAACCTGGTACTGGGCGGCACCGCTTGCATCCAGCCGGGCCGCTACCTGGCCTCCGACATTGAATTGCTGCAGTCGGGCAAGCATCCCGGTAAAACCAACCTGACAGACGCCGACAATGCCCTGAACATCCTGCGCTATTTCACTGACAAGCCGGCAGCGGTGATCGTCAAACACAACAATCCCTGTGGGGTGGCGCTGGCGGGATCCTTGGAGGAAGCCTACCGCAAGGCCAACATGGCCGACCGGGTGGCCGCCTTCGGCGGCTGCATTGCCCTCAACCGGGCGCTGGATCTTGACACGGCCCGGGCCATAGTGGCCCAGTACGCGGAAGTGGTGGTGGCTCCTGAATTCGAGCAGGGGGTGATGGACGTTCTGGCGGCCAAAAAAAACCTGCGGGTGGTCAAAATCGGCAACATCGAACGGCTGCAGTCATTTGTGGGACAGCGCTGCGTGGAGTTCAAAAGTCTGATCGACGGCGGCATCATCACCCAGTGGTCTTTTGTGCCGGCTGCCAGAAGCCGGCAGGACCTCAAGCTGGCCGAATGTGAATACCAGGGCCGGCACTATAAAATCAACCGCCAACCCACTGACGCCGAATATGAAGACATGCTCTTCGGCTGGCTGGTGGAAGCGGGGATCACTTCCAATTCGGTCATTTATGTCAAGGACCTGGTGACCGTCGGAATCGGCACCGGGGAGCAGGATCGGGTGGGGGTGGCCGAAATCGCACGGGACAAGGCTTACCGTAAGCTGGCCGATCGATACTGTTTTGAAAGCCTGGGAATCCCTTACAATGAGCTGCAAGACCCGGAGCAAAAGGCGCAGTTCGATGCGCGCGTGGCGCGGGAAAAAGGGGGGCTGATCGGTGCGGCCATGGTCTCCGATGCTTTTTTTCCGTTTCGCGACGGCGTGGATGTCGGGATTCGGGAAGGAATCAGCGCCGTGATTCAACCGGGCGGGTCGGCCAACGACTACCAGTCCATCGAGGCCTGCAACGAGGCCGATGTGACCATGGTGTACACGGGGCAGCGCAGTTTTAAGCATTGATGCAGCGATTTAAACGCCCGCCTACACCGGAAGGTGCCGGTGAATAGAGTGCCTGAAAAAAAGTGCCTAAAATTTGAAGTGCCCTAAAGTGCCTAAAGTTAACGTATTCTGTCGATTTTATATAATCAGAAACTCACGATAATTTGTCATTTGATGTTTCTGATTTCGGGTCTCTCACACTGACAGCGCCAAGGTCTGATAAAAAAGACAGAGCGCAGCGACTCGACAACTTTAGACACTTTAGGCATTTTAGTGCATTTAAGGCACTTCGGTGGACCTGCCATATTTTGTCTATGTTAGCACCTTAGAAAAAACTTCCAGCACGTAGTCGATGTCGTCGGCGCTGATGTGGTAGTGGGTGACGGCTCGGATGCGATCGGCGCCCACCGGCAGCATGCGCGCGCCTTGCTTGTCCAGTTGTGCGGCCAGCTGCTCGGCGCTCCACCCTTCATGGGTGACAGTGAAATACACCAGGTTGGTTTTGACCTGCAACGGGTCAATGGACAAACCGGGCAACGCCGCCAGGCCTTCGGCCAGTTTGCGGGCATTGGCATGGTCCTCGGTCAGGCGCTCGACCATTTCTTCCAGGGCCACGATGCCGGCAGCGGCCAGTACGCCGGCCTGGCGCATGCCGCCGCCCAGCACCTTGCGCGCCCGGCGGGCGGCGGCGATAAAATCAGGAGCGCCGCAGACCACCGATCCCACCGGCGCTGCCAGCCCCTTGCTCAAGCAGAAAGACACCGAGTCGGCCCGGGCCACCAGGTCTGCGGCGTCAACGCCCAGGGCGGCGGCGGCATTGAAAATGCGGGCTCCGTCAATATGAAGTTTCAGGTCATGTTCGGCGGCGAGGTCGCCCACGGTTTGCATGTAGGCGGCATCCAGGGGATGGCCGCCGCACAGGTTATGGGTGTTTTCGAGCACGATCAGCCGGCTGCGGGGAAAGTGAACGTTGTCCGTCCGGACAGCGGCCCGGATTTCATCCGGGGCCAGGGTGCCGTCGGGTCGATTGGCAATGGTGCGCGGATGGATGCCCCCCACGGCGGCCGATCCGCCCTGTTCGAAAAAAAAGGTATGCGACAGGCTTCCCAGGATCATTTCATCGCCGCGCTGGCAGTGGGCCAGCAGGCTGACCAGGTTGCCCATGGTGCCGCTGGTCACAAACAGCGCCGACGGTTTTCCCATCCGCTCGGCCGCCATTTCCTCCAGCCGATTGACGGTGGGGTCTTCGCCGAAGACATCGTCACCGACCCGTGCTTCGGCCATGGCCCGGCGCATGGCCGCCGTCGGGCGGGTCAGGGTGTCGGATCGCAAATCAACAATTCTCATCCCGCAACTCCTCCGGTCATGGATTTCGTAGATTGCTTGGCCGCCCTGCGGCGGTCCGGACATGGAAAACATTGATAACCAAAATCCAGACAGCCTGCAAGCACTAAAATCAGATCTGCCAGGTTATTTTATTTGGACCACATCTTGACTATTGACGGGGGATGGAGGTAAAAGCATTCAGGACTTAACATCAGATTTATTAACGTCAGCAGGGGGATCGTCATTATGGCCAAAATGTTGTGGAAACCTTCAGCGGAACAGATCGAGCAAACCAACATGTACCGTTTCATGAATTCTATCAATGAACGGCACAACCGGAATTTCAGTGAATACAGCGCCCTTTATGAATGGTCGGTGGAAAATATCGCCGACTTCTGGGCTGCCATGTGGGAATTCGTGGATATCAGGGCCTCAAAACCCTACGATCAGGTGGTCGACGACGTGACGAAAATGCCCGGTGCGCACTGGTTTGCAGGCACCCGTCTTAATTTCGCCGAAAACCTGCTGCGCTTTCGCGACGGGCAGGTGGCCCTGACGTTCAAAGGCGAAGGCCGGGATGCGGTTCATCTCACCTACGCCGAACTTTACGACGAGGTGGCGCGCCTGGCCCGGAGCCTGAGGGACATGGGCATTGCGCCCGGGGACCGGGTGGTGGGATTCATGCCCAACATGCCCCAGTCCATCATTGCCATGCTGGCCGCGGCCAGCATGGGGGCCGTCTGGTCCTCATGCTCGCCGGATTTCGGCATCAAGGGGGTGCTGGACCGTTTCGGACAGATCAAGCCCCGGGTGTTGTTTACCGCCAATGGATATTCCTTCAAGGGCAAGCCCATCGATTCCCTGCAGCGCATCGGCGATATCCTCAAACAGCTGCCGTCGATAGAAAAGGTGGTGGTGGTGCCTTACACCGAGCAAAAACCGGACATCTCCGGGCTGCCCAATGCCGTCCACTACCAGGACTTTCTGGCCCCCCAATCTGGCTTGACCATCGAATTCGAGCAGCTGCCCTTCGAGCATCCCCTGTATATCATGTATTCGTCGGGCACCACGGGACTGCCCAAGTGCATGGTGCAAAGTGCCGGCGGCATTCTGATTCATCACCTCAAGGAACTCGTGCTGCACACCGACTTGAAACGCACTGACACGATCTTTTATTTCACCACCTGCGGCTGGATGATGTGGAACTGGCTGACCAGCTCCCTGGCCGTCGGGGCCACGCTGGTGTTGTACGACGGCAATCCCTTTCACCCCCACCCGGGCGTTTTATGGGAAATGGCCCAGGATGAAAAAATTACCGTTTTCGGCACCAGTGCCGGTTATATCGCTGCCTTGCAGAGTGCGGGCGTCAAACCCGGCGCAACATACGACCTGGCGCCGCTGCGCGCAGTGCTTTCCACCGGCTCTCCGCTGTCCATCGAAGGCTTCGAGTTTATTTACCGGGAGGTCAAGGCCGACCTGCAGCTGGCCTCCATTTCCGGCGGCACCGACATCAACGGCTGCTTTGCGCTGGGAAATCCCATGGGACCGGTTTATGCCGGTGAGCTGCAGTGCCGGGGCCTGGCCATGGATGTCAAGGCTTTCGATGAGCAGGGCCGCGAAGTGATCAATGAGCAGGGGGAACTGGTGTGCTGCAAGCCGTTTCCGTCCATGCCGATATACTTCTGGGATGACCCTGACGGCCGCAAATATCACCACGCTTATTTCGACGTTTACCCCAATATCTGGCGGCACGGTGATTTCGTCATTATCACCGACCGCGGGGGGGTGATCATGCTCGGCCGGTCGGATGCCACCCTGAACCCCGGCGGGGTGCGCATCGGCACCGCCGAAATCTACCGCCAGCTGGACCAGCTGCCGGAAATCGACGACAGCGTGGTGGTGGGGCAGAACTGGAAAAACGATGTGCGGGTGATTTTGTTTGTCAAACTGGCCGCGGGGGTTGCACTGGATGAAGCCCTGAAGAACAAGATCCGGCAGACCATCCGCGCCAATGCTTCACCGCGGCATGTGCCGGCCAAGATCATCAGCGTGCCGGACATCCCTTACACCCTGAACATGAAAAAAGTGGAGCTGGCGGTGAAAAAAGTCATCGAGGGCCAGCCCGTGCTCAACAAGGACGCGTTGAGCAACCCGCAGGCGCTGGATTACTACGCCAATATAAAGGAGCTGCAGGAAGACTAGAACCGATCTCAAAAATGCATCTAACCCTCAATAGCGGCGTTGCCGGGCTCCTCAAAATGTTCACATACTACCGTGTATGCTCCGCTTTTTCGTCAGCCGTTGCCTTGCCCTTGAGGGTGATCCGCTATTTTTAAGATCAGTAACGATATCGGCTATCGTTGGGGTGCAATTAAGGGGCTTATGGTTTGTTGGGGGGAATCAAGCAATGACGGAAGCTTTCCGGCTTTATCCCGTGGGTGTGGTCAGAAAAGAAGATGAAAATGTCTGTATCGAAATTGACGAGGCCTATACCGACGGTTTGCTGGGGCTGGAAGGGTTTTCCCACGTCATGGTTTTTTTCTGGTTTGATCGCAACGACACCCCTGACAACCGCCGCGTGCTGCGGGTCCACCCCCGTAAGGATCCTGCCAACCCCCTGACCGGTGTCTTTGCCACCCATTCTCCCCTGCGGCCCAATCTCATCGGGGTGACGACCTGCAGGATACTGTCCATCCGGGGCAACCGGATTGAAATCGAGGACATCGATGCCTTTGACGGCTCGCCGGTGATCGACATCAAGTGCTATGTGCCACCGTCAGTAAAAGAAGAAGATGTGCGCCTGCCGGCCTGGATCAAGAAGGGACTTTAAAACCCAATCTATCTGCCACTGGCAATTTTGCTGTCATTCGATATTTATCTGGCCTGAGTTGATATATCCTGGTTCATACTTGATTTGACAGAATCCAAATGTGAGATAAAACTCAGATAGACAATATGATATTTGCTTCTTATGTGTCTCCAAAATTCAGATAAGTTTACAGTATACGTACTTTTGAAAGTTTAAATTTTTTGCGGATATATAGCAGATAGCGTCCAGTCACCCATCCGGTTGATAGGTTTACGGTATCTGCAAAAAAATAGGACGCCAGATAGTTGGTTTTTGTTGGAGCTACCAGAAGTTTTAGAAATGTTAATTGGGCTTAGGGAATATCAACTTGAAAAAGCCCAAAAGCACTTTTTGCTTGCTGCAACAACCCTCTCATTTCCTAATCAGTTCCACCCAATGTGTGAGAGGTCCAGTAGGTAATTTTCTCTGGGAAAACGCGATAAGCGACCCGTTAAGCACGTTATCTCTAAGCTTTAATTCAAGCCATAGCTTAGAGGGTTGTCCCCGTTTAACATCTGCGGTCTCAAGATCGCCTTGAATCCACCCACGCAGGAAAAACCCGCCACCGGTGTTCTTGAACCAGTGGGGATTATCTCGATAGCTCACATTCCGAAGAATACGACGAGATTGATCGCCCATCGTGGTGTATACACGTCCGGATATCCTGATATCCAATACAAAGGGAATCTCTCTCTCGTAGGTGTGAACATGCCCTTCCCACAGGCCGACGAGTTCTTTATCAGGCACAAACGGCGTTTCCTTAGCTGCTTGATTGGTCGGTTTGGGCAGATCTTTGAGTTTCTCAGGCAAGAGTATACGTAGAATTCCCATCAAAATTGCTTCCGGCCACTGGCTATGGGTATTCGAGAGAATTGCAACGGCGAGATTCTCTTCCGGTACAAGAGCAAGTACGGTACTCACACCAATTGTTCCGCCGCTATGGTGAACCGCACGCAAGTAGTTATTTGTTATTGAAATGACCCACCCGATGCCATAGCCACTGCCATCGCACTCCCACTCTTGTATTGGGCCAGTCTCTGGACTTGGTTTCTGCATTTTATCAATGGTGGCTTCGGTAATGATGGCTCTTTGGTCGGACAGATCGTTTTTTAGATGGAACATCGCAAAGCGGATAAGATCGTGTGCACTGCTGACGATCGCGGAAGCACCCGGGCTGTCAGAATTGCTTGGTGGAACCACCAACCCATCGGACGTGTAATTGACAGCCTGACCATCCTCTATACCATGTCCGACGTGCACTAACGTGCGATCCATTCCCAGCGGCAGAAAGACTTCCTCGCGCATAAAGTCAGCATAGCTCTTTCCGGATACACGCGAGATCACATTACTTAGAAGACCGTAACCCAGGTTCGAGTATTGGTACCGTTCGCCTGGTGCTGTAACCAGGTTGCCATAGCGATGGATAGTTTCGTCCATCGGTGGTGGCTGATGTGATTCGTTGTCGTAGAAATATTGGGAGTGGAGCGGCAATCCTGATGTGTGACTGGCAACTCTTTGTACGGTCGCATCTTTCGCGTCTCCGATGCGAGCAGTTAGTTTAGTTCCACCGAGGTAGTCGTTGATCGGGCTGTCAAGATTGATTTGTCCACGTTCTACTAGGATCATCAGTCCTGTTGCTGTTAGCTGCTTTGAGATCGAAGCCAATATGTACTTAGTGTGTTCGGTGGCGGGTATGTTCTTTTCGCAGTCGGCCAAGCCAAATCCCTTTTCCCAGATAATCTTACCATCACGAGCAATGGCCACAGAAAGTGAGGGAATTTTTCCTTTTGCAACCAATTGTTCAATTTGTATCTGGGTAGCATCAAATAGATTCTTTTTACTATATGCAAATGCTTTTAGCTGCCCCAAGCAAAATATAAATAATATGCATAGCATATTGACAAAAATCAGTTTTTTTACCAAAAATCTATACATATAAACACACCTCCTTAAAGATGATCCCCGCTTTGGATATATAGCAGGTATTATACGAATTGGCCTCAATCGGAGACCACCAAATCTTATGGTGCCTCTTATACTTTGATTTGGTATGGTTGACCTGTTGAAACTGGCCGAAATTCATGAATAGGATAATAATGGTTGAATACGCATCCCATTTAATTTAAATATCGTGGAACCCACAACCATTCTGTTTAACTTATTCAAATATCAGACTTTCGACAATTCTCTCAAAATTTTCGTGGTTCGCCAGGCTGGATGGATGGACAACCAAATAGACACACTGGTCGTTTTTGTACGAAGACACTACCACAGAGTTTACCTGATAATAATCTTGGTACACCCATTTTATATCAGTCCTGTAGGCATTCGTGCCACACTTTAACACTATTTCCTTGTTGCCAACAACCCTGACATCGGATCCTACCTGCCTGAGAATTTCAGCATAATAAATAGGTCCAAAATCCCTTAATTCGAGCTTTTCTGGTTTGGTTATCACATTCGCTGCAAAGGCGACCCGTTTCGGTATATTCATCCTCATTATTTGTCCCGGAGAAGTGACACTTTGCTTTTTGCTCCCAATAGGATACTCAAACATAAATTTTGGTGTCTTAGTCCGCCTGAATACACCGTCCTTCGCCATTCCTTCTTCTTTGGATAACCAGACGAATCCATCTTGAAAAGGTATTGATATGCTTCTCACCAAAGTATCAAGTTTTTCGGCTTCTCTCGAATTTGCTGGCAACGACTCAGAAGATACAACCGCAGGAAAAATATATTTCTTCGTTAATTCAAGCGGAAGAGAAGTCTTCCCGCCGGGTAAGCCACCGGTAAATACCACAACCATATTCATTTCCGGTGCCACCATAATATACTGACCACTATAGCCGATAGCAGAATAATTGCCGTCATCATCCACCCACCATTGATACCCGTATTGCAGAGCTGGTTTAGCTTCAATATGTCCACGCGTTGATATTTCTACCCAAGAACTCGATACCAGTTGGTTCTTCCCCCACCTTCCCTTATTGAGGTAAAGACACCCAATTTTGGCCATGTCATGTGGTATTAACCACATCCGACCATATCCAACATCAATACCCTGCGGGCTTTTTTCCCAATCAATTTCTGAAATACCAAGGGGAGTGAATAGATTCTTTTCAGCAAATTCTCTGGTTTTCATTTTCGTTGTAGTATTGATGATTACCGATAAAAGAAATGATAGGCCGTTGCAGTACTCGAATTTACTACCGGGAGGACCGACCATCTGTAGATTAAGGACATGTTGCCCCCAATCACCGCTGCGCCTCATTTCGAATAATCCTTTCCAATTGTAATGATGAGAGTCCCTGCAATCTAAACCAGAGGCCATAATTAACAAGTGCTCAAGTGTAATTGACCTTTTATTGTCACCTAAGCTATCAATTATATTATGCGGCAATAATTCAGCAATAGGTTGGTCGACACTTTTTATATACCCTCTATCAATCGCTATGCCTATCAGGATCGACATAATACTCTTTGTACAGGAACGAATGATGTGTCTCTGGCCTTTTGAAAATGGGTAAAAGTAGGCATCAAGAACCATGTAACCATTTCGGATTATTGATATGTTATCTATGTTGTAACCTTTCATTTTTATTTCTTCAATCATATTGGCAAGCATTTGAGACTGCATACCTTGCTTTTCTGGTGTAGAGCTCTGCCATCCATCAGTCGGGTAAGTGTTAGCGGTGGCAAAGGTGACTGAACAAAATATTAAAGCTACCAAAAAAGTAAACCCGAGAAAAATAGAATTCTTTATTTCTTTAAATAGTTTCATGGCATCCCTTGTAGTCATTGGGTGAAAGGTTACAATGAAATATCACAATCCAACCAGTCGGTATTATATGAGATTAATCTTAAGTATACTTGCATTAATCG
>CAZGNV010000037.1:0-47784 GCA_964527835.1 uncultured Desulfosarcinaceae bacterium | reverse complement strand
AACGCCAACCGACCCAATGGCTTTTTCCCCCAAATGGACAATGGCGCTCAACCAAAATACAAATTGCGCTTGTTGGGAAGCTGATTATCTTGATTTTTTGGGAACTCTCCCGCTATTCGATATCCCAGTTGTTGATGTCCTTGTTTTCGTCCTCCCCGCCGGGCACACCATCGGCTCCATACGATATGATATCAAAGTCCCCTTTAAGACCGGGAGAAAGGTATACGAAATCATTGCCCCAGGGGTCTTTGGGCACCCGGCCCTTTTCAAGATAACCGCCTTTTTTCCATTTCTTCGGAATCACGCCGGTTTCCGGTTTTTCGACCAGGGCCTGCAGTCCCTGTTCGGTGCTGGGATAAACCCCGTTGTCAAGCTTGTACAGCTTCAAGGCGGTTTCCAGGTTCTGGATGTCCAGCCTGGCTTTGACCTGTTTGGCCTCTCCGGGCCGGCTCATTATTTTGGGAGCCACCCACATGGCGAGGATACCCAGGATGATGATCACCACCATCAGTTCGATCAGCGTAAACCCCCGCCTGTCATATCTTAGTGTTGACCACATTGCCTCAACTCCTTAAACTGTATTTTAATGAATGCGTATATTTTTTTGCCGGGCTACTACCGAATCAACTGGTTCATTTCAAATATCGGCAGACAGATGGACAGAACAATAAAGCCGACAATTGAGCCCATTACCAAGATCATAACCGGTTCCAGGTAGGATGTGAAGCGCATAATCGTAATTTCCACTTCTTTTTCAAATACATCGGCAATCTTATTGAGCATGGTTTCCAGTTCCCCGCTTTGTTCGCCAACCTGGATCATCTGGATGGAAAGGGGTGGGAAAATACCCCCTTCAGCCAGTGACACCCCCAGCCCCTGGCCTTTTCCCACCTCGATGGCGGCGGTCTCTACGGCATCGGAAATCAGCACATTGCCGGCGATGTTTTTTACAATATCAAGGGCAATCAGCATGGAAACCCCGTTTTCCAGCAACGAGCCGAGGGTGCGCGCAAAGCGGGCCACCGCCAGCTTACGGGTCAATATTCCCATGCCGGGCAGGGACAGCATCAGCCTGTCCACCCAATAGCGCCCCCGGGTTGTTTTCTTGGCCCGGTTGATAAAAATCAACCCAGCGGCAAGCCCAACCAGAATGACCCACCAGTATGCTTTAAAAACAGCGCTTAAAAAAATCAGGACCCGGGTCGGGGTGGGCAGAACCTGGTTCATGTCCAGAAAAATGGCGGTGATGCTGGGCACGATATAGGTCAACAAAACAAACAGCACCACGGTGCCCACCGCCAGCATGAACAACGGATAGGCCAGGGCTGTCTGGATCCGGTTGACCAGGGCCTGCTGCTTTTCGGTAATGTCCGCCAGCCGCTCCAGCACAATTTCAAGGGTGCCGGAGGTTTCCCCGGCACGGACCATGTTGACGTACAGGGGTGAAAACACGGATGGGTACCGTGACAGTGCCTGGGCGAAACTTTTTCCTTCCACGATCAGATCCTTGAGCTGGGCCAGAACCCTTTTAAATCCATGGGATTTGGTCTGGGGTATCAGGGCATCCAGGGCCGATACCAGGGGAAATCCGGCACCGATCAAGGTGGCCAGCTGCTGGGTCATCATCGCGACCTCAACGGGTTTGACACGGGTCAGCCGTCGCGACAGCGTGAAGGTGGGAGAGGCTTTTTTGGGTGCCGCTTCCTGGGTTTCCTTGATGGACACCGGAAAAATCCCGGAAGCGCGCAATTTCTGGCGCGCGGCCTGGGCCCCCTCGGCATCAATGATGCCGGAAGTGCTTTTGCCCCTGGCGTCAAGCGCCGTATATTCGAATACCGGCATGGACCGTCACCGTTTTAAATGGACCTGAATTGGGTCAAGTTAGAGTGACTTCTTCATTTACAAAGTTGCGCTTTGTGTCGTGCAACAGATTAATAATATTATGATTTTTGATCATAATCAACTAAAATTTTCAAACTGCGGTCGTGGGGTTCATGGAGGGGCCGGCGGTCCGGCTTGCGAAGGTGGTTTGGCCTGGTGCAGGGCGGCTTCGGGAGGGTCCACATGAACAATAACATCAATGACTTCCACAATCTTGTCAATGATGCGTCGACGGACATCCTCGGCAATACTATGACCGTCGCGCACACTCAGCGATCCCCTCACGACGATGTGCAGGTCCGCCACGATGCTGGAGCCGATGTAGCGTGTACGGATGGCATGCACCTCCTGCACCCCTTCGGTTTTAGCGGCAATGGCGGCGATGTGCTTTTTAATTTCTTCGGGGGCGCCGGCGTCGATCAGTTCACTGATTGCGGGCCACGTGATCTTGAACGCAGCATGCATTATAAACACCGCCACCACGACGGCTCCGATCAGATCCAGAAACGACCATGCTGGATGCACCAGCGCCGCCCCCACGGCAATGACCACCGGCACCGAACTGAGGGCATCGGAGCGGTGGTGCCAGGCATTGGCCGCCAGGGCCGGGCTCCTGCTTTTTTTTCCGGCCGCCGCCGTCCAACGGTAAAGAGCTTCCTTGGTGACAATCGATACCAGGGCCGCTGCCAGGGCGATCCAGCCTGGTGGCGGGCCCGGACCTTGGGCCAGCATTGAAACCGCATGCCAGCCGATGCCGGCCCCGGCGAGCGCCAGCATCAGTCCGATAAAAACCGTCACCAGGGTTTCCAGGCGCCGGTGACCGTAAGGATGACATTCATCAGCCGGCCGCGACCAGTAATGGGAACCGGCGATAACAGCCAGATCCGTCATTGTATCGGAAAGGCTGTGAATGGCGTCGGCAACCAGGGCGTGGCTGCGACCGAAATAACCGGCGCCGAACTTCAAACCTGCCAGCAGCAGATTTACCGCCAAGCCCTTCCAGGTGATTTTGCGCACATATTTTCCACGCTCGGATTCCACACGTTCCGGCGCATTGACGATGTCTTTTGTAAGGGCCACTGGTGTGACTCCCCCATCATGGTCCGAGGCTATTGCCAAATGAATTATTTTAACATATAAATTGACATCTGCCTTCATAAAAAGATGCTGCTCTGTGTAAAGGAGAAAACCCATGCGCATTTCACTGATCGTTGCCATGGCTTCAAACCGGGTCATCGGCAACCGGGGCACAATTCCCTGGAAGATTCCAGGCGAACAGCAGCTGTTTAAAAAAATCACCATGGGCCACAGCGTGATCATGGGAAGAAAAACCTACGAAAGCATAGGCCGCCCACTTCCCGGCAGAACCAATATCGTCATCACGCGCAGCAGCGACTACCCGGCCCCGGGCTGTATCGTGGTTCATGACTTTGCCGCCGCATTGCAGGCCTGCCCGGATGGTGAAACCGAGGCCTTTATCTGCGGTGGCGGACAGCTGTACCAGGAAACGCTGCCGGCAGCCGACCGGATCTACCTGACCGTGCTTCCCAAGGAAGTGGCGGGCGACACCTACTTTCCCGAAATCCCGACCGCTGACTTTGCCGTTGTAAAATCCGAATTTATTGATGGTAAAGTGCCCTATCACTTTTATATCTATGACCGGATCAGGAAGAAATCATGACAGGACAAAAAACCTATCACATGACCCCGGAGGAGTTTCGCCGTCATGGCCATCGCCTGGTAGACTGGATTGCCGAGTATTATGAAAAAGTCGAATCGCTGCCGGTGCTGTCCCGAATCGAACCGGGTGGCATCCGGGCGCTGTTGCCGGAGCGGGCTCCGCAGCAGGGCGAAGCCTTCGACGATATCCTGCGCGATGTCAACGAGCGGATTCTGCCGGGGGTCACCCACTGGCAATCCCCCAATTTTTTTGCCTTCTTCCCAGCCAATGCGTCCGGCCCGGCCATTCTGGGGGATCTGCTGTCCTCCGGCCTGGGAGTCCAGGGAATGCTGTGGGCCACCAGCCCCGCCTGCACGGAGCTGGAAACCCATGTGCTGGACTGGCTGGTGGCAATGCTCGCCCTGCCGGAAAAATTTTTATCGACTGGCCCGGGCGGAGGGGTAATCCAGGACAGTGCCTCGAGCGCCGCCCTGTGTGCCCTGCTGGCCGCCCGGGAACGGGCCACCGATTTTGCCGTCAACCGGCGCGGCGGTAACGGGCGGCTGGTGGCCTACACTTCCAGCCAGGCCCACTCGTCCATCGAAAAAGCCGTTAAAATCGCCGGGCTGGGCCGGGATAATCTGCGCCTGATCGACACCGATGCGCATTTTGCCATGCGTCCCGGGGCGCTTGCACGGCAGATTGAAAAAGATCAACAGGCGGGCAAGATCCCCTGCTTCGTGGCAGCCACCGTTGGCACGACTTCTTCAAACGGCATGGATCCGCTGCCTGCAATTGGACGCATTTGCGCCGAAAACGGCATCTGGCTGCATGTGGATGCCGCCATGGCCGGCACCGCCGCCCTGTGCCCCGAGTTTCGCTGGATCCACGATGGACTCGAACTGGCCGACAGTTACTGCTTCAATCCCCACAAATGGATGTTCACCAATTTTGACTGCGATTGTTTTTACGTGGCCGACCGCAAAACCCTGATCCAGGCCCTGAGCATCCTGCCGGAATACCTTCGCAACCAGGCCACTGAATCCGGCGCGGTGATCGACTACCGCGACTGGCAGGTATCCCTGGGACGGCGCTTCCGGTCGCTGAAGCTGTGGTTTGTCATCCGCCACTACGGCGTGCAGGGGCTGCAGCACCACGTCCGGCATCACGTGGAACTGGCCCGGATGTTCGCCGGCTGGATAACAAAAGACGAGCGTTTTGAACTCGCCGTCCCGCCGCCGCTAAACCTGGTGTGCTTCCGCCTCCGGGGTGGCGATGACGTCAACCGCCGGCTCATGGACAAACTCAACGCCGGCGGCAAGCTGTATCTGACCCATACCAATCTGCAGAACCGGTTGACCCTGCGTCTGTGCATCGGCCAGACCCACACCGAACTGCGCCACGTGGAGAGTGCCTGGCGGGAAATCCAGCAGACCGCTGACCAGTTGGAAGATGGTGAAGCTTCATGAAAAAACCCAATCCGGCATACATTGAAAAAGTCAATCAGATGGTCAACCACTGTCCCTATTTTGAACTGCTTTCCATGAAGCTGCAGGAAGTCGGCGTCGGGTATTCCGTGCTGGAGATCGAGCTGGCCCGCAAGCATCTTCAACCTTTCGGTGTTGTTCACGGAGGCGTTTTTGCCTCCATCATCGATGCCGCCGCCTTCTGGGCAGTCTTTTATGAAATCGAAGATGCTTCTACCGGGGTGACCACCGTGGATCTCAAGCTCAACTACCTGGCGCCGGCCAGCCCGGAGGCCGCCGGCAAACTCATTGCCCGGGGACAACGGATCAGGCTGGGAAAAACCCTGGGCTACGCCGATGCCCGGGTGACCGATGAAAGCGGGCAGCTGCTGGCCCATGGAAGCTCCACGGTCATCCTGCTGCCGGGCAGGGGACTGTCCGCCGATTCGCCGCTGCCGCCAAAATTTATTTAGCACCAAACCCTTGACAGGAGAAGAAAATGAACGCGAATGCCAAAACGCCATACGGCTGGAGTCCGGATATGCCCCAGTCGCTGTACGACAAACTCAAAGAAGACCTGAAAACTGCCATGCGGGCCAAAAACACCCCTGTGCGCGATGCCATCCGGCAGATCATGGCTGAATTTCCCCGGCTGACGGTTCCCCTGACCCTGGAAAGCGGTAAAAAAACAACGCGTCCCAAAACCGCGGAGGAAATCACCGATGACGATATCCTCGGGATTATTCAGGGTCTGGTGAAATCCGAAAAAACACTCCTGGAAGCCAAAAAAGAACCGACATCCGAATACCTGGAAATTCTCAACGGCTACCTGCCACAGATGGCCGGCCGTGAAGAAATTGTCGCCTGGATCAAGGAAAACATCGACTTTTCCCGGTATAAAAACCGCATGCAGGCCATGGGAGCCATCATGAAGCATTTCGGCAAACAGGCCGACGGCCGGCAGGTCAACCAGATCCTGAAACAATGGCCATCATGACGAAGTTGGGGTTTTTTGCGACCGGCTGTGATGCTGGATTTCGCGCCTATCCATTACAGGAGAATGATATGAAAGTACTCGCCTTGAATTCCAGCCCGAGAAACGCCGAAGAAAGCAAAACCGCCCTGATGTTGAACCACCTGGTCGACGGGCTGCGCCAGGCCGATGCTCGGGTGGAGGTCATTGAACTGCACCAAAAAAAAATAAAAAACTGCATCGGCTGCTTTACCTGCTGGACAAAAACCCCCGGCCAATGCATCCACCACGATGATATGACCAAAGAGTTGATGCCAAAATGGCTGAGTGCCGACATAGTGGTCTATGCAACGCCCCTTTATCATTACAGTATGAACGCAACCATGAAGGCATTTATCGAGCGCACCCTGCCGGTGCTGGAGCCCTTTTTTGAAAAACGCGGTGATGACTGCACTGCTCACCCTTACCGCCAGTCCCCCCCTAAGGCAGTGGTGCTGTCGGTGGCCGGTTTTCCCGAACTGTCGGTTTTCGATCAGCTTTCGAGTTATGTCAACTTTTTATTCGGCCGCGGCGATCGACTGCTGGCTGAAATCTACCGCCCGGCTGCCGAGACATTGCCCAGGATCAAAGATAAAAATGAAGCGGTCTTTGCGGCAACGGTGCAGGCCGGGCGTGAACTGGCAACTGCCGGACGGATTGCTGCTGACACACTGGAAAGCATCCAGCAGCCGATCATTGATTTTCCAACCTTTGCGGCCGTCGGCAACGCGTACTGGAAAACCTGCATTGCCGAGGGGGTGACGCCGAAAACATTTGCGGCAAAAAACATGCAGCCACGGCCGGACTCCATCCAGTCGTTCATGGCCATCCTGGCAATGGGGTTTAACCGCGAGGCCGGTAAAAACACCCGTGCCATCCTGCAATTTGATTTTTCAGGAGAATTTGAAGGCACTTGCCATTTTAAACTTGACTGCGGCAGCATCGAGCCGGCTGCCGGCCAAGCCAACAGTCCCGACCTGACCATTACCACGCCGTTTGAAGTCTGGATGGATATCATCACCGGCAAGGCGGACGGCCAGAAGATGTTCATGGAACAAAACTACCAGGTGAGCGGTGATCTTGAACTGCTCATGCGTTTCAGCGAACTATTCGGCTCCTGACAGATCCTCGTCCACGACCGGTGAATAGAAAACCACCCATACGGAGTTTGCATAATTCGGACCCATACTTTCAAGAAAGGACATCTGCCATGATCTACATCGCCAAATTTCTCCACGCCACCAATCAGCAGAAAAATCAGGAAGCCGACCGGCGGCACGGTGAATTCAATTTGATCATCGATGCTCCCGACCAGGACAGCGCCATCGATAAATTCAAAGAGCGAATCGTCCAGTACCGCGAAACCACGGACCTGTTCGAAGGCGATTGTTTCATTTACATGGTCCACCTGCTGGAACTGGCGGAATTTCCCCGGGACCGCGCCCGGATGCTGTATTACAAATCCATTGCCGGCGACCCGGTCATGCCCTACATCAGCTGCTCGGCACCCTCCGGGGACGCCGACGGCTGCCGGATTCTAAGCTGGATGGAAAACCGTCCGGAACTGGACGGACAGGACGCCAATATCTTTATTCATTTTACCGCGTAGCCGATTTTCATGGCTCCGGCAATAAACTGCAGCTGAAACTGACCCGCAGGAGGGATCGATGAAGATCGAATTGCCATGGGGAGAGGAATTACTTAAATTGCACCTGCCGCCAGGCTGGAATGTCTTGACGCCCCGCATTGCCGAAAGCAATGAACCCCCCGCGCAGGATGAACTGGCCGTCGTGCAAAATGCGCTTTCCCGGCCGGCATTGGCAGTACCACTGGCAGATCAGGCCCTGGCCGGGAAAAACGTTTTGATCATCGTGGACGACAACACCCGGCCAACCCCCGTGCAGCGGTTTTTCCATCTGGTGCTCGAAGAACTGCAGACCGCCGCGGCTGCGTCGATCCGCGTGTTGCCGGCCCTGGGAATCCACAGCCCCATGAGCGAAGCGGAAATGGCCGCCAAGATCGGGGCTGAAAACCTGGCCAAGGTGCGCTGGCAAAACCACGACGCCTTCAACGCTGACGCCGTGCAGTCTTTCGGAACCACCTCCCGGGGCACCCCGGTGGAACTCAACCGGGCGGTGGCCGCCGCCGACATCATCATCTTGATCGGCCTGGTCGAGCCTCATCTGTGGGCCGGCTTCGGCGGAGGACTGAAAAACATTCTGCCCGGTGTGGCTTCGGCCGACTGCATCGGCCGGCATCATGCCATCATCGCCGAGCCGCCGTACCAGTTCAACCGGGTGGGCATGGATCCGGATAAAAACTCGTTTCGCCGGGATCTCGAAGAAGTCCAGCAGATGATCACCGCCCCGATCTTCTGCCTGAACGTGGCCACCGACCCCGGCGGCCGCATCATCGCCGCTTTCGCAGGAGATCCCGTGGCCGCCCACCGCCAGGGCGTGGAATTCAGTCGCCGGATTTCCGGGCGCCCGCTACCGGCCCGGGTGGATGCCATCATCGTCAACTCTCACCCCATGGACATCAACTTCAAGCAAAGCATGAAGGCAGTGGCAAACTCACTGCCGGCACTGAAACCCGGCGGCACCATCATGGGGTTTTTGCGCGCCGCCCGCGGCCTGGACGACATCACACCGCCCGAAGATTCCAAACCGCTGTGGCTGGTCAAACGGATACTACGGCTGCTGGGCCCCTCCAGGGTGCTGTGGTTCCTGGAAAAGGTGCGTCCCGGGCTCAATGTGGAAGAAAAATTTCTGATCTATTACTCCATGCAGCTCATCCGCGGCTACGAACTGTATTTTCATGTCCCCAGTCTGTCTGCCCAGCAGGTTCGGCAGCTCAGTTTTTTCACCAACTTCGACCGCCCCCAGCAGGTCATCGACCAGGCCGCCGCCAGGCTGAAAAAAAACGCCTCGGTGGCCGTCTTCCCCGAAGCCGGCATTACCTTTCCCATTATTGACAAACAGTGAGATGGTTAACTTTGACGGCCTCTTGAAAAGTCATTTTCGAGCGCCTTCAAGCCTTTGCGGAAAAAGAGCTGTGAAGGAGTTGCGAGATGACTGATTCAAAAGTGTTGTTCTTGAATCAGCTTTAATTTTTGGCCATTGTTGGATTTTGCAACTCCAGGACGTGGTAGGGGGTCAGGGAGTCGATGGCCTCCAGCGGTTGGGGAGGACGCCAGGCATAAAATTTGATGACCGCTTTTTGGGCGGTGAAATCGGCGATGATAAAGCCGTTTTTCTCAACCGGCGCCAGGCCCTGCTCGGCAGTCAGCTCCACAGGAGGCTCGGAAACCAGCCCGCGAAACGATGACGGCCACATGCGCCGGCCGGTGCCCAACGATCCGGAAAGAACGATCACCGGAGGATTGGCGCCAAGATCCAGATCCCCACTGCGCACAATCCGCTCATGGGCCTGGGAATGCAGATCCCCGCAAATGAAAAGCGGCAATGTGTGCTTCATCCCGGCAGCGGCTTTGAGTAGCCGGTTGTGCTGGGCAAACCAGCCCTCGGGCCACAGGTACTTGGATTCTGAAACCGTCAACTTGCCGTCCGCACCGCGCACATCCGGGTAATACTCCATCCATTTTCCTGCGCTCCACCCGAAAGCCAGCGCCGGCAGATTGATGACAAACTCGGTTTGCTCGGCCTGCATGCGCTCGATCAGCCACTTTTCCGCCGCTGCGTGGGTCAGCACGGCCTTCGGGCCGTCAAGGGTGACAAACCGCCGGCCTTCATACAGCAAGCCCTCAAACAGCTTCCCGTAGCGCAGCGTCCCGTAGCACTCCGAAACCCCCGGCGCCCGATCCGCGGCGCCGCTGCTGGGCAGATCTGCGGGACGGTTCTCATCGGGTAAAAATTCCGGCAGGTACAGTTTCTGGGTGGCCCGGCCCAGCTGCAGCGAAAAGCGGTCCGGCGGAAAGGACACGCCGCCCCGGTAAAAAGGCGACTGCAGGCCGATCAGCAGCAGCTTGAGGCTGAACCCTCTTTTTTTCTCGGTGGCGATATCGTTTTCAAAATAATCATGGTCGTCCAGGAGAAAAAACGTAGGGGTCGATCGGAAGCGGGTGCCGTACAGGTAGGCAACCTGGGCATCCACCGCTTTTTTCAGCACGGCTTCATTCTGCGTGCCCAGGACATCCAGTGAGGGATCGAATTTTCCCACCAGGTGGATCGACCGCGCCGAGGCGCCCATAACCTGGGCGGATTTGTCGTAGCGCAGGTCATAATAGATCTGGTCCCCGCTGGAAATCACGGCATCCGGTTTGAAGGCCAGCGCTTTGTTGAGAAGCTTTTTGCGGACCTCCAGCGGCAGCGGCCCGGTGCCGTACCACTGGATATGGGCGTCATGTCCGCCGGCTCCGGTAAAAATCAACAGACGCAGATGCCCGGGATGATCATCGGGGGCGGGAAAAGTCGACAGATGCCAGGGATCGCACAGTGGCTTTCCGGAAACATCCTGCAGCACCAGTCGGTAGCGGGTTGCCGGCTGCAGGCCATCGGCGTCAAAAGACCAGAAAAATCCCCGGGTGTCGGTGCGTACCCCTTTGAAAATTTTCCCGTCGACACTTAAAAAAGGGGGGGCCGTCAACGCCAGTTTAAAAGACACTTTCAGCAAAAAGCGGTGGTCGTTGGCCGTGGGCAGGAGGTGCACCACGGGGCCGGCATTCCAGCCGGGATCCACGTTCGGCGAGATGTGCAACGGCCGGTAAACCAGGTAGACTTTCAAGGCCGCCAAGGCCACGACAACAAGCGCCAGCATCACAATCAAAGCCCGCTTCATCGTCATCCCCCTGTATTATGCAACAAGGTCAAACATCACAAGATCGGAAAAAGTCGAATTTCATCGCCTGGGCAAGGTTTTTCGGTGACAGCCTTTTTAGCCTTGCACCCTGGACCCTGAACCTTGGACCCTATCCATATCCCAGCAACTTTCCCCCCTGATAAATTACGAAGGCCGCCGCCCAGGCGATGGCGGTGCTGTATGCAACGCTGAACAGCATCCACTTGTAGGAGCCGGTTTCGCGGCGGATGGCGGCCACAGTGGCCAGACAAGGCAGGTACAACAGGACAAAAACCATCATCGAAAGGGCGGACAACGGGGTCATGCCGGAAGCCACCAGAGCGTTTTGGAGCATATCCGGATCCTGGTCCGTCTTGGCGGCAAACAGTACGCCCAGGGTGCTGACCACGATTTCCTTGGCCACAAAGCCGGTCAGCAGGGCCACCCCGCCCTGCCACTGGATTCCCAGGGGGGCAAAAACCGGCGCCACGGCTTTTCCCAGCCGGCCGATATAGGATTTTTCAATCTTCTCGGCCTGCTGCGCCCGGACCAGCGCGGCTACGGCTGCCTGTTGTTCGCCTTCCAGCTGTTGGCGGCGGGCGTCATCGGCAGTTTTCAGCTTTGCCGCGTAGGCGTCATTGATTTGCCTGGTTTGCGCTGCGTAATCCACGGAGTACTGGATATTACGGGGAAAGGCGGTCAGGGCCCACACGATGATCGATCCGATAAGAATCACCTTGCCCATTTTTTTCAAAAACACTTTGCTGCGATCCCACATGTGAATCAACAGGCTTTTAAGCATCGGCACCCGGTAGGGGGGCAGTTCCATGACAAAGGGGGCATCCACCCCCCTCAACAGGGTGGAACGGAACAGCCGCCCGGTGGCAATCGAAAGCACGATCCCCAGCAGATAGATGGCAAATATGACCGTTCCGGCCCGGAGGCCGAAAAAAGCGCCTGCCAGAACGATATACACCGGCAACTTGGCCGAACAGGACATAAAGGGGGTGATGAGAATGGTCAGAATGCGGTCTTTTTCGCTTTCCAGGGTGCGCGTGGCCATGATGGCCGGCACGTTGCACCCGAAGCCCATGAGCATGGGAATGAATGACTTGCCATGCAGGCCGATCAAATGCATGATCTTGTCCATCAAAAAAGCCGAGCGCGCCATGTAGCCGGTATCTTCAAACAGGGCGATACAAAAAAACAGAATCAGGATGTTGGGCAAAAACACAATCACGCTGCCGACCCCGGCGATGATGCCGTCCAGGATCAGGTCCTTGGCCAGGCTCTCGGGCAGCAGGGCCCCGGCAATGGTCGAGACCGCCCCCACCGCACTGTCGATCCACTGGACCGGATAATCCCCCAGGGTAAAGGTCAGCTGGAACATGGCCCAGATAAAAAACATGAAAATCGGAAAGCCGATAAACCGGTTGGTCAACACCCGATCGATGTTGCGGGACATATCGACCCGCTTGCGGGTCGAAGTGGTCTGGACTTCCTTGATGATGCCGGCGATAAACCCGTAGCGCTCATCGGTCATGACGATCTGGGGCTCGTCATCAAATCGGTCTTCGAGGCGCCTGCGCAGCACATCGGCGGTCTGCAGAATTTCAAGACCGACATCAGCGGTCTTCTGCAGGATACGCTCCTTGATGATTTTATCGTCTTCGAGCAGCTTGATGGCCACCCAGCGGGTATTATAAGGCAGACTGCCGTGGGTTTTTTCCTCAATAAAACGCTGCAGGCCTTCGATGGCATTTTCGATGTCCTGGCTGTATTTGACGTTGCGCGCCCTGGGAGCACAGGCGCCGGATTGGGCCAGTTCGATGCTTTGCTGCAGCAGCTCATCGATGCCTTCGTTTTTGTTGCCGACGGTAAAAACCACCGGCACGTCGAGCAGTTCGGAAAGCTTCTGGGCGTTGATCTTCATGCCCCGGCTGCGCGCTAGGTCCGCCATGTTCAGGGCGAAAACGACCCTGCAGTCAATCTCGCGCAGCTGGGTGGCCAGGTAAAGGCTGCGTTCGAGATTGGAGGCATCGATAATGTCGATGACCACGTCCGGTCGCTCATCCAGGATATAGTTGCGGGCAACGATTTCTTCGATGGAAAACGGGGTCAGGCTGTAGGTTCCCGGCAGGTCGATGATTTTGAGGTCATAGCCGAATTTATGGATCCGCCCCTCTTTTTTGGCCACGGTGACCCCCGGCCAGTTGCCGACCTTCTGGCGGGTGCCGGTAATGCTGTTAAAAATGGTGGTTTTGCCGGAATTGGGATTACCGGCCAGCGCGATAGTGAGTGTTTTTGGATCCATGGCAGGGGGGGCCTATCTCACATTTTCAACTGTAATCCGGGCGGCCTCTTCCACTCTCAGGGAAATATGGTAGCCTTTTATGATCAGTTCCAGTGGATCCTTCAAAGGCGCGTATTTTTCAACATACACATCGGTACCCTTGACAATTCCCATCTCCAGGATCCGGCGCCGCAAAATCCCGTTTCCGCCCACATGCGCCACGGTGGCTGTCTGCCCCTCTCGCATTTCACTGAGCAACATAAGCCTAGCCTTCATTTCGATTTTGTTTACAATCAATCAGGGTTTTCTTATGCGCAACGGCGCAAATCAATGACAGGCCGTAACATTGAAGAATAATGCCGCCGACAGGAGTTGTCAATACGGCAGTAAAGACCGCCGCAAGAGACTTCCGGCAATCCAGTCTCGAAGCGTTTGATTCAGGGAGAGGTTGTTTTCGGCAAGCTCTGAATGATCTCTTTGAGTCTGCGGGAAAATTCCCGGGGCACCGGCTTTTCCTTTGCGTTTTTACAAATCGCTACCGTTCTTTTAAGGGTTTCCAGGCAGGAAAAACAGGCGACGCAATTTTCAGCATGCAGTTCGATTTCGGCGCAGGTCACATGGTCCAGCTCGCCGTCAATGTATTCGGAGAGCTTTTGAAACATCTCCAGGCAATGGGAGTGATCGTGATTTTCAACGGCCATTTTCGTAATATCCTTTCAATTTATCCCGCAGGTAAAGCCGGGCGCGGTGCAGCCGGACTTTTACGTTGGCAGGGGACAAATTGAGGATCTGGGCGGTTTCGGTGGTACTGAAGCCCTCCATATCCCGCAGGATGATCACCAGTCGATATTTTTCAGGCAGCGCCATGATCGCCTGGTGGAGGGTTTCGGACAGCTCTTCATTGAGCAGCTGCTCCAGCGGCATGGAGGCCCATTCCGGCACCCCCGCCGGTGCACCGGTCCCGTCACCGGGGTAGAAATCCTCCAGGGACAACTCCTTTTCAGGGGCAAACTTGGACTTGCGCCGCTGTTTGATACAGGTGCTGGCCGCCACCTTGTACAGCCAGTTCTTAAATTTGGTTTCGTAGCGAAAGTCTTTCAGGTATCTGAAAACGTTCAAGAACGTATCTTGAACCATGTCCTCGGCATCACGGGGGTCCCGGCATGTGCGCAGGCTGAAGTTGTAAAGCTTTTGCTCGTAGCGTTTCACCAGATCGTGAAACTTGTCCGCCTGGCCGGAGTTGATGGCGCGGATCAGATCAAAATCATCATCCTTGACTTTGCTGGGGGTCGGATTTTTTGCCTTTGTCATCGTTGCCTGTCACCTGACAGGAATCCCGCAGTCAGGTGGATACACCCAGTTTCGGCAGAATCCAGGCCTGCACCAAAACCCAGACCCCGACAACTGCCAGCAGCAATAGCATGTCATTCATGGGAACTCTCCTTGAAAGTAACCGTATCATATGATGTTAGCGGGCAGTTGTCCACCGTTTTTTAAAGATCAGGCAATACAGGCTGAAGAACAAAAAGGCCATCACAGCGCCCAGGTGGCTGAGATCCAGAAAAATGATCAACGCCGGTGCGAAATGAAAAACGGCCAGGTTGCGGATCACCAGAAAAATGCCGGTTGTCAGGATGGCGGCCAGCAGGGTGCCGCGCACATAGCCCGCGGTTGTCAGCCGCAGCCGGCTGCGTTTTGACAGCAGGTAATCAACTGTCCAATACCCGGCCAGGGCCAGAAACAGGATGGCTGCCAGGTAATGGATATAGTGGGTCACGAAAAATTCCGCCAGCCAGGCCAGCCCCGGAATATCGGCGATATAATAACGCTTGAAGATCGGCATTTGTCCAAACCCGGTCAGGGCCAGAGCAAACAGGGTGATCAGGTATGCGGGACGCATGAACCCTTTGATGGACCGGGTATGATTGCTGTTTTGAGGCATTGGTTTCAACTCCTTACTTGCTGTTTTGGGTCATCTTGTAATACTTTCCCACTGCAGCGGCAATCCCCGCCACCGGAGCGATAAACATGGCCGCCGCCAGGTTGTTGGCCTGGCCCATGGTGTCGGCGACCGGCTTCAAATGGGGCCGGCCCTTGCCTTTTTCAATGGCCTTGTTCAACTCTTCAAAGGGCACCGGTGAGACGTAAATGGTGTTGGTGCCGCCGTTTTCGTGCTCCCCGTAAATATAGCCGTTGATTTCCTTGGCCAGCGAGTGGGCCTGCTTGATGATCTCATCCCGCGGCCCGATGGTCTGCACATCTTCCGGGCAGGCTTCGATGCAGGCCGGCAGTTCACCGTCGGCGATACGATTGTAGCAGCGATCGCACTTGTACATGACCCCGTTGCCCGCCAGAGACGGCAGAATATCCAGGTACAGTCCCGTGCCGGTCTGGCGCTGGGGAATATGCCAGGGGCAGACCTTGCGGCATTTGGAACCCCCCAGGCAGATGTCCGAATCAATGCGGGAGATGCCGTTTTCCAGCTGTCGCGCGGCCCCCCAGGGACAAAGCTCCACACAGGGCGGGGTCACACAGTGCATGCAGCGCCGGGGAATGGTCAGTTCGGTTTCTTCACCGTTGATGTCAACCACGGCATGCTGAATGAACAGCCAGTTGTAAGGGGTGAGCCGATCGTTGACATCGCGCTTGTCAGACCAGTCTTCGACCGGAACCCGGCTGGGGTACATTTTCGGAAAAGGTTTTTTCGGCTCGGGATATTTGTCGGCGTTTACCTCCGCGCAGGCCTCCACGCAGGCTTCACAGCCGATGCATTTGCGAATATCCAGCAAGGTCGCCAGCTGCTGACCCTTATCAATTTTTTTGGCGGCCGCAACGCCCGGAACACCTGCGGCGGCCAGGCCGGCCGCGGTTGCCAGGCCTCCCTTTAAAAAAGATCTCCTTGAAATCTGCTGTCCCATTGAACCTCCTGTTACAGTTATGTTTTTCATCGAATTCGAGCCACCCGTTGCAAAGATCGCCAATAAAGAGACAGCAGGGACTAAATGGTTACAAAAAATCCTGCAGGCCGAGCAAAAAGTTTTCCTAAATAAGGAAGGCGGTGAATGCTGTTTTATTTAGATGTCCATCCACACAAATAGTGGATGGCGCCAGCCGGTTGCCAATTTATAAATGAGGATTTTTTTCGTTGGGCAAGGCCGCACAAGGGTTTGCGGCGAGACGTACTTTCAGTACGTCGCAGTCGAAAACCCGCGGAGAACGCAGCCCAGCGGAAAAAAGACCATTTATGGATGAAAATTATTTGATTTTGGCTTTATACAGACGCAGGCTGTTGCTGACCACCGAAATGCTGCTGAAGGCCATGGCCAGGGCCGCCAGGATGGGGTGCAGCTGCCGCAGCATGAGGGGCAGCGATTCAAAGGGATAAAGGATGCCGGCGGCAATGGGGATCAGAATCACGTTGTAGCCAAAGGCCCAGAACAGGTTTTCCTTGATGGTCTTCATGGTGGCCCGGCTCAGCTCGATGGCCCGCGGAACGCCCATCAGGCTGCCGCTGGACAAAATAACCCCCGCTGTTTCGATGGCTACGTCGGTTCCGGTTCCAATGGCCAGTCCCACATCGGCCTGGGCCAGGGCCGGGGCGTCATTGATGCCGTCGCCCACCATGCCGACCCGCTCGCCTTTGTGCTGCAGCGCTTTTATCTTGGAGGATTTTTCTTCGGGGCGCACTTCGGCGAAAATATCGTCGATATTGACCTGGGCGCCAATGGTCTGCGCCGTCTGCCGGTTGTCGCCGGTTAGCATGACGACTTTCAAATGCTGTTTGTGCAGTCTTTCGATGGCAGCTTCGGATTCCGGTTTAATGGAATCCGACACGGCGATCAGCCCGCATAAAACACTGTCTTCAACCACCACCATGACCGTTTTGCCCTCGGACTGCAGCGCTGAAATTTTTTCAGCGGCAGGGCTGATGTCGATATTCAATTCCCCAAACCACCCGGGTTTTCCCACCAGCACCTGTTTGCCGTTGATTCGGCCCCGCACGCCGAAGCCGCCCGAGGCCTTGAATTCATCGGGATCCACCAGGTTCAGGTTGCGGCTCTGGGCTTCTTTGACAATCGCCTTGCCCAGGGGGTGTTCCGAGCCTTTTTCCACCGCGGCCGCCAGCTGCAGCAATTGCTGCGGATCATCGCCCCAGGGCTCCAGGGCGATGATATCGGCCACCGACGGCTTGCCCTGGGTGATAGTGCCGGTTTTGTCCAGCACGACGGTATCCAGCTTGTTGGCGGTCTCCAGGGCTTCGCTGCTTTTAAACAGGATGCCTTTTTCGGCTCCCTTGCCGGTGCCGGCCATAATGGCCGTCGGGGTCGCCAGTCCCAGGGCGCAGGGGCAGGCAATCACCAGCACCGCTACCAGCCGGATCATGGCCGGCACGAATTCCCCGGTGAGCCCCCACCATAGAAAAAAGACGAAAAACGCCACCCCGATAATGGCCGGCACGAACACGGCCGCCACCTTGTCAGCCAGGGCCTGGATGGGAGCCTTGCTGCCCTGGGCCTCCTGAACCAGCCGGATGATCTGGGCCAGGGCGGTTTCCTTGCCCACCCGGGTGGCGGAAAACCGCAAAAGGCCCTCCCCGTTGATGGTGCCGCCGACGACCATGTCGCCGGGATGCTTGTCCACCGGCAGCGGCTCGCCGCTGAGCATGGACTCATCCACCGCCGAGGCGCCGTCCAACACCACCCCGTCCACCGGAATGCGTTCGCCGGGGCGCACGATGACCGTATCGCCCACCTTGACGCGGGTCAGCGGCACTTCCTTTTCGACATCCCCTACCAGGATGGTGGCCGTTTTGGGCCGCAGGCCGATCAGTTTGCGGATGGCCCCGCCGGTGCGCCCCTTGGTGCGGGCCTCGAGCATCTTGCCCAGCTTGATCAGGGTGATGATCACCGCCGAGGTCTCAAAATACACATGGGCTCCCAGGGCGGGGAACAAAAGCACCCCCAGGGAGTAAAAGTAGGCCACCGATGACCCCATGGCCACCAGCACGTCCATATTGGCGCTCTTGTTTTTCAGGCTTTTAAAGCCGCCGACGTAATAATCCCAGCCCGTGTAGAATTGCACCGGGGTGGCCAGGGCCCAGAATAGCCAGTTGACCCAGGGGGCATGGCTCCACTGCCCCACAAGGCCGAAATCACGCCCCATGCTCAACACGAACAGCGGCAGGGAAAACAGGGCCCCCACCAGGAACTTGCGCGTCTGGTCCTTTATTTCCAGATCGCGGGCCTTCTGTTCGGCATCTTCTTCATCCATACCCTCTTCGGGGGCAATCGCACCGTAGCCGGCTTTTTCAATGGCCGCCACGATGTCATCGATGCTCACCATCGACGGGATGTACTCCACCAGCACCCGTTCGGAAGCGAAATTGACCGCGGCGTTGACCACCCCGGCAACTTTGCGGTTCAGGGTGCGCTCAATGTTGGCCGCACAGTTGGCGCAGGTCATGCCGGTAACCGGCATTTCCACTTTGGTGGTGGTCACGCCGTATCCCAGGTTCTGGATTTTCGCCACCACCTCCTGCAGGTTGAGCTGCTGGGGATCGAAGGCCACCGACGCGCTTTCACCGGCAAAGTTGACGCTGGCTTCGGTGACGCCGCTGAGCTTTTTGACGCCCCGTTCGATGTTGGCCGCACAGTTGGCACAGGTCATGCCGACAATGGGCAGGGTGTGTTTTTGTTCCGTCATGGGTGTACCTTAACGTCGAGGGTTATCCGGCCGCCGGGTAGTTGATTTCCTGCAAAGTGGCTTTTATTTTTTCCAGGGTGGCCGGGGCCTCCCACTGAACTTCAACGGTTTTGGCCTCCGGGTCGCCGTCCACGGCGCTGACGCCCGGCAGCTCGCTGAGTTCATTTTTGATCGACATCACGCAGTGGCCGCAGGAAATGTTGGGTATTGAAAAGGTTTGTTTTTCCATGGCGAGTCTCCTTAATTTTGATGAAGTCGTAAAAAGCCGATTTTTGCGGTGTTATCAATTTGGGTTGTGACACCGCAGCTTGACTGGGCCATGACTTGTTTTCCTATTAAACTAGTACAGATTAAAGGATTGTCAATCCGCGCTGTCCCCATAAAAATCGGCGTGAATTGGCCGGCGGATGGTGTTTTCTGGAAACCGGTATGATCACTCAGCAACTCTTTATTTTCGCAGTGTTCCTTGTTTGGGATGAGTGTCACGGAATTGATTGAAACTAGCAGGAAATAGGGCCTCGCCCCAAACAAGGGACACGCTGCTAAGACATGGTTTCATAGCGGTTGGAAGAAAATATCATGCGCCGGTCAATTCACACATCTATATGGTCAGCGGAGATAATCGCCCAAATAGGGAGTGCGCTGCAAATCAGGCGGGGAATCGCTCGGCCAGGGATTGAAAATCGGCCGGGGATAAAATCTGGCCGAAACGCTCCCCGTGCCGGCTGTGCTGTTTGTAAAACCGCAGGCAGGCCGTGACAATCTGCAGCACCTGCTGCGGGCTGTAAATTCCGGGCAGTTCCCTGGCAAGCTGGGGATGGCGCCCGAGTTTGCCCCCCAGCTGGACCCGGAAGCCTTTGGCATCTTCGGCAATGGTGCCGGTGGGGCATGCCGGGATACATTTGCCGCAGTGCAGGCAGCGGGAAAAATCAATCTGCGGATGCGCCGGGCCCCCGTCAAGGGCAATCGCATCTTCCCGGCAGGCCTCGAGGCAGGCTTCACACTGGCTGCAGGGCTCTTGGGTCAACCGTGGGGTGCAGGCCCCGATGATGCCGATGTCCTTGATCTGGGGCTGGGAGCAAGCATTGGGGCAGTCGGCCAGCGCGATTCTGAATTCGTGGTGAAACTTGAGGTCCCCTTTCACACGCTGGCGTAGAAACGCCAGCAAATCTTCTTTTTTCATCAGCGCTTCGATCTGCTCCAGCAGCCCGTCGCTGACAACCGCCCGGTTGGGGCACCCGCCGGGTCCAAAGCAGGTCTCGAGCTGATATCCCTTGATCTCCGAAGCCATGTTCGACAGGTAGCGTGCCTGGGTGGTTTTCACGTCGGCCAGGGAGACCGTTTTTTTTCCGGCCCGGGCGGCATCTTCTTCGACCCGGGCCCTGACGCGCTTGCGCACGAAAAACGGCACCTTGCGGATGGCCGCATCTGCTTCCGGGCTCCATTTCATTTTTTATTTTATCTCCAATTGGACTTTCAGGGCTTCGCGGGCCAGCCGGCCCACGGAACATTCAAGCAACCTGCCATCACGATAAAGTGTCAGCAAACCGGAATCGTCAGCAAGCTGCCGGAGCCGTTCAATGGTTTTGGCTCCATCCAGCGGACCAGCCGCCCAGGCCGCCAGCCCCCTCAGCCCGGGGTCTGCTGAAGCGAGGTAAGGAGATAGAAGCTCCGCCGCTCCGGTCAGGCAGTGCGGCCGCGCATGGGCCAGCCGGCCGATGCCCCACAGCAGCCCGCGCTGCAGCATTGGATGTTCCAGGTAATTACCTGCCGGCTGCAGGTAAGAGACCAGCAGACACCCGTATTCCCCGGCAAAACCTTCATTGTGGACCATGACCTCCGCCATGGCCTCCGGGCATCCCCAGCCGATTCCCCCGGACTCGTCGTTGAGCTGCCAGATGAAGCGGCGCATCACCACCCGGGCGGACTCGGGATCCGAGGCCGCCAGATCGGCCACCACCCTTCCCATGGCGGTTACCGCGCGCCATTTTAACGGTTCGTCCAGACTGCACAGAAAGGAGAAAAGCGGGTTGACAGCCTGCCGGGGAGGCAGGCGCCGGATCTCAGCGAGGCCTTCGGCAAAATCGTCGCTATGCAGCAGCTGCAAAATCCTTTTTTTCAGCTGCCGGCCGCCCATTCGTGCGGTTTCCATGAATCTCCACGGTCCCGGGGAACAGTGCCGTCACCGAGGCATTGAAAAAATGAACGCCAATGTTGGCGGCTCCGTAAAGTCATTTTCGAGCGCCTTCAAGCCTTTATCGATGTTCACCCTTTCAGCTCTTCCCAGTAAATACAGTCGGCCGGGCAGTTTTTAATCGCCTCGTCAACATCTGCCGGGTAGATGTCCAATTCGAGCACTTCGACAAAACCGGCGTCATTTAGCCGGAATACCTCCGGGCAGACCTCCACGCAAACCCCGCATACGATGCAGTCACTGAGTTCAACCACCGGTATTTTCATCACTGATTTTTTTCCGGCATCAAGCAAGTCCTGCCCAACCTTTCCAGCGGTGGCTGGAGTCAACCCTTCTTAACGGCCTGGCCGACTTTACGGCCCAGCTCGTAACAGGCTTGCAGGGCTTGCCCGTCCGGCACATATTGAACCCTGAGACCCGGAGCGACGATTTCAAATTTCATGGCTTCCAGCTCCTTGGCGATCATTTTGACGGCCTCACCGGACCAGCCGTAGGACCCGAATGCCGCCCCGATCTTGTTCAGCGGTTTGAGGCCCTTCATGTAAGTGAGGATGTCCGCCAGGGAGGGAAACAGCTGGTTGTTCAGGGTTGGCGAGCCGACCACCACGGCGCCGGCATCCATCACTTCGGTCATGATCTCGCTGCGATGGCTTTTGCGGACATGAAAGGGCCGGGCCGCAACACCTTCGCTGTTGAGTCCGGCAGTGACGGCCTCGGCCATCTTTTCTGTGCTGTGCCACATGGTATCGTACAACACCACGGCTTTTTGCTGCGGTTCCTGCCGGCACCAGCGCACATAGGCATCGATAATTTTAGCCGGGTCCTGCCGCCAGATGACGCCGTGATCCGGACAGATCATCTTGAATTCCAGCCCGAGCCCCATGACGTTTTCAAGCAGCTTCTGAATATGGGTCGAGTACAGCAGCAAAATGTTGGCAAAATACTTCTTGGCATGGTCCATGATCGCATCGCCGATCTGGTCATCAAATTTTTCCGGGCCGGCGTAGTGCTGGCCGAAGCCATCGCTGGAAAACAAAATTTGGTCTTCCTTCAGATAGGTAAACATGCTGTCCGGCCAGTGAATCATGCGGGTTTCCAGAAAAGTCAAGGTTCGCTTACCGATGCTCAGCTGCTCGCCGTTGGCCACCGGGCGATAGTTCCATTTTTGGCGAAAATGCTTGGCCAGATTCTTATGGCCCATTTTTGAGCAGTAAACAGGCTTGTCCTCGCCGATGCGGTGCATCACCCGGGCCAGGCCGCCGGTATGATCCATCTCGGTATGATTGCTGATCACCAGGTCGATCTTCTTCGGATCGACCACCCGGGCAATATTGTCGAGCAGCTGATCGGCAAACCCCGCTTTGACCGTATCGATGAGCACGGTTTGTTCATCCATGATTAAAAAACTGTTGTAGGTCGTGCCCAGATCGGTGGAATAACCGTGAAAATCGCGAATATTCCAATCCGTGACGCCGACACTGTAAATCCCGTCTGCTATTTCGATCGCTTCCATTTTCAATCCCCCGCTTTCGCCTCCTATGAACAATGCCCTTTTTGCCGGAAGAGTTAACCCCGCCCGCAAAAAGGGCATTGCATCCTGGCTGTCGTTGTTCAACGCCGGCAGTTGCTATTCTTCCTTTTCAAAATCATCCTTGCCCGCACCGCACACCGGGCACTCCCAGTCATCCGGCACGTCTTCGAACTTGGTGCCGGCCGCCACTCCGTTGTCCGGGTCTCCCTGCTCCGGGTCATACACATAGCCGCAAATCGTACATACGTATCGGTCCATTGCCTTCCTCCTTTGATGTGGTTTGATGGTTATCCATTGAAGTCCGCCCACCGGGCAGTGGGCCCTTGCGAGTCATAACAAATCAACATCTTTTTTCAACCCTGTTGCTGTTCTTCTTTTACCGAACCCGGACCCGCCAGCGGTTTGAACATTTTTTTACCGGCTCCGCACACCGGACAACGCCAGTCATCCGGCAGATCCTCAAATCGGGTCCCCTTGGCGACCTTGCCGCGGCGATCCCCCCTGTCGGGGTCATAAATATAGCCGCAATTCACTGTCTGACACTGGTACATCTCTTCGGGACTGGCCACTTCCACCTCCATTTAACGCTAACAAGGATTAAAACCGCAAGCGGGTTTATATCTCACCGATCAGCGCCTGCACCCGCTGCTCGATATCATCGCGGACCTGCCGCATGAATTCCGGGGGCCGGTCGGCAGGATCCGGCAGGTCCCAGTCGATTCTGCGAGCACCCGGAACCACCGGACACTGGTCCTCGCATCCCATGGTAACCATCAACTCGGGCGTTTCGGCCGCAAGGGCGGCGTCAAGGGATTGCGGACTGCGAAATGCCATGTCGATGCCCCTGGCATGCATTGCCTTGACCATCTCGGCATTGACCTGGTCGGCGGGCTGGCTGCCGGCGCTCATCACGTCCAGTTTATCACCGGCCAGAAACTGGGCAAAAGCCGCCGCCATCTGACTGCGGCAGGCATTCTCGCGGCAGATAAACAACACTTTTTTGCGCCCCGCAAAGGGTTGCAAAAGAGCGTCGACTGCCTTTTCGACGTCTTCGAGCACCATCGGATGCCCGGCCAGATCAGCGGGGCCCTCGATTCCACGGTAGGTCAGGCTGCCTTCGAAACGCGCTGCGATGGCGTCAAAAAAATACTGGGCGGTCAGGTTCAACCCCTCGAACAGGTTCTTGCCCTTGGTCGCTCCGACTGACAGCACAAACCCACGGCGCATGGACGCCGCGGGATCCTTCAGCTTCAACCTGTACTTCCGGGCCCAGAAGGTCTGGCAGCGGTCAACGACCGCCTTGAGCTGAGCGGTCATATTGTAGAAGAAGATGGGCGATGCCAGCACCACCACCTCTGCCCGGCGCAACAGGGGATATATTTCGTCTCTAACATCATCGTCGATAGGGCAGAACCCTTTTTTTTCACAGACGACATATTCCTTGCAAGGGATGATGTTCATGCGGGTTACTTCGACGATGGATGTGCGCGCACCCGATTTCTGCGCGGCCTCCATAAAGGCCGACAGCAGATAATTTGTATTGCCTTTTTTGCGGGGGCTTCCCTGTAAGCCGACAACCAGCATGGGCACCTGCCTTTTTCCTGGTACTGCTACCCTATAGCGTTCGTAAGAATAATGATGATTCCGTAAGAAGTTCAATTTTTCGCTCCACAA
Organism: uncultured Desulfosarcinaceae bacterium; assembly: GCA_964527835.1. Lineage (GTDB taxonomy): Bacteria > Desulfobacterota > Desulfobacteria > Desulfobacterales > JAFDCJ01 > JAFDCJ01. Next base: position 23,573 of record CAZGNV010000037.1, on the reverse strand, counting down.
GCCTTTTCGGGAGCGGTGAAGGGTTTCGCTAAATCGCAAGAACTCAGGCTGACGCCCTCAAACAGCTTGCGATTTTTAACGCTCAACCCCTAACAGCTCTTTTTCCGAAAAGGGTTGATGGCGCTCAAAATTAACTTTTTACGATTGCGTCAATTATAGGTATAGGGTTTTTGCAAATCAGCTCTTGGCTTTAATGTGACACTTGGCGCATTTCGTGGGCCCGCCCTTGCGCCCAGCCTTTTTTTCTGCCTTGTGGCACTTGACGCACAGCTTGTTCATCACGTATTTTTTCTTCAACTCCCCCCGGGCCTTGAGCTGGTCAATGGCCCCTGGCTCCTGGGGAAAGACCGCGTGGCACCGCTGGCAGTCATCCAGGTTCTGCTGGTGCCGGCGATGGGGAAAAACGACTTTCCCCCTTTTGCCGCCGTCCAGTTCAATGGTTGCCGGGCCCTTGTTCTGGCCGGCAGAGGGTAAAGAAACCGCCAGCCCGACCGCCATGGCAGCAATCAGCAGCACGCCTGCGAAAAATCTGGTCCGCATATCTCATTTCCCGAAGAAGACGTATCAACATTTTGAGCCGGTCTATTGAATTGCCTGCCGGCCCGCAACCATCTTAGCGCGGCGCAATACTTTTGCCTTCACCTTCAATGGTGCACGTGGCAAAGTCAATGGGCTCACCGCACTTGCTGCAAGTATGGGCGCGGTCAAATTCATCTGAAAAGATCTCTTTTTCCGCCCCGCACTTCTGACATTTGCAGGTGACAACCTTCAGGTTTTTAAAGTCTGCATACCCCGGGCAATGCTGTGGAGTCGAAAAGTTTTCTGCCATGATCCCCTCCCTGATGTTGAATTTACGAGTTCGATGAAGTTGTGCCGAAGGACTTGAGCTTAACGCTGAACGCGTCAGCAGCCTTTTCAGGCCCCAAGTTTCTTGGCGATGGCCAGCCCGTAGTCCTGGGCCATCTGCCGGCCGCCGCCCAGGGAACTGGATTTTAACCGCAGGGCGTCGCCGACCATGTCCATTTTCAAGACATGCTTCATGGTCTCGAAGATACGGTCAACGGCCTCGCCGCTCCAACCATAGGCTCCAAAGGAACCGCCGACTTTGTTCTCCAGGCCTGCCTTTTGCGCCAGGAATAAAAACGTCTTCATGCCCTGGAGCATTTCCCCATGGTAGGTGGCCGATCCAAAAGCATAGGCGTCATAGCCCCCCAGGTCCGCTTCGTTCTTTATATCCTTGACACTGACAACAGTAGCCTCCTGGCCGGCAATCCGCAGGCCCTCCCCAATGAGCTCGGCGATATTCCGGGTCTCCCCTGAACGTGTCGCGTGCACAATCAAAACCTTCGCCATCCTTATTCTCCTTCTAAGTCAATGGGCACCATGAGCCCGCGGTAGGATTTTTCCCGCCCGCAAGTCTGCAAAATCAACCTTTCGGTTTGCCGATCCTGGGGTCGGTGCCTTCATAGGCGCAATCGGGTGTGTAACAGGTATTATCCAGAAATTCGCATTTTTCCTTGCACGACGGGCACTCGTTGGGGGGAGCGTCGGTCTCAAGGGTATAGCCGCAGTTTGAACATTTCCAGCTTGGCATCCTGTTGCCTCCTTGTTTCTGGCCCGTAATTTCCGGTGGATGGCTGCCTGCACAAATCAGGTGCCGGCCACCGGAAAAAGGTGGGCTGTTTTTTCAATCCGTTTCAGCCGGCGCAGCCCCCGGGCTGCGTTTGGCAAGCTCACGATCGATCATAAAAATACCGCCCTTGGCTTCACCCATCAACCGCAGTTGCTCCAGTACCCCGCCGACGCTTTCCTCTTCTTCCACCTGCTCGGACACGAACCACTGCAAAAAGATATTGGTGGCATGGTCACGCTCGCTCAGGGCCAGTTCCACCAGTTCATTGATCAGACCTGTGACCTTCTGTTCGTGTTGCAGGGTGGCTTCAAAAACCGCCAGGGGAGATTCCCACCGGGTCTGGGGGGCCTCGATTTGCTGCAGCTCAACCCGCCCGCCCCGCTGGTTGATAAAATCATAGAACTTCATCCCGTGGGTCAGCTCTTCCTGGGCCTGATAGTACATCCAGTTGGCGAACCCATCCAGATTGATGGACTTGAAGTAGGCGTGCATGGACAAATACAAGTACGCCGAGAAAAATTCCGCATTCAACTGGCCGTTGAGAGCCTGCTGCACTTTTTCAGACAACATCGCCCTTATCCTTTCCACAGCCCGTGCAGATTGCAGAATTCACGGGCGGTAATGTTTTGAGCATCGGTCCGGAAAACCGCTTCCGGGGCTTGCCCGGGATCGAGAAACTGCCGGTAGGCCTTGCCGTCGGCAATGATCTCAACCCACTCGATGTAGTGTTTCTCCTCCATGGGATGGGCCACCTCACCGACTTTGACCTTGACGCCGCCTTCGATTTTTTCAATGACCGGAACGTGCTTCTCCTTGGCGGCATCCACCGTGTTTTCCACCATCAGTTTCATGGGATCGCCGCAGCAAACCAGTTCGCCGCCGCCCCCATGGACCACCTCCACGATATTGCCGCAGGCCTCGCATTTGTATATTTCCAGTTTTTCCGCCATTTTTATTCTCCTTTCGTTTGCTTGCAGGTTTACAGCATTATGCTACCAATTTTCCCCCAGCAGTTCGAAATGTGCCTGGGGATGATCACAGGCCGGACACGTCTCAGGAGCCGCATCCCCTTCATGCAGGTAACCGCAGTTGCGGCACCGCCAGACCACCGGTGCTTCCCTTTTGAAAACCCGCCCGGCTTCTATGTTGGCCGCCAGATCGACATACCTTTTTTCATGCTGTTTTTCGGCGACCGCAATGGCCCGGAAGATCCCGGCAATGTCGTCAAAGCCTTCTTCTTCAGCTGTTTTGGCAAAGCCTGGATACATATCGGTATGCTCATAATTTTCGCCGGCCGCGGCGGCTTTCAGGTTTTCCACCGTCGTCGCGATGGTGCCGGCCGGAAAAGCACCGGAAATCATGACTTCTCCGCCCGACAGCAGCTTAAAAAGCCGTTTGGCATGCTCTTTTTCCTGGTTGGCCGTCTCGGTGAAAATGTCCGCGATCTGAACATAGCCCTCTTTTTTTGCCTGGCTGGCAAAATAGGTGTAACGGTTGCGCGCCTGGGACTCGCCGGCAAAGGCGGTCAAAATATTTTTTTCGGTCTGGGTTCCTTTCAATTCTGCCATTGATCGTCCTCCTTAATACCTGTCGATATGTTTTGGAAAAAAAGGGCCCTTTGAAAATTTTTCTATTCCCCGGGCCACCACCCCTTGCGGATGTGATTCTGCTTTTCATCTTCAGCCAGTTTTTTCAGCTTGTAGGCTGAATCCCGCAATACGCCGTATAAAATGCCGCATCCGTTGTCTTCCCGATCCGTGTCACCCTGGTCCGCCAGGCAAATCATGTCTTCGACAAGTTTGAGTGTTTTTTCAATGTGCAGGTTGCAGGGTTTCACGGTGGTTCCCCCTCCAGGATGATTTCAATCTGCTTCAGATTGGAAGCCGCGGTCGTCCTGATCAGCGAAAAATCGGCATTCTGCCTATGGTATTCAAGTTTTATGCCAGCAGAAGATATGGAATCACACGTTACCCGGAGATCGCCGGTTGCCCTGGTGTTAGGGGGTTGTCTGTTGTTGACCGCGAATCATTCCAGCGGCCGCTTTGTCTGTCCATGGGATACAGGAAAACACCCTGGCACACTGCATCTGCCCACCTGGAAAGGTAATTTCCCAATATCACAGTAAAAAAGGGATTGCAACCCAGTCTCGCATTTTTTATGAAACATTAGTGTCTCATAAGACAGGAAAATGGAAGGGGGAAGTCGGAATGCGGAAGTGGGAAGAAAACGGCCAGAGTGCAGGGCCCAAGGCGGCTCGCCGGGAACCATTCCCGGCGAGCAATTTGACCGCTCGTGATTATTTGTTACCCCGTGCGTTGCACCCTGGACCCGTCTTTTCTCTAAGCAGCCTGAACCTGGCGGCGCTCCAGGAGTTTGCCCCGGGTGCTGATTACCACTTCTTCCATGGGGATCTGGACGCCGGACCGTTCCATGCCCTTTTTGACAATCACCGGCAGCGCTGAGCAGCAGGGCACTTCCATGACCACGGCGGTAATGCTTTTGATGCCGGACTGCTTGCAGATTTGAGCAAATTTTTCGATATAATGCTCAACGTCGTCAAATTTCGGGCAACCCATCATCACCGTCTTGCCCGGCAGCAGTTCCCGGTGCAGGCCAGCAAATGCCACCGGCACGCAATCGGCCAGCACCAGCAGATCCGCACCTTTCAGAAACGGCGCCGTGGGCGGCACCAGCATGATCTGCACCGGCCAATGGGTAAGGGCCGACTCGGCCGGCTCAAAAGCCGCCGGGACGTTGGCCTGGCCGCAGGGATCGGCGGCCTCTGAAGCCCCGAAAGTCTGGAGTCTGGCCGACGGGCAGCCCCCTCCGGAAGCCATGGGCATCACCGGGGCCTCGGGCTGTTTTTTCTTGGCCAGAAGCTCTTCCACGGCTTCCTCGTCGAATTCATCAGCTTCGCGCTCAACGATTTTCAACGCGCCGGTGGGACACTCCCCGAGACAGGCGCCCAGCCCGTCACAATATAGATCGGCCACCACCCGGGCCTTGCCGTCTATAATTTCCAGTGCTCCTTCGGCGCAGGCCGGCACACAGTTGCCGCAGCCGTCACACAGTTCTTCATCGATTTCGATAATCTTGCGTATTACTTTCATGATCTCTCCTTATTGGCAGCCCCGTAAAAATTCATTTGCGAACGACTTCAACCGTCGTTATCCCAGCAGTACTTCCCGGGCCACATCACGGCCGCTGGCGGTCAGAAAACCGTCCTCAATGTCGGCGAACAGTTTATTTGGATCCGCCGAGTCCTGTTTGTACTTTTCGTCCATATTCTCCAGCAGGTCGGCATCATAGACCACCTTGAAATTCAGGCTGTCCCCATCGCCCGGCCGGTGATGATGCCCGATGATATCGCAGACTTCCTTAACGATTTCTTCCCTGGCACCCAGCTTGCTCATAATTTGTTCGGCGATTGCAGGCCCTTCGGCCTCATGGTGTTGCGCTGCCTGGTCGCCGTATTTTTTTTCTGCTTCCAGCATACCGATGTCGTGCAGGTAAGCCGCAGAAAGGATCACGGCCAGGTTGCCGCCCTCGAGCTTGCCGATTCGTTCGGCATACCGCGCCACCCGGCTGGCATGGCCAATGCGCTTGAAGTCACTTTTGAAATAGCGTTTCATCTCAATGGCCACACGGTCCTTGAGCAGATCCTCTTTCTGGGCCATCAGTTCAGGAGGCAGATTGCCCAGGCACTGTTCGGCGTACTGACAATAGGCGGCACAGCCGAAGTCCATCTGCGGATTGACAAACCGGTGCCCGCAATGGTGGCACTTGCGTGAGGTGTCATCCTTGAAAAATTCAACCGTTTGGTCGCATTTCGGGCACTTGACCTCGAAAATCGCTCCCGGCTGCCAGTATTGTGTATCTTGTCCAGGACATTTCATGGGTTCTATCCTTTCCCCAGCGAGAAAATCAACTTTTTACAGGTTCATCATTATGGATACCATTCTAAAAAAATTATCTCTGCAAGGCCTTGACTTAAATCAAAAATTTAAAAAAACTTGACATCAATACAAAAAATCAAATAATAATAACATATTATGAAAAACATTCCTGATGTCATCAACACCCTGCCGCTGTTTAACGGCCTGCCCGAAGATCAATTGGCCGCCATTGCAAAAATTGCCGTCGCGAAAAAGTTCAGCCGGGGACACGGCATTTTTTCCGAGGGAGACGAAAGCCGTGGTTTTTATGTCATTGCAGACGGGCGGGTCAAAATCTATAAGGTGTCCGGCGAGGGCAAGGAGCAGATCCTGCACATTTTCGGCCCCGGCCAATCGTTTGGCGAAGTCTCGGTTTTCACGGGGCAAAAATTTCCGGCCTACGCCGAGGCCATCACCCAGAGCCGCGTGCTGTTTTTTCCGCGCACCGCATTCGTGGATTTAATCGCCGGCAACCCTTCGTTGGCCCTGAACCTGCTGGCCGTCATGTCGGTCAAGCTGCACCAGTTTACCGTTCAGATTGAAAATCTTTCCTTAAAAGAAGTGCCTGCCCGCCTGGCTTCTTACCTGGTCTACCTGAGTGCGGAACAGAAAAACGAGGATACCGTCACGCTCAATATCTCAAAAGGCCTGCTGGCCAGCATCCTGGGCACCATTCCGGAAACCCTGTCACGCATATTCGCCAAGCTGTCCGCCCAGGATTTAATCCAGGTCGAAGGCCGTAAAATCCGGCTGCTGAACCGCGAGGGGTTGGTAAAACTGGCCGAATACGGCCGGGATGCATAGCAGGCAAGTGATCTGCTGCCCGGGGTCCCGCGGGGCACGGCCCTTAAGTTTCCGCCTCTCAACGGTGCCCCGCGCATAACATTTTCTTCCAATCGGCTAGCCTGCCAATTTGGATGCAACCGCCCGGCCGTAATCCTGGCAGGCCTTCAGTCCATCGTCGGTTTCAATGACGGCCTCTTTCAGGCTCAAGGGCCCCAGGTCGACCACGTCCATCTTGAACACGTGCATCATGGTATCATAGATCATGGGACCCGACTCCCCGCTGTGGGTGTGCGAACAGAACGCGCCGCCTATTTTACCCACCAAATTTGCCTTTTCGGCAAGAAACAAGAAATTCTTCATCCCTGCCGTCATATCGCGGTGGTAGGTGGGACTTCCGAAAATAAATCCATCGTATTGGGACAGCTCATTTTCGTTTTTGATGTCTTTTGTCTTTGTAACCACCGCCTCCTGGCCGGCGATTCGAACCCCTTCAGCCAGATATTCGGCCATTTTTTCGGTGTTGCCCGACCGACTGACATACGCAATCAAAACTTTTGACATTACTTTCCCCCTTGTTAAATATTGACAGCCTCGTAAAAAGCTTGTTTAGGCCGCTAGCGGCAACCTATGAACAACGAACTTGGGTTGACTTCGTTGGAAGTCATTTTCGAGCGACATCAACCCGGCCGCCTCGGCTCCGGGCGGTTTAATCCCGGTAGGCCACCAGTTTTTTGCTGAGCAGGCTGATATGCCCCATCTCCTCTTTGATAATGCCGTCCAGGCGCCCCTTGCCCAGGTTGTCCGGAACCGCTTCTTTCATCCCCAGATAAAACACGATCGAATCTTTTTCCGCTTCAATGGCGGCTTTGAGAATCGCTTTCATCGAAGAAAGGTCGATTTCCTTTTCGAAAAAAACCCGCGTGTCCGCCAGGGCGCGCAGGTAAGCCGCCGCCTCGCCCTGGGGATCGAAAACCGTCGACTCCTTTTCTCTGGCTGTCAGGTCCGAGCGCATGGCCTTAAATGTCTTTTCGTGTTCGTCTTCCATGGCCGCCAGTTCCAGCAAAAAATCCTTGTTGGCCGAATCGTCTGTCCTTTCGGCGGCTGAGCGGTAAAATTTGGCGCCATTGCGCTCAAGTTGCTCGGCCATCTCAAATACCTCATCCGCGTTGAAATCGTAGCCCATCTTTTCCGTCCTTTCGTTTTTTTTCCAGCCATTCACAGGATCGACCCTGCCCCACTGTGAGTGAGACAACGCAGACGGCCTGCAGGTCATTAGATTTCCCAAAAAGGCTTGTCTGAGCGAGAAAATGTTGCTTTTTACGGTTTCATCCACCTGAATGTCGCTGTAAATATATATACGATGAGCCGGCTTGTAAAGAGGCTGGGCAACTGTCGTTGGGCGGCAGATTTCAGGTTGACAGGTCAAATTGGCTATAAAATATATTAAATTAATATGATTTATTCACCACCGCCTATCACCCGATCAAACCGGTGTGCTTAATCGTGCTCCTGGTTTTCGCGTTTGGGCTGCTCGCCCCCGCTGCAGCCGGTGCCGGCAGCTGCCCGGACCCATGCCCATGCCCGGCAGCCGCGATGGACACGCCCCATGATGAAACAAACATGGTGTCACCCCCTCAAGACTGCTGCCACCCCGTTGCGCCGGCTGCCTGCAACTCCGGATTAGGACCGGTCGCCAAAATACCGGTGGGACTTGCAACCGCCCGGGCCGACGGGCCGTTGTGAACGAGCCGCCCATCTTATTGGCCGATGAACCCACCGGCAACCTGGACACCAAAACAAGCCGCGAAATAATGGAGTTGCTGCGGCGGCTCAACCAGCAGGGCATGACCATTGTCATGGTAACACACAGTCCGGAGTGTGCCGGTTATGCCGGGAAGATCCTCAAAGTTTCCGACGGCCAGCTGGAAAGCGACAATCCAAAAATCAGGAGGCTGGAACAATGGCAAAAAAAAGAAAGCCAAAACGACCTGTTAAGGCGTCAAGACCAAAGGCCGGCAGCCAGCAGTTTTCTTACTGGATGATTGGGGCGGCGATGCAATGCATCCCTGAAGTCAAAGTGCAGGAGGATTGCGGGTTGACAGATATTAATTGATGTATATATATTAGAATGGTGTGAATTGTAGGCACTCAACACTTGCCGCAAACATCCGGTAAGCAAAACATCGGAAGGAGGTGATGGCTGTGAGAAGATTTACGATTCCCAGAGTCGCACATTGTAGCAGCGGCTGCCATATTCAGTCCTGGGCAAGACGTAAAACTGCCCTGTAATCAAATATGTCCCGACAGGGCAATGTTTCCGACGCCTGCCCGCTTGACACCTTCCTTGCATTTCCCTATACTCTCCCGGCATTTGAATGACACACAACCCGAATGTTTAGCGCATCGCAGGTTTTCTGCATGCAGGATCCGGGTGAAACCGGCTTCCGGGATCTTTAACATGACCCCATTGCAAGCGCCAAAAAACGAACCCTTGCTGCTGATTGTCGCCGGAGCCCTGGGCGCGGTGGCCTCCACCCTGGCCGTGACGGTAACGGCCATGGGACAACATCCCGATCAGGTTTTACCCGCTCTGATCACCGGGCAGCGATTTGAAAGCCTGGGGATAGGACCGGCAACCGCTTTTGCCGGGTGGGATACCGGCAGCCGGGACCTGATCGCCGCCATAAAAAAACACGGCGTGTTGCCGGATGACCTCTGGCGCCCCCACCGCCGGTTGCTTGAACAGCTGCCCGTGTACCGGGCTCCGGATGCGACCGCCGGTTTTAACCGCCAAGTGGAAACCTTGAGCCGGGAAATTGAACAGTTCAAATCCCTTCACCCGTCAGCGCGGGCCGTGTTCATCAATTTACTGCCGGCCGTCTCCTGTCCGGATTTCAATGACTGTCGGAACCTCACGCAGCTTGCCGGCGCGGCGGACACCGCCCTTTTTCCGGATCTGGCCTACACCGTCGCGGCCCTTCGCTGCGGGATCCCGGTGATCAACTTCACTCCCAACCGGATCGAAATTCCGGCGGTGCTCGATGAAGCCCGAAAAAAGAAAGTCCCCATGGCCGGTCGCGACGGCAAAACCGGCCAGACCTATTTTAAGGTCGTCCTGGCATCGGCGCTCAAAGCCCGCAACCTGCGGGTAGACGGCTGGTACAGTCTCAACATTCTGGGCAATGCCGACGGGGCCAACCTGATGGACTCCGAACGGGCCGCCGCAAAGCTGAGCAACAAAACCGGTTTGCTGGACGAAATCCTGGGCTATCCGGTGGGTGCCAACTACGACAGCCCCTCGCATAAGGTTCACATCGATTATTACCCACCGCGCGGAGACGCCAAGGAAGCCTGGGATGTCATTGATTTCAAAGGCTTATTCGGACTGCCCATGAGCCTGAGGCTAAACCTGATGGGCCGTGATTCGATTCTGGCGGCCCCCCTCGTGCTGGACCTGGCCCGCTGGATGGTTGTTTTGCAAATGGCCGGCCGCTGCGGTCCGGTGCCCGAACTGGCATTTTATTTTAAAAAGGCAGTGGGCAATTGTCCGCCGCTGACCTTCCAGGACCAGCTAACCAGCCTGGCGCGCCTGGAAGACGAGTGCCACCGGCAAATAGCGACAGCGCAAACAAAAAAATGAAAATCAGACCCGGAATAAAAGGCGGCGGCGTCTACTTTACGCTTAGCCCTATGCGCCATGCGCTTTGCTTTGTTCGCTAAGGCAACAACAATTTCGCAATGCAAGGACCATATCTGAAAAACAAACAACGGGTAAGGAAAGCTTCATGGTATTCGGCTACAGCACCAACGCTTTTGTCAAATTTTCCCTGGCCCGGGCCATCGAAAAAATTTCCCGCCTGGGCTTCAAGGGGGTGGAAATCATGGGAGACCGGCCGCATCTTTATCCGCCCGACTTCGATGGGGAGCGGCTGGCCCGGCTCAAGGAACTGATCGCCAAAAACGATCTGACGGTCACCAACATCAACAGCTTTACCCTTTTTGCGGTGGGGGACACCTATCTGCCTTCCTGGATCGAGCCGGAAAAAAAAAGACGGGATATCCGCATCCAGCATACCCTTGACGCGCTGCAGACGGCAAAAAAACTGGGCTGCAAAAACATTTCGGTTCCGCCGGGCGGCCCGCTTAACGGCGTCTCCCGGAAGCAGGCCCTGAAGCTGTTTCATCAGGGACTCGAGCAGGTCATCCCCCTGGCCGAGGCCCTTGGCATCATGGTCCTGGTAGAGCCGGAACCGGGGCTGCTGATCGAAACCACCGCGCAATTCAAGGAATTTATCCGGGATGTCAAATCAAGGGCCGTCGGCCTGAATTTTGACATCGGCCACTTTTTCTGTGCCGCTGAAGATCCCGCCCGTTCCTTCGAGGAGCTCTTTGAATGGACCGGTCACGTTCACATCGAAGACATCGCTGCCACCCGCGAGCACAACCACCTGATTGCCGGCCGGGGTGCCATTAACTTTACCGCCGTGTTTAAGGTCATGGTGCAGCTGGGTTACTCGGGGCACATCAGCCTGGAGCTATATCCCTACGTGGACACCCCCGACGAAGCCGGGCGGGAAAGCCTCGAACATCTGCAACCGCTGCTTGACCGCGCCGGGCTGGTGATTACGTGACGCTTCCCTGCGCCTTTGAGCTGACCGAAAGCACGGGGCACGGGGCACGGCGGATCACCCGATCCGTGGTGGATCCCAGAAAAAGCGTTTTCACCAGTCCGTGGCCGCGAACTCCCAGCACGATCATGTCGATATGATTTGACTCCGCATAGCGCACCAGCTCTTCGTAGGGACGGCCCTCGAGCAAAACGGTTTGGGGGGTACACCAGTGGCTGGCATCCCCGGGCACCATGTTCCTTAGCTTTTCGATCAGTGAGCTGCGGGAATCTTCCGACAAGTCCTCGCCGGCAGGCGGCTGATCCGTGATGAAATAGGGCTGCACCGGTGGTTCAATCACATGGGCCAGGTGCAGTTCGGCCTCAAATTCCTGGGCCAGGCTCAACCCGTGCTCAAAGGCTGCGCCGGAGTCCGGCGAAAAGTCACAGCCCACCAGAATTTTGTCCAGCTTGATTCCCTCCTCCGTCACGCTGACAAGCCCTGTATCCGGACTGCGCAGCACCAGCAGGGGACAGGTCAGCATCCGGATCAGACGTTCGGTCACGGATCCCAGAATCAGCCGTTTGAGTCCGGTCCGGCCCCGGGTCGCCGTTATGACCAGGTCGACGTTTTTTTCTTCCACCGCCCGGGCGATCTCATCGGCAGGGTTGCCGACGCTGATCAGCGATTCCCACTGCACCGGCTGCTCGCCGATCAATTCTTCAAGCTGCCGGCCGGCGTCCTCCATGATCCGGTTCTGCTGCCCAACGGGATCCAGCTGGAACTCCCCGTAGATGGCCACCGATGACAGGTCGATGACGTGACAAACGTAAAGCCGGGCACCGAATTCCCTGGCCAGCGCCGCGCCATACTGGATGGTGAGGTTGGAAAAATCCGAAAAATTGGTGGCACACAGGACATTTTTAAATTGTACTCTCATGACGATGCCCCCCTTTTGGAGTCAATTTCAAGCCTTACGGCCATTATTATCCCTTGATGACCGCCAGGGGCCGCAACCGCGCCATCTTCCTGGCAATCCCGGCTCCGTGGACCACTTCAACCACACGGTTCACATCCTTGTAAGCGGCCGGTGCTTCCTCGGCCAGGCCGGAGATGCTGCCGGCCCGGACATGGATGCCCATGGATTCAAGCTTATCCCGCAGACCGGCGCCATGCACCGATTTTTTGGCTTTTTTGCGGCTCATGGTTCGGCCGGCACCGTGGCAGGTGGAACCAAAGGTCCGCGACATGGAGGTCGGGGTGCCGACCAACACCCAGCTGGCAGTCCCCATGGAGCCGGGCACCAGCACCGGTTGGCCGATGTCCCGGTAGACGGCCGGCAAGGCTTTGGAACCGGGGCCAAATGCCCGGGTCGCCCCCTTGCGGTGGACACAAAGCTCTACCTGACGGCCGTCGACCTCGTGGGTTTCAATTTTGGCCATGTTGTGGGCAATGTCGTATATTTGATAAATTTGATAATTGCTTACCTTGCCGGCCAGAGCCTGCTCGAAGCTGCGCCGGATATGATGGGTCAGCACCTGCCGGTTGGCAAACGCGTAATTGGCCGCCGCCTTCATGGCGGCCAGATAATCGCGCCCCTCCGGGCTGCTGAGCGGTGCGCACACCAGTTCCCTGTCGGGCAGGCGGAACCCGAACCGCTGAATGGTTTTCTGAAAGCGCTTGACGTAATCACTGCATACCTGGTGGCCCAGTCCGCGGGAGCCGCAATGAATCTGAACGGCGATCTGCCCGGGAGCCAACCCGATGCGCTGGGCCACGCTATCATCGAACACCTCATCCACCACGTCGATTTCAATAAAATGATTGCCGGCTCCAAGGGTCCCCACCTGGCCCTGGCCCCGCTGCTTGGCCCTCGGGCTCACAGCGGCAGGGTCGGCACCTCCCAGGCACCCGCTTTCCTCGGTGCGCTCCACGTCCGAATCGGTGGCAAATCCACGCTGCAACGCCCACCCCGAACCCAGTTGCATCAAACGATCCAACTCCCCGCTTTTGAGCTTGATGCTGCCGCCCCTTCCGACGCCGCTCGGGCAATGGGCATAAACGGCCGACGCCAGATCATCCAGCCAGGGGGAAACTTCTTCCAGCTGCAGGTGCGTCGCCAGCAGGCGCACGCCGCAGTTGATGTCGTAGCCGACGCCGCCCGGCGAGATCACCCCATCGGGCAGCCGGGTGGCCAGCACCCCGCCGATGGGAAAGCCGTATCCCTGGTGGATGTCGGGCATGGCCAGGGCATACTTGACGGCCCCCGGCAGGCAGGCCGTGTTGATCAGCTGCTCCAGACTGCGGTCGTTGCGGACGCCTTCCAGCAACTCGGCGTCCGCATAAAACCGGGCCGCAACCTGCATGTCGTCCCGATATGAGGCCGCCACTTCATAAACGTAGGGTTCGATTTGCTTGAAATCGTCAATACCGATCATGGGGCACCCCCTGTCAGCGACTGTTGCCGGCAAAATAGTTTTCGGCCACCATCCGTCCGGCATTTTTTTCGCTCAAGCCTGTCAAACATCGAGCACCACGGTGGCGCTCAGGCCCTTTGCAGTCCGGACAACTTCAAGATTATGATAGGTGACCGCCTTGACGTCTCCTTCCAGCCGAACGGCCCGACGCCCCCACAGCGTCGCCCGGACATGGGTCGGGGAGACATCCTGCAGCTCGAATTCGTCAAAGACCAGCATTTCACTTTCCGCCAGGTAAGCCAGTTCGCTCAGCCATTCGACCAGCAGGCTTTCGGCATCCAGGGCTTCCAGCTGCAAAGAGGTCTTGTGCCGCTCCGCGCCCGGGGAAAACTCCGGGGCCAGCAGGCTGTTCAGCCCGCAGGCGGCATTGATCAATAGCTGTCCCCAATCGGCTCCGTATACCCGCAGCGCCCGGTCGGCGGTGTGATCCAGTTCTTCAAACACCTTGGCGTTCCGGGATTCGGCGCAGGTGGATGATATTTTCTTCGACATCGTGCGTGGGCCCCGGGTTCCGGGTTTGGTAAGAATCGTTTCAGATGCGTAAATTACGCCGCGAAAAGGATGGCCGGCACAACTGAAATACCGGGCCGGAAAAACGCGCAGCGCATCCTGTTCACCGTTTCCCGGGAATAGAGATCCGCTCCACTGTTTGCATACCTAACATGTAATATTTCGTACTGGATTGTCAAGGGCGAAGATTTGAAGGTGTAAACTGGCCGGCACATTATTTTTTCCTCCAGCCGAACTTCTTTACTTCAGCCTGCAGAATACCTATAATGTTGACAGCGACATTTTCAAAATGCAACTCGACCATTTTTTGATGGAACCGTAAAAAGTCGCATTTTCGCGCTTCGCAAGCCTTTTCGGGACCGTCATTTTTTTGCATGAAGAGGAAAACCCATGAAAGCATTATATTTTGATCGCCATGGAGAGCTGGATGTCGTCCAGTACGGAGAGGTCCCCGACCCCCAGCCCGGCCCGGATGAAGTGCTGCTCCGGGTGCGCGCCTGTGCCCTGAATTACCTGGACATCTGGGTGCGCCGGGGCTGGCCGGGGCTCAAACTCGAGATGCCCCACTGGTGCGGTGCGGACGTAGCCGGTGAAATCGTGCAGCTCGGCAACCGGGTGACCGGCTGGCAGGTGGGTCAGCGGGTGGTGGTGGACCCCGGCATCAACCTGGTTGAAGATGAATTCACCGGCCGGGGCGAAGCAAGTGTGAGTCCCGGTTATCACATTCTGGGCGAGCATGGGCGCGGCGGTGCGGCGCAATACCTGGCAGTGCCGGCCGGCAACCTGGCCGCCATCCCCGATGAAATAGATTTTGCGGATGCCGCCGCCCCCATCCTGGTCAGTCTCACGGCCTGGCGGATGCTGATCCACCGCGCAGGGCTGCGCGCCGCTGAATCCGTCCTGGTGGTGGGCGCCGGCGGAGGGGTGAACTCCATGGCCATCCAGATCGGCAAACTGGCCGGAGCCTTCGTCTATGTTGTGGCCGGCAACGGGGAAAAAGCCCGGCGTGCACGCGAGCTGGGAGCCGACGTCGTCATCGACCGCTCCCGGAATGACTGGGGAAAAAAAATCTATCAACTGACCGCCCGGCGAGGCGTCGACGTGGTGGTCGACAATGTGGGCCAGGCCACTTTGCCCACCAGTTTGCAGGCCGTCGCCCGGGGCGGTCGCATCGTGATCGTTGGCAACACCTCAGGCCCCCAGGCGCAAATCGACATCCGTTTCATCTTCGGCAAACAGATCAGCCTGATCGGCAGCACAATGGGCTCCCACAACGACTTTCGCAGGGTGCTCTCTTTGCTGTGGGCCGGCAAACTCCAACCGGTGATCGACCGGGTGATGCCCCTGGCCGAGGGACGCGAGGCTTATAAAACAATGGAGTCCGGCGAACATTTCGGCAAGATTGTCCTGACGCCCTAAACGAGGCCACAATCAGATTGTGCGGAGCAGCCGCAATCTCTTAGAAATTAGCGTGTTTGCTCATCCGCCTTCGGTTATGGGAACATACGCCCATTGCCGGAAAAAAAGAGCCTCACGGCTGCATTTTTATGACCGCCTAGCAGCTGCCCCCCATCCGGTGATACTGAGGTTGGTCATGCGCAAAATGGGCAATCATCTCATTTTACTGTTTTACAGTTGCAATTCGTTGCAAGATTTACTATTTTCAGTTCATCAACCAGCGACCAACAGCAAATACGGATAAACAGTGACGCGTATACGCAGTATCTGAACATTTCAATCGGCGGGAGCATCCCGCCCGGCGGACCATTGGAAGTGGACATAAAACAGGGGTTATGACCCTCACAGCCCGATTTGAAGGCAAACAGGTTGTCCCCATCCCGATTCTCAATGCGAAACCAAGGAGATTGACAATGAAGGATCTGATCGACCGTATCGCCCGGGCACTGGTGGATTATCCGGAAGAGGTGGAAGTCACGGTGATCGAGGGCAGCCAGGCCACCGTACTCGAACTGAAGGTGGCCAAGGTGGATCTTGGCAAAATTATCGGCAAACAGGGCCGCACCGCACGGGCCCTGCGCACGATTATCGGTGCAGCGGCCGCCAAGCAGCACAAGCGGGTGGTGCTTGAAATCGTAGAATAATATCCCGCTGCCCACCGCCCAGTGACAGCGCTGATTTTGCCGCCACCCCGTCACCTGATGACGACTGCCATGTTTATTTTTAGCTGCAGCGGCGGCCCTGTGAAACCTTCAACCTCTTTGTGCTCCTCATATTAAAATCCTATATGGAAGATTATTGCCATCCGTTTTAACGTCCTTTTGTAATTCTTTTGGCCTGTAAACGACTCAATTATAAATGCAACACCGCCGGCAGGTCGATTCGAGGCTTCTTTTCCCGGCAAGCCGGGGCTGTGAAAAAATCCAGGCTGCTGCAGGCTGCCGGGACCGCGCCTTGACTAAGCGCAAACCGGTCGCATATTCTTTTTGTCAGCTGCCTGCATGCCGCTGCCGGGCAAGACAGCAAAAACAACCGCCTGGCGATCGAGCCAAGAGGCGGTTTTCCCGGACCAAAAAGGAGCTCCGTCGTGCCCCGCAAAGTAATTCATATCCCCGACGAGATTGAATATCTTTCAATCCTCAACGCAAGCGGCGAACTGGATGAACAGCTGGAACCGCAAATCCCGCCGGAGGTGCTGCTCAAGCTTTACCGCACCATGGTGCTGGCCCGCAAATTCGACGAGCGCCTGCTCAACCTTCAACGCCAGGGCAGGCTCGGTACATTTCCCCCCATCCGCGGCCAGGAAGCCGCCCACCTGGGAGCGGTTGCCGTGCTGCGCCCCTCGGACTGGATGGTGCCGGCTTTCCGTGAAACGGCGGCCGAACTCTGGCGGGGGCGCTCTGCGGAAAGCATTATTTTTTACTACAATGGCTACAGCGAGGGAGTCGACATCCGGCCGGATCAGAATGATCTTCCCCTGGCGGTTCCGGTGGGCTCTCAGATTCTGCATGCCGTCGGTCTGGGATGGGCGGCGAAATACCGGCAGACTGACGATGTCGCCATGACATTTTTCGGCGACGGAGCCACCTCCCAGGGCGATTTTCACGAAGCGCTCAACTTTGCCGGTGTTTTTCAGGCACCGGTGATTTTCGTGTGCCAGAACAACCACTGGGCCATTTCGGTTCCGGTTTCCAAACAGACGGCTTCCAGGACCATTGCCCAGAAGGCCCTGGCTTACGGTCTGCCGGGCATCCAGGTAGATGGCAACGATCTGCTGGCCGTCTGGTCAGCGGCCGCCGAGGCCGTCGCGCGCGCACGCTCAGGCGGTGGACCGACTTTGATCGAATGTGTCACCTATCGACTGGCCGTGCATACCACCGCTGATGATCCCAAGCGCTACCGCAGCGAAGAAGAAGTCTCCCTGTGGCTTCAGCGCGATCCGCTGATCCGTTTTGAAAAATACCTAACCGCCAAGGGCTTGCTGAGCGAAGAAAAAATCGCCGCCGTCGAGGCTGATGTGCTGGAGGAAATCCAGATCTGTGTGGATCGCGCGGAAGAAAAAATGAAGACCTTCGGCAATCCCCTGGACATGTTCGAACATGCCTATGAGCGCCTGCCCGCCTATCTGGAGCAGCAGCGTGAAGCATTTGTCAGAGAGACCGCTGAAGACGAAGAGGGGGGCGATCGTGGCTAAAATGACAATGGTGCTGGCCCTCAACCTGGCCTTGCAGCAGGAAATGCAAAATGACGACAGCGTCATCGTCCTGGGGGAGGATGTCGGGGTGGAT
Organism: uncultured Desulfosarcinaceae bacterium; assembly: GCA_964527835.1. Lineage (GTDB taxonomy): Bacteria > Desulfobacterota > Desulfobacteria > Desulfobacterales > JAFDCJ01 > JAFDCJ01. The sequence continues at coordinate 5,879 of CAZGNV010000037.1, read as the reverse complement.
GGCGGTGTTTTCAGGGTCACCGACGGACTGATCGACCGCTTCGGCGATCAGCGCGTGCTGGACACTCCGCTGGCTGAATCCGGCATCGTCGGCATGTCCATCGGCATGGCGCTTTATGGGCTCAAACCGGTGTGTGAAATCCAGTTTTCCGGTTTCAGCTACCAGAATTTTCACCAGATCGAAAATCATGCCGCCCGTCTGCGCTGGCGCACGCGAGGTCGTTACCACGTCCCCATGGTCCTGCGCACGCCTTACGGCGGCGGTGTCAGAGCCCTGGAGCACCATTCCGAGAGCCGGGAAGCCTTCTGGGCCCATATGCCCGGCATCAAGATGGTTATTCCATCGGGACCCCGCAACGCCCGGGCACTGCTGGTCAGTGCCATCCGGGACCCGGACCCGGTCATTTTCTACGAATCCAAGGCCCTTTACCGCGCATTTCGCGAAGAGGTGCCTGAAGAAGAGGAAACCATGCCCATCGGCCACCCGCGGGTCGCACGGCAGGGGCGGGATCTGACCGTGATCGCTTACGGGGCCATGATCCGCCCGGCACTGGAAGCCGCCGACCTGCTTAAGGATCAGCAGGGCATCGAAGTCGAAATTATCGACCTGTTGACCATCTCGCCGCTGGATGATGAACTTTTCGTGCAGTCGGCGCTTAAAACCGGACGGGTGATGGTGGTCCACGAAGCTCCCCGCAGCTTCGGCCCCGGTGCTGAAATTGTCAGCCGCCTGGTGGAAAAAGCATTTTACCACCAGGAAGTGCCCATTGAACGCGTGACCGGATATGACGTGATCATCCCCCTGTTTGCCAGGGAAAATGCCTATATTCCGAACGCCCGGCGGATTGTGCGAACCGCCCAAAAAATGCTCGACAGCTGAAACTTTAGATCAGCGAAAAAATGTTACTTTTTACGGCTTCATCAATATGGCTTTTTCAAAAAGGAACTGATTATGGCCAAAGCGTTTAAATTGCCGGACCTGGGAGAAGGCATCCATGAAGGCGAAGTTCTGGCGGTGCCGGTCAGCGTCGGGCAACAGGTAAAAGAGGGCGACATCATCATCGAGATTGAAACTGACAAGGCCGCGGTGAAAATTCCGTCGCCCTATACCGGCCGGGTTGAAGAAATCTTCGTCCAGCCAGGGGATATCGTCAATGTCGGCGATGTACTGATGACCTTTGGCAATGGTGAAACCGACGCGGTGGACGACAAGAAGCCACCGGCAGCCGCAACCGCCGCCGATCGGCCGCCGGCTGCCGGGCGTTCTGCCGGGCAGCCCCCTGCGGGTCCGGTGCCGGCATCTCCGGCTACCCGCCGCCTGGCGCGCGAACTGCAGGTCGATCTGCACCAGGTACCGCCTTCCGGCCCGGCCGGGCGGGTGACAGCCGAAGATGTGCGGGCCTTTGTAAAAAAAGGGGCTGCCCTGCCGGAAGTCAAAGAGCAGCCTGCCGGTCCGCCGGACACCGCAAAACCGGTCCCCGTTTCAGAGCCGGCTGGGCCTGATTTCAGCCGCTGGGGACCGGTCGAACATCTCCCCCTGCGCTCCATTCGACGGGCCACTGCCAGGCAGATGACCCGTGCCTGGTCGCAGATTCCGCATGTCAACAGCCAGGATGTCATCGACATTACCCGGCTCGAAGCCTTCCGGCAGAAGCACAAAGGGCAGATCCAGGCCCAGGGCGGCAAACTCACCCTGACGGTGTTTGCGCTCAAGGCGGTGGCCACCGCTTTGAAGACCTTCCCGCAATTCAATGCCAGCCTGGATACCGCCAGCGGGCAGATTATCATCAAGCATTACTACAATATCGGTGTTGCGGTGAACACCGACAACGGTCTGATCGTCCCGGTGGTGCGCGATGTGGACCGCAAGAGCATCAAGGAGCTTGCCATGGAGCTCAATGACCTGGTGCAGCGCACCCGAAACCGTAAAACGACCATTGAAGAACTGCAGGGCGGCACCTTCACCGTTACCAACGCCGGTGCCATGGGGGGCGGCTTTTTTGCGCCGATTATCAATCACCCCGAGGTGGCCATCCTGGGAATGGGGCAGGCGCGGATGCAGCCGGTGGTTCGACAGGAAAAAAACGGCGCCCACACAATCGTTGCGCGGCTGATGATGCCCGTTGTGCTTTGCATCGACCACCGGGTGCTGGACGGAGCGGATGCCATCAAATTTCTGCGCGTCATCATCGACTCCCTGCAAGATCCCGATGAACTGCTGATGACAATGACCTAAACCGGAGGTTGCTACCATGGTGATGGGAGAATTGACCCAGGAAACCGAACTGCTGGTGATCGGCAGCGGACCGGGCGGCTATGCCGCCGCCTTCCGGGCGGCCGATCTGGGCCTGGAAGTGACCATGGTGGATCCGGCCCGACGGCCCGGGGGAGTGTGTCTTTACCGGGGCTGCATTCCCTCCAAGACATTTCTGTATCTGGCGGAACTCATTCACGATGCCGAGCGGGCCAAGGCCATGGGCGTTGCCTTCACCAAACCCCGGATTGACATCCAGGCCCTGCGCAGCTGGAAAGCCGATGTCATTGAACGGCTGGCCGGCGGGCTGATGGGCCTTGCCAGCCGTCGCGGCGTTCAACTGATAAGCGGGCGGGCGGAGTTTGAAGGTCCGGATATGGTCCGCGTTTATGACAGCGAAGTCAGCCGCATCAAATTTCGCCATGCCATCCTGGCCACCGGATCGCAGCCCATCGCTTTGGCGGACACGACTTTTGCCCCCGGCGGGCGCATCATGAGCTCCACGGGGGCCCTGGCCCTGGCGGATATCCCCGCCCGCCTGCTGATTCTGGGCGGCGGCTATGTGGGTCTCGAGCTGGGGATGATTTATGCCGCCCTGGGCAGCCGCGTCAGCCTGGTGGAACGCGGCGCCCGGCTGCTGGCCGGAGTGGACCAGGACCTGGTGGCTCCCCTGCACAAAAAATTAGAAACCGTTTTTGCGGACATTCACCTGAATACCCGGGTGGTTTCAATGGCCGCAAACAACAACGCAGTCACCGTCTTCCTGGAAGGGGATATTGAAAAAACCCGGCAAAGCTTTGACCGGGTGCTGGTGGCCATCGGCCGGCAGCCCAATTCCACCAACATCGGGATCGAAAACACGAATGTCGCCGTGGACGCCAAAGGCTTTGTGAAGGTCGATGAGCACCAGCGCACCGCTGACGAGCGTATTTATGCCGTCGGCGATGTCACCGGCGGTATGATGCTGGCCCATAAAGCCAGCCGTGAAGGCAAGGTGGCAGCCGAGGTGATCGCCGGCAAGCCGTCGGCCTTTGATGTCCGGGCCATGCCGGCGGTGGTGTACACCGATCCCCAGATTGCATGGTGCGGACTGACTGAAGAGCAGGCCCGGCAGGAAAACCGCAAAATCGACGTGCAGCGGTTTCCCTGGAAATTTTCAGGCCGGGCCACCACCATGGGCGCACCGGAGGGGTTGACCAAAATTATCGCCGACCCTGCCAGCGGCCGCATTCTTGGCGTTGGCATCACCGGCCGCGCCACGGAAGGGCTGATTGCCGAAGGGGTGCTGGCCATCGAAATGGGCGCAGTGGCCGAAGACATTGCCCTGAGTATGCATCCCCATCCCACCCTTTCCGAAACGGAAGCCGAGGCGGCGGAGCTTTTCCTGGGCAGTGCCACCCATGTGATGGCCGGGGTTGTAAAATCGAAAGATTAAATTGGATGCAAACATGCGCTATCCTTGCCGCAGGGCCTCCTGCAGCGCAGCTCTGGCCAGCAGCCGGGTCGAATCCAGGATCGGCAGCGGACAGTCGGCGGGGTCCACCAGCAGTGGAATTTCGGTGCATCCCAGTACCACGGCATCGCAGCCCCGATTTTTCAGCTTTTCAACCACGTCGTTAAAATAGGAACGCGATGGCTTCCGGAAAATGCCGTTGACCAGTTCTTCGAAGATAATGGTGTCGATCTTGGCCCGGTCGTCTTCAGCGGGAATTTCCCAGGCAATGCCCGCCTGACGGAGAATCTCGGAATACACGGGGCCGGTCATCAGGTATTTTGTGCCGGTGATGGCCAGTTTTTTAAATCCCTGGCGGTGCGCCTGTTGCGCCACCGCTTCGGCGATGTGCAGCCAGGCAATGGGAGACTCGGCGGCCACCAGGGAAAATGCCTGGTGGATGGTGTTGTCCGGACAAATGGCGAAGTCGGCGCCGATGGCTGCCAGTTTGCGGGCCGAAGACAGCATCAGGCGGGCCACCTGCCGCCAGTCACCGGACCTGATATGAACCATGTATTCGCCCAGGGGATGGGTGTGCAGCGACACTTCCGGATGCATGTGCACCCCCATTAAAGCCGGCGCTTCGGCGCACAGGGTGCGGTAGCACAGCGCCGCTCCCTCGGCGCTGCAGGCCACAATGCCAACGTGTTTGGCCATCTGTATTTCCTTTCTTGATAAAAAAGTCGACTCCGGGTTGACTTAAGTCAATGATTTCCTGGTACTGAATAAATATGATGAAATATAACGCAAAGGCTTGCGGAGTGAGAAAATCGGCTTTTTACGACTTCATCAAATATAATTTAGGTTAAACTTGCCAATTTAACAAGACTTTCATGAAGATGGGAGGTCAACCATGTGTCAGAGCTATAAAGTCACCTGTTCCTGCAGCCGGAACAGCGCTGAAATTTTTTTCGGCAAGAATCTTTTAAACGCAGCGGCCGTGGAAGCGCTTTACTGTCCGCAATGCAGCGGGGGGGTTGATGCCGCCTGCGACAGCCGGGTGTGGGACAACCGCTGGGTGCTCGAACTGGACATGGACGTGGTCCGGCAGTATGCCAGCTCCATGGGTGTCGAACCCCGGGAGATTACCGCCGAATGGGTTTTCGATGCCGGCTATGCCACCTGGGTGGGCATTACCCCGGATGACGCCGAGCATCGCAACCGGCAGCGTGCCGAAATCCAAAAGCTCGCCAAAATCGATATGCGGACCTACTATGAAGCCATGAAACAATGGGGATTGGACCGCGAAAAACAGTTTACCCGCGAAGGCTGGCGCAAAATGAAGGCCGCAGTTTAGGTCAGCGGTGCCCTACCCGTTTTGGGCGAGAAAATTCTCCGGCATCTGGACGGTCACCACTTCGCCCCGGGCCCTGGTTTTACCAGCGGCCGAGAGGGTCACGGAAATCACCATCTTGCGTCCCTTGCTCTCTTTGATGCTTCCGCGCAGCTCCAGCGTCTCATTGATCGGGGTGGGCGCCAGGTAATCCACGTGCAGCGACACGGTTACAAAACGCACGATAGGCTCGGCATCCAGGGGTTTGCCCAACTCGCGATGCCTGGCGGATGCGGCGGTGCCCGTCGCATGGCAGTCGATTAAAGATGCAATCAGCCCACCATAAGCGTAGCCGGGGAAAGCCACGTGATAAGGCTGCGGCTGAAAGCGACAGACGGTTTCATCCCCTTCCCAGTAACTTTTGATCTGTAGTCCATGTTCGTTCAGCCGGCCGCAGCCGTAGCACACGGCCATATCGTCCGGGTAGAAATCCTGAATGGCTTTTTCAGACATCATGTATTTCCTTTCTGAAATCCAACCCCAGCCCTGCCCCCTTGGCTGGTTCTTAAAAGGCCTGGTGCGCCGGCTGCCAATTGAGCGTAATATATATTTGGTGGCTTCTTAAAAAGTCCAATTTTTCGCTCCGCAAGCCTTTTCGGGAGCTGTTCCGGGGTTTCGCTAAATCGCAAGAACTCGGGCTAACGCCCTCAAACAGCTTGCGATTTTTAACGCTCAACCCCTCACAGCTCTTTTTCCGAAAAGGGTTGATGGCGCTCAAAATTGACTTTTTACGATTGCGTCATATTTTGACGGTCCCGTAAAAAGTGGGGCTCAATAAACCAGTCCGATAGAGTTTTCGAT
>CAZGNV010000036.1:0-48044 GCA_964527835.1 uncultured Desulfosarcinaceae bacterium | reverse complement strand
TTAAAATTTTTTCAAATAGATAGAAGCTTTTCGGACTTTTTACGAGTTCATCAAGATTGATGTAGTCGTAAAAGCTTGCTGTTGTCCAAAAGATCCGGTCCGGGCACTTTATACCCACCGTACTAGGTATCGAAGGAATGCGAGGCTGTCAATGTTGATCTGGCTGGCGAGCGTAAAATTTTGCCCCCCCCTTTGCGGAGACGACATGTTGAATGTCAAGCAAATGGGGCGCCGAAAAACGGCGCCCCCGCTTGAACGTTTTTGAAAATCCAGGCTGCGCCACCTAGGCGGCATCCATTGCCCGACGGTCGGCCATGTCCACCAGTGTGCGCTCCCGGGCCTTGTCGATGCCCAGCGCTTTGCGCTTTTTGTCGATATGGGCGATCATCAGACGCGCCATCTCATAAGGATCGGTGGCGAAACCCCATTTCCCCAAACCCTGCTGGGTTTCGAGCTCTTCAAACAAATGCTTGTGGAACTTGGTGTTTTCGACGATGGGAAATGAAACCCCGAACACCGTGTACACACCGGAAGCGACAAAGTACTGTCCGATGCAAATCGCCTTTTCGCTCATGTATTCCGGCGCGCACCCAGCAGCCGGCAGGTCGGCGATGCTGTCTCCCAGCCCTCCGGTTTTCACCATTTCAGAGGCGGCGATCAGAATCCGGCTGTTGTCCACACAGGGTCCGAGACCTAAAACCGGCGGCATCCCGACGGTTTCGCAGACTTCCCGCAGGCCGGCACCTGCCAGAATCGCGGCTTCCGGGGTGGTCAGTCCGGCTTTGGCCAGCGCAATCTGGGAACACCCGGTCTGCAGCACCAGCACATCGTTTTTAATCAGCTCCTTGACCAGCTCCACGTGCAGCCAGTCCTGCTTCACCCGTGGGTTGGTGCAGCCCACCACTCCGGCCACCCCCCGGATGCGGCCGTTGATGATATTTTCGTTCAGCGGCGTGTAGGAAGCACGAAAACTGCCGCCCAGCATGTAATTGATGTACTCATGGGAGAAACCATGCACGCCGGTGTTGACGATCTGGGGGATTTCAATGGGCATGGTGCGGTTTTTAAAGCGTCCGATGGCCTGGATCACGATTTCATCGGTGCAGGCCTTGGGGTCGTGATCGTTAAACTCGACGTGGGTGGCGCCCTCGATGTGGCAGCGCGGATTGGTGGTGATCAGCTTGGTGCCGTAACAATCGGCCACTTTCACCAGGCCCTGCTTGATGCACTGGACGTCCACGCCCATGGCGTCCACGGCCCCGGTGACCAGTACCGCCTCGGTGGACATGAAGTTGCCGGCATGGGGAATGCCGTGGCGCACGAACATCTCCAGGCCCGAGCAGCACATGCCCACCAGGTTGATCCCCTTGGCGCCGGCATCTTTGGCCGCTTGGATCAGGGTGGGCTCGTTGACCGACTCGACGATGGACTCGAAAAGATTCGGCTCGTGGCCGTGGATGATGATGTTGACGTGGTCTTCCTTGAGGACCCCCATGTTGACTTCGACGGCCACCGGCGACGGCGTGCCGAACAAAATGTCGGAAATCTCCGTGGCCACCATGGAGCCGCCCCAGCCGTCGGCCAGCGCCGTGCGGCTGCTCTGCTTGGTGATATTTTCATAATGCTGGTCCACGCCCATGGCCGAACGGTGCATCAACTCCATGATCTCGCGCATGGCACCGCGCGGCACGATGCCGAGTTTGCGCCAGGTTTCCAGGGTTTTTTCCGGCACCCGTTTGACTAAGGGTATTTCCCCTTCCACCTGGGTGTAGGTGCGTTCGAGCTCCCGGTACAGGTCCATGGCGATCGCCTTGATATCCCGTTCTTCGGTTTCGATGCCGATAGCCTGGGCGACTTCCACGAGTTTTTGCGGGTTTTTGATGCTGTAGTCGGGAATATTGCCGTTTAACACCTCCCGGAAAAGATCCAGCATTCCCATGCCGTGGTCGGTGTGGGCGGCACTGCCGGCAGCCACCATGCGCGCGAAGTTGCGCGACATGATGGTGTCAATGGTGGCACCACAAATGCCGACTTTGCCATAGGGATCCTTGGAGTTCAACCTGCACGGTCCCATGACGCAGTGCTTGCAGCAGGCCGAATCCGCCCCGATGGGACAGGCCTTCATGTTGAGCGCCCGGTCAAAGGCGGTTTCCACACCGTCTTTGCGGGCTTTGATCAGCATTTGCGCCGTGGCGTCGCAGATGGTGAGATCACGGGGATCCACCTCTTTTTGCTTGGAGATAATTTTGTCCTTTTTAGCCGCAACCGGCTTTTTTTCGGTCATGATTTGCCTCCCTTGGTGAATAGTTGATAGGTGTTGAAACTGCCTGGTTTAAAATCAAAATGCTTAATAAAAAGTTAACCTGGACGATGCAATGGGGTTTATCCGCAACCGGTTTTTGCCGGCAACGGATGGGTCAACATACCACAAAGTGGCTGTTAAACATAGCGGCAATTTCCATGCCAACTTCAATTTCAGCGCATCATTATCCGCAACAAGGCAATCAAGCATTTAACACACCGAAATAAAAGATTATCCAACAGCCACGGCCTGCAAAATGATTTGTGCTGACACCGTGCTGCGCCCCCCTTGCCGCTCCTCAACCGTTCTATGAGACAGGTATGTATCAAACCGGATTGTGAGACGTGCAAGGGAGCCTTGATTTGGCGCTATTGGGGACTAGACTTGAGAGACCCGATGCCAACGACAGGCTTTGAAGGGATTTTTTTCCGGTGCTCCTCCCCAAAAGCCGCCGCTAATGTTTCAAGTGTCTCATAGAGCCGTAGCCTTGCCCTGACACCGGTCAACGGGGGGCACAATGTAAATTAATCGCTTTACTCCTGGCAGCGGCAGCGCCCGGGTCCTGTGATTTGGCAAAATTTTGGTATCATTATTGCTTGGTTTCTGGTATGTTCACCAGGATCAATTCATTAAGCGCAGCCGACTTAACGCCTGCCCGCGGGCAGCGGGGTCTGAAGGAGTTGTGATTGCGGCAGGCCCAATTATGAAAGGAAGGCCCTATGTCTCATCCGGAAGTCAAAATATTCTCTTTGAGCACCTGCAGCCACTGCAAGGCAACCAAAAAGTTTCTGGGAGAGTGCACCATCAAGTACGAATTTGTTGATGTGGACCTGCTGGAAGGCGAAGAACGCAAGGCGATTATCGAGGATGTTAAAAAATTCAACCCGCGCTGTTCGTTTCCCACCATCATTATCGGGGACAAGGTGATCGTCGGGTTCAAGGAAAAGGAAATCAAGGAGGCGCTGGGACTGTAATGGATGCACAAGAGCTTTATGAACGCATGAAAAAGGTCCAGGAGCCCAAGGGGTATTATTTCAACAAGGACCGGGAACGTACCTTTGAACTGCTGGAAGCCCTGCTGGTCAACAAAGAGCGTTACGGCTACATGGGATGCCCCTGCCGGCTGCTTTCCGGCGACCGGGAGAGCGACCGGGACATCATCTGCCCCTGTGTTTACAGTGTGCCGGACATTGAAGAATACGGCAGCTGCTACTGCAACCTGTATGTGACCCGGGAATGGAATGAGGGCAAAGTCGAGCGTGAATATGTCCCCGAACGCCGACCGCTTGAAAAAATGGCCTTCTGACTGCTGCAGAGCATTCCCCCTCCCCCTGCCGGCGGGTTGCAGGGGCCGGTTTGCGAAACTTGCGGCTCTCCGGGCAGTCACCACCGCCGGATGAGGAAAAATTCGGCCTTGACATTTTAATGTTGAACTCCCATTTTAATCATACAGCGGTGGCGCTGGCACCCGACAGTGCGGCGGCCGGCAAAAGTACACCGGATCGCCACCTCATGATCGTTAGCGAAAAAAATGGAGCAATACCATGGGTGAAATTGTACGCAAACAGGTTTGCGAATGCACTAACTGCGGCAACGAGGCTGAAATGGTGATTACCTGTTCATTGCCCGATGATGTCGATACGGCTCCGACCGGGTCGCAGTCCAAACCGGCATCAACGAAGGAGACCACCAAACAGGTCAAGGGCGTCGCCAAGTGTTCCCTTTGCGGCAATGAGGCCGACATGTGGATCGACTTTTGATCCCGGCCGGTTTTTGCGCCTGGATTGCGCCTTTTTCACGCCGCCTTAAAACCCGTCAGTGCTTGAGACGTTGAACTTGCAGTCAGACAAGAAGCCGCGCCAATGTATCGGGAGGTGAATATGGAAGAATGCAAACCCGTACTGAACACCGGTCTGCGCGGACTGGTCATTGCCAGTACACGCATATGCGATGTCGACGGTGCTAACGGCCGTTTGATCTACCGGGGCTACCTGGTCCAGGACCTGGCCCAAAATGCGACCTTTGAAGAAGTCGCCTATTTGCTGCTGTATGAAAAACTGCCCGACCCCGGCGAATTGAAGGAATTCAAAAGCCGCCTGCTGGCCCAGCGGCAGCTGCCGCCAGAAGTCATCGCGGCGTTAAAAACCCGGCCCAAAACAGCGCTGCCCATGGATATTTTGCAGGCCGCCGTCAGCCTGCTGGCCCACCATGACCAGGATGTGACCGATGCGTCCCTGGATGCCGCCTCGCGCATGGCCATCAGGCTGATTGCCCGTTTTCCCACCATCGTCGCGGCCTGGCACCGCCTGCGCAACGGCCTCGAGCCCGTAGATCCATCGCCGGAGCTGGATCACGGCGCTAATTTTTTGTTCATGCTCAGTGGGAAAAAGCCCCAGGAAGATGTGGCCCGCTTTTTCGACACGGCGCTGGTGCTGCACGCCGAGCATTCGTTCAACGCCTCCACCTTCGCCGCCCGGGAAGTGGCTTCCACCCGGGCCCACATTTACGCGGCGGTCGCCGCGGCCGTGGGATCCCTGTCCGGGGAACTGCATGGGGGCGCCAACGTGCGCGTCATGGAAATGCTGCTGAAAATCGGCTCGGCGGACAAGGTCAAAGAGTATGTCAACCAGCAGTTCGATGCCGGTCGAAAAATTTTCGGCCTGGGCCATGCCGTGTACGATACCGACGACCCCCGGGCTCATATCCTGGCGCCCATGGCCAAGGTCATGGGAGAGCGCATCGGGGAGCCCCAGTGGTACGAGATTTCCACACTGCTGGAAAAAACCGGCAAAGAGGAATTTAAAAGGCGCAAGGGCAAGGATATCTACGTCAATGTTGATTTTTACAGCGCCTCGCTGTATTACGCCATGGGCATCCCGGTGGACTTGTTCACCCCGGTGTTTGCGATTTCCAGAATTGCCGGCTGGTGCGCCCACGTGATCGAGGAGCAGTTTGCCGGGGCCGCACCCAAGCCCATGCTTTATCGGCCGGAATCCGATTACGTCGGGGACTACTGCGGCCCCGATGTATGTGAGTTTACACCCGTGGAAAAAAGATAAAGCGCCATTTGACAAAAAGTACCCGGTTTTCATTGCCGGCAACAGCCAACCGGTGGCCGGGGTACAGAAAGGACGAAGCGGTTTGCTGGATCGATCCAATTTTCGCATGACACCCCAGCGCAGGGTGATTCTGGAAGAATTGCGCAAGGTCAAAACCCATCCCGGTGCGGATGAAATCTATGCCATGGTGCGCCGGCGCCTGCCGCGCATCAGCCTCGGCACCGTCTATCGCAACCTGGAAATTCTGGCGGAAAACGGGCAGATCCAGAAACTGGAACTGGGCAGCAACCTGAAACGCTTTGACGGTGTGGTTGAAAACCACTACCACATTCGCTGTATCCGCTGTGACCGGGTGGTGGATGCTCCGGTTGAATTTGATTCCGCCCTTGATCGCAAGCTGAAAAATACGTCGGATTTCGACATTGTCGGACACCGGCTGGAATTCATCGGCATCTGCCCTGCCTGCCGCAGGCAGGCGCAACCGGAATGATGCCGGACCCTGCAGGAGCAATTTCAAACGCCCCCGCCTTTTTCGCCCGCCAGCACCCCTGGCTGCCGGGCAATCCCTGACGCTGTCCAGCCAGGTCAATCGTCTTCGGGCAGCTGCCGGATTTCATCTGCATCGAGTTCCAGGGCCGGTATGACCGGTATCTGGCCGCCGATAATTCCCTGCATGTCGCCGTACAGGCCGACGGTGTTTTTGAGCACCCGCTCGATCTGTTTTTCGCGCTGCTTCCAGTGGCGTTCCATGGCCCGGCGCTCCTTGTTGAGCTGGTCCTGCATGGAAGTGAAGGCTTCAACAATGCCCTCGATTTTCTGCTTGAACTCCACGCCGGCCAGGTACTGGTAAAGGGCCTCCATTTTCTCGCCTTTTCCGACCGCTGCCGTTCGCTCGCGGCTGACGGCCAGCAATTGCTCCCGTAAAACCGCCGCCAGAGCAACGGCCGACAGCGGATCGCTCACCCAGACGCCTTCGACCTGGCCAAAGCGGTTGATGCCGTCGGGCAGGACAACCGACACCAGGATGGCCAGCGACGCCCGGATTTCGATCATGTCGTCTTTGAGCTTCGGGATCCACTGGGAGCTCCAGGCCTTGGTGTTTTTGACCTCCCACAGCAAAATGCCGGCTTCGGCGCCCATGGGGGTGCGCACCGTCTGAACCAGATCGGCCCCCCGGATGCCCTTGGGCACGGGCGCAATGCCGTCATGAAGGAAAAATGCCTTGAGCTGGGCTTCGAAATCCTGTTCCAGGACTTCGCCCTGGGTCTCCATGGAGCCTTGCTCCACCCGGCGTTTCATCTCCTCGAGAGAGGCCCGCAAATCATTGATGACCTTGTCTTTTTCCAGGTCTTTTAGCCGATGCGTTTCGTCTGCCTTCTGCAACACCTCGGCGCGAATCTTCTCTCTTTCCTCGTCAAGCCTGCGGGCCAGCTCCAACTCCTGGGATTCGGCCGCTGTTTCCAGCTGGCGCTGTTTTTTACGCAGCTCAAGCTCCTGCTGGCGGAAATTCTTGATATCCGCATCCTTTTCTGCGAGCATCCCCTGCAGTTCCTTGAGTTGCTGGGCGTAGCGCAGCTCGATTTTTTCGGCCGCCTTGTTTTCAGCATCGGCCAGGCGCTCTTTGAGCCGCGCCTCGATTTGTTCTTCCATTTCGGCGCGGCTTCTGGCAACCTGTTCTTGCTGTATTTTGAGCGCGGCAAGCTTTTCGTTGAGCCGGGCTTCGCGCCGGGACACCTCCTGCAGCAGTTCGGCTTTCAGGTGCTCGCGGATTTTACCGGTCAGCGCATCGGACAGCTCGAACTCATGCCCGCAGTTCGGGCAGGCGATCATCCCCTGTTTCATTGTCATTTCCCCCATCAATTTAGTTTTCCGGCTGCAGCAGCAGGCGCTCACCGGGGCCGAAGCACAGCTTGCGCACCAGGTAGACCACCAGCAAGGATCCGATGGCCGTGGATCCCACCAGCATCACCATGACAATGATCTGGTAGCGAATGGCCTGCAGCGGGTCGGCACCGGCCAGGATCTGGCCGGTCATCATGCCGGGAATAAACACGATGCCCACCCCCATCAGCGAGTTGATCGACGGGATCATGCCGGCGCGCATGGCATTGCGGAAAATCTCCCGGCTGGCCTCCTTGTAGTTGGCGCCCAGACACAGCCGGGCTTCGACTTCCAGGCGCTGCTGGCGCAGCTCCCCCATCAGCCGCTCCAGGGCAATGGCGATGGCGTTCATGGAATTGCCGATCACCATGCCCCCCAGGGGGATGAAATATTGCGGCTTCCACCAGGGCTGGACATTGACCAGCACGGCCGTTACCAGGTAGGAGACCACCACGTAACTGATGAGCATGGAGGCCAGCAGGGGCCAGAAAAAGGCCACCTGCTTTTCCTTGACCCGGCCCCGGATCTCCCGGGCGGCAAAAAAAATCATGAAGCAAAATACCGCCAGCACCAGCACCGCACTTTCCAGTCTGAAGATAAATTTCAGGATGTAGCCGAGCAAAAACAGCTGCACAAAGGTGCGGATGGTGCCCACCAGCAGGTCGCGCTCCAGTTTGAGCGAATGCAGCACGGAAGTGATGCCGGCGGCAACAATAAACACCAGCCCGACAAACAGCTGGCCCAGCCCGATGGGGACGATTTCCGGTGTCATGCAAGCTCCTTGACCCGCCCGTCGGCGATTTGCAGAATGTTCGGCTGGACCTGCCGCGGCTCAAAGCGGCGGTGGCTGACCATCAACACCGTCAGCCCGTCCTGCGCGCACAGGCGCTCGGCAGTTTGTTCAACAATCAGGCTGCTTTGCTCGTCAAGGGCGCTGGCCGGCTCATCGAGCAGCAGCACTTCGGGCTCCAGCAGCAGACCACGGATAAAACACAGGCGCTGCAACTGCCCCACGGAAAGGGTCTGGGCATTGGTTTGAAGCTCGACATCATTGAGCAGAAAATCATCCAGCCAGCGCCTGAGCACGGCTTCCCCCGGCGCCGGCCGGTCACGGTTGTTTTTAAAGGAAAATGCCAGCAGCAGATTGTCGCGCACCGTGCCCTCAACGGCGGTAGGCGTCTGCTGGATATACAGCAGCGAGCGGCGCAGCAGGGGCGGATTGTATGCGGACAGCGGACGGCCGTTGAACAATATTTGGCCCGCCGCGGGCTCCTCGAGCCGGTTGATCAGGCGCAAGAAGGTCGATTTGCCCGCTCCGGAAGGTCCCTGGACCAGGTAAAACCGTCCGACCACCAGCTGCAGCGAAAGCTCCCTGAAAAGGACCTTTGAATCCGAAAAGGAAAAAGTCACATTCGAAAATTCAATCGCCGGGGTGCTGTTTTGCATATCTCAGCGCCATCCTTTCCGCCGGCATTGACCCCCAGCAAAACTTCAAGGCCCCATAGTCAATAAAAAAGAGGGAAGCTTGTTATCTTAAATGCTCTTCCGTGTACAGGGACAGCTCGATCATCCGCTCCAGAAGTTCATCTGTCTGCAGCCCCGGAAAATTGTGACGAACCAGTTCTTTACAAAACAGCCGGCAAATATACCGCAGCTTGCGGCTTTTCTGCTTGCCGGCATAAACAAAGTCTCGGTGCCCGTTATTAATAATGATCACGTTTTTTTCCATATCGAATCGGGAGCGCCACATTTCCCCGGGGGCCCGGCGATAGGTGTACCCGGGAAGTCCTTTGTTCGCCTTTCCGGTTTTAGATGACTGTTCCATGAGAGTATCGGTGACGGTGATCAAAGCTTCGTCTTTGCAAATCTTATCCCCCTGCCGGACAACCACCGCCAATGTTGTCAGGCACGGTTCCGCCGGTGCAGTAAAAACAACCGATTCGTGGTGGTTCTGATCGAGACGGCCTTCGCCCTCCGTAATGTCCCATTGATATTCCAGATTTTCCAAAACAACCCTGCGGGAGCGGTCCCTGCAGACAACACGATATTTTTTGCGCCTGTCAACTGAAACGACACTCGATTTTGGTGCAATCACTGCACTGAACAAAGGGCCGGCATATTCGAAGAACTGTTTCTGCCCGCTGTCGTCGGCATCCAGCTCGGGCCCACCTTCAAGATTCGTATTTTCACGGTCGATTGCTTCCGGTGACGCTGCGCGGATGGAGCCACTTGAAAAAAGTCCTCCCGATTTTTTATGAAGTTGGCCACCATAGATATCAAACCAGTCATACTCTTCCTGGGGAAGCCGCAAAAAAGCCTCTTTCAGCGCCCGCTGGACCCTGCGCAGAATCTGACGGCTTGATCGCTCCTCTTCAGCTTTGCGCTGGTCGGCGATGATTTCCCGCAACTGGTTTTCAACCGGCTCCATCGCGCGGCAAAAAACATCAAACTGCTCATCGCGAATAATCCCGTGGCGGGTTCCCGGAGTTAGATTCAAAAACGGCGCCTCCACGATGCCCTGCAGATAACTCTCTGTCCACGGCTCTTTCTGAAAATCATCGAGTTCGGTTATTGACGGCAGCACCCGGGTGCCGCGCCGATACAACCCCACCTGGTTAGAGGTCTCCGGATCACTGAGGTAAAGCTCCAGATAAATATCATCCTGTGCGGTTTTGCCCGGCTTAAGATCATGGAGAAGCCGTCCGGTGAATTGGCGCGGGACAACGATCAGCTCTTTTCTGCCGGTACGGTCAATGATTTTTACGGTTACACCGGCTGCTTTTATCCGGTCCCTGAGCTCGGAGGCCAGGTAACGCTGGATTTTTTCGCCGGTCAAGGACCGCAATCCCGGCAATAGGGGATAGATCATCAAATCCGTCCCCTTGAAAGGGAGCAAAACCCTTTTCTTGGCAACTGAAAAATCCGGTGAATCCTTGGCCATGGTCATTTCGTATGTGTTCCCATCTTCCCCGCAACTGGTCAGGCTGAGATTTTGGCCGACCGTCCAGAAGCTGAGAAGACCGATGCCGAATTCTCCCTGGATCCCCTTTGTTCCCTCCGACTTGAACTGCCGTTTGATGGAGTCGCAGATATGGGTCGCCACACGCCGAAAATCTGGCAGCCCCTGTTTGTCCTTGGGAATGCCTTCGCCGTCATCGCTGATTTTGAGGTAGAATTCGCCCTTCTTTTTCCCCCTCATGATGACGATCTGTTTTGCCCGGGCATCAATGCTGTTTTCCACAAACTCGGCGACCGCTTTCAAAGGATTGGTCTGGCTTTTGGCGATGATACTGATGGCGTTCCAGTGATCGGCAATCCGCAGCTTGCCGGCATGCATCCCTTTTTTTCTTTTTTTGCGCACAGTTGCAGCCACACTTACCCCCGCCATGAGTATTCGGAATAAATATGGATTATGAATAATTGAAGCGCCAAGAAAAATCAACACCCCTTTTATTCTGCAACCGGTTAACTGCCCAGACATTTCAGTGATGAATAAAATGTATTGATTTCCAACTTGCGACTATATTACGCTGATCCGCAGGGAAAATGCCATGGGCCCTCAAAACCCTTACAACATCCTGCTCATCTGCAGCGGTAATATATGCCGCAGCCCCATGGCAGAAGGCATCTTGAAAGCCATTTTGCCCGCTGCTTTGCGCGGGTGGGTGGGAGTCGATTCAGCCGGCATTCGGGCCTGCGATGGACTCAGTCCGGAGCCTTTTGCCGTTCGGGCCTGCAAAGAGCTCGGAGTTGACATCGCTTCACACCGGGCAAAAAGCCTCACCCCCGCGATGCTTGCCCGCCACGATCTGCTGCTGGTGATGGAGCGCCATCATGCCAGCCATATTCGTCAGTGGGTACCGTCTGGGCCGAATAAGGTGCATCTGCTGGGAGGATTTAACAGCCGCCGGGTTACCGAGGAGGTTGCCGACCCCTATGGCGGATCGCTTGAAGTCTATCAACAATGCGCCGCACGGATCCGCTGGCATCTGGATGGGGTCGTCAAATATTTGAGCAGGAATAAGGATGGAATGTTTGAAGGAGCGTCTTGAGCAGATTGAGAACAACATCCCGCAAGATCAAACTTGCCCCCTCATTTTCAGAACCACCAGGGTGATATTATCGTCTTGCTGGGCTTTTCCCCGGAAATTTGTGACGCCCTCGATTATTTTTGCGATGTCCTCCATCAGAGCAACGCGTCGCGCGGGCATGCGGCCAGGAATAGCAGAACGGATTACCGATAAAATTACCGAATACCGGAAAGATTCACTGCAGCGGAGCTTGCCATGATAATCCGGTAGTTCTTGGCGTCTATCGCATAATGGATGGCACACAGGGCCGTGATTGATCGTCGAATCCGCTGGAGTTTTATTGTAAACCGGGCCTATCCCGACACTGGGGCCCTTTCCTGCCAGGGGCAGGAAAGGGCCATCGTGAAGGCGGTTCTGCATGGGAACTTTGCCTTTGGTTTACAGGACACTAGAATCTATTCGAACCGGATGCGAAATCTCACTTTGTTTTTCGGAGAGAGGGGATTGTGCAACCACCGCCGATCAACTTCGTGTATACCGCAACATCATCCACCCTATTAAAATCGAAAAAGCCACAAATCCGAGTATGGTCGCTATTGCAGTCATTCTTAACCTCCTTTGCAAGTTAATTAATTCCCTTTTGCCTTGAACTTCTTTTTAAAGCTTCAATTGCTTTAAAACAGGATATACAAAAGCCGCGCGTGGCAAGTTTCATTTTTTGGGATCTTCAATTCTTATCAGCAACATGCATGCCAAAGCCGAAGCATGATCTGCTGAAGCCAACAATATGTTGAAATTACACGTAATTATTTTTAACTGTGGACATCGGGATTTAGATTTTTATTCCGCTGGGCCTTTGGGTGGGACAGTGGCTGGAAGTATTCGATGTATCGACGTGATTGTCTTTAGCTTTTAATTTCAGATAGTTTGATAACAATTTATTGTTTGACGCCTGCTTGCGATAAGGCTCAATCGCAATTGGACAGGATGACACAGTCGGTGGGACAAATGGAGCCTGGGCTGAGACTCTCTTTCACGAGGCAATCCTGGGTTTGCCCGTGTAAGGTAGAAGACAAACCGCTGCAGTGGAATTGACGGAATTAAACATCTGACGCATCTTTTTGCTGTTGGGAAAAAAATCGGTATAGCGTGGACCTGGAGACACCGAGAAGTTTAGCGGCCTTATATTTATTTCCCCTGGTTTTTTCCAGGGCCTTGACAACATCAGGAGCATGCAGTTTGGGTTCACGATGCTGCAGGCGGGAAAGCTTGGACACGCTGAAATTGAGGGTGGGAGGAAGATGCCGGGGCTCGATCCTGTGCCCCTGGCATTTCACCAGGGAAAACTGAAGTACATTTTTCAATTCCCGAACATTGCCTGGCCATGGATGCGACATCAGGATGGAAAGCGCCGTGCTGGACAAGGTGACCTTCCGGCCTCCGATTTCGTCAGCAAGTTGGGCCAGAAAGTGATCGACCAGAGCAGGAAGATCATCTTTGCGATCCCGCAGGGGAAGAATGATAATCGGCATTACACACAGCCGGTAGTATAGATCTTTGCGAAACCTTCCTGTTAATATATCTTCCTCTAATTTCCGGTTGGTCGCACTGATGACCCGCACGTTTACCTGCACTGTCCGTTCACTTCCGACCGGCTCGAAGGATCCGTCTTCAAGCACCCGCAATAGCTTGGCCTGCGTGGCCGGGCTCAACTCGCCGATTTCGTCGAGAAAAATAGTTCCTCCATCAGCCAGTTCAAAGCGGCCCTTCCTGTCCCGATGCGCGCCGGTGAAAGCCCCTTTGACATGGCCAAACAGTTCGGTTTCAAGCAAGCCTTCCGGCAAAGTACTGCAATTGACCGGCACAAAGTGATTAGGGGCGCGGTGGCTTTCCCGGTGAACCGCCAGGGCTGCCAGTTCCTTGCCGGTGCCGCTTTCCCCCTGTATCAATACCGAAGCATCTGTCTGGGCGACCTGTCTGATGGTGTCAAACAACTCCCGCATATCACAGTTACCACCAACGATCCCCCTGAAGCCCGCCTGCGTGTCGATAGCGGAAAAGGCTTTCAGGGTGTTCAAGTTCTCGATCATCAGCATGCAAAATGATTGGCCCTTGAAATCAAATGGCAAGGCGCTGAGCAGAAGGATCGAATCCCTTACCTGCCCCTCGATGATGAATTGAAGATAGGCCCTTGCATTTTGTTTCTGATTTTCAGCAAAGGCTTTAAATGTTAATTTTTTTATTTCACATGCGTTACAAAAATCCGCATGACCGCATCCCTGGGGTTGTTCGAAAACATGCAGACAACCCAGAACATTGCCGGCCGTTTTGCCGATTATCTTGCGGGTATTGATTTTCAGCGCACATTCCAGGATGTTGTTGACAACCTGAACATGACCGTGGCTATCCACAACCATTAAGCCGCAGGGAAAGGAATTTACGAGAGCATGAGCAAACTGATTCTCTACCAATATGTCGGCAAGGACATTCACTGCAGCTCCGGAACTTTTTGCTAAACCCTCGGTCTGTTAAGCCGACCGAAGACGATTGCGGGAAAGACTGCTCTGGCCGGAAAGCCAAGAACCAACAACACCTGCAAAATACCATTGAGAAGTGCATCGAAGTTGAGGCCGGCTAAGATTTTGTTGGGGCGTTGATCCTATTCTAAAATGACACATTGTGGTAGGCATGTCAAGCTAAAGTTAATATTTGTGATCAACGCAAGAAGTTTAGGCAATGCCAGCCGGTTCGTCTCCCGGACGGTGCGAAGGATGCCTTAACGGTTCGCCGTATCCGCCGGGTAGCTGCCCAGGCATTTCATTGACTGGGTCAGCGGCTGCATTTGCTTAAGCACGCCGGACAACCCGGCGTCTTGCTGCGACCCTTCACAGTCCAGGAAAAAACTGTAGTTGCCCGGATCCGAGCGCAGGGGCATGGAGGCGATGCGCGTCAGGTTGATACCGGCGCGGGCGAACAGCGCCAGCACATCATAGAGCCTGCCGGCCCGGTGGGGCACGGAAAAGACAAGCGAGGTTTTGTCTCCCCGGCCGGGGTAAGCTTTTCGCGACAGCAGTAAAAACCGCGTGCTGTTGGCCGCACCGTCCTCAATCCCCTCTTCGATAATTTTAAGGTTATACAGATCGGCACACAGGGCGCTGGCAACCGCCGCCGCGGCCCGGGGATTTTCCCGGGCCAGCATCCTGGCCGCACCGGCGGTATCGTAATAGGGCCGGGGCTCGAGCCGGTGGCGGGCCAGAAAGTCCCGGCACTGGGCCAGGGCCTGGGGATGGGAGTAAACCAGGCGGATCTCGCGGTAATCCATGGCCTCGACTGCCAGCAGGCAGTGGCGCACCACCACGTTGGCCTCGCCGATCACCTTCAGCCCGGTGGTGGTGAGCAGGTCGTTGACCTGGGTGACCGCCCCTTCCAGGGAATTTTCCACCGGCACCACCCCCAGGTCGAAATGGCCTTTTTCAAGACCGCAAAAAACATCGATAAATTCCAGACAGGGAATGCAGGCCCCGTCGGGCACCAGGCGCCGGGCCGCCACATCCCCGTATGCCCCGTACTCTCCCTGGAAGGCGACCAGGGGCCGCTGTTCCTCCTGAAGGCGCCGGCTTTCGCTGACAATGGTCTTTAAAAGCATGCGGGTAAACGAACGCTCGACCAGGTTCAGCTCCATTGACTGCACGTGCGCCGGGAGTTCTTCTTCATTGCCGGCAGTATCAGCGCCGGATTTGAATTTTCCGGATTGCAGCGCCAGGCCCATGCGCTCCTGCAGCAGGACCAGCAACTGCCGGTCGACCCGCTCGATTTGTTGCCGAATTTGTTCCAGTTCCATTTTTGACCTCACCCGAAAAACGGTTTGCCTTTATGTTGCCGCCAAAAAAATCCCGGGAGGAAACAATTAAGTCCACCCGGGGCGCATTACGAACGAAAAACGGCGTCAGGCAACCGGCTGGACGCTTCGAAAGTAAAAAAAGAAGCGTCCCTGGAAAAACCGGCAGCTTGTAACCGCAGAACAAGTCATTTTCTTTTTCCTGGCATTTTTCCATCCCATACCCGATTGGCGTTTCAGGAGTCAAGATCTTTTTTTGGTGCCAACAGCGAAAAAAAGATCTTGACAGCCAAATCCCATTCAGATAAATGGGAGGAGAAGATCAAATCAGAAAGGAATTTCACGTGGCGCACAGGATCGCGGGCAGTTTTACCTGTTTTTTCTTTTACCGCTATTATTTTTATAACAGCGGTCTGCCCGGGGTGCGCTGAAACCAGCAAAACATATTAAAAAGCGCAAACAGCCGTGGGCGGACCCAATCGCCCGCGGCTTTTTATTTTGACAGCTGCGGGCGGGTACCGCAGCCTTACCGTTCGTGCCTCTCCATGAACAATAAGAAGCACGATTGAAGAAACACTGCCTTGCGCACCAAAGGGGAGACCATGAAACCGACCGATGACTTGCGCGTCAAAGGGTACCTGCAGCTGCCGCAGCCGGAAAAACTCAAGCGCCAAATGCCCATCACCCTGCCGTCCCATGAAACCGTAACCACCGGACGCCGGCAGATCGAAAACATTCTGCGCAAAAAAGACCGGCGGCTGCTGGTGATTGTCGGGCCCTGCTCCATCCATGATGAAAGCGCGGCCCTGGAATATGCCGCCCGGCTCAAGCAGCTGCGGCAAAAGGTCGCCGACGCCTTTTGCGTGGTCATGCGGGTCTACTTTGAAAAGCCCCGCACCTCGGTGGGCTGGAAGGGCCTGATCAACGACCCCCACCTGGACGGCTCCTGCGATATCACCACGGGGCTGCAAAAAGCCCGCCGGCTCTTGCTGCAAATAACCGCCATGGGGGTGCCCACCGCCACCGAGTTTCTGGAAACCATCACGCCCCAGTACGTGGCGGACCTTGTCAGCTGGTCAGCCATCGGCGCCCGGACCACCGAATCCCAGACCCATCGCGAAATGGCCAGCGGCCTTTCCATGCCGGTGGGATTCAAAAACGGCACCGACGGCAACCTGTCTTCAGCCATCAATGCCGTGGCGGCCGCCGCCGCCGCCCAGAGCTTTCTGGGGATCGATCAAAAGGGGCGCACCTGCGTGGTCGAAACCGCCGGCAACCCCTTGGGGCACGTGGTTTTGCGCGGCGGCCCCAAACCCAATTACGATCCCATCAGCATTGAAGAGGCGCGGCTGCAACTGATCGGAAAAAATCTGCCCGAAACCATCATGGTGGACTGCTCCCACGGCAATTCCCGCAAAAAACACCAGGGCCAGGGCATCGTCTTTAAAAGTGTCATCGACCAGACCATCGCCGGCAACGGAGCCTTGATCGGCCTGATGCTCGAAAGCCACCTGCACGCCGGCCGCCAGAAGTTCCGCCCGGATTTAGCCGCCCTGGACTATGGAGTATCCATCACCGATGAATGCATTTCGTGGGAGACCACCGAGCAGCTGCTGCTGTGCGCGCGCGACAAACTGGTGCGTGCATTTCAATTCAACAGCGATCAGCGGTGGGTCAATGCCCTATGAAGGCCTTTACCGTCAACGGGGATTCCGGCCCATCCGCCATTCTGGTCGGAGAGCGGCTCGAAAATCTGGCGGCCCACTGCCCGGTGAAACAGCCGATCATCATCACCGATGTCAATGTCCATGACCGGTACCGCGGAGTGTTTCCGCCGGGGCCGGTGATTGTCATCGGCAGCGGTGAAAAGGAGAAAAACCTGGATACGGTGCGCCGGATTTACGAGCAGCTGCTGGCGTTGAAGGCGGATCGGGACAGTTTTCTCATCGGCATCGGCGGCGGGATGGTCTGCGATATCACCGGGTTTGCGGCGGCCACTTACATGCGCGGGGTGCGCTTCGGCTTTGTGGCCACCACTCTGCTTTGCCAGGTGGATGCGGCTATCGGCGGCAAGAACGGCATCAACCTGGGCGGCTACAAGAACATGGTGGGCACTTTCTGCCAGCCCGAGTTCGTTATCTGCGACCCGCACCTGCTCAAAACCCTGCCGCCTGCAGAAATCCGCGGCGGCCTGGCCGAGGTGGTCAAACATGCCGCCATTGCCGATCCGGATCTTTTTGTCTACCTGGAGGCGCATTATACCCGGGCCCTGGCGCTTGAAGCCCCGGTGATTGAAAAACTGGTGCACGCGTCGGTGGTTATCAAGACCGGCATTGTCAGCCGCGATGAAAAAGAGTCGGGCGAACGGCGCAAGCTGAACTTCGGCCACACCTTCGGCCACGGTATTGAAAAAACCACCGGCGTTGCGCACGGGCAGGCTGTCAGCGCCGGGATGGTGCTGGCCTGTTCGCTGTCAGTCAAAAAGGGGTGGCTTGCGGTGGGCCAGGCGGCACGGGTGACCACCCTGCTGGAAAAGCTGGAGCTTCCGGTCCGGCTTGAGTTAGACGGGCCGGCAGTTCTGGAGGCCATCGGAAAAGACAAGAAAAAAGCCGGCGGGCAGATCCATTTTGTGCTGCTGCGCCGCATCGGCGAAGCGCGGGTGGTAAAAATCGCCATGAAAGAGCTGGCCGCCGTGCTGGCGCAGCCGCAGCAAAACGATTCGAACCCTGCACCCTGACTGGTTGTAAACAAAATGACAGCGGACAATACCAACGCGGATATCCACGCTTTGCGGGGGCGTATCGATGCCATTGACCGGCAGCTGCTCGATCTGGTCAACCGGCGCCTGGCGCTGGCAAAGCGCATCGGGGCAGTCAAACAGCAGGCCGGTCGGCCGGTGGTTGACCGCCGGCGGGAAGGCAATATCTTTGAGCGGCTGCTGGCGCACAATCCAGGTCCGTTGGGCACCTATGATCTGCACCGCATTTTCGGGGCCCTGATGGCCGCCGGGCGCCGGGTTCAGTCGCCGGGAACCGGCCCGGCGCCGGCGGCGGTTTTCGCGGTTTTCGGTGATCCGGTGGCCCACAGTTTAAGTCCCGTCATGCACACAAGCGCCTTTTTGCATGCCGGCCTGGACAATTATTACCTGGCGATCAGGGTCTCCAGCATCGCAGATGCCATGCAGGCCGTCCGGGCTCTGGACATCCGCGGGGTCAGCATCACCCTGCCCCACAAGATCGGCGTCATGGCCTGTCTCGATGAACTCGACGATATGGCCCAGCGCATCGGGGCGGTCAACACCATCGTCAATCGCGCCGGCCGATTATACGGCTATAATTCGGACTGGCAGGGAGCGGCAGCCGCCCTGGCGGAAAAAACCGCCATCAACGGCCGGCAGGTGGCCGTGATCGGCGCCGGCGGCGCAGCTCGGGCTGTGGCTTTCGGAATCAGAAAAAAGGGAGGCCAGGTTACCATTTTAAACCGCAGCCGGCAAAGGGGGGAAAAACTGGCCGCCGAGCTGGACGCCGAGTTTATGCCCCTGCAGGAAGTCAAAAAACTGGCGTGCGAGATTGTCATCAACGCTACATCGGTGGGCATGACACCCCATCAGGATGCCTCCCCCATTGCACCGAGCGCTTTGCAAAAGGAGATGGTGGTCATGGACGTGGTTTACACGCCGATGAAAACCCGTCTGCTGGCCGCCGCCGAAGCCCTGGGGTGCACCACCATTGACGGGCTGGGCATGTTTGTATACCAGGGGGCGGCCCAGTTTGAGCTGTGGACCGGCACCGAGGCACCGGTGGACATCATGCGCCGGGCCGTGCGCGAAACGCTTTTGTCCGGGGGAGACGCAGGCTGATGCTGGCAATCAAGGCACAGGCCATAAAACCCCGCTGCGAGGTAATGGTTCCGGGTTCCAAGAGCGAGACCCACCGGCTGCTGGTGGCCTGCGCCCTGTCTGATGGTGTGTGCACCATTGACAATGCGCTGTTCAGCGAGGACACCCGGCTGACCATGGCAGCCCTGCGGCAGCTGGGCATCAACATCGATGAGGACGGCAGCGGAAAACTGACGGTACACGGCAAAAAGGGGCACCTGCAACCCTGCAAGGAAAAAATTTACCTGGCCAATTCGGGAACCTCCATGCGGCTGCTGACGGCCGTGGCGGCCCTGGGGCAGGGCGCTTACACCCTGACCGGCAGCCCGCGCATGGCCCGGAGGCCAATTGCAGATCTTGTGGATGCCCTGGGGCAAATCGGGGTTCAGGCCCACTGTGAAACCCCCAACGGATGCCCGCCGGTGCATGTCCGCGGGGCAAAACCGGCCGGCGGACCCGTGGCGCTCGACTGCGGCATCAGCAGCCAGTATCTTTCCGCCCTGCTGCTCATCGCCCCCTATACCCGCAAGGGTCTGGACATTACGGTCACCAAAGGGCCGGTGTCGCGGCCCTATGTGGACATGACCGTGGGGGTCATGGAAAAATTCGGCGTCACTGTCCGCCGGCAGGGCGATACCCGCTTTTCCGTCGCAGGGGGCCAGCGCTACCGGGCCGGCTCGTACACTGTGGAGGCAGATGCCTCTCAGGCCGGGTATTTCTGGGCGGCGGCGGCGATCACCGGCACCCAGGTAAAAGTCTGCGGCCTGTCCGGCGGCAGCTGCCAGGGGGACGTCCGGCTGGTGCAAATCCTGGAGACCATGGGATGCCGGGTTGTGCAGGAAGCCGACGGCATCCGGGTTTGCGGCCGTCCCCTGCAGGCGGTCACGGTGGACATGCAGGACATGCCGGATATGGTTCCCACCCTGGCGGTGGTGGCTGCCTTTGCCGCCGGCACCACCCGCATCCGCAATGTCGCCCATCTTCGCGCCAAGGAAAGCGACCGGCTGAGCGCAGTGGTCAATGAACTTCAAAAGATGGGCATTGCGGCCCGCTGCGACGACAGCACCCTGACCGTCACCGGCAGCCGGCCTCGGGGGGCTCAGATCGAAACCTATGACGACCACCGCATTGCCATGAGTTTCGCGGTCGCCGGGCTCAAGGCTCCAGGGACGGTGATCTGCAACGAGGGCTGCGTGAAAAAGTCCTTTCCCCGGTTCTGGCAGGTGTTTGAAACGCTTTATGCTTGATGAAGCCGTAAAAAGTCACGTTTTCTCGCTTCGCAAGCCTTTTCGGGAGCCGTTCAGGGTTTCGCTAAATCGCAAGAAGTATTATTAACACCCTAAAATAGCTTGCGATTCTTAACGCTCAACCCTGAACAGCTCTCTTCCCGAAAAGGGTTGATGTCGCTCGAAAATGACTTCCAACGAAGTCAACCCAAGTTCGTTGTTCATAGGTTGCCGCTCGCGGTATAAACAAGCTTTTTACGGGACCGTCATGCTTTAGCAAGGAGAAAATTTGAAATGTCAAGTTCCATGGGAACAATTTTCAAGGTGAGCACCTTCGGCGAATCCCACGGCCAGGGAGTGGGCGCAGTTGTCGACGGGTGTCCGGCCGGACTGTCCCTGCAGCCGGCGGATATCCAGGGGCAGCTGGACCGGCGCCGTCCCGGCCAGAGTGCGCTGACCACTTCCCGCGACGAAGCCGACCGGGTCACGATCCTGTCAGGGGTTGAAAACGGCAAAACCCTCGGCAGCCCCATCGCGCTGCTGGTCGCCAACCGCGACGCCCGGCCCGCCGACTACGCAACCCTCAAGGACATCCCCCGGCCCTCCCACGCGGATTACACCTACCAGGTAAAATACGGCCGGCGGGCTTTTTCCGGCGGCGGGCGTTCCAGCGCCCGGGAAACCATCGGCCGGGTGGCTGCCGGAGCGATCGCCGAGAAATTTCTGCGTGAAATCCATGGAATTGAAATCGTGGCCTGGGTCAGTTCGGTAGGGCCGAAGGATGCCCCTGAGGTGGATGCCCTGCAGGTGACCCGTCGGGATGTGGACCAGACCCCCATCCGCTGCCCCGTGAAAACGGCGGCCGCTGAAATGATCAGCGCCGTGCAGGCGGCCGGCAAGGCCGGGGATTCGCTGGGCGGCATCATCACATGTGTCTGCCGGCAGGTGCCGCCGGGGCTGGGCGAGCCGGTTTTTGACAAACTGGAAGCTGCCCTGGCCGGGGCCATGCTGTCGATTCCGGCCACCAAGGGCTTTGAAATCGGCTCCGGGTTCGCCGGCAGCCGCATGCGCGGATCGCAGCACAACGATGCTTTTGTAAAAAAGGGGGACCGGCTGGGCACCCGGACCAATTACAGCGGCGGGGTGCAGGGCGGCATCTCAAACGGGGAGCCCATCGTTTTGCGGGTGGCCTTCAAACCCCCGGCCACCATCGGCCAACCCCAGCAAACCGCCGATTTCGAAGGCCGCCAGACCACCTTGACCGCTGAAGGGCGCCACGATCCCTGTGTGGTGCCCCGGGCCGTGCCCATTGTGGAAAGCATGACGGCCCTGGTGATCGCCGATATGGTCTTGCGCAGCCGAAAACCGCTGACTATGCCATGAAACTATCCGCCCGAATCCAGACCAGCCAAGAATCCGCAACGACACACTTTGGCGCCCGAGTGCAGGAGTTGTGCGCCCGGGGAGAGCGCATCATCAATCTGGCCGTGGGACAACCGCCCTTCGACACCCCGGCCCAGGTCATCGCCGCCACGCAGCAGGCCCTGAATGCCCGGCAGACAAAATACAGCCCGGTCAGCGGCATCATTTCCTTAAAATCAAGGCTGGCCCAGCAATTCGACGGCTACGATGAGAATAACATCATCGTCACCAACGGTGCCAAACAGGCCCTGTACGCCGCCTTCCAGGTCATCTGCGACCCCCTCGACGAGGTCATTATTCCGCGGCCTTGCTGGGTCAGTTTTCCCGAGCAGGTCAAACTGGCCGGCGGCCGTCCCGTGCTAGTGGACACCCGCGGTCACCAGCTGGACTGTGAGGCTGTCGCCCGCCTGATCGGCCCCCGGACAAGGGCGATTGTCATCAACTCGCCCAACAACCCCACCGGCGCAGTCTATCCGCAAACAGCGCTGGAAGAAGTGGCCCGCCTGGCCCAGGCGCATGATTTATACCTGGTTGCAGATGAAAGCTATGGCCTGTTTGTCTACGACGGCCTTGAAAACAAAAGCCTGTTTCAATTCGAACATATCCGGGAGCGGCTGATCGTTGTCCGCAGTTTTTCAAAACACTTCAGCATGACAGGGTTTCGCATCGGCTACCTCGCCGCTGAGCACCGGATCATCGCTGCCCTGACCCGGCTGCAGAGTCATTTGACGGGCAATGTCTGCACCTTTGTCCAGCATGGCGCCCTGAGCGCCCTTGACCTGGACAGGGGCCTGCCAGCCCGATGGCGCCGGGACCTGGAAGCAAAAAGAGACCTGGCCTACAGCCGCGCAACCGCGTTGTTCGACTGCATCAAACCCCGGGGGGCATTTTATCTTTTTCCGGATGTTTCCCGGCGGTTGAAAGACGGCATGACATCGCTGAGCTTTGCCACCCGCCTGCTGGAAACTGCCGGAGTGGCCGTGGTGCCCGGCGAGGCTTTCGGCACAGCCGGGCATGTCCGGATCTGCTTTGCCGTGGCCGCGGAGGATCTGGTCAGCGGTTTTGCGAAAATTGCGGAGGCCTTATGATCGGCATTATCGGTTTTGGACGGTTTGGAAAGCTCACAGCGGCCTACCTGGCCCCGGATTTTGACGTGCTGGTATACGACCGCACCGACCAGGCAGCGGCGATCCGCCACGCGGGGGCGCGCAGCAGTTCCCTGGCAGCGGTTTGCGGCTGCCAGGCGGTTATCCTGTGCGTCCCCATCGGTGCCATGCGCGATGTTTTGCGGCAAATCGCCCCCCTGCTCAATGAAGACACCCTGGTCGTCGATGTCTGCTCGGTCAAGGAGCATCCCGTCAAGTGGATGCAAGCGCTGCTGCCCGCATCCGTTTCGATTCTGGCCACCCACCCCATGTTCGGCCCGGACAGCGCCGCCGACAGCCTGCGGGGAAGAAAAATTTTCTTAACCCCGGTGCGGATGGATGCAAAGGCCTATCGCCAGATCAAGGACTTTCTGACCGCCCGCGGGCTGGTCGTCATTGAAGGCTCTGCCCGCCAGCACGACGAGCAGATCGCCGTCAGCCTGGCGCTGACCCATTTTATCGGCCGAGTCCTGTCCCAATTCGGGGCCCCGGAACTGGATATCGACACCGAAGGCTACAAAAGGCTGCGACAGATCCTGGAAGTCGTTGAAAACGACACTTGGCAGCTGTTTGTCGACATGCACCGCTACAACCCCCATGCCCGGGAAAAGCGCCGGGCATTTATGGAGATTGCAAAAAGAATCGATGACCAGCTGCATGTCTGAAAAAGTAGACAGTCCTTATCCAAAAATATTCATACCAAAAGTTGCCTGCTTTAAGCTCTTACCCCCTATCCATGTAAATTAATTATATAAATTTGTTAAAGTCCCGTTGTGCATGAACTTTGCATAATGCAAATGCAGGTCGTGACAGGTCAAACAGGGGCCATTGGCAAAACCCACCCCAGACATGTTCAGGGTTGGTCGGAGAACAATGGATTTTTTTGACATCATGGGGCTGATATTCTCGCTGGTCGCACTTTATCGGGTGCTGATGTGTTGATGGCCCCGTAAAAAGTCGTTTTCGAGCGCCATCAACCCTTTTCGGAAAAAGAGCGGTGAAGGGTTGAGCATGTGTTTGCCCTTGCCATGAAAGTCAGTGGGAGGCACGGAAGCCGGTTCAAAATCCCGGATTCGACCCGATGGCCTGCCTGGGCATCATCAGGTCAGCCGGGCGGTGCCTGGTCTGAAATCCCGCTTTGCCTGGGGGCGGATGGGGTTTTGAACCGCTTCTGTTGTCTTGGATCGTTGGCGCTAAAAGCCCGGCTGGTCCGGTGAAGGAGGGCAGTGGTTCAGGCGGGCCGGCCGGGCAGCGCCGGAAGTGGTTTCAAAATCTCAGATCGCGTTCAAAGACAAGGCGCGAGTTGATGCGAAAGCGCAGCATACACGGTAGTATGTGAGCATTTCGAAGAAACTCGCAACGCCGTATTTGAGCGTTAGATGGGGTTTTGGGACCGCTTCTAATTAAGCTGGACTTTCAGGACAAATTTACCGGCACCCCGGTAGCTGTACACCAGGATGTAATAACGGCCCGGTGTTTGCGGCTTTATGGTCAGCGCCTCGTCGGCCTGTGGCGAGGTGCCCCGCTGCTCATAGTCGTGGGGGGTTGGGGGAGACCCCTTCTTGATGTAAAGATCGAAGTCAACCCCGTCAGGACCATCCAGGGTGATGGTGGCTGCCGCCGGCAGCTCAATGGCATAAAGCTTCTCTTCCCCGGATTTCTTCAAGCTGCTGCGTTTGGATGCCTGCAGCACCAGTTTTTCAAACTGCAGATCACCCGCCAGCCGGGCCAGTTCGACGGCTTTTTGCGCGTTCGGCCGCCCGTAACCGTAAAAAGGGCTGTGGCCCCGGTGGTCATAGTCACCGCCGGCCCGGTCGATTTTATCGGCAGCCCGGCGCAAAATGTCTTTCACCTCGTCCCAGCGCAGCTGCGGATTGGCGGACAGCACCAGGGCGGCGATGCCGGCAATCCCGGGACAGGCACTGGAAGTTCCCCCGAAACTGTCGGTGTAATTGCCGTGATCATCGCCGGGCGGGTTGTCTTCAGCCGGATTGAGCACCCCCGGATTGTAGCCGGCGGAGCCTTCACGGTCGGTCGTCCAGATACCGGGGGTTTGCGGTGCCGGGTGGTCGAAGGGCGGGTGGCCGAAATCACTGCTGGGAAAAGCGCACCACACCGCCTCCCCGTAGTCACTGTAAACGCTGCGCGTACCGCGATCGTTGCAGGCCGCCACCGCGATGACCTTATCGTAGCTGGCGTAGCCGTCATTTTCCACGTTTTCGTTGCCGTTGCCGGCCGCCCACGTGATGACACAGCCCCGTCCGCTACGTCCCCGGCTGACGGCGTAGTCAATGGCCAGGCGGGTGCTGTCGGGCAGCAGGACTTTTTCGTTGTGCCGGGAGTCGCTGGGATTCCACCACTGCCCGTCGGCCGGCCCCCAGCTGCAGGAAATCACATCGGCGCCATGGTCGGCGGCCCACTCAAAGGCATCGGCTTCGGCCTGGGAGCCTAGATTCGCCACCAGGCGAATGGGCATCAACCCGGATTGCGGCGCGACCCCGCTGGCCTGATGACTGCCGGCGGCACAGGCCACGCCCGCACAGGCCGTGCCGTGGTTTTCGGGGTAGAATTGATCCCTGGGGCGGGGGTTGCCGGTTTTGTGCATGACATCACGCGGATGGATGATTTTGCCGGGAACATCGAATTCTTCATGATCGATATCCACCCCGTCGTCGATGACGGCGATGACGGTGCCGCTGCCGCGGGTATGCTGCCAGGCCCCCTCGACATTCACATGGGCATTGATGGTTTTGCCCCCGATGACGGTTTTTTTCAGATGCCATTGCCCGGGCGCGACGGCTCGCCGGGAAACCGGCCGGATCAGCTCCGGATGGCACAGCTCGACGTCCTGTTCAGCCAGCAGTCCGCGGGCGATGTTAAAAATTTCCAGGCCGGTACCTTCCGGAGCGCAGGCAAAATAGGCATTGGGGGCGTATTTCAGCTTTTTTTTCACCTGCAGGCGGTATTTTTTCAGCAGGCTCCGGCACCGGGCGCTGCTCAGATGGTCTTCGAACTTAACAAAAAAATTTTCGGTGTATACCACCGGGCTTTTGGTGTGCACATCCCGCAGTACCCGGCCGGCAAAACGAACGTCTTTTTCCTGTTTGAACACCTGCCGGGCATGGTCGCGCAGCCGGACCTGCCGCTGCCGGGTCTGACGTCCCTGGAGCACGGACACGCCGGCTTCGGGAAACCGCGCCACCGTAAAAAGCCGGCCCAGGACATTTTTGCCTTTGGCGGAACGAATGGCTTCCTGCAGGGATTTGTTCTTTCGAGTACGCACGACCAGCAGATCGTCGGCAACTTCCAGCTGGATCGGTTCCCCCTTTTTGCCGCCATACATGCAGGTAAACATCATCGGCCTCCTTTACTGTCGGAAGACAGGATTCGCCGCCCTTCAGGCCTCAACATCCATGGTTACCATCCGGGGGCAATGTTCAATCGTATCTGTCCGGCTTCGGCGGACAGCCCTCTGGAAGAGACCATAATGAACAGGGCGTGGGAAGCCGGGGCCGCTTTTTGAGATTCGAGAAACATCCCGCTGGCAGCCGTTTGGTCGCCGGCCGTGGCCTGCCGGAGATTCCCGACATAATCTCCGCCGAAATCTGTTTCGCTGCGCAACCCCATGACCACGCCCACCGCCCACTCCATGGAGCCGCCAATGACGGCACCGCCGCTCCAGCCCTGAACGTGAATTCCGGCAGCCTGCCGTCCGTTTTTGAAACTGACCAGGCCCTCTCCCTTCATGAATTTGACCACAAAACCGCCTCCCCCGGCGCCGTATACCAGCACGGCCCGCACCGGCTGCTTTTTTGCCTGGGCCTGAAACCAGGGGTCCCGGAAAGCCGCTTTCATCCCCTCGAGGAGCTGTTGCGTCTTTTCCGGTGGGATCTGCCTTTTGTGGGCCAGGGTTTCAGTCTGGACAAGAATTTCCGCGTTCGAATACTGCCCGGCCGCAACGGTCGAGGCAAAGCAAAAGGCCGCTAAAACCAGCACGCTCCATGTCAACATGCACCTGTACATCCAATCCTCCGTTTCAGCCCGGCGCCGGGCATTGTCCGATGGCCCGCGAGATGACGCCCATGTGGCTTTTCTCCCCCTGGGCGATGGCCAGAAATGCCTGGCGGGCCCCATCTTCGTCCATGCGGTTGGCCAGGGTGCGATACAGGTCAAAGGCATGGTATTCGATGTTCAGGGCCAGTTCCAGCAGGTTGAGACAGTATGATCCCTCAATTTTTTCGACGGCCCCAATCGCCTCATCAAATGCCTGCCCCCCCTCCAGGACTTCACCGGGCAGCTGTTCGAACAGTTCTTCAAAGGGCCGGGGGGAGTCGACCTTTTCTTTCCAGAAACCATATATTCGCCGGGCATGCGCCTCTTCGGCCTGTACCAGGTGCTCGATGGTGCGGATAAAGGGCTCGTCCCGGTGCTTGGCGGTGATGTACAGGTAAAAGCGCAGGGCCGCCTTTTCAAGATCCATGGATCTGAACATCAGTTCGGTAGTGCTTTCAGACCCTTCAAACACCTGCAGGCGGGGAAAGGCGGTCAACTGCTTTCCGTCCCAGGCCATAATCCCGCCGCTGAGACTGTAAATTCTTCTGGGCGCCGGGCCGCTGTCGGCCGCGATGAGCGCCGCCGCCTGGGAGCGCGCCCCGCTGCGGCAGTAAAAAACCAGTTCCTGGTCTGCCGGCAGTTGCGACACGTCAGCCTCCAGCTGCGCCAGCGGCAAGAGCTGGGCGCCGGGAATGTGTCCCTGGCTGTATTCTTCCGGCTGGCGGACATCCACCAGCCGGTAGTCTTCTTCCCGGCGCTGCTGCAGGTACTGTCTGAGCTGCTCGGCGGTAAGGTTTTCAAAACCGTAATCGGTCACAGCGCAAACTCCTTTTTATCACTCAAAGGCCAGGTCCGTGCTCCACTCCTCCCAGACATTGCCGACCAGGTCCACCCCCGGCTTCAGGGTTTTTTTACCCGGCTGCCAACCCGAAGGGGTTGCCTCGGCCCCCTTGGTTTTGCGCACCAGCTGAAAGGCCTTGATCTGGCGGATGGTTTCCGTGACGTTGCGGCCCACCGGCGGGGTCAGCACTTCGTAGCCCTGGACCACTCCATCCGGGTCGATAATAAACCGGCCGCGGTTTTCAACCCCCGCGTCTTCATCGTAGACGCCGAAAACCTTGCCCACCTTGCCGCCGGCATCGGACAGCATCGGAAACGGGATCCCCCCCTGGACCATCTTGGCAAGCTCCTTGTCATTCCACATCTTGTGAACAAACATGCTGTCGATGCTGATGGACATGATTTCAACGCCCAGCTCCTGGAACTCGGAATATTTTTCAGCAACTGCTGAAAGCTCGGTTGCTCAGACAAAGGTAAAGTCGCCCGGGTAAAAACACAGCAGCACCCATTTGCCCAGGTAATCGGAAAGCTTCATGTTGATGAATTTGTTTTCAAGATATCCCGGCGCCGTGAAATCCGGCGCTTTCTTACCGACTTGTATCATTTTGATGTCCTCCTTTTGCGCATCGCGGGTTGCAGCCGGATCCGCCGGCTCTGTCTCCCCCACCGGCCCGCCGGTCGGACGGGCGCATCCAGGCTTTATTTCTTCAGCCATAGACACCTCCTTTCATCATTGCTGCCGTTCAAGCGGTTTGCTTGAACCGGACAATTGAGATGGACCCGCAAAAAGTCCGATTTTCCCGCCAGGGCAAGCCTTTTCGGAAGCTGTTCGCAGGTTTTCGCCAAAAATCCCTTTAAAGGGTTCAGCAATTCAACTATCAATAAAGATTGCCATCGACAATGTCAAGCAAATTGCCCGGCCAGCAGACCGATCCGGGCGGCAGGGCGTTAACAGCATTTTTCATGCCCAGCGTTGCGTTCAAAACCGAAACGGGCTATGCTGCAGTTGACCATGTTAGTCGGGTTGACGAAGGTCGGTTAATTTGAGAAAGAAAATAAAAAAGGAGGGGGAGCCTGACCGATGGGATTGCTTGATAAACTCGAACGGTTGCTGCACAGGTCGCCCCAGGAGGAAACCCGGGTTGAGCTCAAAGAGATCTTCTGCAAACCCGGACGGCGCCAATTCATCGAAAAAATCAACACGGCCGCCTCCGGCTGCCAGTACAGCAATCCCGACGGGAGCAGCCGCCAGAAGGCGCTGGAAAAACTGAAGGTCGGTGAACGGGTCCGCCTGATCTGGCATGCCGGAAGTTCCGGCAGCAAGCACATCGTCTACCTCGTCAGGGGCGCTAAATCCCAGGAATTGTCCATGCCCGACTGCTTCGGCTGTCTGAACGACAAAATCGCCGCCCGGGTGGTCCGCTGGCTGACCCGGGACAACATCGTCACTGCGGCCAGGGTGATCAAAATCACCGGCGGCACCCGCAAACAGCCCCGCCTGGGCTGCGTCCTGGAACTGACCACCTATCCCGGTCCGGTTGAGAAAAAAAAATAAAAAGGCAATTATTCGCTGTCTTGTTGGCGATCGTCGGCGGAATTGTTGTTGGGCACCCCGTGATTATCATCATGGCGCCTTTCCTTGCCGGAGCGTCTTTCCGGGATGTGATGGGTATAGGAGTACTGCCGGCGGTCCACGGTGGAACGCGGCCGTTCTTTTTCGGTTGGTTTTGTTTCGCTGGCAAAGGGCATCGGACATCCTTGGCTAATTCAAAAATCAAAATCGGGGGGGGCAAAATCGTCTTTCCCGCTTGCCCCTCAGCATATAGGTAAAACATCCAACGGAGTTTGTCCACCAAAAACGGCCAAATTTGGTGCTGCGGGAGGCATGCAACAACCAGTTGATTCCACCTTGTTTGCGACGATCAAGCCGGTATGACTGACAAAAAGCCTGAAAAGGTGGTAACCACCACATGCTCCTATGACTGCGGCGGGCGGTGCCTGCTGAAAGTGCAGGTGACCGAAGGGCGGATTAGGCGCATCGGAACCGACACCCGTCGCGGGCCGGGGCTGAAGGCCTGTCTGCGGGGGCTGTCTCAAAAAGGGGTGCTTTATTCACCCCAACGGTTGACCCGGCCGCTGAAGCGCACCGGCAACCGCGGCAGCGGACGGTTTGAACCGATCTCATGGGATGAAGCCCTGGATATGGTCGCCGCCCGGCTGCGGCAGGTCACAGACACCTGGGACTCCCGATCCATTTTCCTAGCCAGCTATTACGGCAGTGAGGCGGCCCTGCACAACACCCGCACCACTGCCCAGCGCTTTTTCAACCTGCTCGGCGGGTGCACCACGATTGGCGGCAACACCTCCTTCGAGTCCGCCGATTTTGCCTCCCGCGCCACCTTCGGAACCCCCTATACCGGCAACAGCCGTGACAATCTGCTGCATTCCAGACTGATCATCCTCTGGGGGTTTAATCCGCTGATATCGCGCTTTGGGCCGGACACCGCCGCTTACCTGGCGGCAGCCCGCAAAAAAGGCATCAACATCATCGGTGTGGACCCCCGCCGGAGCCCCACGATAAGAGCCCTGACCGACCAGTGGATCCCCATCCGGCCGGCAACCGACACCGCCATGCTGATTGCCATGGCGCATGTCATGATCGCCGAAAATTGCTATGACCGCCGCTTCATTAAAACTTACACGGCCGGCTTTGAAGCCTTCAAAGCCTATGTGACCGGTGATGAAGACGGCGTGCCCAAAACGCCGCGCTGGGCCGCAGACATCACGGGGGTGCCAGAAGATGACATCATCGCCCTGGCCCGGGCCTATGCCGCTGCCCGCCCCGCAGCGCTGCTGGCCGGCTGGGCCCCGGGCCGCACCGGTTGCGGCGAGCAGTATCACCGCGCCGCCATGGTCTTGGCGGCCATGACCGGCAACATCGGGGTTGTCGGCGGTCATGTGGCCGGCGGCACCGGCACCATGGAACTCGGACAGGTGGCCCCTGCCCTGCCGGTGCCTCCGGCAGACACCGTGCCGGTTCACATGGACCGCATTTACGATGCCCTGCTGGAGGGGAAAAAGGGCGGTTTTGCGGCCGATATCAAGCTGCTGTATGTGGTGGGCTGCAATCTGATCAACCAGTTTTTAAATGTCAACAAGGCGGTCAGGGCTCTGCAGCAAATGCCGTTTATCGTGGCCCACGAACTGTTTATGACGCCCACGGCACGCTATGCGGACGTGGTGCTGCCGGTGAGCCATTTTCTGGAACGCGAAGACATCGGACAGCCCTGGGGTGGCGGGCCTTACAACATCTTTATGCATCGGGCGGTGGAACCGCTGCCCGAAACCCGCTCGGACCTGGTGATTTTTTCCCAGTTGGCCGCCCGCCTCGGCCTGGAAGGATATCTGCCCCAAAGCGAAGCATCCTATCTGCGGCAGGTGGTCGCCGCAACCCCCGGCCTTCCGGATTATGAAACCTTCCGCCAGCAGGAGGCCCACCGCCTGGAACTCAAAGCCCCCCGGGTGGCCTTTGCCCGCCAGATCGCAGACCCCCGGCGGCACCGCTTTGCCACCCCCTCGGGAAAAATCGAAATCTACAGCCAAAAAATTGCGGCCTTGAACAATTCCCTGATTCCGCCCATCCCGCGCTACATGGAACCCCGGGAGGGTCCGGCCGATATCCGGTCGCGGGACTATCCCCTGCAGCTGGTCAGCCCTCATGCAAAAGGCCGGGTCAACTCCCAGTTTGACAACATCGCGCAGTTAAAGCAAAAATGCGACGACCGTCTGTGGATCAATCCCGCTGACGCCCGCCGGCGCGGCCTGGCAGATGGCAGCCGCGTTTATGTCTACAATGATCGCGGCCGGCTGCGGACCACGGTACGGGTTACCGACCGGATCATGCCCGGCGTGGTCAGCCTGGACGCCGGGGCCTGGTACCGGCCCGATGAAAGCGGCATTGACAACGGCGGTTGCGTCAACGTGCTCACCGATGACCACTCGTCACCCGGCGGGGCGTTTGCCTGCAACAGCTGCCTGGTGGAGGTTGAAGCGCAGAAAGGATGATGGGCATCACGGCCGCTGATCACGGCGCTGCAAATAGAAAAACAGCAGCAGCCCGGCGGCGATCATCAAAAAGCAGAGCACCTGGCCCATGGAAAAAGGTCCGAGCACAAACCCGAGCTGGACGTCGGGCTGGCGGAAAAACTCGATGACAAAGCGCACCGTGCCGTAGCCGACCAGATAAATGGCCAGCGTGGCGCCCTTGGGCAGCTTCACCCGGCGGATGCTCCACAGGACGGCAAACAGAAACAGTCCTTCAAAGACCGCCTCGTAAAGCTGGGACGGATGGCGCAGCTGCCGGGTGGGAGCCAGCGGGAAATACATGCCCACCGGGGAGGTCGTCACCCGGCCATACAGTTCCCCGTTTAAAAAATTGCCCAGCCGCCCGAAGGTATATCCCAGGGGGATGGCCGGCACGAACAAATCCACCCCGTCCCACCAGTCGATTTCCGACCGGCGCACGTAAAGCCAGCCGGCAATGGTCGCCCCGATCAGCCCGCCATGGTAGGACATGCCGGAAATGCCGGTAAAGGTAACGCCGTCGCCAAAAGAAAAAGGTAAAAGGATTTCCAGGGGATGTTTAAGGTAGTAGGACAGATTGTAAAACAGGACGTAGCCCAGGCGGGCACCGATGATCAGTCCCAGGATCAGATAAGTGATGGCATCCTTGACCTGGTCGGGGGTGATCTCAAAGCGCGTTTCATGCTTGAGACGGTAGCGCACCAGCAGATAGGTCAGGGCAAAGGCCACGATATACATCAGCCCGTAATACTGCAACCTGAACCAGCCGATCTGAAAAATCACCGGGCTGATGTTCCCGGGAAGATGCTGCCACCATTGCCAGAAACCGTCCATTCGCTCGTTCTCTCCCCATGCGGGTACGCATTCTAAAGTTGACGCCGCCGTAAAAAGCTTGTTTGTGCCGCCAGCGGCGGCCTATGGGCAACGAACCAATCCAAGATTCGTTGCGTTGTCCTCCGGTTGGCCGGTCCGACAGATTTACGGGGGCTGCCTGCCCGCGAACGGTATTGTCGAAGTGGCTTCGTCATTTCAGCCATTTAGCCGTGGGGGAGACCGCGGCTCCCGCCGTCCTTCGGCGGGAGAACGCGCAAGGGGCAGGAATGCCCCCGCGGCTAAGTGGTTAAAATGACCAGACACGCAGACACCAGAGTGAGCGGGCAAGGATTCCCCCGTCAACACGGACCCGATCAACCACGCGTTTGAGCTCGTTGGAAGTCAAAGTTGTTATACACCCTGTTTGACAAAAAGTCGATATTGAAGATCTTCCCCGGGTTTCAATTCTGTTGGCGATCGGCTGTGGTTGTCGCCTGCAGCGGGCAGTCTTGCCGGCCCCCCCTGGCGGATTCAAAAAAAAAGGGGGCCCGGCTGCATTTGAACCGGGCCCCTGGCTTGCAGTTGTTAAACGGGTTTTATAAATCAGTGCCCAGCCGTTCCCATACCGACTCCCCGTCCTTGATCTCCACGTTCTTCAGGTGGGGATAGGTGGTAATCAGAAAATAGGCCAGGGGCAAAACCCCTAAAACGATGATGATGGTGTCCGGCAGCGCCCGGAAGGTTCCGAGCCAGACCACGGCTCCCTTCTCAAAAAAGTCGGCGCTTCTGGCCACCCAGTAGCCTTCTTTGAAAGAGATCCAGGCCTGCATGGCCCCGACCGGCAGCAGGGTGACAAAGGCCATCAGAAACAGCCCGCCGTTGAGCCCCCAGAAAGACAGTTTCAGAATGCCGTCTTTCCAGTGGGCCTTGTCCACCAGCCCGCGCCAGGAAAACAGCAGCAGGGCCACGGAGAGCATGCCGTAGGTTCCGAACATGGCCGTATGGCCGTGGTGCATGGTCAGGTAGGTGCCGTGCTCATAGAAATTGACAATCGGCAGATTGATCACGAAGCCGAAAATGCCGGCCCCCAGAAAGTTCCAGAAGGATGCGGCCACCAGAAAATACAGGGGCCATTTGTAGCTGAACTCTGTTCCCTGCTTGCGGATGTCCCGGTACTCCATCAACCCGCGAACCACCAGGGTGATCAGCGGCACGGGCTCCATGGAAGAAAAGATGGCCCCCCATCCGACCCAGAACGCAGCGCCCCCGTACCAGTAATAGTGATGGGCGGTGCCGATGATGCCGCTTAAAAAGGTCAGCGCAGCGGTGAAATAGCCCACCCGCAGGGCGGCCTTGGGGGTGGCCAGTCCCATGGCCACCATCAGCAGGGCGATGACCGCAATGCCGAAAAACTCGAAGATGCTCTCCACCCAGAGGTGAACCACGAACCAGCGCCAGTAGTCCGCCATGGTCAGGTGCGATCCGCGGCCATAGAAAAGGCCGAAACCGAAAAAAGCCACCACCAGCACGGCGCTGAAGACGTAAAACCAGATCAGGGCGCTGAACTCGTCTTTGTGCATTTTCAAATGGTTGCCCACCGCGCGGTAGACAATCAAAAGCCAGAAAATAAGTCCGCCGAAAAGCAGAATCTGCCAGATGCGGCCCAGTTCCAGAAACTCCCAGCCCTGATGGCCCAGCCAGAACCACAGGTTGCCAAGCATTCCCTTGATTCCGAGGACCTCGCCGGTCAGGCTGCCCACGGCCACCAGCAGGACGGCGCCGAAAAGCAGCTGGACCAGCAAGCCCTGCTTGGGCGGTTCCTTGCCCCCGATGATGGGCGCCAGGTAGATGGCCGAGGCCAGCCAGGTGGTGGCAATCCAGAAGATCATCAACTGCAGGTGCCAGGTTTTGGCCCAGTTGTAGGGCACCAGTTTGGCCACTATGGGCAGAAAGAAACTGCCCGGATGAATGGTGTAATGGGCCAGCAGGCCGCCCATGGTCGTCTGGAGCAAAAACAGCAAAATGACTACCACGAAAAATTTGGCGGCCTTGAATTGACTGGGGGTCAACGGCATTTCGATGAGCTTTTCCGACAGCGCCACCCCCTTGGCCTCCCCGTACCACAGGCCATAGCGATGGACCCAGTAGACGAACAGCCCCAGGACCAGCAGCAGGGCCATGATGCCGGCGATGGAATAAAAATAGGTTTCCGTGCTGGGGATGTTGCCCACCTGTCTGTCCGGCGGCCAGTTGTTGGTGTAAGAAAAGTCTGACCCCGGCCGCAGGGTCGATGCCACCCAGGCGGACCAGAAGAAAAAGCGCGCAATCTGAAGCCGCTGGTTGGCATCGGCGATGGTGTCGGGAAGAAAACCGTAGCGCTGCTCGCCTTCCTTAAATATTTTTTCCCAGTGCTGCTTCACCCGATTGAGGCCCTCGACCTGGGCAGCGGTCAGCGTCAGGGTGTCTGTGGCCGCGTCATAACGGTTGGGTTTTATTTCATGCTTAATTTTGACATCGATGATTCCCTTTTGCAGATCATCGAGGCTGGCATAGGGTTGGCCGTAGTCTTCGCGGGCCAGGTAATCTCCCACCGCCTGGGCGATGATGTGCAGACTGGCGGCGGAAAATTCCGGTCCCCTCTGGGAACCGTGCCCCCAGACCGCCCCCTGGTCCATCAGGCCGTATCGCTGATAGACATTCTGGCCGGCAATGATGTCCTTTTTTTCAAAAAGAACCTTGCCGTCGGGGCCGACCACCTTGCCCGGATAGGGGGCAAGCGTTTTTTTCATGGCGATCCCTCCGCCAAGAAGCACCGCCATGGCGACCACGAAGCAGATGATCGCACTCCACTTTAATGTTTTCAATGACATGGTTTACCTCCTTTGCGAATTGATGGTTGGTCAGCCCCCCCTGCCGCGGGCCGGCGAGGCATCAAGGAAACAGAATCCGCGACCGTCACCAATGGGAGTCCCCAGCACATTATTTAACAACGGATTCAGCTTTTTTACAGAATTTCGCTTTCGGATATGCTATGCTGGGTAGGTGTATTATTTAGACAAAATGATTAACATGATCTTTGACCTAGGTCAAAAAGAATTTGATTATTTCGGATGCGGAGGAGACGATGGGATCGGGCAGCGAAGATCGGAAAATCAATTTCGGGCTGTTGATCATGCGGACAGGTCTGGCGGCGGTTTTGCTGATCCACTGCCTGCCGCCCCTGTTTGCGGGGACTGCCGCCTGGCAGCGAATCGGAACCCCCCTGGGGTTTATCAACATCGGCCTGCCGCCGGCCTTTTTGGGTCTGACGGTGCTGGTGGTGGAAGCCCTGGGGGCAATCAGCCTGATTTTCGGCTATTTTTGCCGCATCGCCGGCGTCATCCTGACCGTTTTGTTCGGGCTCTATTTTTTCAATTACTTCAGGGTCGGCTACCACACCCTGATGCTATGGTCCCTGGGGCTTGCGACCGTCTTTTTGGGGATCGCCTATACGGGGCCCGGCCGCTATTCGATTGCGGTCAAGCTTGAAAAAAAATGAGCCCGCGTCAACGCCGTCAGCACCTTTTTTGCAACTGCCGGCGCCAACCGCTGCGAAACCAATTTTACCCGGGATAAACCCCATGGCAACTGCCGACATCAATCTCACCTGTCTGGAAGATACCTGCCTGACCCGCATTGCTGACGACACGGTGCAAATCACCTGGCAGGGTGGATCGCAAAATCAGCGCGTGGATGTCTTTGTGGGAACCTCGCCGGAAAAAATCGACCGGCACCGGCCAGCGGTCCGGACCACGGGAAAATCCCGCGTCACCATATCAGCTCTTGACCCGTTGAGGCGTTATTATTTCGAAATTACCGTCGACCATGGCCCGACGCGGATCATCAGCGAACGGCGCGTGCCCCTGGAAGGCTCGGTCAATTTCAGGGATCTCGGCGGATACAGGGCAGTTGACAGCCGGCGGATCAGGTGGGGCCGGGTGTTTCGCTCGGACAACCTGGCCCGGCTGACCGATGACGATGTGCTTTTTTTGCAGCACATGGGCCTGCGCCTGGTCTGCGACTTGCGCACACCGGCGGAAGTAAAAAAAATGCCCGACCGCTTTCCCGGGCCGGGAAATGCCGAATACCTGCACCTGCCCATTCACCACGGACAATACGATCCTGCCGACACCTTCGAAAGAATCAAAAAAGGCGATATTGACTGGATAACCGAAGCCTTCATGGTCAGCAGCTACATCCAATACATTGAAAATTCAGCCGCCCTGTGGGCTGAGCTTTTCCGCCGCCTGGCCGATGGCGCCAGCCTGCCGGCGGTGTTTCACTGCACCGGGGGCAAGGACCGTGCCGGAGTCGGCGCCGCCCTGGTCTTGCTGGCGCTGGGGATTCCAGAAAAAACCGTGATCGACGATCACGGCCTTTCAAACATATACATTGCCGGCGTGCTCAAAAGGATCCGTACCGAACTGCGCACCGTGGGGGTGGCGATGGAAAAAGTCGCCCCCTATTTCACCGCCCCGCGGGCGGCCATCACCGCCTTGCTGACCCACATCCGGCAGACCTATGGCTCTGCCGCCGGCTACCTGGAAAAAAAGGCCGGCATCGGTCCGGAGATCATCGCCCGGCTTAAAGCCGGGCTGCTGGAATAATTCTCAGCGCAAAGCCTTCTTGAATTGACATTCCCGTCGGTTTTTCTTATACTTGCTTTTGCGAATATCCAAACATCGTAAAATGGTGAACAAAAGAGACGATGATGGAAGAAAAAATTTTGGTCGTGGACGATGAGGACTACCACCGGGAGTTGATGGAAAAACTGCTCGACAAACTGGGATACCAGGCGGTGGTGGTGGATTCCGCGGAGCAGGCCTTTTCCCTGCTGCGCAAGCAGAGATTTCCGCTGATCATCACGGATCTTATCATGCTGGAAATGGATGGAGTGGAGTTTTGCCGGCGGATCCGTGAGACCGATGCCCAAACGGTGGTCATTGCATTAACCGGGCATGCCGAGCTGTATGACCTGGAAAAATTAAAAGAAGCCGGTTTTGACAACCATCTCAGCAAGCCTTTCAAGATTGACGTCATCCGGCAGGCCATTGAAGCCGGCCTGGAGCAGTTCCGGCAGCGCAGCCAGGACGCCTGACCTCAATTCAAGCGCCTTCCTTCAAATTAGAAAATGACTTTTTACGAGGCCGTCAGAAGTTGATTCTACGAGAAAGGACCGCTGACCACTTTATTGCGGCCCTGCTTTTTAGCTTCGTAAAGATACTGGTCCGCTTTGTTGATCAGGGCCTCGGGAGTGATGACGCCGGCCGGTGCCGAGGCGTCAAAGCCGGTGACACCGAAACTGGCGGTAATCGATATTTTATCTGCGCCGGTTTCGATCACTTCCCGGGCCACGTGTTTTCGCAGTCTTTCAGCCAATCCCCTGGCGTTTTCAAGACCGGTTTCCGGCAGCACCAGCAAAAATTCCTCTCCGCCGTAACGGGCCAGCCAGTCGGTATCATTGCGGATCAAGTCAGTGATGCTTTGCACGATTTTTTTCAGCACCTGGTCTCCCACCTGATGGCCGTAAGTATCATTTACTTTTTTAAAATGATCGATATCACACATGGCCACCGCCAGCGGGCGCCTGTATCGCAGGGCCCGGGTGACTTCCCGCGGCAACAACTCATTGAGATAGCCGCGGTTATAACATCCGGTCAGCGAATCCCGGCGGGAAAGCAGCTTGATTTCCCGGTTGGCCCGTTCCAGGGACAGATGTTTTTTGCGCAGCCGTTCGTAGAG
The DNA here is from genome assembly GCA_964527835.1 of uncultured Desulfosarcinaceae bacterium. Classification (GTDB taxonomy): domain Bacteria; phylum Desulfobacterota; class Desulfobacteria; order Desulfobacterales; family JAFDCJ01; genus JAFDCJ01. The sequence goes on along the minus strand of CAZGNV010000036.1, from coordinate 9,693 downwards.
CAGGGTATTTTCCATCACCAGCGAGCATTCCTTGGTCAGGATCGTCAACAGCTTCAAATCTTCATGGGTGATAAAGCTTTCATGGATCGGAGTCAGCAGCAATACCACCCCCAGGGTCCGCTTGACCGTCGACAGGGGCAGCATGACCACCGACTTGGCGTTTTCAAATGCCAGGGCGGGAATCAGCGCGGGCTGGCGGCGATTAATGATCCAGGAAAAAATACCGCACTCAATTTGAAGATCGATTTCCCGGCGGCACAATTTCGCGCTGTCTTCCGGCTCGGCATATTTCAGCAAAAATTCATTGGTGGTTTCATCAACCAGAAACAGGGCGCAGGTCTCGATATCGATTAAATTGCGGATCTCATCTAAAAAGGTATTCCATATCTGGCGGATGGTCGTCGGAAAATCAATTTTATCCTGGAACTGTCCCAGCCGTTCAATGTTGTCGATGAGCTCTAGCAGAGCGACGCGGTTTTCATTCATGGCAGCTGCTCTTGGGGTTTGGAATTAAGGCTCACAGTATCGCAAACACCTGGTGACATGGCTGCTTGATCACGGTCTGGTTTGCAGATGCGTATATCTTAACACAATCGGATACTTATCGAAAGAGCATAAATTCGGCTGCCCGGGCTGATTTTTAGGCTGGATTTATCGGCCTTTTCGGTGTAAGTTTGAATTTTTGAAGTCCAGCGGTTGCAGCCTCCTGCCAGGAATCGAAAGGAACTGACCCATGCCGGCCCCGCAAGACGTTTCTCTGTTCATCCAGTGCCTGGTGGACGGCATTTATCCTGAAGTGGCCCAGGCCATGGTGAAAATTTTCCGGCACCTGGACATTCAATTTGCATGCCCGACACAGCAGACCTGCTGCGGGCAGCCCGCTTTCAATGCGGGGTACCGGCGTGAAGCCCGTGTGGCTGCCCGGCGTTTTATCCGCCTTTTTGAATCCGCCCGGGCCATTGTCTGCCCTTCCGGCTCCTGTGTGACAATGGTGCGTCACCACTACCCTGAACTGTTTGAAGATGATGCCGCCTGGCATGAGCGTGCCCTACGGGTAGCCGCCAGAACCCATGAGCTGACCCAGTACCTGGTGGACGTGCTGGGGATGGACGACATCGGGGCCCGTTATTATGGCACAGTCACCTATCATGACTCGTGTCACCTGCTGCGCTACGTGGGAGTCAGGGAGCAGCCGCGCCGGCTGCTGCGCAAAGTGGCGGGACTTGATTTTGTCGAAATGCACGACTCGGACCGCTGCTGTGGCTTCGGCGGCTCCTTTGCATTCAAATACGGGGACATCTCCGCCGCCATGGCTGCCGACAAGGCCCGCAACATCATCGCCTCGGGGGCGGACACCGTAGTGGGCTGCGACATGGGCTGCCTGATGAATATCCAGGGGATGTTAAGCCGCATGGGGTCACCGGTCAAGACCATGCACATCGCCCAGATTTTGAAGCCCCGTAAAAAGTCGTTTTCGAGCGACTTCATCAGATCCTAGCCGGCTGATATGGGGAGCATCCGTTCATGGGAGAAATTAGTTTTGCGGACTATCGTGCCGAAGCGCGCAGGGCCCTGAAAAATGAGGTCCTGCAGCAGGCCCTGGCGGATTTGCAGAACCGCTTCGGCCGCGGCACGGCGCTCGCCTACCAGAACCTGCCGGAAGGACCGGACTTGCGCTTCAAGGCCCATGAAATCCGAATGCAGGCCATTGAAAACCTGGATGCGCTGCTGGAAACCCTGGCCGGCAACGTTCGTAAAAACGGCGGGCGGGTGTTTTTCGCCGTTGATGCTGCCGCAGCAAGGGATTACTGCCTCGCGCTGACTGCCCGGCACAACGTCCGGCTGGCCGTCAAGGGCAAATCCATGGTCAGCGAAGAAATCGGGCTGAACCGGGCCCTGGCCAACGCCGGCATCGAGACGGTGGAAACCGACCTGGGAGAATATATCGTTCAGCTGGCCGGAGAAGGCCCTTCCCACATCATCGCACCCGCCATCCACAAAAACCGCCATGATATCGGCCGTCTATTTGCCGAGCGGCTCAACATCCCCTACACCAGCGATCCGCCCAGCCTGACCCGGGCGGCCCGAAAAGCGCTGCGGGAAAAATTTCTGGCTGCTGACATGGGCTTTTCGGGCTGCAACCTGGCCTGTGCCGAAACCGGCCACATCACCACGGTTTCCAACGAAGGCAATATCCGCATGGCCACAACCCTGCCGCGGGTTCATGTGGCCATCATGGGCATGGAACGCGTCGCCGCCAGGCTGCAGGACCATGACATGCTGCTGCGACTGCTGTGCCGGGGGGCGGCCGCTCAGAACATGGGCACTTACGTCAGCTACATCGGAGGGCCCCGCCGCGAAGGGCAGCTTGACGGACCGGAGGAATTTCACCTGGTGATCCTGGATAACGGACGCAGCCGCATCCTGGCCGACGAGCAGTTCCGGGAAATGCTGTGCTGCATCCGCTGTGCGGCCTGTTTGAACATTTGCCCGGTTTACGGCAAGATCGGCGGTCATTCCTACGGGCATCCTTACTCGGGTCCCATGGGGGCGGTGGTCATGCCGCTTTTAGCCGGGATCAATGCCGGCAGGGATCTTTGCCAGGGCGAAACATTGTGCGGGGCCTGTCAGGCTGCCTGCCCGGTCAATATTGACCTGCCGCGCATGCTGCTGGCGCTGCGGGCCAAACTGGCCGATGGTGACCGGCGGTGGCATGTCGCGCGGGCCAGCCGCGCTGAGAAGGCCGCCTTTCATTTGTGGTCGTGGATCATCCGCAGCCGCCGGGCCTATGAGTTTTTGCTCCGGCTGGCATCGTGGAGCCAGCGCTTTTTTCCGCGCCACAACGGCATGATCGTCCGGCTGCCGCCGCCTTTCAACGGCTGGACCCGGCAGCGGGACATCCCCGGGCTGGCAGAGGAAAGTTTCATGCAGCGTTGGAAAAAAGGATTATAAAGACCGGGATCAGGAAAAAAATGATGGACTCATCACACCAGCGGGCATTTCTGCGCACAATCCGGTCGGCCCTGGGCAGGGTTGCCGAGATGGCCCCCGATGCTGCCGCTCTTTGCACCAGCCCCTTGACCGCCGAGCAGCACGAGATACTGGACCGTGTTTACAACCGTACGCCGGCGCAACGACGGCAGCTGCTGCAGCGGCTCAAGGAAATGGCCGTGCCGATTCAGCTTGACATTGTCCCGGTAGCGGACGCGCCCGGCGCGGCAGCGGCGATTGCCGAACTTGTCCACCGCAAGACCCCGGAATGGAACCGCCAAAAATGCGTCGCGGCCTGGAAGCATCCGTTGATCGACCAACTGCAGCTGGCCGATGTCCTGGCCGATCAGCAGGTGCCGGTTTACGCAATGGATTTAAATGACTGCCGGCTGGAGGGGTTGTCCTCAGCCCGGGCCAGACAGCAGTTGCGAAACCGGGTGGTTGCGTCATACATCGGGGTGACGGCCGCCGATTACTGCCTGGCCGACACCGCGACCCTGGTGATGCGAACCCGCCCGGGCCAGCCCCGCTCGGTCTCCCTGGTGCCTTCGATTCACATCGCCATTATTCCCATCGAACAAATTATTGCCGATCTCAAGGAGCTGTACGCACTTTTGCTGTGGGACCCTGAAGGGCGCCGGGAGGGGCTGACCAACTGCATGACATTTATCTCCGGTCCCAGCAAAACCGCCGATGTCGAGGCCACCATGGTCTACGGCGCCCACGGACCGCGGGAAGTTCACATCCTGGTTATTCTGCAATGAACCGCCGCTTTGCCATGTTGACAAGGGGTGCCGGCCCTTTATGTTTTTATTTCTAGCAGTTCGATTTCAAAGACCAGGGTTTTGCCGGCCAGGGGGTGGTTGGCATCGATGGTCACCGAGTCCTCGCCGACCTCTGTAATAACAGCGTTCAAAGTGTTTCCGTCGGGATTGCTCAACTGCAGGGCCAGCCCCACCGATGGCACAATGTTTTCGGGAAAATCGGCCTTTGCAAACTCCACCACCAGGTTGTCGTGCCGGTCTCCGTAGGCCTGGGCCGGTTCGAGGGTAATGGTCTTCGACTCGCCGGTCTTCATGCCCATAACCCCGTTTTCAAAACCGGGAATCAGTTGCCCGGCGCCGATTTTAAATTCCAACGGTTCCCGGTTGACGGATGAATCGAAAACTTCGCCGTCTGAAAGTTTTCCGGTGTAATGCACTTTAACGGTATTGCCGTGTTGCACAGCTTCCATGGCTGCTCCTTTCTTGAAAATGATGCGCCCCTAAAAAGCCAACAAAAAACGGCAAAGCCACTTCCGACTTTGCCGTATCGGTCCGATGCGCGATTGTTCTTTCAGGGAATATTATGTGCCCCCAGGCATTGACTCCCGGAGAGGACCTGTGAGATGAAGGCAGACGCGATCACCCCGGTCTCGAACACTTTAAATGTCTCTCAAAATTTCAAATCTGTCAACCGTAAAGTCAGCCGCCGGTCAAATCGTCCCTGGCCGGAGAAAAAATCTCGATGATCTCGGCGGGGGCATTCTGGTTGTTCCCGCTGTGAACCACATCGCCGGGGATGTGATAGGCCTCGCCGGCGCTGACCACTTTTTTCTCCCCGCCAATGGTCAGTTCGATGCTGCCTTTTAGCACAGTGCCGATCTGCTCATGGGGATGGGCATGCTCGGGCACTGTCGCTCCCGGCGCCAGGCTGAAAAAAACCACGGTCATGTTTTGGCCCGCAATGATGCGCATTTCCACGCCTTCGGCCGGGGATTGCGGCGCAATGGCTTGTACGTTATAAAAAGTCATCATCACCTTCCTTTACAACCCGAGGTAAGTCTTGCGAATGTGGGGATTGTCCAGCAGTTCCTGCCCTGATCCGCTCAGGGCGATGCGGCTGTTTTCCAGCACGTAGCCGCGGTCTGATATTTTAAGCGCGTGATAGACGTTTTGCTCGATCAACAATATGGCGGTGCCCTGGCGGTTGATTTTCTCGATGATTTCAAAAATGGTGCTGACCAGCACCGGGGCCAGCCCCAGCGACGGTTCGTCGAGCATCAGCAGGGTGGGCAGCGACATCAGCCCGCGGCCCATAGCCAGCATCTGCTGTTCCCCACCGCTCAGAGTCCCGGCTTTTTGTCCCAGCCGCTCTTTTAACCGCGGAAAATAGCCAAACACCTGCTGCAGGGTTTCGGGCTGCGCCTGCCGGGTGCGCGGAAACTGGGCCCCCATTTCCAGGTTTTCCAGCACCGTCATGGTGGGAAATATTTGCCGGCCCTCCGGGACATGGCTGATGCCCTGCTCGACGATCCGCGAGCACGGAGCATGGACGATATCTTTTGCATTTAGAAAAATCTCCCCCCTGCGGGGCCGCAGGATCCCGGAAATGGTTTTCAGCAGGGTGGACTTGCCCGCTCCGTTGGATCCGATCACGGAAACGATCTCCCCGGCATGGACCTCGAGGCTGACCTCCCTGAGCGCCTGCAGGTCGCCGTAAAAAACATCGATTTCATTTACCTTGAGCACTCAAATACTCCTTGCCCAGATAGGCTTCGATCACCTTCTCATCCTTGACCACATCCCGGGGGGCGCCTTCGGCAATCTGCAGACCGTAATTGATGACAATCACCCGCCGGGACAACGCCATGACGCCCTGCATCACATGCTCGATCAGCAAAATGCTGACCCCCTGCCCGTTGACTTCCCTGATCAGGCCGATGAGTTCATCCACCTCGGTGGGGTTGAGCCCGGCCATCACCTCGTCGAGCAGCAGCACCCTGGGACGGGTCGCCAGGGCCCGGGCCAGCTCCAGCCGCTTGCGCAGGGGAAGCGGCAGCCCCTGGGCCTCCCTGTCGGCCATGTGGGCCAGACCGACAAATTCAAGGATCTCCCGGGAGACGGTCCTGGCCCTGGCCGTTGACGTCTCCCGGCCGAGGGCGGCGACCATCACATTGTCCAGCACCGAAATGGTCAAAAACGGCCTGACGATCTGAAAGGTGCGGGCCAGACCCAGCCGGCAGATCCGAAAGGGCGGCAGCCCCGTCAGGGGCTGGTCCGCGAATAACACCTCGCCTTCATCGGGGGGCAAAAAGCCGCTCAGGCAGTTAAATACGGTGGTCTTTCCGGCGCCGTTGGGGCCGATCAGCGCCAGGATCTCTCCGGCCGCCAGTTCAAAGGAAAGGTCGTTGACCGCCACCAGACCGCCGAATCTTTTTGTCAGGTGATGGGCGGCTAAAACGCTCATTTTTTTGAGCCTCCCGTTCTTAACAGCGGCGCCAGCATCCGGTTCACGTAAACAATGATCCCCTTGGGCATAAACAGCACCACCAGCACCGCCAGAATGCCGTAAAGAATCAGGTGCAGCCCTTCCAGTCCCCCCTTGGAAAAATAGGCCCGGGAAATCTCCGAAAGCGGGGTCAGGAAAAAAGAGCCGATCACCGGGCCGAAAAGGGTGCCCAGACCCCCGACGATGGGACGCAGGATCAGTTCAATGCTCAGGGCCATGCCGAACAGGGTTTCCGGGTGCAGGTAAAAAATGTAATTGGCGTAAAATGCTCCGGCCAGGGCGGTCATAAACGCACTGATGGCAATGGCAATCATGTTGTATTTAAAAGTGTTGACCCCCAGGGACTGGGCGGCTTCCTCGTCTTCGCGGATGGCCACCATGAAACGACCCACCCGGGAGACTTCAAGCAGACGCACGGCAATCAGGGATGCCACCATGAGCCCCAGAGAGATGTAATAATAGGGGACATTGCCGCGGAACTGGAAATTGGCGAAAGACGGGTTGAAATCCAGAAAAATTCCCGAAAAAGACCCCAGGGCCTCGATATGGGACACCACCAACCGTGCGATTTCAGCAAAGGCGATGGTCAGAATTACGAAATAGACCCCCCGCAGTCCGAATCGAAAGCCTAAATAGCCGAGAAAAAGGGCAATGGCGACAGCCATGAGACCGCCGATGATCATCCCGAGCCAGGGAGTCAGGCCGAGGTTCTGGGCCAGATAAGTGGTGGCATAGGCCCCGATGCCTACAAAAAGGGCATGGCCCAGGGAAATATGACCGGTGTAGCCCGTGAGCACGTTCCAGGACTGACCGAGATAGGCATAGTAAAAAATCATGACGAAAATGCCCAGGGTGTATTTGTCCAGAAAAAGGGGCAATGCCAGCAAAAAGACTAAAATCACGGTCAGCAGCAGGTACAATCGTTTCATTTTTTGCCCCCGAACAACCCCTGGGGCTTAAACAGCATGATGACCACCAGGATGCTGAAACTGACGACCTGCTTGAGGGTGGCCGGCAGAAACAGGGTCGCCATGGATTCGGCGATGCCCAGGATGAGTCCCCCCACAAGGGCCCCCAGCAGATTGCCCATGCCTCCGAGAATGACAACGATAAAGGCCGTGAGGGTAAACGCATGGCCGATGCTGGGCGACAGCGGCATCAGCGGCAGCAACAGCGCGCCGGCCGCGCCGGTGGTGGCCGCCCCCAGGGCGAAGGAAATGTTGTTGATGCGATCGACATCAATTCCCACCAGGATGGCGCCCGTGCGGTTGTCCGAGGCTGCCCGGATGCGCTTGCCGGCATTGGTTTTTTTCAGAAACAGAAAAATAAGGGAGGTAATCACAATCGCCAGACCGAAGGCAATCAGCCGGGAAACATCGATCATGACCGGCCCGAGCCAGAGGGTCTCCAGGCTCAGGGCGGTCTGGGGGCTGCGCGGATCGGGTCCCCAGAATAAAAGCGCCGTGTTTTCCAGGATCAGGCCGATGGCCACCAACGGCAGCACCTGCATGGCCTCGGGATAATCCAGGATGCGGTTGACCACCGAGAATTGAATCAGGTAGCCCAGGATGAAAATCGTTGCGGCTACAACCACCAGGGAAACGTAAGGGTCGATGCCGAGCAGCACGAATATCCAAAAGGACACATACATGCCCATGACCATCATCTGACCGTGGGCAAAATTGATGACCCCCATGACTCCGAAAATAAGGGAGAGACCCATGGCAATCAAACCATAGATCCCTCCCGATAGTATTCCCTGGGCCAACAGCTGAAGCGCCAGTGAACCGTCCATCACCCTCTTTCCCACATCTGCGGTGCCGGAAAGACATACTTGGCCTGGGCGTATTCCTTCGGCAGCACGATCTTGACACGTTTGGCCGGATCAGGATCCGGCAGCACCTGGAGCAGAGCGCAGGTCGCGTTGATGTTGTCTCCGTTCTTGTTGAACACCACCGGGCCGCCCACCATGGGGTGATCTTTAAAGTTGGTCTTATGCAAGGCGGCAACGATCGCCTCCGGCTCGGTGGAACCGGCGCGCTGCAAGGCATCGCCGATGACCAGCATGCCAGTATAGGCGCAGCCGGAAGCCAGATCCATGGTCAGATCGTATTTAGCGAGCAGGTTTTTACTGGCCCGCTTGTAGACCGGGCTTTCAGGGTTGGTCCAGGGAGCGGTGTCCAGCACGTAATAGATCAGTTTGCCCATGTCCCGAATGACCTTGGGTTCGTACCATCCCGGGGATCCGGGGCTGATGATGCCCATCAGTTCCACCCGTTGCTTGTAAAGTTCGCGGGTCATCAAAGCCGAATCGCCCGGACGGGAAACCGGAAAAAGCAGATCCGGTTTGGCGGCTTTAATTTTGGCGACTTCAGCCGAAAGATCCTGGATGCCCAAGGGATATACAATATGTTCCACTATCTCGATGGGCAGCCCGGACTTTTTCAGGGCCTTTAGAAAACCGCCGCTCTGGGCCTTGCCAAAAGGATCGCCGGTGTTGGTCAGCACGGCCCGTTTGGGCGCCGTATGCGTCTCCTCGGTAATCTGTTTGATGTAGTGCACCGCCGATTTTGCAAACGAACTGCCGCGGACAAAAATTCGAAATGTGTAGGTATAGCCTTTCTTGGTAATGGCGTCATTGGCCGCGACATCCATGACAAAGGGAACCTGGCGCTGTTCGCACAGAGTGGCAATCGCCATGGCCACACCGCTTTGAAAAGGTCCGATCAACGCTACCGCACCTTCCTTAATCAGTCGATCGGCCTCGGACCGCCCCACCTCGGCCTTGCTTTCGCTGTCACCCAGCAAAAGTTCAAGCTTGGCACCTCCCAGAGACTTGATGCCCCCCTGGGAATTAATGTAGTCCACGGCCAGCATGTTGGCCTTGCGCTGGCCCTGGCCGATGAATGCCAGCGGTCCGGTGACCGGCTGAACGGATCCGATTTTAATCGGCTTGGGTGCGGCTCGGAGCAGGGTGGGAACACCGAAAGTGGAAACCGTCAATCCCAGACCCGCCGCGCCGGTGACCTTCAGAAATGTACGGCGGTCCATGCCCGTCGCTGGTGTTGCTTTTTTCTTCATCTTGCTTCCTCCTTTGGCTGTATCTCAGGGGCACAGCCCCGATGGGCATGTCCGATTCCAGCCGGAAGCGGATCATGCGGTGGTGAAACAGCGGAAAAGAATAAAAAACGAACTTCACCCCGTCGACTTACAAACCAGCATTCATTTTAAGGGTGCAATTCATTTTTTATGGATGCTGTTTTTTACACAGGCCGATAATGTGAAGTCAAGCAATAATTGCTAAAGGTTCGCCGACGAATTCATGCGAATCGAAGGTGTGAATTGGCTGGCGCATGATATTTTCTTCCAACCGGTATGTGATGAGTGCCAAGACATCGGTGACCCAAAAGTGCCAGGACATCGATGACCCTA
>CAZGNV010000035.1:0-48602 GCA_964527835.1 uncultured Desulfosarcinaceae bacterium | reverse complement strand
AAAAATTTGACCAAATTTGTAAAATCAGAGATCTGATTAAATTTTCAAACCTCTCCTAAAGTTGTCCTGACACCAAGTAAAGAAAACAAAAGTGAAACCTTGCCCAACCCACTTCATAGTTCAATCGACTGCAGATCTTTGAAATCAACAAAATTACGTTGAGTGTTTTCATAGACTATTTTCCAGGTCGGGCTTTTTGCATATTCGAAGCAGGATTGTATCTCCCGATCCAGATCTGGACCGTTGTCACTCCCCCATTGATGACGTCCATCTCTATTGCTGCGAGTGGCATATTTTTTTCTTGATGTCGATAACACTTCTAATTATTTAAAGGATCCCTTTGTTCTCTGTTCTCACTTTTAGCGGCCTTATGTGAGGATAGTTTCTATCAACAAGCATAAATCCATTCTTTAAAACCACCAGCGCGGCATAGGATCCCAGGTTTCGGGATCACATTGGGAGCAGATGGCGATCTGGTGCGCCTTTCCGCCAAGGTGCATATTCCTGATTTTTTCCAATTTTGAGTTTTGCCATATGGTTTGCAAAGAATGCTGATTTAAATCCCCAAGTTCTATCCTGCAATCCCAGTCGGAACAGCATAACGCTACCTTCCCATTGCTGCAAACGACCGCTTGTTTCCACAACCGGAAGCAAGGTATTCGCTTTTTTCTGAAACCGTCTTCTAAACTACCGAGGACGCCCCCACGGGTCGAGTATTCATTAATGACAATCTGATCGGCCACTGCATCCCACTGCTTTCGAAAAGCCTTTATCTCCGCCTCAGGTTGATTGATTTTGACCATACTCACGACCACTTTTGGTAAATTCGCCTGCCTTTCATGTTTCCTCCTGATGAGCGATAATACGTTGGCTACAACGCGTTTATAATCCGCACCCCTGCGAATATGCTCATAGGTAGACCTAGTGGCACCATCGATTGAAATGACGATCTCATCAACTTTTTCTTCGAGGATGACATCTATCATTTTGTTATTTAACAAGGTGCCGTTGGTAACCAGCAGTATTTTTATTTGCTTGCTTTTGTAACGGATATAAGACAGATATTTATCAAATGACTGCGTCAGTAGAGGTTCTCCGTAATTATGGGGTTTTACGCACCCCACTCCGATATCTACGCATTCGTCGATAATTTTTTTAAACAAATCAAAATCCATCGACTGTTGCGGCCGACGCATTTTTTTTCTGGGGCACATGATACAGTCAACATTGCACCGGCTAGTAGTTTCAATGCATATTTCAGCTGGTTTTTTTATCAACCTCGCAAGGCGATATTTTCGATACAGCTTTGTTACTAGAGGAATGTTTATGCGCTGCCCCATCATGGAAGCTTAGCCTTCCCTTTCAATCTTATTGTTTTGTTTCCTGGTTCGATGAACATAAGCATTTTAAAACGCCTCTCTTTTAGTCTTAAAAAGAAAGGACGGATTTATTTAGCTTGTTGGTCAATTGGTAAAATTACAATTCTTTAATCGGCAATTCAGACGGCAGCGCTTAATCTGCTTGCGTATCTTTTTTGCTTGTTTTGAATTCCATATTTTTTCTGGGGCTTCGTGAATAAGGTTGCCAATTGGATCAAAAAGATAGCATAAATATGCATCTCCGTTCGGTTCGACAAAAAACCCATGGATCCCAATTTTGCAATCAAGATCGATTAACTCATCAGGTTTCTCAAAATATCGAATAAAATATTTTAATTGGGTTGCACTGTTTAAAATCGGAGCTCCTTCTTTTTTGAGATCTATCAGCTCCTGAATGGCTTCTGAATATGAACCGCGGTCAGGGTCCCAGAGAACGGATTGATCGTACCATTTTTCCTGGTAGTCTCGATTGCCGGTTTCGAAGAAGAGAGTCTGGAATTTAATCCCTAAAAATTCTTGATCTGCCACCCACCGCACCAGTTCAACCAACTCATGACAATTATAGCCCATGATCGTTGTGGCAACGGATACGCTCAATTTCTCCTTCAAATTCCGCAACGTAGAAACAGCTCTTTGTATCTTGGCAAATGTGCCTGAGACGCCGCGCGTGAAATCATGGGTATCAGCCTTGCTTCCATTCAAAGAAATCGTCAAATGCGCTAACCCTGCATTGATTAGAGAAATAATGCGCCGATCTGTCAGAAGTAATCCATTGGTAATCAGGGAAGCATAACATCCCATCGATGAGGCATAAGCAATTAGATCGCAGATATCATGGCGCAGCAGCGGTTCCCCGCCGGAGAGTGTAAAGTGAAAAGGCCCATACCATTTCCTTATTTTCGCGATAATCGTTTGCCAAGCATCGGTATTCAATTCGTTTTCCGAGGATATTGTTTTCCAATGCGAACATGTCAGGCATTTTGAATTACACCGGTTGGTGGGCGCCATCGCAATATTTGACGGCAGCAAAAGCGAAAAATTGGATTGGAAGGAAACCTGCGCAACGAATTTCTTGATTAGGTTTTTTGACATTGATTATTATTCGACAGCCATTCAACCAAGATCTCGGATCTCCTGATCCAGGTATGCTCGCAGGCTTCATTCAGATTAGAGGTTTGAGTGCTCACCCCCCCTGATAGCCCCTCTCTGATGGCACGCAGCCAACCCTCCAGCCCGGTGGCAATTCTGACACAAGGCCCTAATCGTCTGGCCGTTTCGATGTCTGAACACACGATGGGAAGGTTGAGAGTAAGATAATCATAGAGCTTAGTCGAATCGCCGCTAAAACCTTTCCTGTATGGAGCTACAAGAATTCGGCATTGCGCCGCCAGACCCTGCAATTCTTTGAATGGCCGCTCTCCTAGCAAACTAATATTGCCGATAGCAGCGAGGCGATCTCTTTCGATTTTGCCAACACGCCCGATAATAACCCATTTCCATTGCGGTTCAGCCTGCGCCAGTTGTTCTATGAGCTCAATATCAATCCATGGACCAAGGTGGCCGATAAATCCGATTTGGGGGGAGACCGCTTCTTTTTGATCTTTAATTGGCGTTTGATTATCTGCCATCCGCCAGGCACTGGCATTTGGTAAAAACAATACTTTGCCGGGATCATCGCATAGTTGCTTTGCGATGCTGACTAAACCCTCTGTTACCGCGATGACTCTATCTGCTCTTTGGATGGCCTTTATCTGGTGTTTTTTAAAATTTTCGTCTTGATAATAGTTGGCCCAGTCCTCGGTCCAGTCAAAAATAACCGACCCATAGCTGCGCAATTTTTCTGCCAGGGCGACATCTAGGGGATTATAGAAAATGATATGCCAGGGATGATTTTTAATTATTTTGGGGCGTAATTTTTTGTATATATGCCACCGGTTGATGCCTCTAATCATTGCGAATCGTTCACCCGGGAGTAAAAAAGTCTCCTGCACGACCTTTATTTTCCGGTCGAAAGATATTGTTTTGGCAGACGTCTGCCACCAGTGTCGGTGCGCGCTGACATAGAGAATTTCTTTTACATTAATATTTCTTGCTAATGCTTCATAAAGCAGCTGTTTGCGCGCTCTTCTCGGACTGTTAAAGTCCTCTTTAGAAATACATATTATACCAAAGGCCTTCATGAAACTTTCCCGGATGTGATTGGAATCTTTTTCAATGGAGCTTTTTGGGCATCTTCACCAACCTTTTTAATTGCCCAGCCGCAATTTTGTATCGCCATGATTCTCTTAATCCTGCACAACAGTGTAGAATTATAGGAGATACGGATATTCCGTATTTATTGAAGCGCACGGTGCTTTTGGTAACTGATAATCTCAACTTTGCAATCCGGCCAAACCAGTAATCGATCCCCAGAATGGTAAACATTATATTTGCGCTATCCGGCAAAGGATCAATATTTAGCAGCGCCATAGCGATACCGATAATGGGTTCGTCAGCTTTCAGTCCCTTGTTGTGGCAGAACCCCAAACGCTCATAGTCCTTATCAAATAATTTTTTGGATATTTCAAAAACCTGCTGCGCCAACTCGCTTTTATCGAAATACAAAAACCCACCGTTGAATTTAGGAAAGTAATCGATGTCCATTAACTCCATAATATCCTGTTGGGTCCTTCCGTACCATTGCCCTTCAAAATGTTTTGGTCCCTGGACCGCAAATCGCCTTTCCCTCAATTGTGTCCAGGCAGGTTCGGGATTTTTTATCATGAGTGAGTCGGCATCAATATACATGGTCTCTTCAAACGGAGACATTTTAAAAAGATCGAATTTTGTTTCCCAGGCGATACTGTCATTATCGCAAATTTTTATATGGTCAAAATAATGGCTATGCTTCTTTTCAAGCAGCGTGTTCATTAGGACTTCATCGGTAACTAGACAAAACGGCCGTTGCGGGTCATTTAAATAGCAGGACAATCGTAAATTAATAGCATATTTCAAAAACGCTTCGGAATTTGTGGCAACTGTCAAGTACCCCTGTTTTATATCCATTGTTTGAATGTTCTGGTGCTTCAATTTGTGGATTCTGCAAGTAAGCAAAGAAATCTTCCCTCAATTGTAAACCAGCGTGTAATTACAGTTGCCTTCTACATGAACTATCATGTAATTAAGGCTTAATAAACTTTTTAAAGATTTTTTAATGCGAGCTCCATATCTTTTATCCAAGGGGTGATGCGCTTCATCATATTCAACACAAATTATGCCAATATCCAATTTATCGGCTATAATCGATTCGATCACCTTATACTCTGCCCCTTCTATATCCAGCTTTAATAAATCAATTTTTGTGTGCTTATTTTCTTCCATAATTTCTTTTAAGCTTTTGCATCTCCCCACGAAATACTTTTTTGATTTTTGAAGGTTTAAAATGGAATGTGAGACATGATCCTTATCTGCTGGGGCGTAAAATTTCAGTTTTTCATTTTTATCCCACAATCCAATATCATAAAATGTATAATTCGGATTGCCTTGTACTTTATTTTTTACATATTCTATAGCCCTTGGCGTTGGATCAAACGCATATACCCGGCAGTTAAACCGTTTAAGCAAACCCATATCAAAAGAGATATCTTCGCCCACGCCTGCACAGTAGCACACTGATTTTTGATCTAACAAATCCGTAGGGACAACCCAGCCGCCGTATTGCGTACCAATTCTTTCCAAATTCGGTAATGATCGAATCTTGTGTTTGGAAAATGGATCAAGTTCCAGCGTTCTATAAGCTTTATCTTTAATTTTGTTTAAAATACTTTGGTGCGGAGACTTTAAAAAAAATTTCATTTTACTGTTAATTTTGGATAGCCATTAACATCGAGAAAAAAATGAGAAATTTCAAAGCTACTTATTCGGCAATAGATCGTCATTTTTCTCAGAGTCTTTTATTAAGCAGGAATATTCTTTGCCTATAACAATCAAAGATTCTATACGTATTGATTAATGTGAATCCTGATCGAACCAAAGCTGACGCTATTAATTCAAGGGAATAATTTTTATATCCGATTTCCCAAAAATGATCAGCGCAGGACTTTTGATCAACTGATTTTCGTAAAGGGTTGGCAATTAGGCATTTTACCGGCCTTATTTTAGGAAATTCTAAATGCCATCGGTAGGCAGGACTGATATCCGGGAGTGACAAAATAACGTACTGCTGTGAGACTCGATATATTTCACTTAATGCCTTTTTGAATTCACTATACGGAAGGTGTTCCAGCACTTGATAACAAATAACCAAATGAAAGGATTCATTTAAGACTGGCATATTCATAACTGTACCCACTATATCCGGGTTAAGCTGGGCATCAATGTCTAAAGTTTCAATCCTAACACCGGCGTTCTTTAAGAACGTTGAAACAAATCCGCTCCCAACACCGATTTCAAGCACATCTCTTGGGTTCAATTGTAAGACTTCGTTTATTTGGTGCCAGTAAGAGATAAACCGCTCTTTTGAATTATAGGCTGGGCTTAAATAATGACAGCTTGTTTCCGTTACCTTCATTTAGATGCTAAAATGTATTTTCTATATATAAGTTGAACCTGTTCTGGCCTGTATCCATTCAAGCAGGTGAGTTGCTGAATCATTCCACGAAAATCTTGCTGCTCTTGAAAGACTCGTTTTCCCTAATTCTGCTAAAGTATCTTCAGATGTCAGGATTGCCACAGCTTTGTTTACCGTCTCATCTTCGTTGGTTGGATCTATCTCCTGCTCTGGATTGTCCAAGATCTCAGGAACTGCGCCACGATTGGTATAAAGCACAGGGATGCCTTTTGCTGCGGCCTCCAAGACGGGCAAGCCGAACCCTTCGTACCATGAAAAATGCCACAGCATGGTTGCATCTGTTAAAATGACGTCGCGTTCTTCTTCCGCCACCCAGCCATTGATGTGCACTCGGTCTTCAATCTTCAAATCCTTCAAAAGCTGATTCCAAAAAGTCTTTCCATAAAAATCTTTGCCAATTAGAACCATATCATAATCAATTTTGTGCTCATGAACGCAACGGGCAAATATTCGCAGCATACCATCCACATTCTTATTTTTTGCTAAAGCTCCCATGTAACAAATATAGGGTCTTTCAGATTTTAAACAAACTTTGGATTCTCTTTCGCAAGAATAAGGAGCACCGGGATAGATCACCGTAATGTTGCTTTCTGGGTAATTAAATTTTTCAACTATGTCCCTTTTTGTTGTTTTGGAAATTGCTATAATGAAATCTGTTCTGTCCAATCTTTTTTTCATTTCCTTATAATAATCGCAGGGGTTTATTTTAAAAAATTGTGGTAAGATTAGCGGCGTGACATCGTATACGATCCATCCGACTTGTGCATTTTGGCACCGGGGGACAAGCTCCGTTGTCGCAAGAAACACATTGTTATTATTTCCATCTCTGTTGCCTTTTGACTGAAATTTTTTCTCCCATCGCTTAATCAGCCATCTATCCGGCAGACCGCTTTTCCGAATCAATACATTGCTGCTGTTGAATCGTTTTCTGTATTTTTCATAAAGCTGCTTGCGAGACCAAAGAAAGCCTAAACGAAAGATAAGTTCAATTTGCCAATCCGATGAGGCCTGAACAATAAGCTCTTCGAACAGAGGTCGATTGTAATTGCTGATGCCGCCCTGCCCCAGAAATGGAAGCGCATCAATTGTAAGCGTTCGCATTCCGATTTTCCTTAAAATCTTAACATTTTTTAGCCACAACCACCAAATTGCAACCACAACCCAATCGATCGGCCATGGCGTTGATGCACTTAAAGAAAAAACGTTCACAATGATGTAAGATTGACTTTATGGTTTCGGCAGGCTTACATATCGCATGATCGAAGGCTTTATTCTTGAAAGTTTTTGCTTTTACCATATTTTGAATTGGATCGAAACGGTGCAAAAGCCCCAAATCCTGCAATGCATATCGAATGCTCTCTGTATATTCAATCGTTGACGGAGAGTAGGTATCCAAATAAAGTATTTCAAAATTGGCTTGCTCAAGTGAATGCTTCAAATTATCAGGAGAAAATAAATTGAGATGTCGCGGGGCGTCAAGCGTGACCCAGCGCGACCTGAATATTTGGGCAGGCCAGCTTTTAATGTTGGGCGTTTCAATTAAAAGCAACCCGCCAGGCAATAAAATATCTCTTGCTGCCGCGAGATTCTCCACCGGATGATTCAGATGCTCAATAACATGCAAAAAACTCACAGCATTCACTTTTTTAATATTGCCATCCATTAGGGGCCATAAGCCTTGTACGACGTTATCCAGCCCTAGCTGCTCCTTTGCAAAGACGACATGTTCTTTGGCCGGCTCTAAGCCCGAAACTTCCCAACCGCGTCTTCTCATAAATTCGAGAAAAAAGCCGCTACCACACCCAACATCAAAAAGTGCTCCGGAAGCTAAAAATACCTCTAAAGTTCTAGCGCGGACAGCATTGGCATGCGTATTAATATTGCCGTCAAAATCCTTTGCTGAACCATTTGAGTGAGCACCATAGAATTGCGGATATAGTTGGGAAAAGTTTTTATCGGGACATTTGGCATTCTGAAATACCAGGCCACAATCCGTGCATCTTAAATAAATAAATGCCCCAGGAATGCCCCAGTTATAATCCTTAGTAGCGATAAACTTCCCGGAATTTGGATTCCCGCATAGCGGGCATACCAAGCTATTAGTTGAATTCAGAAGCAATTTTGTCATTTATGGCTGTAGAAATCACAGTTTTCACTAACTGTGTAACCTTTTCTTGCGTGTAAACCTCAGTTGCCAATCGTTTGGTATTATGCCCGAGACGCTTGGCTTCGTTAGCATCCTGGAGAAGGCGAATACACGCTTGCGCAAAGCTTTCGGCGTCATCGGCAATAAGACAATTTTCATTGTTTATCAGCTCCAACCCTTCCGCACCTACAGAGGTTGTTACAATTGGTTTGCTCAAAGGGAAAACCTCAAGCAGTTTTGTACGAAACCCAGATCCCAGTCGCATGGGCAGGACATAGACAGTCGCTTTTGCTATCGCTACGGAAAGATCTGGTAAAGGTCCGGTAACTTCAACGTTCGGCAATTTTGAAAATGCCAAAATCTCCGGAGTTGGATTATGCCCGGCCACCATCATGCGAACATTCGGGTGCAATGTCCGTATTTTGGGTAAGATGGCGTGTACAAAGTAAACGACGGCATCCACGTTCGGAGAAAAAGACATATCGCCGGTGAAAATGAGGAGATCAGGATCTATCGCACCACCGGTTATCGTCTGAACAGATGGATAATTGAGTATTCCGATGGGGATAGGCCATATCCTGCTGCCAGGTGTAATTTTTTTGAAGTGTCGGGCATCCAGCTCCGATACGGTTACAATATCCTTGACCAAAGAACTATATTTCAATTCTGCGCCCTTATACGTCTGCCAGCGCAGCCATTGCCAAAGTTTGTAAAATCCTTGTGCATGCTGATAATCCCGTTCCTGACCTTCGGAAGTCCCCCAAAAGTCAACTACGATCGGAACTTGATTGTGCCAACCGATGGCATATCGTAATAAGTATGGTGTTTCCAGCCAGACCAGATCTGGATCAAACTTCTCAAATTGACTTTTAAAAAACCTGTTTTCTATATCATTATGTACAAGATTACAGCGCCAAGTTATTGCCTTAAGCCGCTGCAACCACAGCTTCATTCCGGATAAAGGTTGGGGAGAAATGTGCGCAATCGTACCCCCAAAGCCCGCGACCCAATCATAGGTTTCCCTCATAACTTCAGATGCAACACAGGCGATATGGATATCCGACATCTTGCTCAGCGCCTGAATTATCGATCCCATCCGCATGTGCCCACCTGCTCTTATGGGATAAGGCAAATCGGGTGCAAGAATCAATATCCGATGGCGCTTCATACGGCTGTTTCCTTCCAAATAAAGTGAATCTCCACCCGCATAGAGGGTGGCATCAGGAAGCTGCCCAGAGAGGGGCTAGGTTGGGAAAACCCCATAGGGACTGATTCTATCAAATGTTCAGATCCAGTTCCAACTGCTGTTTTTCTGCTTTTTCCTGGTCTCGGATTTGCTTTTTGATCACCGATTCATCCAGCCCAACCGCACGGACACAGTACCCTCGAGTCCAAAAGTGCCTTCCAGTGACTCGCTTGTATTGGAGAATCTCGCAATTGATTCTCACCGCACTTTTGCCTTTCAAAAAACCAATCACAAAAGCGGTGCTGGATTTCGGAGGAACGCTCAAGCACATGTGGATCTGCTCCGGCATTCGGATATCCCCACTCGCTTTTTAACTTTGCCATATAATCTCTTTTTGCGGTATTTGGGTACAAAAAACACATGGTATTTGCATTCTTACCGAACATGCGATATACTTTGTCAATCATGAATTGGTTCTTCCTCCTTGCCCCTTTTGGGACTTTCCTCGAGGAAGAACCTATTTGACATTATTTTTCCCCGAATCGGCATAACCTCTCTAAACCCTCCACCTATGGTGGAGGGTTTAGAGAGAACTAAACTTATTTTTTCGAGTATTGAATGACGATAATCATTCTTTTGTAAAGATAGGTTTTGGAATGTATGTTTGTTCCGCTCCAACGACGTTCTTGTTGGGATGGAAGATTAAAGACAGTTGTGTTATAAAAACAACAAGATCTGCCATGGATAACTAAGATAAGTTAATTTAGCGGTTTGAAGTGAATATAATCTGTCTTTCAAAAGATGACTGGGATGACCGTTGCGGACGCAAACAACAACTGATGTTTGCAATCGCTAAAAACGATTCTCATAGTCGAGTAATTTACGCAGAGCCACCGCGGATTGCATGGCATCTCCGACGTTCAAAATTTATTAATAAGAAAAATTTGAATTCGTTTCTTGTTCCTCCTGAAAATCTTCAGGTTTGTTCTTCTTACCGTCTTCCTTTTGAACGATATTCATCTTTGCGAATCGTTGGACGGCAGCTGAGATTCAGAAGCATCCTTCAAACCACAAGAGCTTTTTTTAAGAACTCCCTGCCGGAAGTGCTGTGGATTTATAGCCCCTGGGACAGTATTCTATTCCGAAATCGAAAAGCCCCCTGGCTAAAAGTAGTTGATTGGACAGAGGATTGGACACGCTTTCAGCCAAAATTCTTTGAAGGTTTTCGCAAAAAATATAGCAACGCTCAAAAGAAAATGATCATCCGGGCTGACATTGTCTTTGTGGTAACTGAACGTCTTTTCAACGAAGCCAAAAGATTTAATCAGAATATTTATTTGGTGCCAAATGCAACCATCCCTGAACACTTCGCTGCTGAAACGTGGCTTAAAAAAGATATTCCGCAAGAATGCCAAAATTTAAAACCTCCTGTTTTAGGATGGGTTGGGCATATCGGCGATTATTTCGATTTTGAAATGACACTTTTACTCGCCAAAGCTTTTCCGAAAGCAACTATAATGTTAATTGGTGGTTACTCTGAAAAAGCTGAGATTTTCAAGACGCTGCCAAATATTCGTGTAATCGGCCATAAACCATATAGTGAAATACCAAATTATATGCGTTTCTTTGATGTCTGTATAGCGCCATATCGTAAAGGCGTTGATACTGGCAGTCCAACAAAGCTATATGATTATCTTGCTTCCGGGAAACCTGTTGTCGGCCGGCTCCATGGAGTCAAGAGTAAGGCAAGAAACTACATTCGAACGGCAGATACTATAGAACAATTCGTTAAAGAAATTAAAAGTGCGATAAACAATGAAATAAGTGCTAACTATCTGGACCGGAATGAATATATTCGAAATCAATCCTGGAAAATGAGGGCACAGATTATAAATACAAGACTCAAACAAGAACTTGAAAAGAGAACCAGAAAAGACATACCTAATAATAATTTTAGCCGCTAAAGAAACCGTAACAAAAGAGTTTGCGTGTAAAACAATACCTAACTGATACTACCGCAAATCCGGATTACTTAACCATCTGACTGTTTTTTTCCGTTCGAAATAAATACCCGAAGACCTCAAAAGCCCCGCATCTCCAGACCAAATCGCAGATCAACACAACAACTAAATAAACGATCCCGCTTATCCCTATCCTAAAAAACAAGTAAGGAGTGTAAGTGACGATCATTTTGGATTGGAGGCCTATTAATGTCACTGTTAATGCCAAACCCCCAATACATGACGGAAGCATTTTTTTCATAAATGGAATAATTTTTAGATTCAACTCTCGAACCGTCATGATTCCAATGAACACACCCGAAATAAATAGAGACAGGACGACTGATAGTGAAGCTCCCTGAAGTCCCCACCTCACCGTAAATCCTATTAGTGTGACTATGAGCACTAGTAACCTGATAATTTGACCGATTGTAATTAATTTCGGTTTACCTAGCGCCAATAGAACTGGACCCAGAGTCGCGGAGATACATCTCAAAAATCCTGCAAAACTTAAAATCTTAAGCGCAGGCACCATCGGTTTCCATTGAGGGCCCAAAACAAAAACAGTTATCGGCTCAGCTAGCATGAAAAGGATTAAGGTGTACAGGATGATTATTATTACAGTGCCTTGTAGGGTTTTCAAAAATCCTTCAGTCAAACGGACCTTATCAGTCTGCAATTTAGAATATGCCGGAAAGCTGACCTGATTCAAAACGTATGCAAGTTGTGTTGCTGGGAGATTTGCCACCCAAAATGCCATTTGGTAGTAACCCAACATAGTAGTACCAAGTAATCGGGAAACAAAAAGATCGTCTCCTTGGAGTACAAGAAAAGTTAAAATTCCAGCGAGCCAAAGCCATCCGCCAAATTTGAACATTTCAATCATTTTATCGACGGAAAGCTCTAATTTTGGACGAAAGGGGTGTAAAGCATATGATGATAGACAGCTAACCAATGCACTAAATAAAACCCCGATCACCAAGGCCCAAACATTTTCCCAGATAACTGCATATATTATTGAAATAGCAGCGCCAGCGATAGAGGCAGAAGAAATCATAATGAATCGTGGTCTAAGTTCGATGTCTTTTTGAAATTGCAACATGCCCGGATTTATTGCGGCACGAAAAATAATGCCCAATGAGACAAATCGAATAACATTAACCGAATCCGGTGATCTAAAGATATTTGCCAGAAATGGGGCACATGTTATTAAAATTATAGAAATGACTGCGGCACGGATAATGTGGCATGTCCAAAACGTATTCAAATAATCCTGAATGTCTCCCCTTTTTTGAATTAAACTGGAACCTAAATCCGGAGTGGAAAAGGCTTCAAACCCACCAATCATCAATAGCGCAATTCCCATAAGCCCAAAATCGTGCGGTGCGATCAGACGAGCCAGAATAACGCGCTGAATTAGACCAGCCATTTTGCTGACCAATTGAACGGCAAGCAGCCATCTTCCCGCCCGTGCAGTTTTAGCACCCAAATTTATTGATTCCGCAACATGCAAATTGTTTGCATTAACTCCCGATAGACCTGGATTCATAGGCCGATTTTCATGTAGCATCTGCCGGGTAATAATCCCGAAAATTTAAATTTTTTATATTTGAAATGAAGTTACTTTAAAGCTCGGCACTTAATTTACAGCTTAACAGACAGAAAGCCTGGCTAAAAATACAGCTCCGCCCGGTCAATTACATTGCAAAATAATTCATAACATACTGTTTATATTGGAATATTATACTTGTTGCGCTGATTCGTGATTCTCAAACTGACCCACCCTTGTGGCGCAAAATAAAATCGGATTTGTTTTCAGAGTTAGCTGAAAACCAGGGATTCGTGCCTGGTGAGCAGTTGATTCGAACACAAATTACAGAAATCATTGCAAATTGCATGCCTATCGGGTAGAAGAGCCTCTTTGATGCCAAGAAATGCCCTTGGACAGACTGGTGTAAAATATCCTTTCCTGTAACACATTGAAATTTTGGCTGAAATTTAATTAATCTTTACGGATCAGAGATCGTCGCAACCTGCAGTCCTTCCAGGTGTCGCAGCTTAACTGCTGCAGGCTCAAACAGGTATGCCACCGGAACGAAATGCAAAGTTCTTGCCCTGAAAAATAGATGGAGCTAATAGAAATGATATTAGCGAAGAGGAAAGAAATTAAATAATTGTTTTTAATGTAATATTAGTATGTTAGTATAGAATTCAAGGGAAAGTATATATTTTAACACTGCTAAACAGAAAGGGATAAAAAAACAGGGACTACCGACATAAAATTGACACTTTGCAGCGAACCTGACAAACGTCCACACTTTTTGACACTGATTGCACTTTTTCCCTGCAGGTCACAGCGCCTGGCATCTGGTTTTACCGCTTAGATGTGTTTGTGCCAATTTTCTAAAAATGTTATTACCGTGACAATTTTAATTTCCTCAAATTGTTCAAGGCCCGACAAATGATAGTCGCCTGAAACAATGAAATCCACTTCACATTCCAGGACCCATGCCAGGTGTTTATTGTCCGAGGGATCATCCTGAATCAAATCGACCTCGGAGCCCGTAACATTCCCGTTCTCTTCCTCCACTTTGCCCCTGCGGTCCGCCCCTGGTATTAAATCATTTAACAGCTGAGAATTATTTTAAAAACTGAAAACTTTTTTATTTTTTCCCTTGACACTTTCAGGAATCTGTAATTTAATGGGGAGTAAAGTGGATAAAAGTGGATAATTGTTGATTATGTTTCGCGGAAGCTCCTTTCATACCATTGACGCCAAAGGGCGTATCATCATACCGGCCCGGTTCCGGGATGTCATCAAGGCTGACGGGGCCGACGGGGTGATGATCTCGCGCATGGACAGCTGCCTGGTGGGATTTCCTTTTAATGAATGGCGCAAAATAGAAGCCAGAATCCTGGCCATGGCCGAAAAAAGCGAAACCATGCGCCGCTTCCGGCGGGTGTTTATCGGGGGAGCCTTCGAGTGCAGCTGCGACAAGCAGGATCGCATCCTCATCCCGCCGAGCCTGCGGCAGTACGCCGGTCTGGAAAAGGAAATCGTGCTGGTGGGGGTGCTGGATCATTTTGAAGTCTGGTCGCGGGAAAACTGGGATGATGAAAATTTGAACCTGGAAGAGGACATGAAAAAGGAGGAGGTCAGAAACGAAATCGCCAGGTTAGGAATCTGACTTGATGTCATATCGGCATATCCCCGCCATGTTAAACGAGGTGCTCTTTTACCTGGACTGCCGGCCCGGCAAAATCTGCGTGGACTGCACGCTGGGCGGCTGCGGCCACGCGCGGGCCATCTGCGAAAAGATCACCCCGGGGGGGGTGTTCCTCGGCATCGATCAGGACCTTGACGCGATCATCAACGCAAAAACCGTGCTGCGCGACGATGACATCAAGGTCCACCTCTTTCATGGAAATTTTATCCGGCTGCCTGAATTTCTGACCCAACTGAACATCCAGGCCGCCGACGGCATTCTGCTGGACCTTGGAGTGTCGCTGCACCAGCTCAAAGACAGCGGCCGGGGATTCAGTTTCCAGACCGATGAACCGCTGGACATGCGCATGGACACCCGCAGCTCTGAGACGGCCGCCGATCTGGTCAATAATTTGACGGCCCAGCAACTTCAAAAACTTTTTTCCGACTATGGGCAAGAGCGCCGGGCAAAGCAAATCGCGCGCGGCATTGTAAAATTCAGGCAACGTGAAAAAATTCGCACCAGCAAACAGCTGGCTCAAATTGTCATTGATTCGATTCCGGCAGCGGCGGCGGCGAAACAAAAAATTCATCCGGCCACCCGGGTGTTCATGGCATTGCGCATCGCTGTCAACCGGGAACTGGAGCGACTCAAAACCTTTATGGAACATGCCGTGGACCTGCTGAACTCAGGCGGCCGGCTGTGCGTGCTGTCGTTTCATTCCCTGGAAGATCGCATTGTCAAACAGCGGCTCAAAGCCCTGGAAAAAGGATGCACCTGCCCACCGCAATTTCCCGAGTGTGTCTGCGGACGCAAGCCGACGGTGCGCCTGCTGACGAAAAAGGTGGTGCGCCCGGGCCGCGAAGAAGTCGCTGCCAACCCCATGGCGCGCAGCACGCGGCTGCGGGCGGCGGAAAAATTGTAGCGCTTATGAAAGCCAAAAAAAAACGCAAACCGCGCAACCCGAAAGTCATTGCGATGTACTTGCTGGTGATGTTCCTTTTTATCGGCGAGTTGCTGTTTTACACCTGGTGTCGGGTGCAATCCGTGCGCATCGGGTATGAAATCACCGAAGCGCGCGCTGACATGCAGCGTCTGACCGCCAGGCAGGAAAAATTGAAAATCGAGCTTGCCCGGCTGAGGTCCCCCCGGCGGATTGCAAAAATCGCCGAGGAGCAGTTGGGTCTGATTACGCCCAACGCCGAGCAAATTCTTTTACTGCCATAAAGCTCTGTAACGACATGGAAACCAAATACGTCAAACTGCGAATTTTGCTGGTCGGTCTTTTCTTCCTGGTCCTGTTTGGGGTTATCGGCGCCAGGGCCGTCCAGCTGCAGATTTATCGCGGTCCCTGGCTGTCCCAGAAAGCATCCGAGCAGTATGCAAAGTCGGTCACCGCCATGGGCCGGCGCGGCGTCATTTATGACCGCAACATGCGCGAGCTGGCCGTCAGCACCAATGTCACCTCGGTGGCGGCCTATCCCGGCCAGGTCAAAGACGTGCGGGCCACCGCCCGGGCGCTGGCCAAAGCCCTTAAAATGAAAGCCGCACCGATCCGCAAAAAACTGACATCCAAAAAATCATTTGTCTGGATCAAGCGGCAGGCCACGGCCAGGCAGTCCCGGGCGGTTCGCGGCCTCAACCTTGCCGGCATTGACTTTGTCACCGAATTCAACCGCTTTTACCCCAGCACCACCCTGGCGGCCCAGGCCCTGGGTTTTACGGGACTGGACGGCAAGGGGCTGGAGGGCCTTGAATTTTACTATGACCGCCTGCTGCAGGGGGCCGGCCGCAATTTCACGGTATTCAAAGATGCCCTGGGCAAAGGCTTCCAGGCCGAGCACCCGGCAGCGGCCGCCGGCAGCGGCCGCAACCTGGTCCTGACCATTGACGCCACGATCCAGTATATCGCTGAAACCGCCTTGAAGGAAACGGCAGATAAGTATTCGGCGCGCTCGGCGCTGGCCATCGTTATGCAGCCGCAGACCGGCGCCGTAATGGCCATTGCGCATTATCCGGGGTTCAACCCGAATGCCTATCGGGACTATGCCAAATCCATGTGGCGCAACCGGGCCATCACCGACTCCTTCGAACCGGGATCGACCATGAAAATATTTGCCGCCGCCGCCGCCCTGGAATATGGCGATATCACCCCCGGCACAATCTTTTTCTGTGAAAACGGCGCCTATCGTATCGGCAGGAATGTCGTCCACGATTCCCATAAGTACGGCTGGCTGTCGCTGCAGCAGATCGTCAAATATTCGAGCAATATCGGAGCGGTCAAAATTATTGAAAAACTCGGCGCCCGCCAACTTTACAGGACCTTGCGCGATTTCGGCTTTGGCGTTAAAACCGGCATCGACTGCCCGGGGGAAACCTCCGGCAGCCTGGCCGATTATACTTCATGGTCCAACATCGACACCGGGGCCATTTCTTTCGGCCACGGCATATCGGTTTCAGCCATCCAGCTGATCACCGCCATGTCGGCCATTGCCAATGACGGCATCCTGATGAAGCCTTACATCGTCGAAGCAATCACCGATCGCAACGGTCGCATCCTGAACCGCTTTAAGCCACAGCAGGTTCGCCGCGTTGTTTCGGTGCGCACCGCGCGCACGGCCAGAAATATCATGAAAACGGTCATTACCAAGGGGGGCACCGGGGTCAATGCTGCCCTTGACGGATATTCGGTTAGCGGCAAAACCGGCACCGCCAGGAAATTCGACGCAAACGGCCGTTATTCCAAAACCAAACACATCGCCTCTTTTATCGGATTCGCTCCGGCCGACAATCCGCAGATTGCGGTGCTGGTGGTCGTGGACGAACCCCAAGGTGAGTATTACGGCGGCATTGTGGCCGCACCGGCATTTAAAAAAATCGCCCAGCAAACCTTGACCTACCTGGACGTACCGCCTGACGGCGGTGGGGCCAAACTCCGGGTTGCACTGGGCAACGGGGCCAAAGGGTGAAGCTTTCAACCCTGCTCAAAACGATCGAACCGATCACGGTGATCGGCACACAGGACCGGGCATCCGATGCACACTGTCAAAGCTGTGGTTCGCCCGCACTGCCGCAGGACCCGGAGATCGGATCGATCCATTACCGGGCCCAGGAGGTGCTGCCGGGCGGTTTGTTCGTTGCCATCAAGGGGCATGCGGCCGATGGCCATGACTACATCGACCGGGCCCTGGCAAATGGGGCCGCGGCGGTGGTGGTTCAACGGCCCGTCGGCAGCTTAGCTTCGACTGCGGACACCCAAACGGTAGTGGTTCAGGTGTCGGATACCCGCATCGCTCTGGCCGATCTGGCGACCTGCTTTTATGGATATCCGTCAAAGCAGTTAACCCTGATCGGCATCACCGGAACCAACGGAAAAACCACTGTGGCTTATCTGATTGAAAGCATCCTGGCGGCCTCCGGTCTGAAGGTCGGTGTTATCAGCACCATCAATTATCGCTATGCCGGCAAAACGTTCAGCAACCCCATGACGACACCGGAGTCTGCGGATCTGCAGCAAATCCTTGCTGAAATGCTGCACGACGGGGTCACCCACGTGGTCATGGAAGCCTCTTCCCATGCCATGGACCTTCACCGGATCAGGGACTGCTGGTTTGATGCCGCTGTTTTTACCAACTTGAGCCAGGATCACCTGGATTTTCATGGCGATATGGAAAACTACTGGGCCAGCAAAAAACGGCTGTTTACCGAGTACCTGCAGCAGGGTCCCAAAAAGCAACACGCGGTGGCGATCATCAACTGCGACGATGCCAGGGGCAGGGAACTGGCCCGCGTGCTGACAATACCCGTGACAAAGACCGGATCGGCCACCGATGCGCACATAACGGCTGAAACCTTCCGCTGCGATGCAATGGGCACCTTTGGGAGGGTATCCACCCCCGGGGGGAGTTTTGATTTCAAAACTCCCCTCGTGGGGAAACACAATGTGGACAATATTCTCAGTGCCGCCGGGGTGGCGTCCACCCTGCACATTGCACCGGAGGTCATAAAAAAAGGCGTCCAGGCGTTGCCGGGCATTCCGGGCCGGCTGGAACGCATTCACAGCGACAGCGGCCGCTATGTTTTCGTGGACTACGCCCATACACCGGATGCCCTGGAAAATGCGATCCTGGCATTGAAAAAAATCGCCCCGGCCCGGGTCATCTGCATTTTCGGCTGCGGCGGCGACCGCGACCAGGCCAAGCGGCCCCTGATGGGGCACATCGCCGGCCGCCTGTGCGATCTTACGATCATCACCTCGGACAATCCACGCACTGAAAACCCGCAGGCGATCATTGACCAGATTCTTGCCGGCATCCGCCGCAGTGGCGCGGTTCAGTGTTCGTCCCGGCATGTCAACGGTGGTTTTGAAAAAAAGGGCTTTGTGGTCGAAGCCGACCGCCGGCAGGCCATTGAACTGGGAATCCGTCTGTCGCGTCCGCAGGATGTGGTTTTAATTGCCGGCAAGGGGCATGAAACCTACCAGATCATCGGCCAGACCACCATCGACTTTGACGACCGGCAGGAGGCGCGAAAAGTGCTCCATCAACTGGAGAAGAACTGAAGTCATGCAAAACGACCGTCCCATAGCCTGGAGCACGGCGCAGGTTATCGAGGCCACCGGGGGAAAACTGCTGGCGGGCGACGGGAACCGCGAATTTGCGGGGATCGGCATCGATTCACGCACAATTTCATCCAACGACCTGTTTGTGGCCATCGTCGGGGATGTTCACGACGGGCACAGCTTTGCATCAAACGTGATCGAGCAGGGCGTCCGCGGCCTGGTGGTCAACCGCGAAAAGGTCGCCCTGCTTCCCCTGGCACAATGGCAGACAGCCGCTATTACCTGTATCGCGGTGGATGATACCACCCGGGCCCTGGGAGACCTGGCGGCCTTCAACCGCCGCCGCACCCCGGCGCGCGTGGTGGCCATCACCGGATCCAACGGCAAAACCACCACCCGCCAGATGACCGCCTGCGTGCTGGCCCGGCAATTCAATACGCTGGTGCCGGTGGGCAACTTCAACAACCAGATCGGCCTGCCCCTGACGCTGCTCAGGCTCACCCCCGCCCACCAGTGGGCGGTGCTGGAACTGGGGACCAACAGCCCCGGGGAAATCGCCCGGCTGGCGGCCATCTGTGCACCGGACATCGCCGTGATCACCAACATCGGCCCGGCCCACCTGGAAAAACTGGGATCCCTGGAAGGAGTCCAGCGTGAAAAGGGAGATTTGCTCAAAGCCCTCGGTCATGATGGCAAAGCCGCTCTCAATGCGGATGATCCGAGGCTCATGCAGCTGGCCCAGGAAACAGACCGCGAAGTGCTCCTTTTCGGTCTGTCTTCCCGGGCGGCGATCCGCGCTGCAGATGTGAGCGAAACCGACGGCGGCATCACCTTTGTCCTGTCCGGGGCCGGTGAAAGCGTGGCGGTGCGGCTCAATTCGCCGGGCCGCTTTATGGTCGCCAATGCCCTGGCCGCCGCCGCGGTGGGGCACTTGCTGGGGATCCCGGCGGCGGCCATCAAGGCCGGTCTGGAAGATTTCAGACCGGTTTCAAACCGGATGAACCTGGTGCACCTGGCCAACGGCATTACCGTTATCAATGATACCTACAATGCCAATCCGGATTCAATGAAAGCCGCTATCACCACCCTGAAGGCCATGGCGGCCGGCAAGCGGACCATTTTTGTGGCCGGCGACATGCTTGAACTGGGAGAGCATGCCGAATCCCTGCACCGGCAGATCGGTGCTGAAGCCGCCCGTGCGGGAATCCGCAAGCTGTGGGCCTGTGGCGAGTTTGCCGAGGCGGTCGTCTCCGGCGCCCGCGCGCAAGGCATGCCGGGAGCCGATGCGGTCACCGGCACCCAGGAGCAGATTATCGCCGACTTGCGCCATCAACTCCGGCCCGGTGACTGGGTACTGGTCAAAGGATCACGGGGAATGAGGATGGAAAAAGTTGTGGAAGGGCTCAAAACATAGCGCGTTATTGAATACGGGTCGCCGGGCTTCGGTCATTGAAATTGCGAATTTGTTATTTATCTGGAATTTGGTGCTTGTGTATTGGTGCTTCGCCATAAACTAAACAGACAACCGCACACGAACTAAGTAAAACCATAAACGGGCTAAAATATTATGCTGTATCACCTGCTATACCCGCTGCACACAGCCCTGTCGGCCCTGAACGTGTTTCGCTACATTACGTTCAGAACCATCTATGCCGCACTGACGGCCTTTTTCATCTGTTTTTTTCTGGGCCCTTGGATGATCAACAAGCTGGCGCAAATGCAGGTCAGACAGTACATCCGCGACGACGGCCCCAAAACCCATTTCGACAAGGCGGGCACGCCGACCATGGGCGGTGTGCTCATCGTGTTGGCCATCACCGTTTCAACACTGATGTGGAGCGATTTGACCAACGGCTTTGTTTGGATCGCGCTGGGCGCGTTGATCGGCTATGCCTTGATCGGTTTTTTCGATGACTACCTGATGCAGGTCAAAAAGCGCAGCAAGGGGTTGTCGGTGCGGAAAAAGCTGCTGCTGCAATTGATACTTTCTGCGGGCATCGGCCTTTTGCTCTATGTCAGCCCGGATTTTTCGACCCGCGTGGCCATTCCGCTGTTTAAAAAGGTGACCCCGGATCTGGGGTGGGGATATGTGGTTTTTACGGTCCTGGTGGTTGTGGGCACTTCCAATGCGGTCAACCTGACCGATGGTCTGGATGGACTTGCCATTGGCCCGGTGATCATTGCCGCGGCGACCTATATGATTTTTGCCTACGTCGCCGGCCACGTCAAAATCGCCAATTACCTGCAGATCAATTACGTGGCCGGCAGCGGGGAGGTCGCCGTCTTTTGCGGGGCCATGGCCGGTGCCGGGCTGGGCTTTCTATGGTTCAATGCCTATCCGGCCCAAATTTTCATGGGGGATGTCGGCTCACTGTCGCTGGGAGCCGCATTGGGAACCGTGGCGGTGATCACCAAACAGGAAATCCTGCTGCTGCTCGTCGGCGGCCTGTTTGTGATCGAAGCCCTTTCGGTGATCTTCCAGGTAAGCTTTTTTAAAATGACGGACGGCAGACGGATATTCAAAATGGCGCCCCTGCATCACCATTTTGAATTGAAGGGCTGGCCGGAGCCGAAGGTCATCGTTCGTTTCTGGATCATTGCCATTGCGCTGGCCCTGCTGGCCATGAGTACGCTGAAACTCAGATAGTTGCATAGGTACAGGGTTCAAGGTCCAAGGTCCAGGGTTAAGGTATAATTTTAAAGCATTATCATATGAGTTGGCGATTCATTACACAGGAAATTGAACCATTAAACGGCTTACGCCAAGTCCTGGCCGTCCCGTCTTTTGCCCAGGCCCTGCCCTCCTGCCAGGAAAGGCGGGGCGGCCAGATTGGACCCGATCATACAGAGGCGCTGCATGGAGCTTGCTGAAAAAAAAGTTGTCGTCGTCGGTCTCGGCAAAACCGGTGCGGCCGTTGCACGCTTTCTTAAAAAAAGGGGCGCTGAAGTGATCGTCAGCGATGCGGCCGCGGAAAGTCAACTGGGACCGTCGGTGCAGACACTGCGGGAAATGGGGGTGTTCCTGGAACTCGGCGGGCACCGCCTGTCCACTTTTTTGGAGGCCCAGCTGATTGTCATCAGCCCGGGAGTTGCCCACACCATCGCAGCGGTTCAGCAGGCGCAAGGCCAGGGGATACCGGTGATAGGAGAAATCGAACTGGCCTGCCAGTTTATCCACCAGCCCATCGTGGCCGTCACCGGGACCAACGGCAAGACCACCACCACCGAACTGGTGGGACGCATGCTCGCAGAATCGGGCCTGGATGTGTTTGTGGGCGGCAACATCGGCAGGCCCTTGATCAGCTATGCCGGTGGGCCGCAAACCGCCCGGATCGTGGTGGCGGAAATCAGCAGCTTTCAGCTGGACACGATTCAGACTTTCAGGCCCGCGGTGGGTGTTCTGCTCAATATTACGGCCGATCACCTGGACCGCTATCCGGATTTTAAAGCTTACGCGGCATCAAAAATGCGGCTTTTTGAAAATCAGCGGCCTGACGACATCGCCATTATCAATGGCGCTGACCCCTTGATATGTTCGCTGGCGCAAAACATTCAAAGCCGCCAGTGGATTTATCCCAACGCGGCTGCTGACCGACCGGGAGCGACCCTCAACGGTCGGCACCTGTTTGTCCGCAGCGGTCAATCCGCCCTGGCAGGGAATACCACCGGCAAGCGGCAATCAGCTGCCGGGGTTCAATGGTCTTTGGATATCGCGCGCATTAAACTCAAAGGGCGGCACAACCTGGAAAATGCCTGTGCCGCCAGTCTCGCTGCCCTGGCTGCGGGTGCCAATGTTGCAGCCATCCGCAAGGCCCTGGAGAATTTTGAGGGCCTGCCGCACCGGCTGCAGTACGTGGCCACGGTAAGGGGGGTCGAATATTTCAACGATTCCAAGGCCACCAACACGGATGCGGTGGCACAGGCCCTAGCGTGTTTTTCCAATCCCGTGGTTCTCATCATGGGGGGGCTGGACAAGGGAAGTGATTTTACGGTCCTGCAAAACGCGGTCCGGCAGTCGGTAAAAAAACTGATTGTCATGGGAGATGCCGCCGGCCGCATCCGCATGGCGCTCGAGTCTGAGGTGTCAACCACGACGGTCGCCTCAATGGCCGAAGCCCTTGACAAAGCCTTTCGCACGTCCGCCCCAGGGGATGCCGTGCTGCTGTCACCGGGATGCGCCAGTTTTGACATGTACGCCGATTACGCCCGGCGCGGGGAGGATTTCTGCCGGCAAGTTGCCAGGATGCAGGAAACCGCCGCCGGCAGAGAATAATTTTTTACTTACAATCACAACAAGGCATTCAACCATGAAAACAGAGCAGACATCACCCGGCCCGGCCTACGATGTACAGCTGCTTTTTGCGGTTCTTTTCCTGGTGGGAATTGGAATCGTCATGGTTTACAGCGCCAGTTCCGCCCTGGCGCTGAAAAAATTCGGCACGGACTATCTCTTTCTGAAAAAGCAGGCCCTTTTTGCCCTGCTGGGCCTCGGGGCGCTGGTGACCTGCCGGCATTTTCCCTATCGGTGGTATCGGCCGCTGACCTACCCTTTGCTGGTCACCGCGCTTGTATTGCTGATTGCCGTTGCTTTTTCCGGTTACGGCCAAAGCGCGGGCGGCGCCCAACGATGGCTGCGCCTGGGAAAATTATCGTTTCAGCCCGCCGAGTTTGCCCGTTTCGCACTGATCGTGTTTCTGGCCTACTCGCTGGATAAAAAGGGGGCGCGCCTGAAGGAATTTTCCATCGGCTTTGTGCCCCATGTTCTGGTGTTCACGGCCCTGGCCGTGTGCATTTTCATGCAGCCCGACTTCGGCTCCGTGATCATCCTGGGTACGATCACCTGGCTGATGATGTTTGTCGCCGGTGTGCGCTGTCGCTATCTTCTGACATCCCTGCTGGTGGTCGTTCCGGTTGCCTATTATTTTTTAATCAATGCCGAATACCGGGTCAAAAGGCTTTTGAGCTTTCTCGACCCGTGGCAGTATTCAAACGATGCGGGCTACCAGATGGTGCACTCCCTGATGGCCTTCGGCACGGGGGGCATATGGGGGGTGGGGATCGGCAAGGGCTATCAAAAGCTGTTTTATCTGCCTGAACCGCACACCGACTTCATCTTTTCGGTGATCGGCGAAGAGTTCGGTCTGCTGGGGGTGTTGCTTATCGTCGTGCTGTACGTGCTGATCCTGTCAAAAGGAGTGCAGATCGCCCGCCATGCACCGGACACGTTTGCAAGCCTGATGGCCATCGGGTTGACCGCCGCCCTGGGGTTGCAGGTGTGCATCAACATGGGAGTTACCCTCGGACTGCTGCCGACCAAGGGACTGACCCTCCCGTTTTTAAGCTATGGCGGGACATCGCTGCTTTTGAACATGGCATCCATCGGGATTTTGATGAATATCAGTGCGGCTCGCCGCACACAAGCTGGTGGTTAAGGGATGAATCAGGCGCTGCGCATTGTTTTTGCCGGTGGCGGAACCGGGGGGCACCTGTTTCCCGGCATCGCCATGGCCCAGGAATTTATGAAACGCAACCCAAACAGTGAAATTGTCTTTATCAGCACCGGCAATGAACTGGAGCGGACCGTGCTGTCACGGGCCGGCTTTGGGCTGCATCCCATCTCAGCGGCCGGCATCAAAGGCCGGGGGGTGTTCAACCAGTTAAAAGCGGTGCTGAAAATTCCCCAGGGGATGGTTCAGGCGATGGGCATTCTTAAAAATTTTTCCCCGCACCTGGTGCTCGGCCTTGGCAGCTATTCCGCCGGCCCGGTGGTCATGGCCGCCTGGCTGTTGAGAATTCCGGTGGTCATCCATGAACAGAATATCCTGCCGGGAATCACCAACCGGATCCTGGCCCGCTTTGCAAGGCGCATTTATATTTCCTTTGAAAATACCCGTTATGCCGCAAATCCCGAAAAAATCTGCTGGACCGGCAACCCGGTGCGCCGGGAGCTTCTGGCGGACACCGGGCATCTTGAAGATCCGGCTGCTGAAGATTCCGCCAGATCCCACTTTACGGTTCTGATTATCGGCGGCAGCCAGGGAGCGCACCGGATCAACATGGCGGTTGCCGAAGCGCTGGCACACCTGAAAAACAGGCAGCAGCTGTATTTTATTCACCAAACCGGTCAATCCGATGAACAGACGGTCAAAGATGCCTACCGGCAACAGGCTGTCAGCGCCACGGTGCAGGCCTTTTTTGACGACATGGCCAGGCAGTACCGGCGGGCCGATTTGATCGTCTGCCGGGCCGGCGCCACCACGGTTGCCGAAATAACGGCCCTGGGAAAAGCGGCCATTTTCATTCCTTTTCCCTATGCGGCGGACAACCACCAGCTGCTCAATGCCGCCGACCTGGCCGAAGCCGGCGCGGCGGAGATCATCGTGGAACAAGAGTTGAGCGGCAAAGTGTTATGCGAAAAAATAGAGCATTATTTTGATCATCGTGAAGCATTAAAGGAGATGGCTTCCCGGGCACAGCGTTTTGGCAGGCCCCGGGCGGCCGGGGAAATCGTTGACGACTGCTACCGGCTGCTGGCGGCCAGCAACCCTGAACCTTAGGCCTTGGACCCTGAACCTTGAACCCTGAACCTTGGACCCTGAACCCTGAACCTTGAACCTTAGTTATGTACCTGAAAAAATATCATGTCCATTTTGTAGGCATCGGCGGCATCGGGATGAGCGGCATTGCCGAACTGCTGCTGAACCTGGGCTACCAGGTCTCCG
Organism: uncultured Desulfosarcinaceae bacterium; assembly: GCA_964527835.1. Classification (GTDB taxonomy): domain Bacteria; phylum Desulfobacterota; class Desulfobacteria; order Desulfobacterales; family JAFDCJ01; genus JAFDCJ01. The sequence goes on along the minus strand of CAZGNV010000035.1, from coordinate 22,793 downwards.
GCTCTGACCTTCAGCTCTCGGACCTCACCAAACGCCTCAAAGGCCTGGGCGGCGTTATCCGCAAGGGACATGCCGCGGAACACATCAGCGGCGCCGACGTGGTGGTGATCTCTTCGGCTGTCAGCGACGACAACCCGGAAGTGCTGGCCGCCAGGCAGGCCTCGATTCCGGTAATCCCCCGGGCCGAAATGCTGGCCGAACTGATGCGGCTGAAATACAGTGTGGCCATCGCCGGTGCCCATGGCAAGACCACCACCACTTCGATGGTGGCCTCGGTGCTGGCCCGCGGCGGTCTGGACCCGACAGTGGTCATTGGCGGCAAACTGAAAAGCATCGGCTCAAACGCCGTTTTGGGCCAGGGAGATTTCATTGTCGCCGAGGCCGATGAAAGCGACGGATCTTTTTTGAAATTCTCCCCGGCCATCGCCGTGGTGACCAACATCGACCGGGAACACCTGGATTTTTATCCGGACCTGGAGGCCATCAAGGATGTGTTTGCAAGTTTCATCGACCGCATCCCCTTTTACGGTCTGGCGGTTCTGTGCCTGGACAACGAAGCGATCCAGGACCTGATCCCCCGGATCAAAAAACGCTACACCACTTACGGCATGAGCAGCCAGGCGGATTTTCAGATCCGGGACGTGACATTTGAAAACCAGCGCAGCCGCTTCAGCATTTACCGGCAGGGGCACCTGCTCGGCAGCATCACCTTGAACCTGCCGGGGATGCACAATGTTTACAATGCCACCGCCGGCATCGCGGTGGGCATGGAACTGGACATCCCCTTTAACACGATCCAGCAGGCCCTGGAGACCCTCGAGGGCGTGCAGCGTCGGCTGGAAATCAAGGGTGAAACCAAGGGGGTAACGGTGGTCGATGACTACGGCCATCACCCCACGGAGATAAAAACGACCCTGGAGGCCGTCGCGCAATGCTGGCCGGACCGGCGCAAGGTGGTGGTCTTTCAACCCCACCGTTACACCCGCACCCAGGCCCTGTTCGATGATTTTACACGCTCTTTTTACCAGTCCGATGTGCTGCTGGTGCTGCCGGTCTATGCCGCGGGAGAAAAAAAGATAAAGGGTGTCACCGGCCACCGGTTGTGTGAGGGGATCAAGGCCCATGGGCACCGGGAAGTATTCTGCGCCCGGAGCATGCGCCAGGCGACCGCCTATCTGAAAGAAAACGTAAAACCCGGCGACGTCCTGCTGACCCTGGGCGCCGGGGATGTGTGGAAAATCGGTATGCAGCTGCTTGCCGAGCAAAAACGAAAATAAGGACCGGCGGGGTGCCGCCGCCTTGAAGCCATTTGACTTTTAGTGAAGGTTTGATCATGGCCGTACGTAAAAAGCCGCGCAAAAATTACCGCAAGGGTGCTAAAAATCGGCGCCGTTTTGCAATCCCCGGCCGGTTGCGGCTGGCATTCAAACTGCTGACCGGCATCAGCGCGGTGGCGGTGATGACCGTTTTTTTCATCATGGTTCATGACCTGTTGACCCAGAGCGACTATTTTCGCATCCGCAAGCTGACTGTCGCGGGCACCCGCCGGTTAACTGCCAAAGAGGTCACCGCCCAGGCCGGCATTGAAAAAGGCGCCAATATTCTGGCAGTCAATCTCTCGCTGGCCCGCAAGCGCCTGGTGGCCCATCCCTGGATAGCAGCAGCCGAGATCAGCCGGCAGATCCCCGGCGCATTGAGCATCCGGATTGAAGAGCAGCGGCCGCTGGCCATCGTGGATGTGGGGCGACGGTTTCTGATCAATCAACGCGGGGAAATCTTCAAGGCCTGGGAGACTTCGGATCCCGCAAACCTGCCGGTGGTCAGCGGACTGCAGCTTTCCGATCTTGTGGTTGAGCAGCCACCGGAAAGTCGAGCCGCGCCATCTTACTCGGCCGCATTTCACGCTGTCATGCAGGTGCTGCAGCTCGGTCAGCAACGCGCCAGCATTCTTCCCAACCAGGTCATCCGGCGCATCCAGGTGGATAGGCAAATCGGCCTGACTGTGTATGCCTTTGACCGGTTGAAGGCCATCAACCTGGGATACAATGACTATCAGGGAAAATACAGCATGCTGGCGAAGCTAATGGCCTATCTCAAGCGCCAGCGGCGTATTTTCGATTTCGACCGCATTGATTTAAACAACCCGCAGCGGGTGGTTGTCAATCCCGTAAAATTAGAGACCCGGGGCACGGGATCCTGAGGAGGGCTGGTATGCAACGACAAAAAGACATCATCGTGGGGCTTGATATCGGAACGACCAAAATCTGTGCCGTCGTGGGAGAGGCCTCCGGTGGGGAAATCAACATCATCGGCATCGGGACCCATCCCTCCATCGGTCTTCGCAAGGGGGTGGTGGTCAACATTGAATCCACCGTGGATTCCATCAAAAAGGCAGTGGAAGAAGCCGAACTGATGGCAGGTTGCGAAATTTCTTCGGTGTATGCCGGAATTGCCGGCGGACACATCACCGGCTTCAACAGCCGTGGAATCGTGGCCATCAAGGGATCGGAAATCACCGACAACGACGTCCAGCGGGTGATCGATGCGGCCCGGGCGGTGGCGATCCCCATGGATCGCGAGGTCATCCATGTTTTGCCCCAGGAATTCATCGTCGATGACGAAACCGGGATTCAAAATCCGGTCGGTATGGCCGGCGTCCGGCTGGAAGCCAAAATCCATATTGTCACCGGTGCGGTGACTTCAGCCCACAACATCGTCAAATGCGCCAATCGTTCGGGGCTCGATGTCTGCGACATTGTTCTGGAATCCCTGGCCTCCGGCGAGGCCGTTTTGACTGAAGAAGAAAAGCAGCTCGGGACCGCCCTGCTGGATCTGGGGGGCGGGACCACCGATCTGGCCATATTTTCCGGTAAAAACATCAAGCATACCTTCGTGCTGGCGCTGGGAGGAAACAACCTGACCAACGATATCGCCGTCGGATTGCGCGCCCCCCAGGCGGAGGCCGAAAAAATAAAGAAAAAATACGGTACCTGCCTGTCGCGCAACATCAGCGAGGATGAAAGCATCGAAGTTCCCGGCATGGGCGGGCGTGAAGCCCGCAAACTGCCGCGGCAGATCCTGGGCGAAATCCTGGAGCCGCGGATGGAGGAAATTTTTGAGCTGACCTATCGCGAAATCTACCGGGCCGGCATGGAAAACATCATCCCGTCAGGGATGGTGCTGACCGGAGGAACCGCGCTGCTCGACGGTGTCACCGAGGTGGCCGAGTCGGTTTTCAATCTGCCCTGCCGGCTGGGCAAGCCCCAGGGCATCAAGGGACTGGTCGACGTGGTCAACAATCCCATGTATGCCACCGGCGTTGGGTTGGTGCTGTACGGAGCCCGCAACCAGGATGAGAAAAAGTTCAGAATCCGGGACAACAATATTTTCAACCGGGTGATGACCCGCATGAGGAAGTGGTTTCATGATGTCGTCTAGAAATGGTTTTAAGATACCATCGAACGCGATCTGGCATCTTAAAACCATTTCTGAGGATCAAAAAAACAGAACGTTAACCATTAACTTTAATTTGGTAGGAGGGCAAACATGTTTACCTATGTGGAAAAGGAAAAATCGGCAAAAATCAAGGTAATCGGTGTCGGTGGCGCGGGCGGCAACGCCATCAACAACATGATCACATCCAATCTTCAGGGAGTGAAATTCATTGCGGCCAACACGGACGCCCAGGCCCTTGAGATCTCCAAGGCGCCGGTGCGCATCCAGCTCGGGGAAAACATTACCGAGGGCCTGGGCGCCGGAGCCAACCCCCAGATCGGAAGGGATTCCGCCCTGGAAAACGAAGAGCAGATCCGCCAGGCCCTTGCCGACAGTCACATGGTGTTTATCACCGCGGGGTTCGGCGGTGGAACGGGTACCGGCGCAGCCCCGGTAATTGCGGAAATCTGCAAAGACATGGGAGCGTTGACGGTCGCGGTGGTGACCCGGCCGTTTTCCTTTGAGGGCAAAAAGCGCGCCCGCATGGCCGAGGAAGGCATCGAAGCTTTGAAAAAAGTGGTGGATACGGCCATTACCATTCCCAACGATCGCCTGCGGGGGCTGGCGTCCAAAAAGGCCACCCTGATGGAAATGTTTTTGAAGGCCGATGAAATCCTGCTGCACTCGGTCAAGGGCATCACGGATCTAATCATGATGCCGGGGGTGGTCAACCTGGATTTTGCCGATGTGCGCACCACCATGTCAAAGGCCGGCATGGCCCTGATGGGAATCGGCGTCTCATCCGGTGAAAACCGGGCCGTGGAAGCGGCCGAAAAAGCCATCTCCCATCCACTGTTGGAGGATGTTCCCATCACCGGCGCCCGTGGCGTGCTGATGAACATCACCGCCACCTGTGACATGGAATTTGAAGAGGTGGCTGAAGCTTCTGAATACATTCACAATGAGGTCGGCGATGATGCCGAGATTTTCTGGGGCACCTCGGTGGACGACAGTCTGGGTGAGGAGATGCGGGTGACGGTGATTGCCACCGGAATCGGGGAACCGTCCGAATCCAAGGAACAGCTGGCATCCCCGCTGCGCGGCAAGATTCGCGACATCACCCCGGAGGATCTGGAAAAAATCATCGATTACGACGAACCGACGTTTATTCGCCATAAAAAGGCGGTGGGGGAATCTTCCGGCGCCGTCTACCGGGGCACCAGCAACGTGATCATGGATGAACGCGACCTGGATGTGCCAACGTTTCTGAGAAGAAAGGCCGATTAAAGACGGCGCGTTCGCGGGTCGTCATTTGTCCGTTACTGAAAGCAGAACGGGCAGTTCCATGGCAGCCAAAGCAATCAAAAACGGCCAGAATATTCTGGCAGCCGAGGTCGGAACCATCCGCAAATCCCGGCGCGGCAAAATCCGGGTGGCGCTGGTCTATCCCAACAGCTATCATGTCGGGATGTCCAGCCTCGGGTTGCAGACCCTCTATCGGCAGTTTAACAGGGCGGAGCATGTGGTCTGCGAGCGGGTGTTTCTGCCCGCTGCCGGCGCGATGCCGATCAGCGTGGAGTCCGGCAGTCCGCTGGCCGAGGCGGACCTGATCGCTTTTTCGATTTCTTTTGAAAACGATTATCCGAATGTACTCACCATTTTGGACCAGGCGTCAATCCCGCAGCGTTCAGAGCAGCGCGGCGCCCGTCATCCCCTGGTGATCGCCGGGGGGGTGGCCTGTGTTCTGAACCCGGAACCCCTGGCCGATTTTATCGACTGCTTTCTGCTCGGTGAGGCCGAAAGCATGCTGCCCCGGTTTCTGGAAATCTTTGCGCCCGGCGATGATAAAACCGCTCTTTTAAAGCGCATCGCCCGTAATGTAGCCGGCGCCTATGTTCCCGCCTTTTACCAACCCCATTACCACGCTGACGGAACCCTCGCCGGTTTTGAGCCCCTTGAAGATGTCCCGGCCACCATCAAGCGCGCCTGGCTGCCGCGGCTCGATTCGACATCCACCTGCAGTGCCGTTATCACCCCCAACACTTCTTTTGGCCGCTCGTTTCTGGTCGAAGTCAGCCGCGGATGCCTGCACGGCTGCCGCTTCTGCAGTGCCGGTTTCATTTACCGGCCGCCCAGGTTCCGCTCGATTGCCCAGCTCGAAGAGGACATTGCCCGCGCAGGCCGGGTGACGGATCGCATCGGCCTGGTGGGTGCGGCGGTGTCTGACCTGCCGGGAATCGAAAATCTGTGCGCCCGGTTCAATGACGGGCAAACCCGGATTGCGTTCAGCTCCCTGCGCGCTGACCGGCTCACCCCGCAGCTGCTGTCGGCGTTAAAGCAAAGCCGGGTCAAAACCGCCACCATCGCGCCCGAGGTCGGCTCCGAGCGCATGCGCAAGGTGATCAACAAGGGCATCGGTGAAGACGACATCCTGGCAGCGGCCACCGCCCTGGTCGAAAACGGGATCCCCAACCTGAAGCTGTATTTCATGGTCGGCCTGCCCACGGAAACCGAGGCCGACGTGGAAGCCATCGTGGCGCTTTGCAAAAAAATCAAGCATCGGTTTTTGACCTCCAGCCGGGCACGGGGCCGCATGGGGCGTATCACCGTCAGCCTCAACTGCTTTGTTCCCAAGCCGGCCACCCCCTTTCAGTGGGCGGCCATGGATGAAGTTTCGGTCTTGAAGCAAAAAATCAAAAAAATCAAAAGCGGCTTGAAAAAAGTGTCCAACCTGCGGGTGAACGCCGACGTTGTCCGCTGGGCTTATATTCAGGCCATGTTTTCCCGTGGCGACCGCAAGGTCGCCGACATCCTTTCGCAGGCCCACACCAACCGGGGCAACTGGGCCCAGACCCTCAAAACCGTCCCGACCAACCCGGATTTCTACGTTCTGCGGCAACGCCGGGCCGATGAAAAATTTCCCTGGGACTTTATCGACCATGGAGTGCGCAAATCCTTTCTCTGGCAGGAATACCAGCGCGCCCTCAAGGGGCTGACCACCCCTGCATGCCGGGTCGAAACCTGCCGCGCCTGCGGGATCTGCAATGCTGACAGCCAATAAACTCTGAAAAAAATTCCACCGACGGCCTTGATATAATAAATTGAAAGTGCTATGGTGCCCTCTTTTGGCAGCCAGCATTGCAGCTGCAGATATGGATTGACCGATGCCAAAACCGCAATGGAAGTGCATCGGGCCTGAACACTACTGAGGAGTCATCATGGTCGAGGGTACCCTTTTCATGCTGGGATTGGGCGCAATCTGCGGTATTGTCCTGGGAGCTGCTTCCAGGATCTTCTATGTTTACGAAGATCCGCGCATTGCCGAAGTGGAAGCCTGTTTTGCCGGCGCCAATTGTGGTGGATGCGGCTATGCCGGCTGTTCGGCAGCCGCCGTGGCTGTGGTGGCCGGCCAGGCGCCCCCAAGTGTGTGCATGGTGGGCGGGATGGAAGCCGCTCAAATGGCCGCTGCAGTAATGGGCGTCGAAGCTGGTCTGGCCGAGCCGGTCAAGTCCTTTAACACCTGCACCGGCGGCCAGCGGGCCGCCAACAAGTTTTTGTACCTGGGAGTGAACACCTGCCGGGCCGAGGCCGCCCTGTTCGGCGGTCAGCGAACCTGCAGCGTGGGCTGCCTGGGGCTGGGAGACTGCGTGCGGGCGTGCCAGTTCAATGCCATGAAGATGGGACCGCTCGGTTACCCGGTGGTGGACCGCGACCGCTGTGTCGGCTGCGGCATCTGCGAACAGGTCTGCCCCAAGGGCGTGATGCAGGTCAGCACCCCCTCACAGCGCATCCTGCATTTCAACCAGTACAATGATCGCCTGGCGCCCTGCCGCCAGACCTGCCCCGCTGAAATCGATATCCCCCAATACATTGCCCAGATTCGCGCCGGCGATTATGAAGGGGCGGTGATGACAATCCGCGAGCGCAACCCGCTGCTGCTGGCCTGCGGACGTGTGTGCCCCCATCCCTGTGAAACCAACTGCCGGCGCAGCGTCGAAGACGACCCGGTATCCATCAACCAGCTGAAACGGTTTGCCGCCGACTACGAAATGAATTCAGGCCGGCGCCTGCCGGTTTCAGTGGCCCCGGAGACCGGCAAGCGGGTGGCGGTGATCGGGGGCGGCCCGGCCGGGCTGACCTGCGCTTTTTTCCTGCGCCGGCTGGGGCATGAACCCACGATTTACGAAGCGATGCCGGAACTGGGCGGCATGCTGCGATACGGGATTCCCGAATACCGGCTGCCCAAAAAGGTGCTCGACTGGGAAATCGAGGGAATCCTCAACCTGGGCATCGAATGCCGCACGCAAACCCGCTTTGGCGTTGATTTTGACCTCAATTCCCTGGTCTCCGAGGGATACGATGCGGTCTTTCTGGGCATCGGCGCCTGGAAGGATTCGACCCTGCGGGTGGAAGGCGAAAACCTGGAAGGCTGTTTCACGGGCATTGATTTTCTGGCCCGGCTGGCCAGCGGCGAACAGCTGCCCATCGGCAAAAAAGCGGTGATCATCGGCGGCGGCAACACCGCCATTGACTGCACCCGCAACCTGATCCGCCTGGGGGCCGAAGAGGTGACGATTGTCTACCGCCGGACCCGCAAGGAAATGCCGGCCAACCCGGTGGAAATCGAAGCCGCGGAAGCCGAAGGGGTCAAGTTTCATTTTCTGGCCGCCCCGGTGCGCGTCATCGGGGATGAAAACGGACGGGTCACCCACCTGGAATACCTGAAAATGGAGCTGGGAGAACCCGATGCCAGCGGCCGGCGCAGGCCGGTCCCCATCGAGGGCTCGGAGACAATGCTTGAAACCGATATGGTGATTACCGCCATCGGACAGTCCCCGGACGTCTCCTTTGCCGAAAAAACCGCCGACCGCCTCCTGGAGTTGAAATTTACCCGTTGGAACACCATCGATGTCAACGAAGCAACACTGCAAAGCAGCATCCCGTACCTGTTTGCCGCCGGGGATGCCGCCACCGGCCCGAGCCTGGTGGTCGACGCCATCGGCGGGGGACGGCGCGCCGCGCGCTCCATCCACCAGTACCTCATGCAGCAGCCGGTGGAAGCCGACCCCCTGGAGCTGCTGGGCAAAGAACGGATTGCCGAAACCCTGTTTGATCAGGTGCCGGGGGTTGTCAAGAGCCGGCGGGCGCCGATGCCCGAACTGCCGGTGTCCGAGCGCATTCATTCGTTTGTCGAAGTGGACCATGCCCTGACCGAAGAGGCCGCGCTGGCAGAAAGCAACCGCTGCCTTTCGTGCTGCCTGACCTGCTACGATCCGGATTCCGCTTCGCAACTGCAAAAAATTCCGGCCCTGCCGGATTTGCAGGGGTATCCGAAAACAGCTTAACCGGCAGGGTCGGCTTTTGAGCAAACAGTGTCTTTGCGGGGCAGCGATGCATGAGTTGCTGATGAATCAAAGGCTGGCGGCGATTGCACCCTGAACGCAAAATTTGCTTGAAAGCCGGCCGGCATTGTGATAGTCGAACCATGGTCAAAAATGCTGCCATTAAAGCTGATGAAGCAGTAAAAACTATTTCCATCTAAGAAGAAGGTGCGGACAAGCATGTTCTCAAAAAAAGAGTTGAAGCTGGCATATGGTCTGGCGATTTGTCTGCTGGTGGTCGGAGTGGTAAGCTATGCGGCCTTTCCCCTTAAAACCCCTGAAGAACCCATCCGCATCATGTACACGGCAACCGCCGGCAGGGTTTTATTCGACCACCAAACCCATGGCTCGGAAACCGGTTTCGGGGTTGCCTGCGTTGACTGTCACCACCATGCCATGGAAAGCGATGAGGAAAGGCCGCGATCCTGTGCCGACTGCCACACGCCCCCGCCGGCTGACCAGAAAATAAATTCGGCCTGTCTGGATTGTCACGAGGCTGACGAAATAGAAGATACCGAGGTTCCAAACACCGGCGATGCCTATCACGGCCAATGTATCGTTTGTCACAAGGATTTTGGCGCCGGGCCGGTGGAATGCGCCCAGTGCCATGTCATGTGAGATGGCAGAATAATTACTTTCGCAGTTTAACGGTGCCGATAAATCAGGCGGATTTGCAAAGGTAGACACATGTTGAAAAAATCTTTTTTCGGTTTGACACCTCCTCGAATGGAATATAACCTGCTTCCGGCCCGCATGGCGGAGCCTGCAACCGTAGCGGCCTCTAAAACGGTGACCCTCTTTCATCCCCAAAAGAAGGGGCCCAACGCACCGACGACCTATAAAGTCGGCGACCCGGTTAAAAGCGGTCAGAAGATATGCCTCTACGCCGATGACCCGGCCTGCGTGATTTCCAGCGTCACCGGCACCATTGCCGCCATGTCGCCGTTTACCGGCGATTTCGGCAAAAGCTATACCGCCGTCACCATCGAAGTCGGCGACGGGCAGGCTACCGACGAGCAGTTTGCACAACTGGCCGCAAAACCCGATGCGGCCATCGCCCCTTACTTGGAAGGCCTTCCAGGCAGCCCTCCCATGGCAACTTTGATGGATCCGCAGCGTGAAATAAAGACCATTGTCATTCGCGGCGCTGACCGCGACCTGCTCGTGGCAACCAATCAGTACATTGTGAAAAACAACCTGGGCGACATCCAGCGCGGCATCAAAATCCTGAAAGATCTTACCGGCATCGAAGAAATCATCCTGATCACGGCGGCGGAATCCATGCAAGGCTATGGGCATCTTGGAGCCCAGGTCAAGAGCATCGGCCGGGACTATCCCCAGGCCCTGGATCCCATGATCATGCAAACTGCCCTGAACCAGGTCTTGCCGGCCGGCAAGACCTGTGAAGAGCTTGGGGTGTGTTTCGTCAATGCCGAGGCGGTGGCCTCCATCGGCAAAGCCTGTGGCAGCAGCCAGATGCCATCGACCAAGCTGCTGACCCTGATCAACAAAGACGGCGGGCAGCGGTTGGTGCGGACTACCATCGGCACTCCTATCGGGGAAATTCTGCAGCAATTTGCAATCAGCGTTGAAGAAAAAGACCGTGTTGTCCTCGGCGGTCCCATGAGGGGCGCGGCGGTGTTTTCACTGGAACACCCGGTGCTGCCCGATACCGATGCCCTGATGGTGATCGATGATGCCCGGGCCGCCGCCTCCTCGCAGTATCCCTGCGTCAACTGCGGCGATTGCATCCGGGTCTGTCCGGTGCAGATTCCGGTCAACATGCTGGTGCGCTTCCTGGAGGCCGGACAATACGAGGAGGGCGCTGATCTCTACGACCTGCTGTGCTGTATCGAATGCGGCCTGTGCAGCTTTGTGTGCATCTCCAAAATACCGATATTTCAATATATCAAACTGGCAAAACATGAGTTGAGCCGGGTCCAAACGGCGGAGGAAGCCAATGTTGGAACATAAAAAACTGGTGGTTGCCCATCCCCCCTTCTGGCACAACGGCAATCGGATTACCCAGCGCACCTATCACATCATGCTCGCCACCCTGCCGGCCCTGCTCGCGGGCTTCTCAGTTTACGGCATGCCGGCGGTGGGAGTGATTTGCCTGTCAGTCGCCTCGGCCATCTTGTGGGAACTGGGCTTTAACAAGCTGACCAAACAGCCGGTGACCATCGGCGACGGCAACGCGGCGCTCATCGGTCTGCTGCTGGCGATGCTGCTGCCGGCCACCATGCCCTGGTGGGCGGTGATCACCGGCACCTTTATCGCCATTATCATCGGCAAGCACATTTTCGGCGGCATCGGCAGCAACGCCTTCAACCCGGTGGCTCTGACCATGGCCATCCTGATGGTTTCCTGGAAGCACCTGTTCGACTTCGACGCCATGCTGGTCAACTATAATTTTCCATTCGCCGCCCTTTATCCCATTGCGGCGGCCAAGCATTTCGGCGCCCAGGCGGTGGCTTCCCTGGACCTCTGGGATCTGGCCATCGGCCGGCAGACCGGAGGTATCGGCGCGGCCTGTGGCCTGGGACTCCTGCTGGGGGGAATCTACCTGATGCTCAGGGGATTCATCCGCTGGGAAATAGCGCTTACCTTCATGGCCGGGGTCTATCTCAGCGCCCTGCTGTTTCACCTGGTCGACCCGACGCGTTTTGCCGGTGCGGAATTTCATCTGCTGACCGGCTATACGCTCATCGGCGCCATTTTCCTGGCCACGGAAGACTCTTCTTCTCCGGTGAATTTTATTCCCATGCTGATCTATGGCGCTGCCGGCGGCATTTTGACCGTGCTGATCCGCAACATCGGTCATTATGTTGACGGTGTCATGTTGGCCATCCTGATCCTTAACCTTGTCCAGCCGCTACTGGACAAGATCAGACCTCAAGCCCTAGGAAAGGTTGTGTGACATGCGCGAAATGATAAAAATGGTGGTTGTGCTGACCATTTTAACCTGTTTTTCGGGGGGATTGCTGGCCTACATTCGCAGCAGCACCAGGGAACGGATTGAAAACCAGGTGCTTGAGTTTGTCAAAGGACCCGCGGTCAGAACCATCCTTGAGGGCGCCTCCAATGATCCCATCGCCGATCGCTTCAAACTCAAAGTCGGTGATATGGAAAAAACCTTTTTTGTGGGAGAATTTGGCGGGCAGCCCGGTGCCGTGGCTTTCGAAACCTCCGGCAAAGGCTTCGGCGGCGATGTCGGACTGATGGTCGGCATTGACGTTAAAAACGACAAGCTGCTGGGCGTTGGTGTCACCACCCATGCCGAAACCCCAGGAATGGGAGCCAAGGCAAAAACCGATCCGAGCTTTGTCTCCCAGTTCAAGGGACTCGCTCTGGACAAGCCCTTCAAAGTCACCCAGGACGGCGGCACCATCAATGCCATCAGCGGGGCCACGATTACATCGCGCGCGGTGAGCTCGGCCGCCAATGAGGCGGTTGAGACCTATAAAAAGATTAAACCCCAGCTGCTGGAAAAGCTGAAGGAATTCAAAAAATAGGGAACATGAAATGGCCAAATCTCTGACACAGGAATTTGTGAAGGGGCTGTGGGATGAAGTACCGCCTTTTCGGCTGGTTCTCGGGCTGTGCCCCGTATTGGCGGTCACCAAGTCAGTGGAAAATGGGATCGGGATGGGGGTTGCCACCACCTTTGTCCTGGTCTGTTCAAATCTGCTGGTCTCATCCTTGCGTAAAGTTATTCCGGCAAAGGTTCGGATTGCCTGCTTCATCGTCATTATTGCAACCTTCGTCACCGTCGTCGAACTGGTGATGCAGGCCTTCGCCTACCCGCTGTTTCTCAAGCTGGGCATCTTTATCCCCCTGATCGTGGTCAACTGTATTGTCCTGGGGCGCGCCGAGGCCTTTGCCTCCAAAAACGGCGTCTTCCGGTCCCTGCTCGACGGCCTGGGGATGGGCATCGGGTTCACCTTATCCCTGATGGCCCTGGCGGCGGTGCGCGAACTGTTCGGAACCGGATACCTGACGTTCTGGGTGACACCGATTCGCATTTTCGGTCCGTCCTATGAACCGTTCTCTTTTCTGGTGGAAGCGCCGGGAGCCTTCATGGCCCTGGGGTTGATGCTGTGTCTCATGAACCTGGTCGGGAAAAAATAGGAGCGAACCATGGGTGATTTATTTCTGCTGGCCATCAGCTGCATCCTGATAAACAATATTCTGCTGGCCCAATACCTGGGCAACTGTCCGTTTCTGGGAACCTCCAAAAAGATGGAAACCGCCGTTGGCATGGCCATGGCAGTGGTTTTTGTCCTGGTGCTGGCAGGCGTCATCACCTGGTTGACCGACACGTATTTTCTCAAAAAGCTGGACCTCGAATACCTGCGCACCGTGGCCTTTATCCTGGTGATCGCCTCGCTGGTGCAGTTTGTCGAGATGTTCCTGAAAAAAAGCATCCCGGCCCTGTATGCCGGGCTGGGAATTTTTCTGCCCCTGATCACCACCAACTGTGCGGTCATGGGCGTGTGCCTGATCAATATCAACGAAGAATACAATTTCCTCGAGGCCCTGGTGGCCTCCTTCGCCTATGCGGTCGGCTTCGGCCTGGCGCTGATTCTTTTTGCCGGCGTGCGCGAACGCATCCTGCTGGCCCGGGTTCCGCGCCCTCTGCAGGACACTTCCATTGCCCTGGTGACCGCCGGCATTCTCTCCCTGGCTTTTTTTGCTTTCAAAGGAATGGTTTAGATGTTGAAGGCGTACTGCAGCACCAGGTAACTCCCGTAGATCCCCAGCAGCCACCCCCCCTGCCAGCGGCGAAACCAGCCGTCCCGGTTGATGAAGATAAATGTTCGAAACGAATATAAAATCAAAATCATGGCCGGAAAGTGAAACGTGAAAAAATTTTGCGGAATCTGCAGCGGCCGGGCCACGGCGGCCGCCCCGATGACAAACAGGCAGTTGAGCACATCCGCGCCCACGATGTTGCCGACCATGATTTCCGGATGCCCCTTGCGCACGGCGACAATGGCCGCCATGAGCTCCGGCAGCGAGGTTCCAAAGGCCACCATGGTGGCGGCAATCACGTCGTCGGGAACGCCGATGCGGTGGGCAATCTCGGTGGCTCCCGGCACCAGGACGCGGGCCCCGACCACCACCAGCAAAAGCCCTCCCAGCAGCATCAGCCAGCACTTTGTCAGGCCGAACATTTTGGAGCCATCATGTTTTTCACCGGCCGCAATCACGGCCGCCCCCTGCCGGGCCCACAGGTAGGTCATGTACATGTAGCCCACCAGCAACGCCAGGAAAAGCCCGCCGACCCAGCGGGGTAAAACCGGCGCTGAGTCCATCCCGATCAGCGCTGCCACCGCGATAGCCACCAGCAGGGTGGCGACGCCTACCTGGACCCAGCCGGTGCGGTCCAGGATAAAGCGGTTGACCGGCACCCGGGCCAGCAGGCAGGTCAAGCCGAAAATAAACCCCGTATCGGCGATAATGGACCCCACGCCGTTTCCCAGGGCCAGCCCCGGGTTGCCCATCCAGGCGGCCATGACCGAAACCACGGCCTCCGGGGTGGTGGTCCCCAGGGAGATGATAGTCGCACCGATGACGATCCGGGGCAGCCCCGTGCGCCGGGCCAGATGAACCGCTCCGTCGATCATCCAGTCCGCCCCCCGGGTCAGCAGCAAAATGCACACGGCAATAATCGCCACCAGACCGACGGTGGGAACACCGGCCATCAGTTCATGCAGCAGGCTTTCATCCGCCACCCGGCGCAGGATCTCCCCGGTCATCATCCTTCCTTTCTTCTACCCTAATTGATCGTAAACAAACTGAAAAAACATGGGTGAGATTTTAAATTATTTGCCATTATTCGCATAATTGCAATCAATTCATATATCTTCCATTGATGAAATATATTTTAGAATCTCTTTTTTCATTTTGCTTACCCTGCGGGAAAGCCGATGGCGCCCCATCTTCTGCGTTGCCAGGGACTCGCGGTAGATGACTACAGCTTCACCCCTGGACGCCTTGAAGCTGGGGCACCCTCGACTTTCGATCAATCAGGGTTCTAATTTGCGATTATCAAGATTTGTCCGTCTTGGGCGGATCGCCGCAGTTCCTGGACAATGTGCAGCATGTCGTCCGGAATCGGGGATTCAAATTCCAGTTGCTCACCACTGTCGGGATGATCAAATTCCAGCCGCCAGGCATGCAGCATCTGCCGCGGGGCCGACAGCAGCAGCCGGGCAACCACCTGCCGATCTTTTTCCATGGTTTTGAGGCGGGATTTGCGTTGTCTGCGTGAACCGTAAACCGCATCGCCGACAACGGGATGTCCGATGGCGGCACAGTGCACCCGGATCTGGTGGGTCCGCCCGGTCTTCAGGTCCACTTCCAGCAGGCTGGCCGGCCCCAGCTTTTCACGGACCCGCCATCGGGTCAGGGCGCTGCGGTGCCGGCGGCTGGTGGTGGACATTTTCTTGCGCTCCACCGGGTGACGGCCGATGGGCAGGTCGATGACCCCGTCTTGGCGAGGCATCTTCCCGAACACCAGTGCCAGGTAGGTTTTGCGGACCTTGCGGTATTTGAACTGCTGCGCCAGGGCTTCATGGGCCGCGGCGGTTTTGGCCACCACCATGGTCCCCGAGGTGTCCCGGTCCAGCCGGTGCACGATCCCCGGCCGCAGGGCTCCGCCGATGCCTTGCAGGTCGGGGCAATGATGCAGCAGGGCGTTGACCAGGGTCCCGCTGGAATGCCCCGGGGCCGGATGCACCACCAGGCCGGGCTGCTTGTTGATGACGGCCAGATGCTCATCCTCGTATAAAATATGCAGGGGAATGGGTTCGGGCTGGAAAACCACGGGGGCGGGTGCCGGGATTCGCCCGGCGATGCGTTCACCGGTTTTGACCCGGTAGCCCGGCTTTTTTGCACAACCGTCAACCGTAATTTCGCGGGCGGCAATTAAAGCCGCGGCCATGGAGCGGGAACAGGCGTGGACGTGGGAGGCAACAACGACATCAAGCCGGAGGCCATTGTCGGATTCATCAGCAAGCACGGTGAAGGCTGCAGGTTCCGGCATTGTCGCTGGGCATGGTCAGTTTTCGGAATTTTCCGATACAAACAAGGATTCTATTTCCGATACGATGGTGGCCTCATCGGTCTTTTTGGCCGTTGACAGCTCTTTTACCAGCAGCACCTGGGCGGTATCATAGAGCTTGCGTTCGCCGAAGGAAAGATCCTTGGTGAGTTTGAGCAGGAAAAGATCCCGGAAGACCTCGGCCACGTCATAAAGCGACCCGGTCTTGATCTTATCCATGTATTCCCGGTAGCGCCGGTTCCAGGTCTGGTTGTCGGGCAGCCCCTCTTTGCGGGTCTTCATCACTTCGTAGATTTTGGGAATGTCCTTTTTGTCGATAATATCTCTTAAACCCACCGATTCCACATTGGCAATGGGAATCATGATCACCATGCTGTTTTCGAGGACCTTCATGATGTAAAAATCATGCTTTTCCCCGTTTATCACCCGGCTTTCAATGGCCTGGATCTGTCCGACCCCATGGGCCGGATAGACGGCGAGATCACCGACTTCGAACTGCGGGATTTTAACTTTGGCGTTTTCAACGTTCGGTTTCATTTTTTTTTCATTCATTTTCCCACCGATTTTCTTTTTTTTCAGCCGGGGCGGGCCATTGACGGTTTCCTCAAGGTAAAGCTCTTCATAACACACCTTTTAGCAACAATCAATAAAAAAGGATTGGCGCAATCACGCGCCAATCCTTTTGATGGGTTTAGGGACAATCAGACAGGATTACAGCAAAAACGGCACCAGCAACAGCGCCACCACGTTGAGAATCTTGATCATGGGGTTGATCGCCGGTCCGGCCGTGTCCTTGTAAGGATCGCCGACAGTATCGCCGGTCACCGCGGCCTTGTGGGCATCGGAGCCCTTGCCGCCCAGATGTCCGTCTTCGATGTACTTTTTGGCGTTATCCCAGGCCGCCCCGCCGGTGGTCATGGAGATGGCCAGGAAAAGACCGGTGACGATGCTGCCGATCAGCAACCCGCCCAGGGCGATTTTGCCCAGCAGCAGGCCCACCACAACCGGGGCCGCCACCGGCAAAATAGCCGGTACGATCATTTCCTTGAGAGCGAACTTGGTCACGATGTCCACGCAGCGGGCATAATCGGGTTTTTCGGTGCCTTCCATGATGCCGGGTTTTTCGGCAAACTGGCGCCGCACTTCGTCCACCACGGCACCGCCGGCCTTGCCCACTGCGCGCATGGCAATGGAGGCGAACAGAAACGGCAGCAGTCCGCCCAGAAACAGGCCGATAATTACGTAAACATCACTCAGATCAAATCTCAATAATTCTCCCGAGCCGTGCAGAGCGAATTCCTGGGTGTAGGCGGCAAACAGGACCAATGCGGCCAGGGCGGCCGAACCGATGGCATAGCCCTTGGTAACGGCCTTGGTGGTATTGCCCACCGCATCCAGCGGGTCGGTGACGGCCCGCACACTTTCATCCATTTCCGCCATTTCCGCAATCCCGCCGGCATTGTCGGTAATCGGTCCGTAGGCATCGATGGCAATCACCATCCCGGTCATGGAAAGCATCGACATGGCGGCCATGGCGATTCCGTAAAGTCCGGCGGCCGCATAGGAGGCCCCGATGGCGGCACAGATGGCCAGCACCGGCAGAGCCGTGGCTTCCATGCTGACGGCCAGCCCGGCAATGATATTGGTGCCGTGGCCGGTAGTGGAAGCCTCGGCAATCAGCTTCACCGGTTTGCGGATGCCCGTGTAATATTCGGTGATCATGACGATCACCACGGTCAGAATGAGCCCCACCAGGGAGGCAAAATAGATGTTCATCCCGGAGATTTCCTTCACACCGGCAAAGGCCGTGGTGCAGGCCACCAGAAAGGCGATGGCTGCCAGGATGGCCGCCCCGAACATGCCCTTATAAAGCGCGCCCATGATATACTCGCTTTTGCCCAGCTTGACGAAAAAAACGGCGATCATGGAAGCAATGATCGAAATGGCTCCCAGGACCAGGGGAAAATTGGTGGCCATCGGGATTGTTGGATGAATCAGATTTCCCAGCAGCATGGCGGCCACCGCCGTGACCGCATAGGTTTCAAACAGGTCGGCTGCCATCCCGGCGCAGTCCCCCACATTGTCGCCGACGTTGTCAGCGATGGTTGCCGGGTTGCGCGGATCGTCTTCGGGAATCCCGGCTTCGACCTTGCCCACCAGGTCCGCCCCCACATCGGCGCCCTTGGTGAAAATCCCGCCGCCCAGCCGGGCAAAAATGGAGATCAGGCTGCCGCCGAATCCCAGGGCCACCAGCGCAATGACGGCATGCCGGGCATCCGTGCCGGAAGCCAGCAGGATGGTGTAAAATCCAGAAACTGCGGTCAGCGCCAGGCCGGCAACGATCATCCCGGTAACGGCCCCGCCCCTGAACGCCAGGGCCAGCCCCTTGGCCAGGCCGCCGCGGGCCGCCTCGGCGGTGCGCACATTGGCGATCACCGACACCCGCATCCCGATGTAGCCGGCGGCAAACGAGGCGACGGCTCCCACCAGAAAGCCGATGGCGGTCTTAAGGCCCAGGGAAAAGGCGATGATGATAAAAATGATAATCCCGGCAATGCCCATGCTTTTCATCTGACGGTTCAGATAAGCAATGGCCCCTTCCTTGATGGCGTCGGCAATTTCTGTCATTTTTTCATTGCCGGCCGGAGCGCTCTTGACGATGATGGCAATGATAATGGAAAAGATCACGCCTGCAATCCCAACCAGTGTACAAATCAACGGTGTTAAGTAGTTCATCCTCTCCTCCAAGTGATAGGTTTGCGGTTAACCTGTGATCAGCAGGTCTTTTCGATTAAACACGTTCATACCAGCTTGCGTACCTTCACAAAGCACAGTAACCACAGCATCCCGGGCGCTTGATATGATACGGTCCAGAATTTCGGTCTGTTCAGGGGAAAATTTTCCCAGAACGTGGTCCGTCACACTGTCTCCAGCCGCGGAACGCCCGACGCCGATGCGAAGACGCACGAAATCGCCCCCGCCGAAGGCGTCCATCAACGATCTTACTCCGTTGTGTCCTCCATGCCCTCCTTTCTCTTTTATTTTCAATCTTCCAAAAGCAAGGTCTATGTCGTCGTGAATCACCAACATATCCCTACATTGTATGCGAAAATAATGGGCCAGCTGCTGAACCGGCGGTCCGCTGCGGTTCATGAACGCCATCGGTTTGGCCAGCACAACTGTCACATTTCGTACAGACCCGCGGCCGAAAACAACGTCAAACTTTTGCCTGTCAAGGGCGATGCCAAACTGCTGCGCGATGCTGTCGATCGCCAAAAAGCCGACATTGTGCCGGGTTTGGCGGTATCCGTTCCCCGGGTTTCCAAGCCCGACGACCAGCCTCAGTTTATTTGCGAGCCCTGTTGCGATGACCACACGTCCCATGATGCCGACAGGCAGACGGCCCGCCGCGATGCTATTCTTCCTTCTCGCCCTCGGCGGCCGGCTCACCTTCTTCGCCCTCGGCGACCTCTTCACCCTCTTCGAGTTCTTCTTCTTCGGCTTCTTCCACGGCCTCTACCTTCGGGCTGAGCACGGTGATGACGGTAAAGTTGACATCGGCGGTAAACTCGACATTTTCCCCCAGCGGAATTTCCTGCACGTGGATGGAATCGCCGATATCAAGATCGGAAACATCGATTTCAATGGCCTCCGGCATGTCGCCCGGCAGGCATTGCACCTCGAGTTCGCGCCGGATCACCTGCAGCGTGCCGCCGAGTTCGACTCCCACCGACTTGCCCCGGGTGACCACCGGGACCATCACCTTGATGGGTCGTTGCATGTCGATTTCATAAAAATCCACATGCAGGTAGGCCCTGGTGATCGGATGGGTCTGCATCTCCTTGATCATCGCCGGTTTGGTGATTTTTTTGCCGTTTTGAATGATCAGCTTTAATATGATCTGAGCCACATTGCTGTTTTTCAGGACCTGTTCAAGTTCCTTGATGGATACCGCCAGCATGACGGGATCGGTGTGCGGGCCATACAATACCGCCGGGATTTGCCCGTTGCGTCTCAAGGCTCTGGCCGGTCCGTTGCCCGCAGATTTTCTGACAGTTGCTTGAATTTCAAATTGTTCCAAAGGATGGCCTCCATAGTAAAAAAGGTTCAAGGTTCAAGGTACAAGGGTAACGATCAATAATCATCAATTTCAAGTTGTTCTGTTTTCAAGGTTTGCGCTTCAAAGTTAATTTAAGAACGGTTCAGAACTGGGTGAACCCCTGGACCTTGAACCTTGAACCCTGTACCTGCATTGTTACACAAAAAGAGACGTCACTGAATCTCCCTTATAGCTGCGGATAATCGCCTCTCCCACCAGAGGAGCGATGCTCAACACCTTGATCTTGTCACAGCCGGCCGCATTGGCAGCCAGCGGGATGGTATCGGTGACCGCCAGGCTTTTGAGTTGCGAACGGGAAATACGGTCAATGGCCGGCCCGGACAGAACCGGATGGGCACAGCAGGCGTGTACCTCGCGGGCCCCGGCTCCCATCACCGCATCAGCGGCTTCGGTCAGGGTCCCGGCCGTATCGGCCATGTCATCGAGAATGACGGTCACCTTACCGGTTACATCGCCAATGACCGCCATGGCCTTGGCCTGGTTGGGCGCATCGCGGCGTTTGTCGACAATGGCCAGGCTCGCGTTCAGGCGCTTGGCAAAAGCCCGGGCTCTTTCCACCCCCCCGGCATCCGGAGAAACAATCACAAGATCCTGCTTGAAATTGCTGCGAATATATTCAATGGTCACCGGAGCGGCAAACAGGTTGTCCACGGGAATGTTAAAAAATCCCTGGATCTGGCCGGCATGCAGGTCCATGGTGATGATCCGGCCGGCGCCGGCCACGGTCAGCATGTCGGCGACCAGTTTGGCGCTGATGGGAACCCGGGGGGCCACTTTTTTATCCTGCCGGGCGTAACCGTAATAGGGGATCACGGCGGTGATCCTGCGGGCCGAGGAACGCTTGAAGGCATCGATCATCAGCAGCAGCTCCACCAGGTTGTCGTTGACCGGCGAGCAGGTCGACTGGATGACGAAAACATCCTTGAGACGAACGTTTTCGTGAATTTCAATCTGGATTTCGCCGTCGCTGAACCGCTTGACTTCAGCGCCCCCCAGGGGCATGCCAAGGTGTTCACAAATTTTCTGCGCCAGGGCAGGGTTCGAATTCCCTGCGAATACGGCCATGCCCGCCATGGATCCCCCCCCTCACGAAATGATTTTTAGAAACTCGGTCGCAATTAAAAGCACACACAGGTACCCGGAGCTGGCTGGGGCGGGAGGATTCGAACCTCCGAATGCAGGAACCAAAATCCTGTGTCTTACCACTTGACGACGCCCCATCACCTGTGGAACCCTATCCGGCAACCCGTCGGAGATCCCCTTGCCGCCTAATAATACCCAGCATGATGTGTTTCATCAATAATCTCGGTAAGATAAGCATCCCAATGTGCGTTTTGGTCCAGAATCTGCCAGGCCCTGTCGGCGGTTTGGCGATCAGAAAAAAGACCGAATACGCTCGGCCCGCTTCCTGACATCAATGCTCCGACGGCCCCCTGGATCAGCAACTGATCCCTGGCAGCCTCGATTACCGGGTGTTGCGATGCCGTGACGATCTCAAGATCGTTGCATAAGTGGACAGCGGCATCGAACCTGTTTTTCTTTAAAGGGGTTTTTGTAAATTTTTTTTTACATTTTGTCAATCCTAAATTCAAGTTTTGAAAAACTTCTGCCGTGGAAACCTGAATCGGCGGACAGACCAGCACAACCGTGTAGGGCAGCGGCCATGGATAGGCCTGCAATTTTTCACCGACACCAAGGGCAAAGGCCGGCTTGCGAAACAGGAAAAAGGGAACATCGGCCCCTATCTCGAGAGCCATAGCCATCAGGCGCTCCCGTGAAAGAGGCCGGCCATAATGCTGGTTGAGCCCTTCGAGCACGGCAGCGGCATTGGAACTTCCTCCGCCCAGACCGCCGGCCACCGGAATGACTTTTACGATGGAAACGCTCAGTCCGGCATCAATCTTCAAGGTATTGAAAAACAGCCGGGCCGCCCGGTGGGCAAGGTTGGTTTCATCAAGGGGTACCCGGGGATGATTTGACTTGATTTCAATGTGACGCCCGCCGAATTGGAGTTCAAGGGTGTCATAGAGGTCCACGCAGCACATCAGGGAATACAGGTTGTGGTAGCCGTCGTCCCGTTTGCCCGTCACCTGCAAAAACAGGTTGATCTTGGCCGGCGACAAAATCTTCATGACCGCCTGGTGTGTCGTGGGTTAGCGGCAGCAGGGACCCGTTTGCACCCTTTATCCCTTTTCTTTGACATACATGATTCGCAAATCATAGAGGATGTTTTTAATCAGGTTGGCTTCATCGGCTGTCAAATTGCCGGCCGTCTTTTCCTCGAGCATGCTTAAAATATCAATGGTCTGTTTTGCCATGGGCAAATTCTTTTCTTTTTTCCCGCTGGCCGGGTCCTCAATCGCTCCCAGATGCAACAGGGCCGAAGCATTCAGCGATGCAATGAAGGTCGGAAAATTGATTTCCGGCAATGGGGGCGGCGGCTGCGGGGAATCATCAGCCGTTGTCCGGGGTGCTTCATCAGTTGCGGCAGTCTCTTCGGTCGAGGATGAAGCTTCCTGCCCGTCATCCTTTTTTTCCGGCTCGGGGCTGTCCTGGGAAAAAATGCGCCGGTCTTTTACCACGAAATCCTTTTTTTCCTCTGACATGAGTGCCTCCTGAATTCCCGGCGGCCCGTGATTGCGGCCTCGGCTTCAACTCCGGGACGATGTGTGTGGTTTTGGCTTTTGAGTTCACCTGGTGCTGGTTAAAACCCGCCTGTCAGCGGTAATAAAATATGGTTCTTCTCCAAATCAGTTGTAGAAAGCCTGATAGATTTTTAATGTAAAGT
>CAZGNV010000034.1:0-50171 GCA_964527835.1 uncultured Desulfosarcinaceae bacterium | reverse complement strand
CATTAATCGAAAGAATTACGAAGTTTTACAATAGGGATTGTATTCGCTACCTCCCAACGAACATAAGCTATTTTTTATATGCATCAAAATCCGGACAGACCAGATCGATCAAGAGCGCTGTATGCTGAAACTTTCACTTGTATCAGTGATGGAGCATACACAAGATGTTGTGGTGCCACTGACATCAATTAAGGTGGGGTTTCTTGCCACAAGGCCCAACTATCAAACCGACCAAAATGATTGCAGATATGAAATGGATATTTTATGCTTAACCCAACCGGTTTACAGATGTCAAACCCAAAAATCAAAAGTAGCTAAGCCATGAAAATTTCTCAAGCCGCAAAAATCTGGATCGATTATCACGAAACCAACTCCAAAAAAAAATACCGTCCGCGCCTATAGGTGGAACATCAACAAATTTTATCACGATTTCGGTGAGGAAGAGCTAACCGAACTATGCTCAGAAAAAATTCTGCAATTTTTAAACACCGTTAACGAAGGCTGCAAACCACAAACCAAACGGATGCGATTTTCCCATCTTTCATCTTTTTTCAATTTCCTAAAAAACAACCTTGATTTGAATTTTCAAAATCCATGTGATTTACCAATGCTGTGGAAGCTGTTCCGGCAAAAAGTTACCGTCAGGTGGAATATTATTGATAAGGAAACGGTGGATGAAATTATTTTAGAACAACCAAGGTCCGGAATCGATTGATTCTCGAATTAATGGCCCGTGGCGGGATGCGGATCGGTGAAGTGTTGAAGCTCAAACTTAATGATATTCAGGATCGCAAACTGATTCTGCGCGAACCTAGAAGTGGCAAAGAGCACGAGATCGTATTCATTCCCCAAAAGGTAGCCGACAGGCTTCGCGATTACGCAATCCAGACTTGCAATGACCCGGAAAGCCGCATTTTTCCGATTTCGTATGAAGCGGCCCGGGCGATAATATCAAAAGTCGGAAAGATGGTCGGCATCCATCTCAGACCGCATGACCTGCGTCGGCATTCTGCAACCTATGCATCCCGATCCGGAGTTCTCATTGAAATCATTAGCAAGGTCATTCTCCGGCATGCCAATCTGTTTATCACGCAACGGTATCTGGGAACCATCAGCGATACCGAAGCGATTCGGTGGATTGAAAATCTGTATGCATAAAAAAACCAGGGTGATCCCTTGGCGGAGATCATCCTGGCGCTAAAATCTGAGTATCTCACGGTTTCAGCCGGTTGATATGTTGTTTTTCATAGCAGATATCTGCAATCAAGGAAGGAAAGATCAGGATCATTTCTGACCCTGATCTATAGATTCCTATTCCAATCCCATCATTTTCATTGTAGCGGAAACCGCTGATGCAAGTTTCGTCGAATATCGAAACCCGGGCACACCAAAAAAAACCATATAAACATTTGCAATCGCTTCAGCTGCCTCACCAGCCTTTGATTTGTCATACTTAAAAATTGTAATAGCCGTTATTCCTTCATTTTCATCAGGATACATGTAGGGGCCAATCATCTTTACAAAATCAGGAGGTGGCTTCATCTTAAGTGAACGTTTACCCACTTCATGCCCTGATTCCGTTGGCCACTTAGATATTCCTACTGTAACCATTTTAAGCCTCCTTATATTTTACTTTTACTTTCCTTTACGCCATTTGTTGCAGGCTAATTTTATAGACAACTCCTCCGAGGCCTCCATCATCAAGGCCAGGATCAAGGCATCGAATATTGCGCCAAACGATTTCTGGCAGCTCCTCGTTCCCGGATGCCGCCCATTCAGTCGCCATTTCCCAAATTGCTCCAATTTGACTCATAATCGGAAGAAGAGCCTTCGGACACATTACGCCTGTCGACTTTTCTGGATTTAAAAACGGATCAAAGACAAGCTTATCCCCCACCTTGACTTGGGCAAAGCAACGTTCTGATTTAATGACTTCTGCAACTGTTTCAAACTTCAAAAGCTTTTCAATATTATTCCACAATTTTTCTTCGCCACTATGAAGTCTTGCCAATTGTTCGTCCGTAGCCCCCGTGACTCCCTTCAATAATTCAGCAGACTGTTTTGATAGCATGTTGTCCTCCTTTCTTTTTGCTTCTGATCAGTTTGCCATAACTATAAGATTATTTGTATCCTCTAACAGAACATTCAAATTTCTGTTAGGAGGGTAGTAAGCACGTTTGGAGGGGCTTCTCCCTTGAATTATTACCTGAGTATCAGGTTAAGTTTAAAGAAGCCCCGTTTTGTTTCAGAACAACAAGAAAATAAAAAATTGAAAAGGCCCCAGCTATAATAATTTAGGATCAGGGTGAAGTTCGGTTCAGAATGAGGTCTGCAGGTAGCAAGAAATGACGTTCAACGTTCCACTTTCAGGCAACACGAGACGTTTGGAATGAATTGATAGGCTTGTACACGAATTCACAATCATTGTCAACACTTTTCTTAAAAACACCACATTGTAGTATTTTAAAATGCAAGATTATGTTAACGGTAGGCAGGTGCTATTTGCCAATCTGCAAAATTGCAAATATTCAGATACGTAGATGTACCCGCAACTAGGTAAGAGTACATATATCATGAAGGGTGGCGGTCAAGTCAAGTAAATCTTCATTTTGATTATTGTAAAGTAATTTTCGTTCATGGATAGCGGATATGACTCTTGTCAAACTTTCAGCTTTTGTAATTATACTGTATTTGCATCCTTTTATTTCGTTGTGGGTTACTTGAATCCTTGGGCCCTCTGGGATAGAGTCTGTTACCTTGGAGACAATCCATTTATTATGCCATGCTTACCTATTCCCAGTAATTGAAGAAGTGGTGCACCGGGCCGTGGCCTTGGCCGAGGCGGTAGCGGGCGCCGGCCTTAATGGCGTTTCCGATGTAGTTTTTGGCTTTGCGCACCGCGGTTTCAAGATCGTCGCGGCGGGCAAGCCGGGCGGCGATGGCCGAGGACAGGGTACAGCCGGTGCCGTGGTTGTTGCGGGTTTCGATGCGCGGGGCCTCCAGCACCACCACGCGCTTTTCGGCTGCCAGGTACAGCAGGTCGGTGCTTTTGTTCTGGTCCAGATGCCCGCCCTTGACGAGAATGCTGCGGCTGCCGAAATCGGCCAGGGCGGCCGCGGCAGAGTGCATGTCCTGCCGGGTTTCGATTCGGCGCCGGAGCAGTACTTCGGCCTCGGGAAGATTGGGTGTGGCCACATCGGCCAGGGGCATCAGATGCTCGATGATGGCCTGGATGGCGTCATCCTGGAGCAGCTTGTCACCGCTTTGGGAAACCATCACCGGGTCCAGGACGATATTTTGCGCCCCGTGTTTTTTCAACCCGGCGGCTACCACCTCGATGAGCTGCGGCGAGTAGAGCATGCCGATTTTCACCGCATCGGCGCCGATGTCGCTAAAAACGGCATCCATCTGTTCGGCCACGAATTCCGGTGGCACGGGATGGATGCCGGTGACTCCCACGGTGTTTTGCGCCGTCAGGGCCGTGATCACCGACATGCCGTAGCAGCCCAGGGCGGCCATGGTTTTCAAATCCGCCTGGATGCCGGCCCCGCCGCCGGAATCCGAACCGGCAATGGTCAGCACCTTGAAATACTGCCGCGGCTGTTTTTCAGTTTCCATGGTGATCCTCATCTGCTTGCGCCTTAAAATGATCCCAGCCGGAAGGCGTGATGGGATTTACCTGCCCGTCGGGGAGGGCCATTTCCAGGCGACCGCTGGCGTTGATCCGGCCGATGCGAAACAGCGGCCGTTTGAATTTGCTTTGAAAATCCTTTTCCAGAGCCGCCGCCTGCCCGGCGGCTGCAGTGCACAGTAGGGTATAGTCTTCGCCGCCGGCAAGGGCAAATTCAACGGGATCGAAATAAAAGCGGCGGCAAAATACTTGCAGGGCCCCGGAGATCGGCAGGCTGTCCGCCTGCAGGGTGGCGCCCACCCGGCTTTGTTTGGCGATGTGGCCCAGATCGGAGCTCAGCCCGTCGCTGGTGTCAATGACGGCGTGCACGCCGGCACGGCCGGCCAGAAAACGCCCCTCACGCAGCTGGGGTGCAGGCCTGACGTGGGCCTGGTAAAGGGATTTGAGCGGGGCGCTGTCCGCCGCTATCTTGTTTAGTATCAGGTGCAGCCCGGCGCGGCTGTCGCCAAGATAGCCGGTTGAAAAAATAATGTCCCCCGGCCGGGCGGTATCCCGGCCCAGCAGCTCATCGGCGGCCACCGTGCCGTAGACCGCCACGTTGATGATCAAATCAGCCTTGGAGCTGGTGGTGTCACCGCCCAGGATGTTGACCTTGAATTCGGCTGCCAGCTGTTTCATGCCGTCGTACAGGGCTTGAAGATATTCCAGGGGGCAGTCGGCGGGGATGGCGATGCTGACGAAGGCTTCGCGGGCTTCACCGCCCATGGCGGCGATATCGCTCAGGTTGACGGCCAGGCATTTGTGGCCCAGGTCGAAGCCGGAAATCGTCTCCCGCAGGAAATGCACCCGCTCCACCAGCAAATCGGTGGTGATCAGCGCCAGCTGTCCGGGCTGCGTCTCGAATGCGGCGGCATCATCGCCGATGGCCTTGACAATGTTCGCCGGGCGGATCAGACAACCCGGGCGGATTTTGTCGATAAAGCCGAATTCACCGATCTGTTTCAGGTTCATGATGTTTTATCCCTGGCGGCCTCGATTGTTTGGCGCAGCCGGGCCGCCGCAGCCTTAGGGTCTTCGGCGGCGACGATGGCTGAAACCACCGCCACCCCGTCAGCCCCGTGGCGGATGACCTCGGCGGCATTGTCGGCATTGAGGCCGCCGATGGCCACCAGCGGCAGGCTGACGGCTTGGCGGATTTGCTGCAGCCCCGAAAGGCCCAGTGCCGGGGCCGTATCGGTTTTGGTGGGCGTGTCATATATCGGGCTGACCCCCAGGTAATCGGCCCCGCCTTTTGCGGCTGCCAGGGCATCATCGAGGCATTCGGCTGAAATGCCGATGAGCATGGAGTCAGCGACAATTTCTCTGGCCATCTCCAGGGGCATGTCGGTCTGTCCCAGATGCACGCCGTCGGCTTCGACGGCCAGGGCCACATCCACCCGGTCGTTGATAATCAGCGGGATGCGCCGGGCTTGCAGAAAATGCTTGATTGCCAGGGCCTGTTCGATAAATTCCCGGGTGGGGCACGTTTTTTCACGCAGTTGAACACAGCTCACCCCGCCGCGCACGGCGGCGGCAACGATGTCCAGCATCGGCCGCCCGCGGGACAGGCCCCGGTCGGTGACCAGGTACAGGGAATAATCAACGGCTGTCGGTTTCATGCCGGGATCCTATGGGCTTTCCTCTATTTTGCATCGTTGCGCCAGCACCTCCGGGGCAATGGTGTACAGGGCATCAAGCAGGTGAATCATAAAACTTCCCGGGGCTGCGGCCGTTTCAGCGGCGATTTCGCCGGCCAGCCCGAAAAAGGCCAGGGCGGTGGCCGCGGCGCTGAGGACATCGTTGTCGACGGCCAGAAAAGCGCCGATGGTCACCGTGGCGGTGCAGCCGGTTCCGGTGACAACCCCCATCAGCCGATGGCCGTTTAAGACGCGCACCACCCGCCGCCCGTCGGTGACCAGATCCACAGCACCGGTAATGGCAAGGGTGGTGTCCAGCTCCCGGGCCAGAACGGCGGCCGCCTCGGCGGCTTCGTCCACCGAATGGATCGAGTCCACTCCTTTGGTTTTCGAGTTTTCGTCTCTCAGGGAAAGAATTTCGGAAGCATTGCCCCGGATGATGCTGGTGCGGGTCTGGTCGATGATTTTTCTGGCCGCTGCCGTGCGCAGCGCAGTGGCGCCGGATCCCACCGGATCAAGAATGATCGGGGTGCCCAGGGCAGAGGCTTTTTTGCCGGCTTTGATCATGGCGGCCACCCAGTCATCGGTCAGGGTGCCGATGTTGAGCACCAGCGCTCCGGCAAAAGAGACCATCTCCTCCACCTCGTTGATGGCATGGGCCATCACCGGTGATGCGCCCATGGCCAGCAATGCATTGGCCGTGTAATTCATGACCACGTAATTGGTGATGTTGTGAATCAGGGGTTTGTTTTTTCTCATGGCTGCCAGGTTGACGGCGGCCTTTTGGCTCAATTCGGTCATGGATTTGCCTCCTGCCGGTTTTTTTTAGGGAGCGCGCCGGTGGTCGCCGACAATGGCCGCCATGCACAACAAAAAAAGCCGCTTCCCAGGGGGAAACGGCTGTCGCGATTTTGAATCGCTGCTTGCATTGCGTTTCCCTGCGCTGGAATTACCCAGATCAGGTTCCAAGGGTGTAATCTCAGGCTGCCGGTCCGCCACCCCTAACCACATATGATATCGCTTACATGTTCAACCGATAAGCAAAAGCCGGGTCGTTGTCAAGGAAAAATATAGGCGCTGCTTTATTTTCCGGGATCTGACTTTTCCAGGTCGCAGCGATATTTCAGTGCGGCCCCGTATACGGTGGCGTGTCCCGGATTCGACGGGAAAATGAAAGTCGTTTGATACAGCTTGCCGACCAGCTCCAGCACGCGGCGAATGAATTGGTTGCCGGCGACTTTGCCCACCATGACAATGCGGTCCGGGCAGTTGGCCTCCCGGGCGCAGATGGAGGCGATGATGCCCACCGTTTCAGCCACCAGGTCCAGCACGGCGGCGGCCAGGTCTTCGGTCTGGCGTGATTTCAGGGCGGCAAAGTTGCTGGCCGTCATCTCCGCGCCCAGAAAGCTGAGCCCTTCGTAGCCCAGGTCGGCAAGGGTCAGGTTCAGCCGGCAATAGTCGCCCTGCAGGGCCAGGGCTTCGATGCGGGCCGGATCCTGCAGACCGCATATCAAAGAGCACAGCCCCTTGATGGTGCCGCCGCCGACCCCTGTGCCGCCCACATGCCGGGCGCTGTTGTCGGCAAAATGAATGATGGCCGTGCCGGTGCCCATGCTGACCACGATGCATTCCCGGCAGCCGGCCAGCGCTGCCCCCCCGAAGCCGATGGCCTCGATTTCAGCGATGGAATGCACCTGCTTTTTCAGGGCCTGCGGCATGCCCGCCGCAGAGCCTGAAAAAACGATGTGGTCAGTCGGGTACCGGGCTCGCAGTTGTTCATAGGCTTCACCAATGGCCTGCCAGTCCCGGGTTTCCACGCTCGTAGTATTGGTTAATCGGCCATCCTCGATGACTGCAAAATCCGTAAATGTCGCACCGCGATCAATGCCAATGATCGCGGTGCCCGCTAAATTCGTCATAGGTCCGCTTCCTTTCCGTCAATTGTCCGTAAATCAGGGGGTGACTTTGATGACCACCAGGGTCACATCATCATCTTTAGCCCGCGGGCGGCAGAATTTGTCCAGTTCGGTGGTGACCGCCTGCAGGATGGCGCCGGCCGAACCGCCGGCATGGGTGCGCACAACATCGCGGAATCTTTTTTTGCCGAACATGTGTCCCTGGCTATTTTGCGCTTCCCAGATGCCGTCAGTGCCGATTAAAATAATCCGTTGTTCAAGCAGGTCGCGCCTGAATTCATTGTAAGCCGTGTTTTCTGATACCCCCAGGGGCAGGGAAGGCCCTGCGAGTTCGACAAAGGTGTCGCTTGCGGGATCATAGATAACCGCCGGGTCGTGGCCGGCGTTTACCCAGCGGATGCTTTTTTGCGCACTGTCAATCTGACACAAAAACAGGGTCATAAAGCGCCCCGAATCTTTGACATCCCACGTTATCTGGCGATTGACATCGGCCACCACTTGATCAAGGCTGCCGGGCAGGGATGCGCGCTGGCGCAGGAAAGCCCGAGCGGTGGTCATCAGCAGGGCCGAAGCGATGCCATGATCGGAAACATCGCCGACCACCACATTGATTTTTGTCCCTCCGTTTCCTGCAACCGGCAAATAGTCAAAATAATCTCCGCCGGTTTCTTCACAATAAATGCTTTTTCCGGCGATATCCAATCCCTCAATTTGGGGCGCAGAGGCCGGCAGCAGATGCTGCTGGACTTCCATGGCAAGGCCGAGGGACTGGCGGATACGGTCGCGTTCCTTGAGCCCTTCGGTCATTTCATTGATCACATCCCCGGTGTAGCCGATTTCGTCATTGGAGGTCACCCGCACCTTTTTGTCGAAGCGCCCGTTTCTGACACCGCTCAGGGTTTGAATGATTTCCTTAAACGGCATCGTCAGGTTTCTGCTGACCAGCAGGGTCAAAACGATGCCGACCGCAATAAATATCAGTCCGTTGGTGAAGATCGCAGATTGGGCGAACTTCAGGGCGGCGGCAGGATCATCAAAATTGCCGGTGATGCTGTCCATGATTTGCAGCATGGAAAACATAGGGATCAGGTTGCAGGCGAACAAAAGGCCGATCAGCCGGGTGCGGATGCGAATACGCAGGGTCTTGGGGATCTTATGCAGGCCCCCTTCGGGGAAGAAATAGGGGGCCAGGCGTTTCTGCAAAACGTGTTCCAGCAGGAAAAAGGCAACGGTCACCGTGATGATGCCGGTATTGATATTGACTAAAAAAGTCCGGTAAATGATGCTGGCAGGGGCCTCATTCAGCAAAAACACCGTCGGGTAAAGAATGGCGGCCAAAAGCCACATGCTGAAATCAATGGCGATCAGGACAAAGGGTTCATTGAGTATTTTTCGGCGAGCCCTGTTTTCCAGCTCCAACGAGACGGGCGTCTGCTTTGATCTGGCTGTCAGGTATCGCCGGATCGGCCACTCGTAAATCAGTGTCAGGGCCGTTGCAAGTATAAACACAAAGGGCCCAAAAGCCATGTCGAATAAATGGATAATGCGATTTTCATAAAGCACTTCCGGAGAAGGGAATTCAGCTCTCACAATCAGGGTTTGAACCAGAAGTACGCCGATAAAATTGGCCAGGAAGCTGGCCGCCAGCATTTCGTTTTTTAAACGCCAAAGTCTCCATTTGCTCATGAATTCCTGTCTCCTGCAGCCTGGGTACCCGGAAAAAGCGCATTCGTGAGACCAACTAGCATTTTCCTTATCAGGACCGTGGCAAAACATCAACTTCTCAATTCTTTTGTCATTGTAATCCAGCTGATTTGCGGTATATTTAGGTTAAGCAAATTGACAGGAGGCCGTTTCGATGGAATTTAAAAATGTTGAAGACGTCAAAACCGCCCTGGCGGCGGCGGACTATATCTGTTCGCAGACCATCGCCACGGTCGTTTTTCTGGCCCAGGCCACGCGTAAACCGGTGCTGGTGGAAGGCCCGGCCGGGGTGGGCAAGACCGAGCTTTCCAAGGCGGTGGCCCGCAGCCTGCAGCGGCGGCTGATCCGCCTGCAGTGTTACGAGGGCCTGGATGAAACCAAGGCGCTGTATGAATGGGAATACGCCAAACAGCTGCTGTACACCCAGATGGTGAAGGAAAAAATCGACGATGTGATCGCCGGTGCCCGGACTTTGTCGGATGCCGTGGACCGGATCGCATCCCAGGAGGATGCCTTTTTTTCCGAACGCTTCATTCAACCCCGCCCGTTGCTGCAGGCCATCGCTTCCCCGGAGCCGGTGGTGCTGCTGGTCGATGAGGTGGACAAGTCCGACCCGGAGTTCGAAGCTTTTTTGCTGGAAATTTTGAGTGATTTCCAGGTTTCCATTCCGGAGCTGGGCACCCGCAAGGCTGTGAATATCCCGTTTGTTTTTCTGACCTCCAATGATTCCCGGGACATGAGCGATGCGCTCAAGCGAAGATGCATTCATCTTTACATCGACTACCCTCAGCGGAACCTGGAGCTGGAGATTGTCAGGCTCAAGATCCCGCAGATCGGCGAGCAGCTTGCCGGGCGGCTGGTCGATACCATCCGCAGGATCCGAGAACTGGATCTGAAAAAAAAGCCGTGTATTTCCGAAACCCTGGACTGGGCCCAATCCCTGATCGCCCTGCAGGTCGAGGAGTTAACCCCGCAAGTCATCGCCGACACCCTGAACGTTATCTGCAAGTACCGCGCCGACGCCGTGCAGGTGGCAGGGAAGATGGAAAAGATCATGACTTGATGCCATGGTTAATGTATTGCTGAAATTCGTTTCCCTTTCCCGGGCTGCGGGTCTGAGAGTTTCAACTTCCGAAGTACTCGACTGCTTCGAGCAGCTGAAGTTGATCGATATCCTGGATGAACCCCAGTTTGAAGCAGTTTTGCGGGCCAATTTTGCCAAAAGCCGGCGGGAGCAGTTTCATTTCGATCGGCTGTACCATCTTTTTTTCCATGAACTGCGGCAGGAAGACGCCATTGTCCAGGGAGACCCCCTGGCCGATCAGGTCGAAAATACCCTTGATGCCGTGTTTGCCGAAGCCGATGCCGCCGGCCGGGCGGTGCGGGACTTTCTGGGAGGGGATCCGCTGCCATTTTTCGAGCAGATGCAGGCCGGCCAGGCCCCGGACAACGGCAATGGCAGAGGCGGCGGCATGGGCTCGAACCTGGGGCCGATGATTCAGCGCCTGGCCCTGATGCTGCAGCTCAGCGCCGCTGAAGACGGGCTGGTGGAGTTTTTCAGCGCGCAGCGCGACCGGATGCCCTGGGAGACCCGCCGCGATTTGAAAGCCCTTTTTGATGCCCGGCTGCAGCGTGCGCGCCGACTGCTGACTGAAGAATACCGCCGGCTTGACGACAACGGCCGCAAACCGATGACCTACCGGCAGCAACTGGATCGGCTCGGTGAGATCCATTTTGCCTCCCTGACTGAAAAAGAGGTGCAGCGCATGCGGGAGGTGATCGAGCAGCTGGTGCGCAAGCTCAAAGATACCGTCAGCCGTCGTTATGCACGCAAAAACCGGGGGGTGCTGGACGTAAAAAAAACGCTGCGCCGGGCAGCAGGCTACCAGGGAATTCCAGTGGAGTTGTTTTTTCGCAACCGGCCGCCGCGCAAAACCAAAATCGTTGCCCTGTGCGATGTTTCCGGATCGGTCTGGTCGGCCGCCCGTTTCATGCTCAACATGTTGTATTCCCTGCAGGAATGCTTCACCCAGGTGCGCAGTTTCGTGTTCGTGGCCGGGCTGGATGAAGTCACTCGTATTTTTGAAGATTACGAGATCAACCAGGCCATCGACAAGGTCCTGAAAGAGGCCGCTATCGAATACAATGCCGCCACCGATTACGGGCTGACCCTGCGCCAGTTTAAAAAGCACTACCTGGATATTCTCAACAAGCAGACCACCCTGATTATCATTGGCGACGGCCGGTCCAACTACGGCAACCCGGAAGATCAAATCCTGGATGAAATGCGGCAGCGCTGCCGCCGGGTGATCTGGCTGAATCCGGAAACTGAATATTTCTGGTACACGGGCGACAGCGAAATGCGCGCCTACGAGGCCTGCTGCACGGAGGTAAGGCCCTGTCAGAATCTCAACCAGTTGCTGGATTTCATCAAATCGCTGGTATTATGAAGAACAGAGCGCGGGCGAATTAACCTTTGAAAAAGATGTTAAATTTTACCCCCACGCCGTCATAGGAGGTCCTGACGACCTGCCCGGTCGCCATGATGGTCTTGCGGGTTTTCGGAAACATGAATTTCATGGCAATCTCCTGGCCGGCGGACAGGCGCCTGCCGGTTTTGATGAAAACCCCGCTGGAGCTCATATCCACGATGGAGGCTTTGAACCGGCTGTCCAGGGTCTGGCAAAAGGCATCAATCGGCTGCATGGCGTTGAACTGTTTTCTGACGTCCTTTCGTTCCCGGGGATTTTCGATCTGTCCGTTTGGTGGGGTGTTGCCATTCATCATCATTATCCTCGCACGGTCATTTTTCGTTCGCCAATGATAAAGGACGGGGAAGTCGTTGTCAATAATTTTATGCAATATCAAGGGGATGCAGGACTTGAAAACGCTTCGGGATCCTGCCTTTAACAACTATATATGGTGTTTGCAACCACCGTCGAGCCTATATATTGAGGTTTTAATGATTTTGCGAAAAAGTGGGACCCGGCAATGGTAATTGCTGGCGGCAGGGGTTGAGCCGCGTTCGGTCAGAGGGTGAATTCCTCGCCCAGGTAAGCTTTGCAGACCGCTTCACTGGAAGCAATCTGGCTGGGGGGACCGGATTCCAGGACCCGGCCTTCGACCAGGATGTAGGCCCGGTCACAGACACAGAGGGTTTCCCTGACATTATGATCGGAAATCAGGATCCCGATACCGCGCCGTTTCAGATGTCCGATGATGTTGTTGAGGTCGTTGACGGCCAACGGGTCGATGCCGGCAAAGGGTTCGTCGAGCAGCATGAATGAAGGATCCGTGGCCAGGGCGCGTGAAATTTCAAGGCGCCTTTTTTCTCCGCCTGAAAGGACATTGGCTTTTTGCGATTGCAGATGTTTGATGCCCAGTTCATCGAGCAGCATTTCGGCACGCTGTTCGCGTTCGGAGGCGTCAATGGGCAGGATTTCCAGGATGGCCATCAGGTTCTGTTTCACGGTCAGTTTGCGAAAGATTGAAGTTTCCTGGGGAAGGTAGCCGATGCCCTTGCGGGCCCGCAGATACATGGGAAAATCGGTAATGTCCTCGTTGTCCAGCAGGATGGTTCCTTTATCCGGCTTCACCAGTCCGATGGTCATATAGAAAGTGGTGGTTTTCCCGGCCCCGTTGGGTCCCAACAGGCCCACAACTTCACCGTTTTTGACATCCAGGCTGACAGAATTGACCACCGGACGGCCGGAATAGGTTTTGACCAGGTCTTTTAAAAAAAGGGTCGTCATTTAAAACCGCTTTTTGTTTTGAGTTAACTTGTTGCAATTTTTGACGCTCAACCCTTCACAGCTCTTTTTCCAAAAAGGGTTGATGGTGCTCGAAAATGACTTTTTGCGGTGTTATCAACTTTTAGCTTTTCTCAGCTTCTTCCACCAGCTGATCCTACCATAAACAAAGCGGGATGCCAACCTCATTGACAGCGGGGCTGCACTTGCATATAGTCATGGCCCTAAATGGATTCCAAGCTTCGGGATTAAGGTTATCATGATGCATTCCAATGCACAAACCCATGATTTTGTCCACCCCGAACCGGGTCGGGAAGTGACCGCCATCGGCGGGCATTACGTGTTCAACAAAGAGGTCCGCCTGCCGTTTAACGGCCGCGAGATCCTGTACCTAGTCGGCTGTGCCGTCGTGGATACCAGTTGCTGCGGCATCGGCGGCTGTGCCTATGTGCGGGTGCCGGGCTTTGTTCGGCAGTGGAAGTACAAAAAAACTTCCAGCGACGAGTCGGTTTCTCAGGTGGAGCC
The DNA here is from genome assembly GCA_964527835.1 of uncultured Desulfosarcinaceae bacterium. Classification (GTDB taxonomy): domain Bacteria; phylum Desulfobacterota; class Desulfobacteria; order Desulfobacterales; family JAFDCJ01; genus JAFDCJ01. Next base: position 36,970 of record CAZGNV010000034.1, on the reverse strand, counting down.
GGTGGCCGATCCGAAAGTTCAGGATGCCGTGCGAAAAATAATTCGACAAAAAGAAATGATTGACCAGGTGACATTCGCCTAGATCATGGAGTAGCTCGGATTTTCGCCGGCGGTTATCAAGCGGTTGAGAAAAAAAGGGCATTATCGGCCACTAACACGCAAAAAGGGGCAGCCAATGCAGGAAGAAAAGCAGAAAGCAATCGCATACATTTGCGGACAACGCCTGCTGGATCCGGACCGGGCCACGGTTATATTTATTCACGGCGCCGGCGGCGCCGCTGTTTTCTGGCAGGCCCAGGTCGACGGGTTGAGCGGGCGGGTCAACACGGTGGCCCTCGATTTGCCGGGCCACGGCCGTTCTGACGGCAGGGGCCGGCAGCAGATTGAAGCCTATGCCGGGGAGGTTGCGGATTTCATGCGGCAGCTCAATGTGCCGCAGCCGGTGGTGTGCGGGCTGAGCATGGGAGGGGCCGTCGCCCAGCAGTTGATGCTGGATGAACCGGAGCTGGTCAAGGCCGGCATCCTGATCAGCACGGGGGCGCGGCTGAAGGTGGCGCCGGCAATTTTTGAGGCCATTGAAAACGATTATCAGGGCTTTGCGGCCATGGTGGCTCAGGTTGGCGCCTCTCCGAAGACAGACCCGGCGCTGCTTGAGCCCTTTAAACAGCAAACCGCCGCCTGCCCGGCGCAAATTACCCGCGCTGACTTTCTGGCGTGCAACGCCTTTGATGCCGCAGCGGAGCTGGAAAAAATCCGGTTGCCGGTGCTGGTGATCACCGCCGAGGACGACCGGCTTACTCCAGCCAGGTACGGCGAGTTTCTCGCCAAGAACATTCCCAATGCCGAGCGGGTGCACATCATGGGCGCCGGGCACATTGTGCCGCTGGAAAAACCGGAAGCGGTCAACCGGGCCATTATCGATTTTCTGGATCGGATTGGATATTGACCCTCGTGCCGGTTCACCTGGTTTGCGCTTCACGATGACATTGCCCTGGGTGCCCCCCCGATTCTTGCCGCAGAAATTTGAAATCTCTTCGCTGGTGTGGTATATTTATCAATAAAGATTAATTTCAGCGCATTGCAACGCAACGTTTGCTTTGCGGACGCCCGCCCTTTGTCTCCACAGCCGTAGTGGCTGAAGCGAATGCTTTTTGAGCACCGCAAAGGTTCACCACGAGTCGCCCGAGGGTCCATCGTATGGAAGACCATGTATGGATTTCCAAGGTTGCCCACCATGAACTGCGCCATCAGCTTGCCCTGGTGTCTTCGATAATTGAAAGTGTGCAGGAACTGGCGCTGGCCACCGATGAGGCCGGCCGGATCGTGTATGCCAATGCGGCCAGCCAGCGGTTTTGCGGATACGGCAGGCATGAGATGACGGCCGCAACCATTGATCGGTTTTTCGATTTAACCCGGGGGCAGAAAAACCGGATCGAACGCTGCCTGAAAGAGGGCGTCAACCAGACCTTCGAGACCACCGCGCTTCGAAAAGACGGCTCCCGGTTTCCGGTGCAAATGAGCGTCTCCCCGATGGCGTCGGGGCCCATTGACCACGGTCTGGTTATCATCGCCACCGATATCAGCGAGCGCAAACGCTCCCAGAAGGCCCTGATCGAATCACACATCCGTTTTTTGACGGTTCTCGACGGCATCGATGCCGATATTTACGTCGCGGACACGGACAGCCATGAAATTTTGCTGGTCAACCGTCACATGCGCAACAGCTTTGGCGAAGACCTGGTGGGCAAGATCTGTTACAAAGTGTTTTACAACGAATCTTCCCCCTGCGCCCACTGCACCAACGACCGGCTAGTGGATTCAAGCGGCACCCCCACCGGGGTCTGTGTCTGGGAGGGAAAGAACCCCATTACCGGCAGATGGTACATCAACTATGACCGGGCGATCCACTGGGTGGATGGCCGCACCGTCAGACTGCAGATCGCCACCGACATTTCGCGCGTCAAAGATCTGGAAAAAGAAAGCCTGCGTATCCAGGCCCAGTTGCAGCAGGCCCAGAAAATGGAAGCCATCGGCACCCTGGCCGGCGGGATCGCCCATGATTTTAACAATATCCTGTCGGCGGTGATCGGCTATACCGAGATTGTCCTCGGAGATGTCGCTACGGGTTCTGCCCGGGAAAAAAATCTGCGGGAAGTGCTCAAGGCCGGCAATCGCGCCCGGGATCTGGTCAAGCAGATCCTGACATTCAGCCGCCAGACCGAGCAGGAGTTCAAGCCGGTTCAGATCAGCCGGATTATCCCCGAAACGCTCAAACTGCTGCGGGCTTCATTGCCGACAACCATTCAGATCGAACAGAATATTCACACCAGTGCCGCCGTTATGGCGGATCCGACCCAGGTTCACCAGGTGCTCATGAACCTGGCCACCAACGCCGCCCATGCCATGCGGCCCGGCGGAGGCCGGCTGGTAATCGATCTGCGAGAAGTCAATCTCGGACAGACTTTCATCCGGCAGCATCCCAACCTGTCTCCCGGTGCCTATGTGCAGATGAGTGTCAGCGATACCGGCGACGGCATGGAACCGATTATCATTGAACGCATTTTCGATCCCTTTTTTACCACCAAGCAGCGCGGTGAAGGAACCGGCATGGGGCTTGCCGTGGTGCTGGGCATCGTTAAAAGTCATGGCGGTACGATTACCGTGCACAGCGAGATTGGCAAGGGCTCTGTTTTTGATGTTTTTCTGCCGGTCATCGACCAGGAAGTCAACAACACGGTTGTTCCCCAGACCCCGGTTCCCACCGGCAATGAACACATTCTTTTCGTCGATGATGAAAAAGCGCTGGTGGACCTGGGAAAAATGATTCTCGAGCGGCTGGGCTATACGGTCAGTATTCGCACCAGCAGTCTGGAGGCCCTGGAGCTTTTTATGGAACAGCCCCAGAAGTTTGACCTGGTGATCACCGACATGACCATGCCGAATATGACCGGCGACGATCTGGCACGCAAGTTGATGGAGATCCGGCCCGACATTCCAGTGATCCTGTGCACCGGGTACAGTGAACGGATTTCCGGGGAAAAGGCCCGGCAGATCGGCATCCGGGAATTTATCCTCAAACCCATTGTGATGCGCAAACTGGCAGCGTCCGTGCGCAGCGTGCTGGATGCAAGTCAATGAAATGGCTGGCAAGGAGGTTCTTTTGACAGCAACGGAAGCTTTGGAGGGATTGCATTGAAACTGGTAACGCGGGCGGATTTTGACGGTTCGGTATGCGCTGCCATCCTTCTTGAACTGGGGCTGGTGGACGAAATTTTCTATGTCCATCCCAAGGATCTGCAGGATAACCGGGTTCCGGTCGGCGAAAATGACATTCTCGCCAACGTGCCTTTTGTCGAAGGATGCGGCCTGTGGTTTGACCATCACTCCAGCGAGCACGAACGACAGAATTTACAGGGGCGGTTCAAAGGCGCCAGCAGGCCCGCTCCCAGCGCAGCCCAGGTGGTTTTCGATTATTATCAGAACGATCCCGCCTGCGCTGAAAAATTGAATAAATTCGCCGACCTGGTGCAAATCGTCGGCCTCGCCGACTCGGCACGCTTTGCGATGGATGACATCCTGGAGCCCAGGGGGTGGGTGATGCTGGCTTTTATCGCCGATCCGCGCACCGGCCTGGGCTACAAGCGGACTTTTCGCATCAGCAATTTCGAATTGATGAAGCGCCTTCCCGATCTGCTGCGCACCATGAGCATCGAACAAATTCTGGCCACCCCGGATTTTCAGGAGCGCATCCTGGCCTACCACGAGGAAACAGCACGGTATCAAGCCCTGCTCGCCGAACACACACGCATTGAAGGCGACGCGATCGTTATCGATTTTCGGGGGGTCGCAGAAATGCCGGTCGGCAACCGCTTCCTTGAATACGTCCTGTACCCGGAGCAAAACATTTCCATCCGGATCGTCGACGGCAAGCAAAACGGGTTTGCAATGATTTCCGTTGGCCACAGTATCATCAACTCGACCTGCCGCGTGGATGTGGGTTCCCTGGTCCTGCAGTACGGCGGCGGCGGTCACCGCCAGGTGGGCACCTGCCAGGTCGCCTATGAGCGGGTCGATGCTGTTGTCCGGGAAATGCTGCAGATCATCAACCCTAAATGACGCGCTTCGTTGTTACCCGGGGGTCGTATTTGCAAATCGGGAAAGGATGCAAGCTTCAAGGTCGTCGAGCAGGTGCTGCTGCTCGGCACTCAGCCCGCCATTTTTTTTCAATTCGTTGATTTCGGCCAGCGCCACAGACGGCGTTGTGCGCCGGTTTTGACGGTAGTCAGTGATGGAATCTTCTGCTTTGCGGGGGTTGACCCGTTGCAGGTATTGATTGAATTCCTGCCAAAAGGATTCCGGCGCATGGTCCGGGTAATTTCTGCACAATACACGTCGGGCCAGCTTGCGGGCATCGGGGCTTGCAAACTGATCGATCAGCCGGGCCTTTTTTTCCGCGGAAGCCCGGTGAAATGCGCGGCATGTTTTTTCATCGTCCCGGGAGTAAAACCCGATTTGATACAGGGCGGCATCCGGGTCCAGCTCCGGAATAAACGGGTAGCTGAACTGGCGGTAGTAATTGATGATTTGCCCGAAGATCTCCGGGTTTTGCTGCAGCCATTGAATGTTTTCAGCGCTGAGCGTCCGGCGTTCCTCTGCCAGGCGATGCCAGTAGCGCTCGTGAGGCGGCAGCAGGATCCCGGGCTCCCCGAAGCGCTTGCGGATCGCCCAGGTGGTTTCGGCGATGGAATCAGCCGTTGTCTGCTGCAGCTGCGGCAGATCCAGGCGCAGCCAGAGGCTCTGGTTCGGATACGCAACCGAGTTGCCGATGGAAATCACCGGGACCTGGTAATTCTGGGCGGGACCGTATTCACCGGCGATCATCAAGGCCTTGCGGTGCCATCCGGCGGCGCTTTCAAAGACGACCGGCAGCTCTTCGGAGCGCTGCCGGTCGATTTGCTTGTCAAAACAACCTTCCAGGTAATCCCACATCTCCCTTTTTTGATAGAACCGGCGCGCCAGTTCAAGGGTTGTTTGCACATCCACCATGGCGTCATGGGCCTGGCCCGGCGCCAGCTGGTTGGCCGCGCCCAGGTGCTCCAGTTTCAATGATGGCTTGCCGTCGATTTGGGGCCAGGTTGTTAATACCTCTTTTTTGTAGAGCCAGTACATGATGGCCATGGGGAAAAGATCCATGCGGCCGCAGCCGTTTTTAAACTGGTGGGTGTAAGGAGGCAGCAGGTTGCGGTGGAAGGCGAACCGCAAAAATTCGTCGTCAAAGCCAAGACTGTTATAGCCGATGCTGACGGTTGCCTCCCGGTTCATCAGGCGATGGATTTGCACCATGGCCTCGTATTCACACAAACCCGATGAAAAATCACTGATGGAAATGCGGTTGGTCAAAATCGCCGCCGGCGACGGAACGACATCCGGCCGCAGCCTGACTTTGATGTGGTGGCGGTCAATTGGGTTCAACCGCCGGTCGGTTCGAATGGCCGCAAACTGCAGCACCTGGTCAAAGGCCCTGTTGAGCCCGGTGGTTTCGATGTCGTAGAAAAGAAAAGTGGATTGCATGGGATCGTGAAAAGGCTTGCGAAGCGAGAAAATTTAACTTTTTGCGAGTTCATCAAATCTTTGCATTGTACTCAAAATCGGCGATTCATTGGGATTTGTCAAGGCTAAAAAAAGAGTGGATTTGGCAACAGATCGGATAGTCAAGCCTGTTTTGCCTGATCAACCGATCAATTGCGCTTTGCGCCCTACGCTCGGCACTTGGCGCTATGTCCCTTTACTGGGCGTCAAAGACCAGGTCCGCCTCATTGTACCCGAACTCCGCCAGGAGTTTGCCGGCGGTTTTAGCGATTTCGTCGGGGTTCAACTGGGTTTCCACCCAGATGTCGGTGCTTTTGATTTTTTCCGGGATGCGCAGCTGATCGGAATAGCGGGAAAAATACGGGCGCTGATCGTCGGATATCCACAGCACTTTTTCGAAATCCTTGGCATGGGTGGCGGCCAGATGATTGCAAAGGGTGGTGAGCACATCCTCCCAGGCCCGAACGGTGTGCGTCCGGCCGTTAAAACGGAAGGAGCGGATGGATTTGTCGGCATAACTTTCAGGCTCCCGCAGAAGGTTTTTCACCGGTTTTTTTGCCGGCACCCGGGGCAGTTCATCATCGAGTTCCATGATTTCCGGTTCCATGGCGACCGACGGCGGGGCGACCCCGGAACTGCGGGCCGCCTTGAGCAGCCATTTGTCGATATTTTGGCCCAGAAAATTTTCCACCGATTTGGAATCGATTTTATAGCCGCACAGTTTCTCGGTGTTTTCACTTAACAGTTCGACAAATATCTTGTTGGGTTCGGAAATGATTTTGTTCCAGGCTTCCGGCAAAAAATCGGCGGCCATTTTCTGCTTTTTTTTCTGAAAGAGCGCCTTGGCCGCCTTGAGCGCCTGGCCCCGGGCAACCCTGCTTTTTGTCAGCAAATCGACCAACTTGGGCACATAGGCATCCGGCTTTTGCTTTAAAAGATCAATGGAGTAAAACCATTTCTGTTGCCAGCTGCCCTTGGCTGAAATCAGGTAAAACCACCAGGTGATCCCGTTGGTCAAGACCGCCAGGTTGACCGCTTCGCGGGTGGCAAAATTGACGAAATTTTTCTGGTATTTGTCCAGTTTTTCATTGACCCGCTTGACCTCGATGAACACCTTGTTGATGTTGCGAATCCGCAGGGCATAGGACACACTCGATGAATTGGCGGCATAATCGGGATAAACCTCCTCCACGTTGAAAATATCCCAGTCCATAAAGGACAACAGCCGCAAAACAACGGCCTGCTTGGTGGCCGCTTCATCAAATGATGACAGCTTTTTGTTGGATTTCAGCTCATTGATGAAGGCAATGATCTGCTTTTTCATGATTTCCTCCGGTTTTGCACCTGCGGCCGCTAATAACACCACGGGCGGAAATTGATACCAGTTATATAAAATTATCGGCCGTTGCCGCGCAAACTTGAGGATATTGAGAAGGCAGATGCCGGCGGTTGACTATCGCGCGATCCTGTTTATTTTTTTGGCAGCCGTTTCAGGCAGATTATCCGCAAACATGCACTTTGGCAGTTGAGTACAATTTCGCTGAGATGAAAAACGAGCATGGATATTTGGTGCGCCAAAGCAAAAATGGTCTTTGGCGCAGGTCATCGACAGCCAACAAAAGGAGGAGCGGGAATGGCGGACATCAATAAGTTTGACCTGGGGCCGAAAAAACCGGACCTGCACGTCAACAAACCGCCGGAAAAAAAGCTCTGGCAGAAGCCGGGGCCGTTTTCGATCTGGTATTTCATCCTGATGTTTATGCTGCTGTATTTTTTCCAGTCCGCGGTGCAGGTGAAAAATGAAGAAATCCCTTACAGCCAGTTTCAGGACTACCTGAAGGCCGGACAGATTGCCGAATGCGTCATCAAGGAAAAGGTGATCATCGGCACCTTGAAGCTGACGGACGAAAAAACCGGCAAGCCGCGGCGTTTTATCACCGTTCCGCTGCGGGACCCGGACCTGGTCCAGGCTCTCGATCAACACGGGGTGAAGTACCGGGTGGCCATTGAAAGCAATTTCTTGAGCAACCTGCTGTTTGCCTGGATCATCCCGTTTGCGGTCATTTTTCTGATGTGGGGCTACCTGGGGCGCAAGATGGGCACAGCCGGGATGAACTTTTTGAACATCGGCAAAAACAAGGCCCACATCCACGCCGATAATCTGCCGAAAGTCACCTTCAAAGACGCTGCCGGGGTGGATGAGGCCAAACAGGAGCTTGGCGAAGTCGTCGAGTTTCTGCGCAATCCGGATCACTTCCAGCGCCTGGGCGGGCGTATGCCCAAAGGGGTGCTGCTGGTGGGGCCTCCCGGTACCGGAAAGACCCTGCTGGCCCGGGCGGTGGCCGGGGAAGCGGGGGTTCCCTTTTTCAACATCAGCGGCTCTGATTTTATCGAAATGTTCGTGGGCGTCGGGGCCGCCCGGGTGAGGGACCTTTTCGAGCAGGCCCGCCGCAAGGCGCCCTGTATTATTTTCATTGATGAACTGGACGCCATCGGCCGTCAGCGTGGGGGGCCGGTGGCCGTGGGCGGACATGATGAACGCGAGCAGACATTGAACCAGCTGCTGGTGGAAATGGACGGCTTTGACAGCGGCAAGGGTGTGGTGGTGCTTTCGGCCACCAACCGGCCCGATGTCCTCGACAAGGCGCTGCTGCGGCCCGGGCGCTTTGACCGGCAGGTCGTGGTTGACAAACCGGATTTGAACGGCCGGGTGGAGATCCTCAAGATCCACACCCGGAATTTGAAACTGGCCGATGACGTGGATCTTGAAATTGTGGCCCGCCGAACCCCCGGTTTCGTGGGTGCCGATCTGGCCAACGTGGCCAATGAAGCAGCAATCATGGCCGCCCGCAAGAACCGGGAGGCGGTGACCACCGCTGATTTTGAAGCCGCCATCGACCGGGTGATGGCCGGACCGGAAAAGAAAAAAAGCACGCTGAGTCCGGAGGAAAAACATCGTGTGGCCTACCACGAATCCGGCCATGCTCTGGTGGCTGAACTGGTGCCCACCGGGGAGCCGGTGCATAAAGTCTCGATTATCCCCCGGGGCATCGGAGCCCTGGGCTACACCCTGCAGCTGCCGGAAAAAGAAAAATTTCTGGCCACCAAAAACGAATTGCTGGACCAGATCGCCATTTTGCTGGGGGGCCGGGTGGCCGAAGAGATTGTTTTCGGCGATGTTTCCACCGGTGCGCAAAACGACCTGGAGCGCTGCTCGGAGCTGGCGCGCAACATGGTCTGCACTTACGGGATGAGCGAAAAGCTGGGCGCGCTGACCTATGGCAAGAAAAACGTCTCGCTGTTTCTGGGAACCGAGTATGGCGAGGAAAAAAATTACAGTGAAGAGACCGCCCGGCTGATCGATGCCGAGATCCGGGCCGTTGTGGAGCAAAACCATGAAAGGGTGCGCTCCCTGCTGGAAGCGAACCGGCCGGCTCTCGATAGGCTGGCTGCCCGCCTGGAAGAAAAAGAGACCCTGTCCGGCGAGGAGGTGAAGGAAATCATCAAAGCCGAGGCGGCAAACCTCAGTTGAGCTGCAAACCGCCCTTGATCATCATCGCGTGGATGCATTTTGCGAAAGCGCCCTGGGGGTCTTTCGCCACCACGGGCACCAGCTCCTGGACGCTGTTTTTTATCTCCGGCAGATAAGGGATGCAGCCCAGGTAGCCAACCTGGATTCCCAGCATTTTTTGAGAAACTTCCTGGATCCGGCGGACCACTTTTTCCTGCATGCTTTGCTCATCGGTCATGCCCAGGATAATGTGGGGCGCAAAGGATTCAATCAGCATTTGCAGGGTTGCTAAATTTTCAGGCTGCTGCGTTTTTACTTGCTCTATCAACGCTTTGACTGGTTTTGCGCTACTACCATTTTTCGAATCGATAAATTCCTGGATGATCGCCGACAGATCGCTGTCTTTGCGGTTGCGATAGGGGGATTCCGGTCCGAAGATCCGCAGCATTTTTCGATACAGCGCCATTTTGATCAAGCTGTAGGCATTTAAATAGGCTGCCGGCTCACAGGTGGTCAACACCAGCTGGTGGTCGGCGGCCAGAAAAAAATCCAGCACGTTATAAGCGGTATCGCCGCCCAGATCCAGAATGACGTAATCGGCTTCAAGGTTTCGGATGGCCTTCAACAGCTTCAGTTTACGGGCGAAATGAAGATTGGCAATCCCGAACTGCGTGCTGTCGCCGACAATCAGATCGGGGCCGAATTTTGTTTTGCGCATGGCGGCTGCCAGAGTCGGCACCTTTTTGGTCAAAAAATCATTAATGCCAGGACCGGGGGCCATCTCTCCCAGGTAAAGATGCAGATTGGCCCCGCCCAGGTCCATGTCGATTAAAATGCAGTGCCGGCCCGCGTTGGACAGCAGCACCCCCAGGTTGGACGCCAAGATGCTTTTGCCGATGCCGCCCTTGGCACCGCCGACAGCAATAATTTCTGGTCCGGGGGTTGCCATGTTTTACCTGCGCTCCTGCAGCGAATCGAAAATAGCAGACGGGATTCGCGGCAGAGCAAGAATTTTGTCGGCCGCTCCGAGTTTGATCGCCTCTTTGGGCATTCCAAAAACGATGCAGCTGGCTTCATCCTGGGCAATGGTGCTCGCGCCGGCCTCCTTCATGTTCAGCAGACCCTTGGCACCGTCAGCCCCCATGCCGGTGAGCAGCACGCCGACGGCGTTGCGGCCGGCTATTTGAGCCACGGATTGAAACAGTACGTCGACACTGGGCCGCTGGTAATGAACCCGGGGGCCGTTTTTCAGCTTCACCAGGTAGGTTCCCCCGCTGCGTTTGAGCAGCATGTGATGGTTTCCCGGGGCGATCAGAGCAGTGCCCGGCACCACATGGTCGTTATCGCAGGCCTCACGCACCTCCATCGGGCAGATGTCATTGAGTCTTTTAGCAAAGGAGGTGGTAAAATTTTCGGGCATATGCTGGACAATCACCGTTCCAGGACTGGTGGCGGGCATGGCACGCAGAACCGATTCAATGGCTTTGGTGCCGCCGGTCGAAGCACCGATGGCAATCACCTTGTAGGTCGTTTCCGCCAGCAGACTGGTTGTTTTGGGGACTTTAACCACGGAGGCTTCTTTTCCAGGGCTTTTGGGGATGCGCGCCTTGGCGGCGGCCCGAATCGCCCGGGCCAGATCCTGGGAGATGGACTGGGTTGAAAATGATCCACCGGGTTTGCAGAGAACTTCCACGGCCCCCAGGTCCAGGGCTTTGAGTGCGTTGTCGCTGTTGCGCGGGGTCAGCGAGCTTAGCACCACCACCGGCATGGGATAGTGCTTCATCAGCTTTGCCAGAAACGAAAGACCATCCATGCGCGGCATTTCCAGGTCCAGGGTGATGACATCCGGCCGCAATTTAACAATTTTGTCACGGGCCACATAGGGGTCGACGGCCGTTCCGATCACTTCAATATCTTCAAAACCGGACAATTCCTCGGTCATGACTTTGCGCACTACCGCTGAATCGTCCACAATAAGCACTTTGATCATCTCTGCAGATCCTTATTTTTGTGAGTTGGCCGCTGTTTCAGGCCAGCGGCTGATCAACAAAAAGCTCCAGGGCACATTGGCCTTCATCGAAGGCAAGATTGATGCGGCCCATGGATTTCAACTCCGGCTTTGAGTTTGACACATTTTCCGCCGCCGCGATTTCAGGCGGACCGATGTCAAAAAGCTCCCCGTTGCCGGCGATGGCCGGCAGCAGGTTGCCGCAGATTACATTGAGGGCTTCCTTGATAGCGTCATTGTGCTGGGCGGCGCTAACTTCCTCTTCATCTTCGATGCCAAGCATGTTGGCAGCCAGTTCTGCGACGACATCGCCTGAAACCTTCATCTCCAGGGAGCCGCAAAACGGTCCGGAAAAAGGGATGGTGACCAGCAGCGCCGAATCCGGCGCCGGGGCATCTTCACTCTCCTGGGGGAATGCGAACATGAAGGCCAGCTGTTCGAAGGTGGCAATGGCGGTATCGGCCAGGGTTTGCCTAATTTGCTCTGTCATCACTTGCTCCTATTGCCAGGACGTCGACAACCGTATCCCGGATCATTTCGGGTGTAAAAGGTTTGTGAATGAAACGCGCGCCTTTTTGCTGCAGCCGTTCGATGCGGGTCTGGCTGCTTTCAGTGGAAATGACGATCGTGGGGATGTCCTGCAGTTCCGGGTTTTCTCGCATGCGATCAATCATCTCCTCGCCGTTCATCACCGGCATGTTGATATCCAGCAGGACCAGATCGATCCAGTTTGCCTGCAGGGCATCGAGTCCCTGCTGTCCGTCGGCGGCCTCGTAAATGTCGCCGAGCGGCAGGTTGCTCATGCGCACGGTTTTGATGATCATTGTCCGCATGACGGCACTGTCGTCTACAACCAAAATATTAATTGCCATTTTTTCTACCCCTTTGGTACCTAATTTGCCTCCAGGACATCGGCCAGTCCGTTCACCCACTGCAGGGTCTGGCAGGACACTTTTTCCAGGTGAAAGGGCTTGATTCCCAATCTTTTGGTGGCGGCTGCCGATGCCTGGTACTGTAATCCTTCCCGGCCCACCCCGATTCCGATCATCAGGCTCAAAACGTCGGCCACATGGACGATGTCGGTCAGGTTGTCGGTCGCCCCGCCGGCTTCCGGGTCGTGGTGCCATTGAACCGCGCTGACGACATCGGGCGGAAACGACCAGTTTTTTAAAATCAATGCGCCGATTTCGGCATGATTGGTCCCCAGCACCGATTGTTCTGCGGCTTCAAAAGGGATGCTTCCTGAGGCGGAATCCTCGATTTTTTCCAGGTCGTCCCTTACAAAGGCGCCCAGAGCGAGCTTGCCCACATCATGCAGCAGGGCGGTGGTAAAAACCACATCGGTCATGGGGATTTTCAGTTCTCCGGCCAAAGCTTCGGCTGTCACCGACACGGCAATGGAATGCCGCCACAGCTCTCCTGCCGGCAGGTCATAGCCCTCAACGGCTCTGTTCATCACCGTTTGCACACATGATGCCAGCACCAGCTGGATCAGTTTTTTTGAACCCAGCAGTAAAACCGCCTGGCGCACGGATGCGATTTTCGAGGGCAGGCCGAAATAGGCCGAGTTTGTCAATTTGAGCACATTGGCCGTCAGGCTCGGATCGTTGCGCAGGATCGCCTCGACCTGGGCAACGTTCGTGTGCGGATCACGCAGCAGTGCAAGCAGCTTGACCGCCGCGCCTGGCAGGCCGGGAAAGGATTTCACCCTTGCCAGGATCTGGTCTGTTTTGTTTTTTTCTATAGTTCCCACTTTTGGCCCTTTTTGCTAAGCACGGTCTGACCGGTTGCAAGATCGAAGTGAACCGTGCGGCTGTCGGTTCCGCCCACATCTTCGGCTTCCAGCAGCACCCCGTTTTTCCACAGCAATTTTTTAAGCACCGTGTAGTTGCGTTCCCCGATTTTAAACATTTCATTTTTGCCGATGGGGTTGCCGCAGCCCGCGGCCTTAACGATCATCTGCTGCTTTTGTCCGCCCAGCTCATAAAGCGCCTTGAACAGCGCCGGCACCCCGGTATCGACAAACATGTAAGGATTTGCCTGCGCTTTTTGCTGATTGATTTTCGACAGGGGCAGCATGGCGTGCAGCAGCCCCCCCACACGGGCCACCGGGTCATAGACCATCAGCCCCAGGCAGCTGCCCAGGGCATGGGTCACCAGCAAATCCCCATTACGGCCGCACTTCATATCTCCCACATCAATTACATGTTTCATTCGCTCAAACCGTCAAGTCGCTGAGTATTTATTTTTTATATGTCGCCGGCCGTACATACTGAAATTTATGTGACACCCCCGACAGCCCCTCTGAATGGCCCACGAAAAGATAACCACCGGGTCGCAGCAGATCCCAGAAGCGGTTGACGAGGGTCTGCTGGGTGGTGCGATCAAAGTAAATCATGACGTTGCGACAGAAGATGACGTCAAAGGGTCCTGTCATGGGCCATGCCTGCATCAGGTTGAGCCATCCGAATCGGACCAGACGCTGGACCTGTTTTTTGACCTGAAAAGTCGGATTGGTGCCGTTGGTGATTTTGTTGAAATATTTGCGGATCAGCGCTGGCGACAGACTGCTGAGCGTCTGCTGACTGTAAACAGCTCGCTTGGCCTTTTCCAGCACCTTTTGGGATATGTCGGTGGCCAGGATGAGACAGTCTTTGGAATCGATGGCGTTGATATGCTCTCTGAGGGTGATGGACAGCGAATAAGGCTCTTCCCCCGACGAGCAGGCGGCCGACCAGAATCTCATTCTCGGTCCTTTGAGTTCAGGCAGTATCTTGTCACGCAAAAAATTAAAGTGTTCGGCCTCACGGAAAAAACTGGTTTTATTGGTGGTCATCGCATCGATCATGCTGGTCAGTTCGCCGGCACCCTGCGCACTTTCGATATATTTCAGATAGTCATTGATACTTTCCATGCCCAGCGCGCGCAACCTTTTCATGAGCCGCGCGCGCACAAGGGTCTCTTTTCCCTTTTGCAGGTTAATTCCACTCAACCGGTAGACCAGTTTACTGACTTTTTTAAACTGCCCGCTGCTGAGTTCAACCGTGCCTGAAGTCATGGCGTTTGGCTCTTTGCTGCGCATTGATTGGCGGTTCATTGTGATTGTACCGTTTCAAAGCGTTGTGATCGGAGAAAATCGATTTTGTTTGCGATCAATCAAGGTGTCAGGCTGCCAGGGCGTTGCCGTTGGTTTCTTCCAGGGCTGTCTGACCTTTGCCGGCGGTGGCAAAGCGCATCAGCCCGCCGACATCAAGGATCAGACCCACGCGCCCATTGGGCAGAATGGCACCGCCTGAAATCCCGGGTATCTCCCTCATGGTTTCTCCCAGGGTCTTGATAACCACCTGCTGCCGTCCGACGAGTTCGTCTATCAGCAGCCCCACCAAGCGTTCCTCGTCTTCGACGACCACCACCAGCGACTGGTCCTTGTCCCGGGTTGTGACGGCAATCTGGTAGAGGTTTGCCAGTTCAAATAAGGGAATCAACTGGCCCTGCAGGGACAGCATCCGCCCCTTGCCGTGAACCGTTGAAATGTCGCCGGCAGCCGGTTTGATGGATCTGACAATCGAAACCGTTGGAATGACATAGGTCTCCGGTCCCACCCGGACCACCATGCCATCGATTATCGCCAGGGTCAGCGGCAGACTGACTTTAAATACACTGCCTTTCCCCGCTTCAGATCGAATTTCGGCCTGCCCGCGCAATGATTCGATATTTTTTTTCACCACATCCATTCCCACCCCGCGGCCCGATACATCGGTGACTGTGCTGGCGGTTGAAAAACCCGGTTCAAAGATGAGGTTGAACACCTCCCGGTCGCTAAGGGTGGCGCCATCCTCGATGAGCCCTTTTTCACGGGCCTTGGTCACAATCACCTCCCGGTCAAGTCCCTTGCCGTCATCTTCGATTTCAACCACCACGTTGCCGGCGGAGTGGTAGGCGCAAAGTTTCACCGTGCCCTGCTCGGGCTTGCCGTTTTGTTTTCGGACCTCGGCGGTTTCAATGCCGTGGTCGACGGCATTGCGCACCATGTGCACCAGGGGGTCGTTGATGATATCCACCAGATTGCGATCGATCTCCGTGTCTTCCCCCTCGGTGACAAACTGAATGTTTTTGCCGACCTTGCGCCCGAGATCCCTGACCAGGCGTGCCATTTTGTTGAAAGTCGCCTTGAGCGGCACCATCCGCATCGACATGCTGAGATCCTGAAGCTCCCGCACAATTTTGCCGGTGTGGGAAATCTTTTTGACCAGCTCATGGTGGTTGCCGTTGACCACGAACTGGTCCTGGGCCACCATCGAATGGGCAATGACCAGTTCTCCGATCATGTCGATCAGCCGGTCCAGCCGGTGGGTGCTCACCCGTACCGATGTTTCCACGGCCTTGCTGCCGCCTTGCATTCGTTTCTGGGTGCGCAGGGCCTGGCCGACATCGGTGACCGTTGCTGTTTTTTCCTTGACGATGGCGGTGCCGATTTTTTCTTCCGGATGACTTTGCGCGGCCTGCTCCACCTGGCTGCGTTCAACCTTGCCCTGGGCCACCAGAACATCGCCCAGGCGCGGCGCCGGCGCTTCATCCTGTTCATCGGAGATTCCGGCGGCCTCCGGATCGGCCAGCAGCTTCATCAGATCATCGTAGCCGGCGGGCTTCAGCAAGGGGGTTCCCTGCAAGGCTTGCTGGACTGACAAGACCAGCTCTTTTAACATATCCAGCGCGCGCAGCGACAGGTCGGCATACCCGCCGCCGTAGCGAATTTCGCCATCGCGCACCCGGCTTAGCAAGGATTCCGCATGATGACCCATTTCAGCGACCAGCGTCAGGTTCATAAAACCGGCGGTTCCCTTGATGGTATGAAACGCGCGAAAAACCATGTTGACGGCATCCATGTCTTGCGGGTCGGTCTCTAAAGCCAGCAGCGCTTCCTCGGCGCTTGATATGAGATCCGTGCTTTCGGTAATAAATTCAGCCAGCAGATCAGGATCGGAATCCGCCGGCATGTAATCAGTCGGTGCATCGTCATCTTGAGCCTGTTGCCCGGATTCCGGGTCCGGATCATCCACCCCATCGGCATGCTGGATGACATTGTCCCCGCCGTCGTCGTCAGCCGGCAGGTCGGGTTCAATGCCGGTATCCTGGATGTCAGGCGGTAAATCATGGACCTGTCCCTGGGCTTGCTCAATGTCATCCATGGCTTTTTCCAGAAGTTCACCGGCCTCTGCAAATGCTGCCTGGGGGTCATCAGCGGATGCACAGAGGATTGCCTCAATGCGTTGGGCAGCTTCAGCGATATGCACCCTGCCGGAGGCGCTGTGGGCCTCATCTAAAGCAAGGGCTTGCAGCTGAGCTTTCAGTTTTTCAAGACCGGCTGAATCTTCGACTTCCAGCTGAATTAACAGCGCTGCCGCATCGTCCAGGGAAATGTCAGCGGTTGGCGCCGGCTGGTCTTCGGCTGTGCTCGGATTGGCATCTGCCTCTGTCTGTTCCTTGGCCAGGGCTTGGGTCAGTGAATTTTCGGCCTGCTGAATTTGCGGCTTTTTATCCGGTTTATCCTGCAGGTAGTCTGCAGCTGCGCCCAAAGAAACAGACAGGGCCTCGATGAGGGCAAAAGAATGGGCTTTTGTTTCTGCTGCCAGAATTTGAACAGCCTGGCTGCAGAGCTGAAGCGTTTTTAGCGGCACTGTCAGATTCTTCGGAAAATCGGCAATCACGGTTTGAAGTTCACAACCGATGCTTTTCCATGCCTGCCGATCGCTTAAACTTGCATTGTCGATGTCCTGGCTGATTTTATCAATGGCCTGGAGGCATTGGTTTTTTTTCGACTTTCCACTGGACTTGGCGGTTTTTTTCATTTTCTGGCCTTTCACGATATCAAAATGCTGCCTTGGCTTCCTCGATGGTGGAATAAACTGACATTTCGGCCGTCTCCTGAAACCCTTTTAATTCATTGCTCAGTTTAGCGTTGCCGACAACCCGCAGGCGGGTCTGGGTTTCCTGGCATTTTTCAATGGTCAGGATGATCAGCTTGATAATGGAAATATTGATTTTCGGCAATTGGCTCAGATCTAAAACAAGCTTTTTTGTCCCCGCCTCAGCCGCCTTGACCATATCGGTTTTCAGCTGGCTTGAAATCTCGGCGATGGTCTCCTGGCTGACGACGGCAGGGAGAGCAAGGTGTTGAATGTCCCCTTCGATGGTGAAAAATTTTGTGTTTTTGTCCTGTCCGGCGTCATCTTCTTTTTTGGGTTCAAGCGCCACAATCTTGGTGACGCGCTGGATTAATTCTTCGCCTTTGAAAGGCTTGACCATGTAATCCTTGACACCCATTTTAACGATTTGCATCACGTTGTCCTTGCCGGATTCAGCGGTCAGCATGATGACCGGGATGTCCTGCAAGCTGGGCTCGCCTTTCATTTTTTCCAGCATTTCGATACCGTTCATGACCGGCATGGTGATATCCAGTACAATCAGATCCGGTTTTTCGCGGGCCGCAGCGGCCAAACCCTCGACGCCGTTTTCAGCCTCGACAATCTCGCAATCGTATGGTTTAAAGGCCTTTTTAACCACCATCCGAATGGTTTTACTGTCGTCAACGGTCAATACTTTTAAACCCATTTTAAACCTCCCGTCTTTATTTATTCACCAGGCTTTAAGTAGACTTCCACCATGGCGGTATGCGCCTGGTGCTGAAACCTCAGATTTTCTTTGCGCGCCCACCCTTTGGATTCAATCGCGAAATCACTTCCACTGGCGATGGAGGGAATCGTAAGCTTGCAAGGCAGACCGCAATCACATAAGCGGGATTTAAGATCCCCGCCGATCATGTTGCATAATTCTCCGACAACATCATGAACTTCTTCGTCATCTTCGATTTCGTCGACTTCCATTCCCAGCATGGCGGCGGTGATGGAGCGCGCAAAATTATCGTTTACATGGACATTGATGCTCCCCATGACATCGCCGGCGAAACTGACCGATCCGACAATCCGTTCACCTTCGTCAACGGCAGGCTGCTGCCCGTTGAATATGGACACGTCCATGGAAAACATGGTCGCAAAGACGTCCTTGATGGAGTTGGCGACAAATGCCTTGATGTCCAGCGCGTCGATTTTATGCATCTGTTTTTCCCTTCAACGATCTTGTGCAGATTAGCAGATAAAACCTTAACCAGTATTGATGAGGCCGTAAAAAGCAACATTTTTCGCCCCGCAAGCCTTTTCGGGAGTTCTAAAAATCCTTAAAATCGTCATCCAGCGGGATCATCTCCTCCGGCAGCGGACCCTCTTGCTGTTCAGCGGCTAAAGCGTTGATCTTTTTCACCGGGGCAGCTGATTCTTCAGGGCTCCGGCCATTTTGATTTTGCAAGGGCTTAGAAACACCGCCGGGGCGGCTTTTTTTGCCGCCGTCGACCAGGGCCACCAGATCTTCCACGATCGCTTTGATCTGTTCTGCCTGGGTGTTCATCTCTTCATTGGCAGATGCGGATTCTTCGGCCGTGGCGGCATTTTGCTGGGTAACCTTGTCCATTTCCTGAACCGCGATGTTGATCTGCTCGATGCCCTGGGCCTGTTCCTGGGAGGCGGCCGCAATTTCATCGATCAGCTCACCCACCTTTGAAGCGCTTTCGATCACCTTTGCAAATGCCTCGTTGCTGCGGCTGACCAGTTCCATGCCACCGTTGACCTTGCTGGCGGTGCCTTCAATCAATTCGGCGGTATCCTTGGCTGCCTCAGCCGCCCGCATGGCAAGATTTCTGACTTCATCGGCCACCACCGCAAAACCGGCGCCGGCCTCCCCCGCCCTGGCGGCTTCCACCGCTGCATTGAGGGCCAGCAGATTGGTTTGAAAGGCGATCTCCTCGATATTTTTAATGATTTTTGAGGTCTGTTCACCGGCCTTGGCGATTTCTTCCATAGAGCCGGTCAGCTCGGTCATGGCCTCATTGGTTTGCTGCACGACCTGGTTGGCCTCTTTCATCAGGCGATCGGCCTGGTTTGCATTGTCGGCGTTTTGTTTGGTCATGGAAGACATCTCTTCCAATGAAGCCGAGGTTTCCTCTATGGAGGCGGCTTGCTCCGAGGCGCCTTCGGCCAGCTGCAGCCCTGTCTGGGAGATGACGGCGGCCACATCCAGTGTACGGCTGGAAACTGAATCCAGTCCGGCAGTGTGTTTTTGCAGCAGGTTAAAAATGACCTGGACGTTTTTTCTGACCATGTAAAGCGTTGCCAGAAAAAGCACACTTAAAACGACACAGCCCCAGCGCAGCAGACTTCTCAGGCGGGCCACCTTGGCTGCGGCTGCGGCATCCATTAAAAAGACGGCTTTGTTCATCTCTTTGAGAAGGCGGACATTGTTGTCCTTGAGATAGTTCAGGGCCGGCACCTCTTTGCTTTTCAAAAATATCAAGGCCTTTTCCTTGAATGGCATCCAGATGGATTCCACTTTCTTGAGTTGATCGATGACCTTGGGCTGCTGGGGTTTGGGCAGCATGGTGAATTTGGTCTGATTCAGGTCAAGGGGGGCCCGACCGCCATATAGCAGGCCCTTTAAGGTTAAATCAAAAACGTCGACCGTTGCGGATACCTTTTGGGTGGGAAAAGATCCCTGGGCATACAGTAGAATTTCCTTAGTCATTTTCTGGCTCAGCATGCGCTGGCGGCCCGCAAGATTGATGACAACACTGTCAAAGGTCTGCTTTTGCTGCATGTGCAGGACGATTCCCACCAGTGATATGGCGATGCTGAATTGCAGGATAATTCCCAGGTAGAGCTTGGTTGAAATTTTCATGCCGTTTCGATCCTTGCTGAATTATTGTTTAAATAACTGCATTGCCGGCACCTGCTAGAAGTCATCAAAACTCTCATCTTCCAGCGGGATAACCTTCTCGGGCAATACGCCTGTTGCTTCTTCCACCGGTTGAGGTTTTATTTTCTGCGGTGGGGGCGGCGGTGGCACAGGGCTTTTGGCGGCCACCGCTTTAGCCGATGTGCCGCCGGTTCTGTTTTGATGCCCCCCCACAAGAGCTGACAGTTCGTCGATGACAACCTGCATTTCCCGGGCCTGGGCGCTCATCTGTTCAGCCGCGCTGGCTGATTCTTCGGCGCTGGCGGCATTTTGCTGGGTGACGCGGTCCATTTCCGATACGGCCGTGTTGATCTGCCCAACCCCCTCGGCCTGCTCCCTGGAGGCGGCATTGATTTCACTGATCAGTTCGCTGACTTTAGAAGCGCTCTCGGCGACCTGGCTAAAGGCCTCGCTGGTGCGGGTGACGATGTCCATGCCGCCGTTGATCTTGGTAACCGTACCTTCGATGAGCCCGGAGGTGTCCTTGGCCGCCTCGGCTGCGCGCATGGCGAGGTTGCGGACTTCATCGGCGACCACCGCAAAACCGGCGCCGGCCTCTCCGGCCCGGGCGGCTTCCACTGCTGCATTGAGGGCCAGCAGATTGGTTTGAAAGGCAATTTCATCGATGGTCTTGATGATTTTGGATGTCTGTTCACTGGCCTTGGAGATTTCGTGCATGGATTCGGTGAGCTCTGTCATGGACTGGTTGGCCTGCCCGATGATCTGGTCGGCTTCCCTCATCAGATGATCCGCCTGGCCGGCATTATCGGCGTTTTGGTTGGTCATGGAAGACATTTCCTCCAGTGAGGAGGAAGTCTCCTCAATGGAAGCGGCCTGCTGCGACGAACCTTCGGCCAGTTGGTGGCTGGCTGAAGAAACCTGCAGGGATGCTGACGCCACCTGCTCGGCACCATCTTTCATGGCCTCGATAATGCGATTGAGGGGCTTGCTGATGCTGCAGCCGGTGAAAAAAAAGCAGCCTGCCCATACAATACCGATCAAAATTACAGTGCTCAAAATGATCTGCAGCAGCACCTTTTTAACATTGTTTTGGATGCCGTCGCGCATCGCGGCAACCTGCTGCGCTATTTCGTCCTCCGTGAGATTGATCCGTTTTTCTATTTCCTGCCTTTTCACGGCGACCATGCTGTCAATATCATCGATGTACACACCGGTGCCGATGATCCAGTCCCATTGTTTGAAAAGCTTTACAAAAGACAGCTTGGGCTGCGGTTGGTCGCTGCCGTATTTCGGCCAGTAGTAATCCACATAGCCCTCGCCCTTGTCACGGCAGACCTTGACAAATTCCACAAACAGGTGTTTGCCATTGGGGTCCTTGACGCCGCTAAGATCTTTCCCGTTGAGCTTGGGTTTATAGGGGTGCATGACCATGCGAGGGTGCAGGTCGTTGATCCAGAAATAGTCCTTGTTTTTGGGGCCATACCGCAGGTCGGCAATCAACCTGGCAGCCTCCTGCTGCTGTTCAGCCAGAAGCGCTTTTTTTACATCCTGACCGTAATTGTTCAAATCAGTGGCGGAAGAATCCTTAAAAAATTTTTCCAACACGCTTGCAGCCAGTTGCACCTGGGATTTCAGACTCAGTTTTTTCTGCTGCAAAAGTTCGTTGCGAAATTGCTCCAACTGATGCTGTTCATATTGTCGCATGCGCTCAATATTATCGCTTCCCAGTTGCTCAACCCTGGCAATCGCATCCTGCCCGGTTTTGTTGAGATGCCGTGCGGCCAGCACCCCGAGTACCGTGGCCGTAACAACCAGCGCTAGGGTCACCAGCAGGTTGATCTTTAAATTAATCTTCATCTGTGATTGGCCTCCTGCATTTATTAAACACTAAAATGGTAAGCGCTCCAGCGGTGTCGAGAATTTCTGCGGTACCTGCTCCTTGGAAGCGACAGGTTGAAAAAGGGCCGGGTCGCGCTTGTAATCGTTTACACTGCATTTTCAAGCAGGGTGACTTCCTGGGCGTTGAGCACCCGGTCAATATTGAGCAGAATTTTTACCCCGCCTTCTTTTTTGGCCATGCCCAGGATAAAATCGGATTCCAGCCGGGTTCCGAAATTCGGGGTGTCCTCGATCTCCTCGGCTTTGATACTCAAAACCTCGGAAACTGCATCAACGACAATCCCCATTTGAACCATGCCGGCCTCGCCGGTGATTTCCACTACGATAATGCAGGTGCGCTCCGTATAATCGATCCTTTCCATGCCAAAGCGCAGCCGCAGGTCAACCACCGGAATGACCTTGCCTCGCAGGTTGATGACGCCTTTTAAAAACTCAGGCGTCTTGGGAACCATTGTAACCGGCAGCATGCCGATGATTTCCTTGATTTTTAGAATACCGATTCCGTATTCCTCATCGGCCAGTGTGAAAGTCAGATACTTGCCCTCCCGGCCGGATTCCACCCCTTCGGTCTCGTTAATTACTGCTGCGGATTCTGCCATTTGCCTGCTCTCCATTCGTTTTTTAATAAGGGTATATGCCCATCTTGATGCGTCGTTATCGTCTATATCGCCATTTCCCCGGGAAGCTTTATTAAAAATTAAAATTGTCGGAATTTTTCATCGTACGGATGGGTTTTAGCCAACACAGCTGCTCTTAGCACTTGACTAATACGCGCAGATTTGACATAGGCTTTTTTGCAAAAATACGGGCTGTCATCACCATGTGGGACGGTGTGCGACCTTTTTTATTCGAGGATCCAATGACATGACCAGTCACCTTTATCCATTCAGACGTTATTGCGGCAATCCCATATTAACGCGGCAGGATGTCCCCTATCCCTGCAACACCGTGTTCAATGCGGCGGCATGCAAATTCAACGGACAATATGTGCTCATTTTGAGAATTGAAGACTTGAAGGGGCACAGCCATCTGACCCTCGCCTTTTCCGATGACGGATATCATTTTGACGTCTGTGATGCGCCGTGGATCCGCCCTTCGTCTGACACGCAATACGAGGTGTATGAGCGTTATGGGGTTGAGGATCCCCGGGTGACGAAGATCGGCCAATCATATTACATCACCTACACCGCCTATGGGCCCTATGGTCCCCGGGTGGGAATCGGTCGCACCGAGGATTTCAAGCATTTTGAAAGGATCTGCCTGGCGACCGAAGTGGACAACAAGGATGCCGTTTTATTTCCTGAAAAAATCGGGGGGAAATATGCCATGCTGGACAGGCCCTCAGGGTCGGGATCCCGTGAAGGCTCGATATGGGTTGCCTATTCACCGGACCTCATTTTCTGGGGCCGGGCCGCAGCCATTTTGACCCCCGAGCCGGGGTGGGGAAACTCGAAGCTGGGGGTTTCGACGCCCCCGCTAAAAACGGACAAGGGATGGCTGGTCCTGTACCATGGGGTCAGGCAGACCGGCGGGGGGAATTTGTATCGCATTGCTGCCATGCTGCTGGATACGCAAAATCCCCAGCGGGTTGTCGGCTACTCGCCCCATTTCATCTTCGGGCCCGAACACGCTTACGAACGCATCGGGGATGTGCCCAATGTTGTCTTTCCTTGCGGGATCATAGTGGAAGATGACGAAACCGTAAAAATTTATTACGGAGCTGCGGATACCTGCATCGGTTTGGCCGAGGCCAAGTTGGCGGATATTCTCGTGCTTTGTACGACACCATAGATTTCTTAGCTGGCCCGGCGCCCATGTGTTGTATTGATTTATACAATGAGAAAAGATCAAACCTTGACATGGCGCGTCAACTGATTAAATTTCTTAAAAAATGCACGGTCATCACTGATAATTTGCAAGACCGTCATCCCTGGCAATATCATTTTCTATTTGATTATTTTTTATGGAGATGGCCATGGAAAATAAAGCAATAAAAAATGATGGATGGGGAACAATCTCATGCTTTCAAAGCCCACCCTGCCCGGTTCCGGGTACCGGAAAAAGTTCCAGTTTTAAATTTCTTGCCCTCTGCAAAGTCGCCAATCAGCCAGGCTGGACGATCAGCCATATGGATGCCGGGCGGCCGGATCTTCTTCGTCCTGCATAGGAATTGGCCGCTTTTCCAGACGGCCCATCCCAGCGTTTAACGCTGTTGTCACCCAGGAGGGATTCATCCGGCCGCAAGGAAGAACCGACCCCCGATCACAAAACTTTGTACAGAGCAGTCAACCTCAAAAGAAACGCCGTGTCGGCACGGTGAAGGCATTCGATATGAACAGGCAGGAATTTTTTGAAAAATACCAGGTCAACGAGAAAATCTTATTGGACTCAGGGCTCGAATGGGAACAGCTGGCGGCCATAAAAAATAATTTCGAGAAAATCCGCAAAGATTTAGAAATCGATGTCGGCTACGTTGCCGAACGGCTGCGGTCCTTTGAGCGGATTCACATGGTTAAAACGCGCATCAAGGACCCTGAGCATCTGATGGAAAAAATAATCCGAATCAAAAAGCAACACCCCGGGCTTTTGATCACCCCGGACAACTACAGCTGTGTCATCAACGATTTGGCAGGCGTGCGGGCACTGCATCTGTTCAAGGAAGACTGGGAGGATATTCACCGGTTCATCGTAACCACCTGGGACTTGAAAAAGGCCCCTGTGGCCAACATCAGCACCCGGGACGATCAAAGGCTGATCCAAAAATACAAGGACAATGGATGCGAGATCAACGAGCACCCGTATGAGTATCGTTCGGTTCATTACGTGATTTTATTTGAACGTTCCCGGACCGCAAGGATTCCGGTGGAAATCCAGGTGCGCACCATCCTGGAAGAGGCCTGGAGCGAAATCGATCACATGGTGCGCTACCCGTATAAGGATGGAGATGGCATTTACGCCCCTTACCTGTCCATTCTCAATCAATTGATCGCCCAGGCAGATGAAATCAGTTCTTACATCAAGTTGCTAAAATCTGGTGGCAGCCACCGGAAAATAGGAACCAGGGAAATACAGCAAAAACTGCAATCTTTAATCTAGCGATCCATGAATAATGACGGTCCCGTAAAAAGTCGATTTTTCGCTTGGGCAAACCCGCGCTGAACGCGGCCCAGCGGTAAAAAGACTCTTTATGATCCAATACCATGAGAATCGCAATGCTGGCACCCATCGCCTGGAGGACCCCTCCGAGGCATTACGGTCCCTGGGAGCGGATCGTCTCCCTGATCACCGAGGGCCTGGTTGAGCGGGGCATCGATGTGACCCTGTTTGCCACGGCAGATTCAATCACGCGAGCCGGACTGCAGGCCACATGTCCCTGCGGTTACGAGGAAAATCCGGATATCGATCCGAAGGTGTGGGAAAGCCTGCATATTGCGGAGGTGTTTGAGCGGGCCGCAGATTTTGATCTCATTCACAACCATTTTGATTTTTTGCCGTTAACCTACAGCCGGCTGGTGACGACACCGGTGGTGACAACCATTCACGGTTTTTCGTCGCCCAGGATTCTGCCGGTTTATGAAAAGTATAACGACAGCAGCTATTATGTGTCCATCAGCAATGCCGATCGTGCTGCTGAACTTGACTATATTGCGACGGTTTACCATGGAATTGATATCGAAAATTTCGATCTGAACGAAAGACCTGAGCCTTATTTGCTGTTTTATGGCCGCATTCACCCGGACAAGGGAACCGTCGAGGCCATCGCGATCGCCGAAAAAGTGCAAAGACCTTTAATAATCGCCGGCATCATCCAGGATCATGCCTACTACAAAAAGGCCGTGGAGTCGAAGCTGCGGGCCCCCGATATCACCTATATCGGCAGCGTTGGACCGGAGGGCAGAAATAAACTGCTGGGCAATGCGGCGGCCCTGCTGCATCCCATCAATTTTGAAGAACCCTTCGGCCTGTCGGTGATTGAAGCCATGGCCTGCGGAACGCCGGTGATTGCCTTCAACCGGGGCAGCATGCCGGAGATTATCCAATCCGGTGTCGACGGTTTTCTGGTCACCAATGTGGCTGAGGCCGCCGAAGCCGTGCACCGGCTGGATACGATCAATCGTCGGCGATGCCGGCAGACGGTCCGCCAGCGATTTAGCCGCGACATCATGGTGGATCATTACATTGAAGTTTATGAAAAAATTCTATCTGATCAGCAAACAGAAAAATACCATGACCGCTGTTAAACGCTATCCAAAAAATCCGATTTTGACCAGAGATGATGTGCCCTATCCGGTCGCCACCGTGCACAATGCCGGGGTGGTCAAACACGATGGCCGGTACGTGATGCTGTTTCGTTCCCACCGGTATAACGGCCGTTCAATTATCGGCATGGCCCTCAGCGACGACGGTTACCGATTCAAGGTGTCCGCCAGACCGTTTCTCACCCCAGCCAGCGAAGGGGTCTTTGCCGCCTACGAGGAATACGGGATTGAGGATTTGAGGATCTGTTCCATGCCGGACGAGGGCTTTTTGCTGACCTACAGTGGGTATTCACGGCACGGGGTTCGAATCATCCTGGCGCGCACCGATGATTTTCAGGATGTTCAGCGCCTGGCCATTATCAGTCAGGCTGATATGCGCAACGTGGTCCTTTTTCCGCAAAAATTCGACGGCCGCTACGCCCGCCTGGATCGCCCCCACGGCGAGATTTCTCCCTGGTCAATCTGGATTTCCTATTCGCCAGATCTCATTTACTGGGGCCGGTCCCAGTGCATCATGAAGCCGGCCCCCTATCATTGGGATGAATTGAAAATCGGACCCGGTGCCACTCCCATCAGGACTGCCAAAGGATGGCTGCATATCTATCACGGCGTATTTGCCACCATGGACGGGGCAGTCTATCGCCTGGGAGTCGCACTGCACGATCTGCATCGACCCGACAAGATTGTCGGGGTGGCCGACGACTGGATTCTGCAGCCCGAAGACCCCTGGGAAACCAGCGGTTACGTTCACAATGTGGTGTTTACCTGCGGTGCGGTATCCGAAGATGACGGATCGATCAAATTGTACTGGGGGGGTGCCGATACGGTCATGTGCGTTGGCACGGCGGATCAGGACGAGCTGCTGGAAATGTGCCTGACGCGATCCAGAGCGCCATTGTAAAATACAGCAAGCTGACGGAGGAGAAAATGAACGGACTTATACAGCATCCCCATTCAATTGCGGTCATCGGCAATTACCTGCCGCGCAAATGTGGCATCGCCACGTTTACCCATGACCTTTGCGAGGCCTTGTCCCTGGAAATTCCGGCGTCCAAAAGGATCGCCGCCATTGCCATGAATGATATCGATGAAGGCTATGATTACCCGGAGCGCGTCAAGTTCGTGGTCCGGGACAACATGCAGTCCGATTATCTGCGCGCCGCCGAGTTTTTGAATATCAACCAGGTCGAAGCGGTGATCCTGCAGCATGAGTACGGTATTTTCGGGGGAAAGTGCGGTGCGCATATTTTTCACCTTTTGCAGAATCTGCGCATGCCGATCATCGCAACCCTGCACACCGTGCTTTCGGATCCCGGCCCGGAGGAAAAAAGCGTCATTGCCGAACTGGGGCGCCTTTGCGAGTATTTGATCGTAATGACCGGCAGGGGCAAGGAGTTTTTAAAGGAAATCTACGGCATTGCGGAACAGAAAATTGAAATCATCCCCCACGGAATTCCCGATGTCCCTTTTGTGGACTCATGCTTTTACAAGGATCAATTCGGCGTTGAAAACCGCAAGGTCATCTTGACCTTCGGTCTGCTGGGGCCGGACAAGGGCGTGGAGTACATGATTGCGGCGATGCCTGAAATCATCAAGGAACATCCCGATGCGGTTTATGTGATTCTCGGCGCCACCCATCCCCATATTGTCCGTGCAATGGGCGAAAAATACCGCCATGAGCTGCAACAGCTTGTTCAGCGCAAGGGGCTGGCCAGACACGTGATCTTTCATAATCGTTTCGTGGACCTGCAGATGCTGGTGCAGTTTATCACCGCCGCCGATATTTACGTGACGCCCTACCTGAAAAAGGAACAGATTGTGTCCGGAACCCTGAGCTATGCCCTGGGTGCCGGCAAGGCCGTTGTTTCAACTCCTTACTGGCATGCCCAGGAATTGCTCCAGGAAGAAAGGGGGATTATTGTCCCGGAAAAGGATTCCGCAGCCCTCGCCCAGGCGGTAATCAGCCTGCTGTCCAACGATGCCCGGCGCAATTCCATGCGCAAGAAGGCCTATCAGTATACCCGCCCGATGGTGTGGAAGGAAGTTGCCCGCAGTTACCTCCAGTTGGTGCACAAAAGCATCGAGCGCCATATCCAGAAACCCAGAGCCTACCGGATAAAAATCAAACATCAGCAACTCGACAGTCTTCCCGCCATCAACCTGAACCACCTGGGGGTGTTGACCGATGACACAGGCATCTTGCAGCATGCCTTTTTCTCAATTCCCAACCCTCAGCATGGCTACACCCTGGATGACAATGCACGTGCGTTGATCGCCGCCAGCCGGCACTATAGACTGAGAAAAGACCAGCAGATGGTTGTGCTGATGAAGCGCTACCTGGCATTTATGATCAACGCCTTTGATGGGCAGAAGGGGTGTTTTCGCAATGTCATGTCCTATGATCGCCGGTGGTGTGAAGCGGTGGGCAGCGAGGATGCCCATGGCCGTGCGCTGTGGGCCCTGGGTGTTGCGATCAAAGCGGTTTCCGACCGCTCCCTGCGCGACATGATGTGCCGGCTTTTCATTGACAGCATCGGCCAGACACGAAACTTTAAATATCCCCGAGCCTGGGCTTTTACGCTCATCGGCATCCATCACTATTTAAAGGTCTTCGGCGGCGATGCCACCGTCAGAAAGGTTCGCGAACAATTGGCGGAAAAACTGTACCGGGTTTTTCAGCAAAATGCCGGCGACGACTGGCCGTGGTTTGAGGATATCCTGACCTACGACAATGCCAGGCTGCCCCAGGCCCTGGTTTTGACCGGCGCTGACATCAAGGATGAAAAGATGGTTGGGATGAGTCTGGACGTCCTGGATTGGCTTTTGCAGCTGCAAACTGATAAGGCCGGTCATCTTTCCGTGATCGGCAACGACGGCTGGATGACGCGCAACGGCAAACGGGCGCGGTTCGCGCAGCAACCCGTTGAAGTCATGGCCTTGACCGAAGCCTGTACGGATGCATACCGGATCACAAAGGAGCGCAGGTGGCTCAAAGAGGCGCGCCGCTGCTTTGAATGGTTCATAGGCAAAAATGATCTGAATATTCCGGTTTACAACTACGAAAACGGCGGCTGCCACGATGGGCTTGAGTCCAATGGTGTCAACGAGAACATGGGCGCTGAATCCACGCTGTCGTGGCTGATCTCGCTTTTGACCATGCACGAGGTCCTGGGCGAACAGGCCCTGATCCAGGAGCAAAGCCACAAGGCATCAGATGAGACCCGGCTGGCCGGAAACCTGGCGTTTGGCAATAGCGCGCAAAAGCGCCAGGATATGTTTGTGCATGTTTGAAAGTCACGCCAAACGGATTTGCGGGTTCCAGCAAGATTTATTGAGCTGCACAGGAATGGCTGAATATCAATAAAGATTATTGTTGATGCCAGCGTATTGCTTTCCAGACTTGCTTTTCAGGACGGATGTTGTGGTCATTGGCAGGCAAGGATGAAATGGTCGGGGCGAGAGGATTTGAACCTCCGACTTCCTGCTCCCAAAGCAGGCGCGCTACCAGGCTGCGCCACGCCCCGAGGTGATCTTAACCTGATATAAGTATCATGCTTTTAGTTTACGTTCAAGGCTTGAGCATCTGTCAGCGCGTTGAAATTTTTCCATTATTTTGGCCATTATACAAGCCTCTGGGATGATTTTGCGGGATTATCGTTTTTGGCGAGCGAAAAAATCCTCGATGCCCCGGCGGATGGCGGTGGCCAGCGCTATGAGATAATGCCGGTCATGCAGTCTCGCCTCTTCGGTCGGGTTGGTCAGATATCCCGGCTCAATGAGCACGGCCGGCATGTCAGCCCCTTGCAGAACCGCCAACGGTGCCCCCTGAACCCTGTTTTGTTCGATACTTTCCAGACTGTTAAGGCGGTTGTTTATCAGGCTGGCCAGAAGCCGGCTGGCCTCGCTGTGCCGGTTCTGAAGGTCTTGCCACAAACGGGGGGTGGCGGCTTTCTGGCTGCCGGCTGAGCCAGCCGAAAAACCCTGATAATAAAACACCATGGCACCGGCGGTGCGGTGCACAAAACTGCCGCCGGTGTGCAGGCTGATAAACAGGTCTGCCTGCAGGTGGTTGGCCTGCGCGGTGCGGGTGTCGATATCCACCCGGTAATCATCGCTGCGGGTCAACACCACGTGGTATTGCTCCTCAAGTTCTGTGGCCAGGATGCGCGCCAGCTTCAGGGTCACGGTTTTTTCCAGGGTGCCGTTCGGTCCCCGTGCGCCCGGGTCCGCGCCCCCGTGGCCAGGATCGATGACAATGACCTGCTTGTAGGTTTCAAACAGCTTTCCTTTGGCGGCCGTTTCCGCTGGGCCGATCAGCAGCAGCAGGCCGGCCAGAACGGCAACCAGGGCAAGTTTTAAATCCGGTAAAACACAATGAACGGCTTTCATGGCTCAATGGGTCTTGACAGCTATTCGCGTTGACATTATCAGTATTGTTCCTTATACTGGTATCTAACGAAATTGGGTATAAAGTCAAGTCAGTAGGTTCACCGGGGGGGAGCGCATCCGAAACGGCGGTCCTGTGGGGACGGTTTCCGGATGGCGCGGTAAAATTCGACAAAAAAATGGCCATGCGAGAGTGGCGGAATTGGTAGACGCACTGGACTTAGGATCCAGCTCTGGAAACAGAGTGGGAGTTCAAGTCTCCCCTCTCGCACCATTTTTCAACACCTCAAGTGCCCGAAAAACATGATTTTCAGGCACTTGTTTGTTAGAAAGGATGATAATGCAAGTTTCAGTTGAAGATGTCAGCAGTGTAAAAAAGACGCTACATATTGAAGTTCCTGAAAAAGAGGTTGTCCGGGAGCTGGACAAGGCGTATAATGAACTAAGGAAAAAAGCCAAGGTGCGGGGCTTTCGGCCGGGCAAGGTCCCTCGCTCGGTGCTGGTGCGATTGTATAAAAAGGACGTACATGCAGACGTTTCTTCGCGTTTAATTCAAACTTCGTTTCTGGAGGCTCTTAAAGAGACGGATTTAAAAATTGTCGGCAACCCCAAGGTTGATCCGCCGGAGCTCAAGGCCGAAGGTCCTTTTCAATATGATGCCACGGTGGAAATATCCCCTGAGATTGGGGATGTCGATTTCAGCGGGCTGAAGCTCAAGCGCACCAACTACCGCTATTCCGACGAGGAGATTGAAGTCCAGCTGAAGATGCTGCAAAAAAACATGGCACAGCACCGGCCGGTGGATCCTCCCCGCGCCGCCCAAAAGGGCGACTATGTTCTAATTGATTTTGAAGGCTTTAAAGAAGGACGTCCCTTCAGCGAGACCCCCCTGACCCGAGATTTTAATTTAAAGCTTGGCGAGGGGCCCATCCTGGCGGAATTTGACGAACAGCTGACGGGCATGCAACCAGGGGAGGCAAAGGAATTTTCAATCAAATTCCCCGCGGATTATAAAAACCAAACCCTGGCGGGCCTCGAAATTGCCTTCCAGGCGACCCTCAAAGAGGTCCGAGAGGAAGTCCTGCCGGCCATCGATGATGAACTGGCAAAAAAAACTGGGCAGTATGAGAGCCTGGAAGAGCTCAAAAAAGCAATTGCCGACAATCTGCAGCAGGGTTACGCCAAGCGGACCGAGCAGGAACTGCACGAACAGATTTACAAGGAACTGCTCGCGCGCACTGAGTTTGAAGTGCCCGATGCCCTTGTGGACATGGAGCTGGAGGGCATTCTCGAGGAGGCTGAACGCTCCTTTGCCTATCGCAATATTTCCATGGAGGAGCTGGGTCTCAACCGCGAGTCGCTGGCAGAGCAATATCGCGATACCGCCCTCAACCAGGTAAAACGGCATCTGCTGTTAGGCAAACTGATCGACCAGCAGCAACTGGTCCTTGATGATGACGAGCTGGAAGGTGCGCTGGCCGATATGGCTGCCAGTTTTAACCAGCCGGAGGAGGAAATCAAAAAATTTTATGATCAAAACAAGGACAAGCTTGAATATTTAAAACACACCTTACTTGAAAAAAAGGCGATCAAGCTTATCATTGATAGTAGCAAGATAGAGGATGTCGAGCCGCAAAAGGCCGATGCCCCCGACAGCGCAAAAGAGCCGGCCGATGCCAGCGGTTGATCTGCCGGTCGGCAGTGATTATTTCAAGTATTTGAAAGGAGAAACTACGTGCCACTGATTCCCATGGTCATCGAACAAAGCAGCCGCGGTGAGCGTGCCTATGACATCTATTCGCGCCTGCTCAAAGACAGGATCATTTTTCTCGGAACGGCAATGAATGACGAGGTCGCCAATCTGCTGATCGCCCAATTGCTGTTTCTGGAGTCCGAGGATCCTGACAAGGATATTAATTTTTACATCAACTCCCCGGGCGGTCTGGTGACCGCCGGCATGGCGGTCTATGACACCATGCAGTACATCAAACCGGACATAACCACCGTCTGCATCGGGCAGGCCGCCAGCATGGGCGCTGTTTTGCTGACCGCCGGAACCGCCGGCAAACGCTATTCACTGCCCAACTCGAGAATTCTCATCCATCAACCCATGGGCGGTTTTCAGGGCCAGGCCTCTGATATCGAAATCCAGGCCAGAGAGATCCTGCGCATGAAAGAAACCCTGAACCAGATACTGGTCAAACACACGGGCAAACCGTTGGATCAGATCCAAAAAGACACCGACCGCGATTTTTTCATGACCGGTATTGAGGCCAAAAACTATGGCATTATCGATCATGTGATTGCGACCCGCGATGACCTGGACAAAATCGAAGTGGTGGAGGCTTAGCATGCCCAAGAAAAAAGATGAAAACGACAATCTGTTTTGTTCCTTCTGCGGCAAAAACCAGTCGGAAGTGCGCAAGTTGATCGCCGGACCGGCGGTGTATATATGTGATGAGTGCATCCAGCTGTGCAGCGAGATCATTGAAGAGGAAAGCGAAAAGGATGCCAAGGATTCCGATCAGGTAATGGTTCCCAAGGAGATCAAGGAAAAACTGGATAGTTACGTCATCGAGCAGGAAGCTGCCAAAAAAGTGCTTTCGGTGGCGGTCTATAACCATTACAAGCGCCTGGATGCCGGTTTTAACAGCGGCGATGTGGAGATTCAAAAAAGCAATATCCTTTTAATCGGGCCCACCGGCTGCGGCAAAACATTGCTGGCACAGACCCTGGCACGGTTTTTAAACGTTCCGTTTACCATTGCCGATGCCACCAGCCTGACCGAAGCGGGTTATGTGGGTGAGGACGTTGAGAACATCATCCTCTCGCTGCTGCAAAATGCCGATTACGATGTCGAAAAGGCCAAGCGCGGCATCGTTTATATTGATGAAATCGACAAGATCGCCAGCAAGACGGACAACCCCTCGATCACCCGCGATGTGTCCGGCGAGGGCGTTCAGCAGGCACTGTTGAAAATCATCGAAGGTACCACGGCCAGCGTGCCGCCCAAAGGCGGCCGCAAGCATCCCCAGCAGGATTTTGTCAAGGTGGACACCTCCAACATCCTGTTTATCTGCGGCGGCACTTTTACCGGTCTGGATAAAATCATCCAGCGTCGGCTGGGGTCCAAAATGATGGGCTTTGGGGCCAAGATCGTCAAGGAAAAAGAGCGCAGTATCGGCGAAATTTTGAAAATGGTGCAACCCGAAGACCTGATCAAGTTCGGA
Source organism: uncultured Desulfosarcinaceae bacterium (assembly GCA_964527835.1). Taxonomy (GTDB): domain Bacteria; phylum Desulfobacterota; class Desulfobacteria; order Desulfobacterales; family JAFDCJ01; genus JAFDCJ01. The sequence goes on along the minus strand of CAZGNV010000034.1, from coordinate 3,286 downwards.
TTGATCCCTGAGTTTTTAGGACGCCTGCCGGTGATCGCCACGCTGGACGAGTTAAACGAGGATGCCCTGATCCGGATATTGCAGGAGCCGAAAAATGCCCTGCTCAAGCAGTTTAAAAAGCTTTTCGAAATGGAAGGGGTGAACCTGCGCTTGACCGACAGTGCGCTTTCGGCCATTGCCAAAGAAGCCATGAAACGAAAATCCGGGGCCCGCGGACTGCGGGCGATCATGGAAAGCTGCATGCTCGAGATCATGTATGAACTGCCTTCGGTTGAAAACGTGAAGGAATGCGTGATCGGCGAAGATGTCGTTATGAGCAACGAAGCTCCGATCTTGCTGTACGAACAGACCAAAAAACAAGCCTGATGGGCTCCCGTCTTGCTGCCCGTAATTTCGTGCCGTCCGGGGGTGCCGCAGTGGCGATGGCCGATGTTACGCCATCGTCGCTGCTGTGACGCTTTGAAGCCTTTGCCAGTTTACCTCCGTGCAGGCTTAAGAATACTCCGGCGCCGGGAAAAGACGGGATCTGCCGGGCAAAAATAAACAGGATAGATTATTGCAACTATGGTAACGATTCCAAAATTTTTTAAAGAGATGGACCCTGACTCCTCAACTGTCATTTTGCCGCTGCTGCCCTTGAGGGATATCGTTGTTTTTCCCCACATGGTGGCGCCCCTGTTCGTGGGACGGGAAAAGTCGGTGAACGCCCTTTCCGATGCCATGAACAAAGAGAAAAACGTTTTTCTGGCCACCCAGAAAAAAGCCGGCATCGACAACCCGGGCGAGAAAGATATCAGCCAGATTGGAACCATCGGCAAGGTGCTGCAGTTGCTGCGCCTGCCCGACGGCACGGTAAAGGCGCTGGTGGAAGGCAAAACCCGGGCCCGCATCGTGCGCTTTATCCATCACGAAGATTTTTTCCAGGTCGAGCTCGAACAGCTCACCGCTCCTGAACTGCCGCTGGCCGAAGCCGAAGCCCTGATGCGCTCCATCATGGAAAGCTTCGAGGAGTATGCCGGCCTGAACAAAAGCATCTCCAAGGAACTGCTGGCCAATGTGGCGGCCATTTCAGATCCCTCCCGGTTGGCAGACACGGTGGCGGCCCATTTTTCCTTTAAAATTGAAGACAAGCAGCGGCTGCTGGATACCATCGATCTGTCCGAGCGCCTGGCGCTGCTGCTGAGCCTGATCAAGATGGAGATTGAGGTCTTCCAGATGGATCAGCGCATCAAAAACCGCGTCAAGGAGCAGATGGAAAAGACCCAGAAAAATTATTACCTCAACGAGCAGATGCGGGCCATTAAAAAGGAGATGGGCGCCGAAGACGATGCGGGTGATGAAATCAAGGAGCTCGAAGAGAAAATAAAAAAGAAGAAAATGTCCAAGGAGGCCACCGAACGGGTAGAGCAGGAGCTGAAAAAATTAAAAATGATGACGCCCATGTCCGCCGAAGCCACGGTGGTGCGCAACTACATCGACTGGATCATCAGCCTGCCATGGTATGAAAAAACCGAGGTGGCCGATGACCTCGATGAGGCCGAAAAAATCCTGGATGAAGACCACTACGGTCTTGAAAAACCCAAAGAGCGGATCCTGGAATATCTGGCGGTTCAGGCCCTGGTAAAAAAAATCCGCGGCCCGATCCTGTGTTTTGTCGGTCCTCCCGGAGTTGGTAAAACCTCGCTGGCCAAATCCATTGCCCGGGCCACCGGCCGGGAATATGTGCGCCTCTCCCTGGGAGGGGTGCGCGACGAGGCGGAGATCCGGGGCCACCGGCGGACTTATATCGGTGCGCTGCCGGGCAAGATCCTGCAGTCCCTGAAAAAGGCGGGGGTCAACAACCCGGTTTTCTGCCTGGATGAAGTCGACAAAATGAGCATGGATTTCAGGGGCGATCCGTCTGCGGCGCTGCTGGAGGTCCTGGATCCGGAACAGAACTTCAGCTTCAACGACCATTACCTGGATCTGGATTACGATCTTTCCGACATCCTGTTTATCACCACCGCCAATACCCTGCCGGATATTCCCCTGCCCCTGCAGGACCGCATGGAAATCATCCGGCTGCCCGGCTATACGGAATATGAAAAATATCACATTGCCCGGGGCTTTCTGGTGCCCAAACAGATCAAGAACAACGGGCTGGAAGATAAAAATGTGACGTTTTCTAAAAATTCAATTCTGGCGCTGATCCGGCGCTACACCCGCGAAGCCGGCGTGCGCAACCTGGAGCGCGAGATTTCATCGGTCTGCCGCAAACTGGCACGCGAGGCGCTGAAGAAAAAAGGCAAAAACGAGTTCAAGGTGACCGAAAAGTCGATTCCCAAATACCTGGGCCCCTTCCGCTTCCGCCAGGAACAGGTGGAGGCCAAGGACCAGGTCGGCATGGCCACGGGCCTGGCCTGGACCCAGGTGGGCGGTGAGCTGCTGTTCATCGAAACTTTGATCATGCCCGGCAAGGGCAAACTCACGGTGACCGGCAAACTGGGCGATGTCATGCAGGAGTCCGCCCAGGCCGCGGTGAGCTATGTGCGTTCGCGGGCCGGACATCTGATGATCGATGAAAAATTTTACAAAAAATACGATATTCACATTCACATCCCCGAAGGGGCCATCCCCAAGGATGGGCCATCGGCCGGTATCACCATGTGCACCTCGCTGGTCTCGGCCCTGTCCAAGCGGCCCGTTCATCGGCACATTGCCATGACCGGTGAGATCACATTGCGCGGCAGAGTGCTGCCCATCGGGGGGTTGAAGGAAAAAATCATTGCGGCCCACCGCGGCGGCATCAAAAAAATCCTGATCCCCAGGGAAAATGAAAAAGACCTGAAGGATGTCCCCCAGAGCATTTCCAAACAGCTGGAAATTCTGTCGGTGGAACACATGGACGAGGTGCTTTCCCACGCTTTGGTTCTGGACGAGGGGGATTGCCTTTTTCGCAAGGTGGACATTCCCTTTGAAATGACGGCTGAAAAGCCGGATGACCCCAAGCGGCTGGTATAAATTCGGTTGCCGGCGGCAAAACCGCAGCGCCGCCATTTTGCCCTTGACAAGCTATATGCTAATTGTTAGCAATACAGCTTTCAGGGCGAAAACCACAAGGATTTCGGGGCGGGTAGCTCAGCTGGGAGAGCGTCGGCCTTACAAGCCGAAAGTCACAGGTTCAAGCCCTGTTCCGCCCACCACCCCTGACCAGAGGGTGGGCGCCAAAAAAAACAATGGGGGCGTAGTTCAGTTTGGTTAGAACGCCGGCCTGTCACGCCGGAGGTCGCGAGTTCGAGTCTCGTCG
>CAZGNV010000033.1:0-51199 GCA_964527835.1 uncultured Desulfosarcinaceae bacterium | reverse complement strand
ATGGACGAACCAATGGTGTTCCAGTTGTCGCGCCAGCGGCATTGCTGGGTAGCTACGTTCGGAAAGGATAACCGCTGAAAGCATCTAAGCGGGAAGCCTACCCCAAGATTAGATATCCCTTCTGCATGGCAACATGCGGAACTGAAGACCCCTTGCAGACGACAAGGTTGATAGGCCGGGTGTGTAAGTACGGCAACGTATTTAGCTTACCGGTACTAATTGGTCGTGCGGCTTGGCCACAAAATAATTCACATGATCGCGTTGCATGGTTGTAAGCGCTTGGCTGGTGTCTGTTAACAAATTTATTAGCTGGACTGAAATCCGCATCATCAGTTTTCGGCGGCAATAGCGAAGAGGTCACACCCGTTCCCATCCCGAACACGGAAGTTAAGCTCTTCAGCGCCGATGGTACTGCACGGGAAGCTGTGTGGGAGAGTAGGACGCCGCCGGAATTTTTTTAAACCCGGAATCATTTTTGATTCCGGGTTTTTTTTTGGGGGGAAGACGATTGTTACAAAATTGACGCCTGCTGGGCAACTGCAGCGGCCGGTGGGGAGATGTCTGCCGGAAAGGTGCCACTTCATCTGCCGGTGTGCCCGCCGCCACAGGCGGCACAAAATTCGGTTTTGCATAAAAAATACAGAAATATCAAAAGGTTGTGTATATAAATGATTTAATGATCAGCCGGTCCCCTCGGAAAGACTCATCCTTCAGCCAGAACAGCCGGATGAAGGAGCAACGGTGCACCCACAGGCACTATAATTGCATGATTGTCAGGTTTGATAGAACCGTAAAAAGTCGTTTTCGAGCGACATCAACCCTTTTCGGAAAAAGAGCTGTGAAGGGTTGAGCGTTAAAAATTTCAAAAGGAACACCATGTTCATCCGGGGCCTGAGAACCAAAATCGCCATTACCATCGCAATGCTATTGCTGATCGCCATGCTGTTGATTGATGTCGTTACCATGGTGACGACCCGGCGGGATTTGATCCGTTCAGAGCTTTTGCGGGGTGAGATGCTGCTGACCTGCCTGCAGGATCGACTGGTTGGCGATCCTATGGCGGACACACTGGCGATTTCATTGAAGCCCGAAGCCATTATTAATCCGCTTATTACCGATTCTCAGATCGCCTGTGCCCTGGTTCTGTCTGGATACAGTCAACCGGTCTGGTCTGGTGACTGCGTCAATTTTTCGTCGGATGATCTTATCCGATTCACCCGGGATGCCATGGCCAGCGAAAAAAGGGCGCTTAATTTCATTGGTCGCATCCCGGGGATTTTCTGGCGTGAGAAATCCCATGCGGTCCTGTCTGCCCCATTGCAGGTTAATGGAAAAACAGTGGGCGGTCTGAGCATTCTTTTATCTCTTGAACCCGTGTATCAGACACTTAAATCCTCCCAGAGGATCTTATTTGTTTATATTGTCATCAATATCATCATTTTGACCTTTATCGGAATCTATCGGATTTCGAAGTTGTACCTGCTGCCACTGTCCAGACTGGCCAAGCGCGCTGACGAGTACCAGGAAGATGACGATATGATTTTTGCCGTTCGCAAGGAGGACAACGAATTGAATCGTTTGTCCAAGGCTTTGAACAGCATGTTGAAGCGCATATCCGCCGACAAGGAAAAACTGCGCTCCACGGTCCAGTCCCTTGAGAAGGCCAACCGGAAATTGAAAAAAGCCCAGCAGGAAATTGTCCGGGCCGAAAAGCTGGCTTCCGTGGGGCGGCTTTCGGCCGGTATTGCCCATGAAATCGGAAATCCCATTGGAATTGTCATGGGCTACCTGGAATTGCTCAAGCAGGCGGATATCAGCACCGGGGAAAAAAAAGAATACATTCAGCGAACTGAAGAGGAGATCGAGCGCATCAACACCATTATCCAGCAGCTGCTGGAGGTGTCGCGGCCTTCGAACAGCGCGCGCCAGGCGGTTTCCGTGCATGAATTGATCCACAATATGGCCGATGTTTTGCGTGTCCAACCGCTGATGTCCGAAATTGATCTGCTGCTGGATCTGGCAGCCTCTCAGGATACGGTGTTTGCGGATCCCAATCAGCTGCGACAGGTGTTTTTGAACCTGGCGATCAACGCCGCCGATGCCATGGCGGCCGATGAAAAAGACGAGCGCGGCACGTTGAACATTGCGACCCGGCTTGTAACGGGCGACGGGGACCATGGGAAAAATGATGAACAGCTGGTGAAAATAGCGTTTATCGACAATGGGCCGGGAATTGCCGGACAGCATGTGGGCAACATATTTGACCCTTTTTTTACCACCAAGGATCCCGGCAAGGGGACCGGTCTCGGGCTGGCGGTCAGTTTCATGATTGTTGAGAGCATCGGCGGGCGGATGACGGTCCACAGTGAAGAGGGCCGTGGAACCGAAATGGAGATTCTTTTGCCGCTGTTTGTACCTGAAGGCGAGTCATAAAGGGTGACCTTGCAAGATGAACGCCGAACATCGATCGTCCAACATCGAATGATGAATAAACAGGAAAAATAAAAATAATATAAATTACAGTGATTTGAGGGATATCATGAGTGACGGAAATTCGAAAAGACGGTTGCTGGTCATCGATGATGAGGCCAATATGCGCCACATGCTGTCCACGGTGCTGGAAAAAGCCGATTATCATGTGGACACGGCCTGTGACGGCCAGGAGGGGCTGCAGAAAATTAGGATTATACCGTACGATTTTATTCTTTGCGACATCAAAATGCCGAAGATGGGAGGCCTGGAATTCTTAAAGGCCGCCGGTAACAGGATCAGCGGCACCACGGTAATCATGATGTCCGCTTACGGCAGTATCGACACGGCCGTTGAAGCCATGAAACTGGGCGCCTATGATTACATTTCCAAACCCTTCAAAACCGACGAAGTCTACCTGACATTGAAAAAGGCTGAAGAGCGGGAGCGCTTAACAAAAGAGAATCAGCAATTAAAAGCGCGAATCCAGAAAATTGAGGGGGAATACCGATTCGGCAAGATGGTGGCCAAAAGCAAGGCCATGGAATCCGTGTTCCGCCTGGCGGAAAAAGCCGCCCAATACAAAACCACCGTGATGATCCTTGGCGAAAGCGGTACCGGCAAGGAGCTGGTGGCCAGGGCCATCCATTTCAAGGGCGATCGGGCGAAAAACCCCCTGGTACCGGTCAATTGCGGTGGAATTCCTGAAAGCCTGCTTGAAAGTGAGCTGTTCGGTCACAGGAAGGGGGCCTTCACAGGTGCGGGCCGCAACAAAAAAGGACTTTTCCAGGAAGCCGAGGGCGGCACCATCTTTCTGGATGAAATCGGCGAGCTGCCGCTGTCGCTGCAGGTGAAAATTTTGCGGGTGCTGCAGGAAAATGAGATTCGCCCGGTGGGGGATTCAAAATCAATGAAGATCGATGTGCGCGTGGTGGCTGCTACGGCCAAGAACCTGGAGGAAGAAGTCCAAAAAGGGGCTTTTCGCGAAGATTTGTTCTACCGCCTGAACGTATTGAGCATCAAACTGCCTCCTTTGCGCGATCGCACCGAAGACATCCCGCTGTTGTGCAAGCACTTCATCGGTCGCTTCAATGAAATCCTGGGAAAAAACATTCGGGGGCTGGCACCGGCGGCCATGTCCCGGCTGCTGGCCTATCAGTGGCCCGGAAATGTTCGCCAGCTGGAAAACAGCATCGAACGGGCCATGGTGCTGGCTGACGATGAGGCGCAACTGATGCCCGAGCATTTTGCGGCCGAGATGCGGCCGGAAACCGGTGCAGTTTCCTTCAGCAGTGGGGTCAACGGGTTGTCGCTGAAAAAAGCCCAGAAAATGATGGAAAAGGAGCTCATCACCCGGGCGCTGGAGAAGACCGGCGGCAACCGGACCCATGCCGCCCGTCTTCTGGAGATCAGCCACCCGTCCCTGCTCACCAAAATAAAAGCTTACCAGATTGATTTGTGAGGGGCAACTTACAGGGGTTGCTCCCGGAGCGAGGGTTTCCACCGGAGGGGGTTAGTCGGCGTATTCAATCCCGTTGATTTTGTCCCTTAATTTACCTGAGCATTTAAAGGTGACTACCTTGCGGGCGCGCAGCATCAGGTCTTCACCGGTGGCCGGGTTGCGGCCTCGGCGGGGGCGCTTCTGCTTGACGCAGAACTTGCCAAATCCCGAAATCAGGACATCCTCGCTTTTTTCCAGGGTTTTCTTGATGGTTTCCAGCAGGATTTCGACGACGTCGACGGATTTTTTTTTCGTGAATCCCAGATCATGAACGGCGGCAACAATATCGTTTTTAGTCAAAGCCATGGGGCCTCCTTAAAAAAATCTGTCGCTGGCGACGGATAGATTACTCACCGGACGATTCCGGATTGCCCTCTGCGGGCGGCATAACAATTTCAACTTTTTTCATAATGTTATCAACATGTTTCATAATTTCATCAATTTCGGCCTTCAACTGCAGATCATCGGGTTCTGTCATTTCAGATGCTCCTTGAACTTGAAAGGAATTTCACGTGCTCCGGTCGTCCAGGACCTCAAAACCTAGTTTACTTTAATCTTGCCGCTGCCGTCTAAAATCCGCTGCACGGCGGACGGGATGATATTTAGAACCTCCTGTAACTATTAAGAATATACGGAATTGGCAACGATGTCAAGCAACTTGTTGCTCCCGGCCTTATGTTTGGGCGGCAATGCCTGGAATCGGTGTCTGGGCATTGATTTTTTTTTATTTCGAATTAAGATAGATAGAAAAGATAGCGCCTGCGGCGCAGGGTACAAGGTGCAGGGTTCTGGGTACAGGGCTAAAATAAAAGGGGATAAAGGCAAAAAAAGGGCTTGTCGACTCATCTGTCGGCAAGCCCTGGAGAATTCTGGAGCCGACGAGCGGACTCGAACCGCTGGCCTGCTGATTACGAATCAGCTGCTCTACCAGCTGAGCTACGTCGGCGGGTGATACGAAGAAGTGCCTTTAAGCACTTTTTTAAGCGATTTATGTTACAAAATCAAGAGTTAAATTCAGTTGAAGCCCTGCTGGATGTTTTCAACAGCCGCACCCGGCGCATCGAATGCATCGGGCTCGAAGGGTCCCAGCAGGCCTATTTGTTGTCCCGGCTTTACCGGCAGCAGCGGCCCTGCTGTCTGGTTATCGTCCCGACGACTGCGGATGGACAACGCCTGCAGGAGGACCTCGGATTTTTTATGGATGGACTGGGGGTGCCGGTCCTGTTTTTTCCTCCCTACAATATTTTGCCCTATCAATTTGTCTCCTACCACAGTGAAACCGCCGGGCAGCGCATCCGTGTCCTTTACCAGTTGCTGGAGTCCAGCGTCCCGCCGATTGTGATCACCACCGTGGATGCCCTGCTGCAGAAGATCATTCCCCGGCAGGAAATCAGTCGTTTTGCCGAACTGCTGTGTGAAGGCGAGGAGGTTGATCGTGAAAACCTGATTCGCAAACTGGTCGCCGGCGGTTACAGTAAAACGGCCATTGTCGAAGAGCCGGGAGATTTCAGCGTCCGGGGAGGGCTCATCGATATTTTCTGTCCGCTGTACGAGGAGCCGCTGCGCGTTGAATTCTTCGGCGACATGGTGGAATCACTGCGATTTTTTTCAGCTGCCAGCCAGCGAACCATCGAATCCACCCAGGAAGCCGTGATTCTGCCGGCCAAAGAGGTTATCCTGCGCAAAGAGATGCTGGCCGAGGTGTTTCGCCGCATCCGGGCCCGGGCTGCCGAGTTGGAGGTTCCGGTGTCGCACACCCGCAAGCTGATTGACAACTTGTCAAAAGACGAAGGGTTTGCCGGCATTGAAGGGCTGATGCCCCTGATTTATCCACGTTTGGAAACCCTGTTCGATTATTTCGACGAAAATGCGCTTTTTGTCACCGTGGGTCCCGAAGATCTGGAAAAAGCCGCTGCCCAAACCCGTCAACGGATTACGGATAGTTATGAACTTTCGCGCAGTGATAAAAAACTGTGCGTGGAACCCGAACAGCTTTACCTGCAGTGGTCCCGGACAGCCGCCCTGATTGACCAGAAAAGGCCGCTGGTGTTTAAAATGATCGCGGTTGCGACACCGGCCGGGCAAGCGGACGCAGCTTTCAGATTGCAGCCGGCGGTTGAAGACAATACGTCGCTTGGTTTGGAACTCAAGCGCTTTCAGGGCAAAAGCCGGCTTTTCAGACCGCTGATTGACTGGCTGACGGACAGGCAGCAGGCCGGCTGCCGCACCCTGATGGTGTGCCGCAGTCGATCCCAGGTCGACCGGCTGCAGTCGCTGCTGGCACCCTATGACCTTGCCCCGGCTCGCATCAACGGGTTTTCCGGGATGCAGACCGAAACCGGGATGCTGTTTATCTGTGCCGGCCAGGTTTCCAGCGGATTTGTATGGCCTGCTGAAATGCTGGCCGTGGTGACCGACGATGAAATTTTCGGTGTGCGGCACCGGCGTCGCAAGGATATCGGGTCTTTGCCGCGCACCCGGCTGCTTGAGCTGCAGGAACTGAAAAAAGGGGATCTGATCGTCCATGACGATCATGGAATCGGGCAGTATGGCGGCCTGGTCAAGCTGTCCGTTGACGGCAATGCGGGCGACTACCTGGACATTGGCTACAAGGGAGGCGACAAGCTGTATCTGCCGGTGGACCGCATGGGCGTGGTGCAGAAATACATGGGGGTCGACGGGGTTGCACCGGTGCTGGACACCCTCGGCGGCAAATCCTGGGAGCGGGTGAAAGCCCGGGTAAAACGATCGGCGGAGCGCATGGCAGGGGAGCTTCTGAAGCTATATGCCCGCCGGAAAGTGGAAGCCGGACACGCTTTCAATACGCCTGACAGCTACATGGTTGATTTTGAAGGTGGTTTTCCCTACGAGGAGACCGAGGACCAGCTCAAGGCCATTGAGGATGTCCTGCAGGATATGCAGCAGCCCCACCCCATGGATCGCCTGGTGTGCGGGGATGTGGGCTACGGCAAAACCGAGGTGGCCCTGCGGGCATCATTTCTGGCGGTCAACGAGGGCCGACAGGTCGCCGTGCTGGTTCCCACCACGATTCTGGCCGAACAGCACTATGCGACCTTTCGCAGCCGGTTTGAGCGCTATCCGGTAAATGTGGCCTGCCTGAGCCGCTTCCGGCCAGCCCGGCAGCAGCGGGCCATTGTGGAAGATCTCAAGGCCGGAAAAATCGATATCGTCATCGGCACACACCGATTACTGCAAAAGGATGTCGCCTTCAGCGATCTGGGCCTGCTGGTGCTCGACGAGGAGCAACGCTTCGGCGTCAAACACAAGGAGAGGCTCAAACGCCTGCGCAGCTCGGTTGATGTTCTGGCGTTGACCGCAACCCCGATACCGCGCACCTTGCACCTGTCGCTGGCAGGGATTCGCGACATCAGCATCATTTCGACTCCGCCGGAATATCGCAAATCCATTATCACCTATGTCTGTGAATTCGATGAAGGCGTGGTTCGGGATGGCATCGACCAGGAACTCAAGCGGGGGGGGCAGATTTTTTTCGTTCACAACAACATCGAGAGCATCGACCGGATTGCCACAAAATTGCAGCGCCTGGTGCCCGAAGTGCGGCTGGCCGTGGCCCATGGACGGATGAATGAAGATGAGCTCGAAAAGACCATGCTGGCCTTTATGAACCGTGAAATTGACCTGCTGGTTTGCACAACCATCATTGAATCCGGACTTGACATCGCCACGGCCAACACCATTATCGTCAATCGCGCCGACCGGTTCGGACTGGCCCAGATTTACCAGCTGCGCGGCCGTGTCGGCCGGGCCGACGAGCAGGCCTATGCCTACCTGCTGATCCCCCCGGAAAGCATGCTGAGCCGGGACGCCCGCAAACGGCTCAAAGTCCTGATGGAGCACAGTGACCTGGGATCCGGCTTTCAAATTGCCATGAGCGATTTGAAGATCAGGGGCGGCGGCTCGATTCTGGGGGCTTCCCAATCCGGACATATTGCCGCTGTCGGCTACGACATGTTCCTGAAATTGATGGAAAGCGCGATCGCCGACCTGAAGGGCGAACCTGTGGTGGAAAAGCTGGAACCGGAGATAAACCTGAATTTTTCCGCACGCCTGGCTGAAAATTATATTCCCCATATTGACCAGCGCATGGCGGCCTACCGTCGTCTGGCCCGGATGACCGAAGCGGTTCAAATTGCGGATTTCAAATCCGAATTGCAGGACCGGTACGGACCCCTGCCCCGGGAGGCAGCCAACCTGCTTTTAAAAATCATGCTGAAGGTGCTGGCAGGAAAAGCCGGAGTTGCCCGGCTGGACCTGGCGGAAAACAAACTGATCCTTTGTTTTTCAGAATCCCACCAGCGCAATCCGGCGGCTTTAATTGAAATGATCATGGCAGCCCCCGCACGCTTTGAATTGTCGCCGGAGCATGTCCTTACGATCCGGCTTCAGGCGGCCACCCTCAATGAACGGCTGTCGGAAACCAAAAACATCTTGAAAGAAATAGCGCAACGTGTTAACCGCTAACAGCCTTCAACTCAATGTTGCATAAACAACATGGCAAACAATATCTAAAGGTCCGGTATGGATCCGCTATCATAAGCATAGCATCATTTTGGGGATATCCCATTAGGTGAATTCAAAGGAAGGGGCCTTTTTATGCCATGCTGTTTCCCCTCCGGGAAAGCCAGAGGACTTCAGATCCTGCGTTGTCAAGGGTTCGAAGTATACTTATACGACTTCACCCTTGACGCCTTGGCTCTGAAGCCCTCCGACTTTTGCAACATTGAGTTAATCAATGTTGCATAAGCATCATGGCAAAGCGGCGGGTCGGGAGACGAGCATTGCGAAACTTGCGATTGGTTAATTTTTTTTGGCTGGCTGGAGCGATTCTGCTCGTCTGCCTGGCGAGCAGCTGTTCCCGGAAGGATTCCGACCTGGACAACGAAGAGCTGATTCGGGTGGGAGACCGGGTGGTGACCGTGCTTGATTTCAACAAAGCTTTTGAAATCGCTAAAACCGCCTATCCGGACGAAGAGCAGCAGCAATCCGAGGATTTGAGAAAAGCAAAATTGCGTCTGCTCAATCAGATGGCGGTTGAGCTGCTTTTACAGGAAAGGGCACGGGAATTGGGCCTGCAAGTGACAGATGCTGAACTGGAAAAGGCGATTGCCGAAATAAAAAGCGACTATCCCGAGGGGGAATTCGAAAAAACCCTGCTTGAAAACGCCGTTTCCTATGAAACCTGGAAAAACCGTTTGAGAGTCAATCTGATCATGACCAAGGTAGTCAAGGCAGAACTCGAGGATCACATTACCATCACCCCCGAGGATGTGGCCGCCTACTACAAGAAACATTACAGCGGCACCGGCAGCGACGACAGTTCAACGCAGGCCTCCGGCGATCTCAATGAAATTATTGTCAGGCAGCTGCGCCGGCAAAAAGCTGAACAGGCCTACAATGCCTGGATCGAGGAATTGAAACGAAAATATGCATTTGTAATCAACAGAGGACAATGGGACAAACTGCTGGGGTCTTCAGAAAATTCGATGCGATGACGGTCCTTTTTCCATTTCCGGCAGGCGCCCGCCGCTGGGCGCTGTTGTTTATCTGCCTGACCGGCACTCTGTCGGTCGGATCATACGGCCATGCCGAAAAGGCCGTGGTCGTTGACCGCATTGTTGCGGTGGTGAACAGCGACATCATCACCCTTTTCGATTTGGAGCAGGCCCTGCAGCCCTATGCGCAGAATATCAAAGCCTTGCGCTATCCCCCTGAAAAGGAACGGCAGATGCTTTTCCAGGTCAGAAAAGACCTCCTCGATCAGCTCATCAATACCAAGCTGGCCGATCAGGAAATCAAACGCAATCAGATTGCGGTCAGTGAACAGGAGATCGATGGGGCCATCGAACGGCTCAAAGATTCCCGCTCCATTACCGATGAGCAATTACGCGAAGGTCTTGCTCAACAGGGTATGACCATGGAGGAATACCGCCAGGAGATAAAAGAGCAGATATTGAGAAGCAAATTGATCAATCGCGAAGTCAAATCAAAAATCGTGATCACCAAAGAGGACATCAAAGCTTATTATGACAGCCACCGGGAAAAATATGCCGGGGAAAAAAAATATCACCTCTGGAACATTTTTGCCAAATTGCCGCCGGACGCCACCACTGAGGAAAAACAAGCTGTCCGGCAGCAGATGCAGTCCATTTACGACCGGCTGGTGCAAGGAGAGTCCTTTGAAACCCTGGTGCAACAGCTCAGCGATGCCAACGGCGCTGTCCACGGCACGGACCTGGGCCTGTTTCGCCCCCATGAACTTTCCCGGCAGTTGCAGGCGGTGGTGAAACAAATGAAGGTTGGCGACTTTTCCAGGATGCTGGAGACTGATTTCGGCTTTCAGATTATCTACGTGCAGAATATCCAGGAGACGCCTGCCAAGCCCCTTGAAGAAGTCGAAGCTGAAATTCACCAGCTGCTTTACGACGAATTTGTAAACAACAAGTACCAGCAATGGCTCGAAGCACTCCGCCAGCAGGCGCTGATAAAGATTGTCAATTAGTTTGAGTTGAGCATTGAGCCTTTGATCGGAGATTTGCAGTGGTCCTACCGATCCGGGGGCAGGCGTTAAAAAGTGCCTAAAGTTCGAAGTGCCCTAAAGTGCCTAAAGTTAATGTCCGCCTCCGGCGGATCAATTTTACAAAAAATAAAGGGACATTAAGTTATCAATTTACAGGGTTCTGATTTTTTAAGCTGAAAACACCTGTGTTTATAAAAAAGACAGAGCAAAGCGATGCCAAAATTTTAGGCACTTTAGACACTTAAGTGCACTTTAGGCACCCTGCTCTTAGGCATATTTAAATATTCCCCAGAACAAGTGGCGCTTCTCTCTATGGGGCGGGAGCTTAGGGATATTATGGAATCAAAACAGCAATTATTGTCATTCGGACGGTATTTGCAGTCCCGGCGGCTTGAAAAAAAAATGAGCCTTGAACAGGTTGCCAGGCAAACCCGCATCGGCATTGATACGCTTTTGCTTATTGAGCAGGAGGATCACAGCCGGCTGCCCGCAGCGGTTTTTGTCAAAGGCTTTTTGCGTGCTTACGCCAGGGCAGTGGATGCCGATGGTGATAAAGCAGTCCAAAGCTATGAATCCCGCCTGGACGTGGCGCAAAAAATTGCGGTCGCCGAGGCCCTGGAAAAAAAGCAGACAGGCCGCCACTGGCTAAAACTGCTCATCGCGGTGGCGGTCTTTTTTTGTATGATCATGGCGTCTCTTTACACAATTAATTACTGGGGGGCGCCGGCTCACCAAAGCCCTTTGAACAGTGCCGGCCAGCCGGCTGCCGAAAAAGCCCCCGGAGTTGCTGAAAGCGGACAAGGCCCCCAGAGCTCTGCGGTGTCGACGCCGGCTGCCGCGCAAAAAATGGTGCTCAAAGTTTCGGTGACCGATGATGTGTGGCTGAAGATTATCATCGACGAAAAAGAATCGGCTGAGTACAATCTGGGTTCCGGTGATCAGCTGGAACTCAAGGCTGCGGTTGGCTTCAACCTGCTGATTGGCAATGCCGGGGCAGTGACAGTCACCCTGGATGACAAACCGGTTGCCATCCCGGGAAAAAGCGGGCAGGTGGTGAACCTGCATCTGCCATAAAAAACGGTACAAGGTCCAGGGGTCAGGGTAAACCACCTTCGGCGGGCGATAAGGCCAAGAGGCCAGAAAGCTTGAAGGCTTTTTTAAAGGCGCAGGCGACAGCTTATGAAGACGGATCCGAACAGAGTACTGGTTGAAAGCATCAAACGGCTTTTGCGCCGCGGGGCATACAGCCACCTGAACAAGATCGTCAATAAGACCCATGCGGCGGACCTGGCGGCGGTTTTTCGCTCCCTGTCCGTGGAACAGCAGCACAGGCTGTTTGGGATGATCCGCGATATCGAGCAGAAAGGCGCCCTGTTCAGCGAGCTGGATGAGGACACCTTCCTGGAGCTCATCGAAGTCCTGGAATTCGATGAGATTGTCCGGGTGTTAGAAAGCATGCCCACCGATGATGCGGCCGATATCATCGGCCGGCTGCCCGAAGAAAAGTCCCAGGCGATCCTCGAAAAGATGAAGGCGGCGGAATCCGAGGAAATCGAAGACCTGCTGCGCTACGAGGACGATACCGCCGGCGGCATCATGGTTCCCGATTTTATCGCCCTGCGGGAGGATGTCACCGCCCGGGAGGCGATTGAATCGCTGCAAAAAGAACACCAGGATGTCGAGATGCCGTTTTACCTGTACGTGGTCGATGAGTACGGCAAGCTGGTGGGGGTGAGTTCGCTGCGGCAGCTGGTGGTGGTTCCCCCCGATACACCGCTCAAGGAGTTCATGACCACCGACGTTTTTTCAGTTCAGACCGACATGGACCAGGAGGAGGTGGCCCGGATTGTTGCCCGCTACGATATTCTGGCAGTTCCGGTGGTCGATCAATCCAACCGGCTGGTGGGCATCGTCACCGTCGACGATGTCATTGACATTCTGCGCAAGGAAGCCACTGAAGACATACTGAAAATGGCCGGCGCAGGGGAAGAATTCGTTGAAACCAAGTCGGTCTTAAAAAGCACCCGCATCCGGCTGCCGTGGCTGTTCGCCAGCTGCGTTGGCGGCATCATCGCTTTTTTCATTATCGGTGAATTTGAAAGCAGTCTGAGCAAAATAACATATCTGGCTGCTTTTATCCCCGTGATCATGGGAATGGGCGGCAACATCGGCACCCAGTCCTCCACGATTGTCGTCCGGGGTTTGGCTACCGGACGCATTAATGCAAGGGATTTATGGTCTGTTGTTTTCAAGGAACTTGCGATTGGTCTGATTTTAGGAGTTGTCTACGGGCTGTTGATCGGTTCCGTAGCCCAGTTTCGGTACAGCAAGGAGGCGCTGGCACTTTCGGTCACCCTGGCGGTTGTTTGTTCCATGTCGATCGCCGCTCTCGTGGGTTCGCTGGTGCCAATGGTGTTTGCGAGGGTCAGCATTGATCCGGCCGTGGCAACGGGTCCGCTGGTAACCACCGCCATTGATATCATCAGTGTGTTCTTTTATTTTATAATTGCGACGTCGCTGCTCGGTATCTAAAGCAATGCCGGTCTTTTCCACCCCTGCCATCTTGCTGCGTCGGACGGATTACGGCGATTTTGACATTATCACGACGTTTTTCACCCTGCACCGGGGCAAGCTGTCGTTGATCGCCAAGGCCGCGAAAAAGAGCACCAAACGATTCGCCGGCATCCTGGAGCTGTTTTCGGAACTGGAGGTGGTGGGCCGCACCGGGCGCGGCAAAGGGTTGGCGGTCTTGCAGGAGGCGGTCTTAAAGCAGCCCTTTGCCGCCATTCGATCCGATTTCATGAAAACCACCTATGCCAGCTACTGGGCCGAGCTGGTTTACAACTGGGTGGAAGAGAATTTTCAGCAAAAGTCCCTGTACCACCTTCTGCTTCATGTTTTAAGCGCCCTTGACAGCGGCAGCACCCCGGAAGCCGTATTGCATCTTCTGTTTCAAATACGGCTGCTGGTCCTGACCGGGCATCGGCCCACGTTAAAGCACTGCAGCCAGTGCCGGAAGGCGCTGGAAGACATGGGCCGGGAAAAAGTGGCCGTGGACATGCAGCGGGGCGGCATTTTTTGCGCTGACTGTGCTCCGGCTGCAGCATCGCGCACCGCGTTGTCCCGGGGAACGATCAAACAGCTTCTGTGGCTGGAAAGCGGTCCCTTTGCCAAGGCGGCCAGAATCAAATTCAGTCCCGCGGCCCTGAAGGAAGCCACTGCTTTCGTGGAAGCCTTCGTGCTGTATCATCTTGGCAGGGCGCCGCGCAGTTTGAAGTTTTTGAGGCAAATTCGAAAGGACAGTTCACTGTAACTGTTCAATCAGTTGCGCTTGGCCTGCTCAATATGCATTTTGGCTTCGCTTTCTGTGTCCATTTGGGGCGCCATCGAATTGGTTGGCTAAATTTCAAGAACTCGTCGCAGGCTCCTCAAACAGCTTGAAATTTTTAACGCCAACCCATCCGATGGCTTATTTCCCCAAATGGACAATGACGCTCAACCAAAAAGCATATTACGCTCATTATGGTAATAGATCACCCTGAGTTTTAGATTTACCTTTGATTGGGTTAATGAATTGATACATTGAAAAATCATCATGAATAACAAGATCGGAAAATTGCTGGAATCACAGCCGGTGGAGGCCTCTGCTCCCTGCCGGATCGACATGGGCGGCACGTTGGACATTGCCACTTTTTATTACCCCCTGCGCCACCTGGCGCCGGTGACATTCAATATGGCCATCGGGTTGCGGACCCGGGTGCAGCTGGCGCCTTACCGCCGGGGATTCATCAAGATTTCTTCGCGGGGATTCGACGCTGCTCAATTTCCGGCCGGCCGGGCGCCTTTCGAGCATCCACTGGGACTGATGTTTGCCACGGCGGCCTATTTCAGGGCCGATGGCGTCCATGTGCATATCGATTCCAGTTCCCCCCCGCGGGGGGCCCTGGGCGGATCATCGGCGGCGGCAGTGGCCCTGGCCGCCGCATTCAGCGCTCTGACAGGACCCTCTGAAACCGGTGCCGGGCTTGGTCCACGGGCCCTGGCGCTGCTGGTGCATCAGATCGAACAGTCGGTTGCCAGTGTGCCTTGCGGTCTCCAGGACCAGCTTGCCGCCGCCTACGGCGGGGTGAACCTCTGGCGCTGGCAGGCCGAGCCGCAGCGGCCGGTTTTTAAAAAACAGGTCATTGTGCGCAAAAAGAACTTCAAGGCCCTCCAGCGGCGACTTTTGTTGGCTTACTGCGGCAGGCCCCATGTCTCCAAAGACATCAACGGCAGATGGGTGCAGCAGTTTCTGGCGGGCAGGCACCGCGAGCATTGGGAGCAGATCATCGCCTGCACCCGGCAGTTTGCGGCCGCCCTGGGCCAGGGTGACTACCGGCAGGCCGCAGACTGCATGAACCGGGAGACAGACATTCGCACGAAGATGACGCCGGATGTGCTCGACAGCATGGGCAAGAAGCTGGTGCGCCTGGCCGTTGAGAATGACTGCGGCGCGCGCTTTACAGGCGCCGGTGGAGGCGGATGCATCTGGGCGCTGGGAGATGTGGAAAACATTGACAGACTGCGGCCTTTATGGGAAAAAACACTTTCAGCCCGCCGACAGGCCGGCCTGTTGGATGCCGCTATTGATCCGCGGGGGGTGGAGGTGGGGCGCTAACACGCCCAGGGGGCAAGGTTCAGGGTTCAAGGGAAAAAAGATGAATTCGGAAGTGGGAATGCGGAATTCGGAATGTGGGAAAAAGCCGTTGCCACATACATGGTGCGCAATGCAGGCGAAGCACAAGTAGATTGAATGCTGGTGCATTAAAAATATAGATTAACAAGAGGGATGGCAAGATGAATTTTCAAGATGTGATTTTAGAACTACACAAGTTTTGGGCCCGCAAGGGTTGCGTGATGGTGCAGCCGTACGATCTGGAAGTCGGGGCGGGAACATTTCATCATTTTACAACTCTCAAGGCGCTGGGACCGGAACCCTGGAATGTCGCCTATGTTCAACCTTCCCGACGGCCGACGGACGGGCGTTACGGTGACAACCCCAACCGGCTGCAGCATTATTACCAGTACCAGGTGATTTTAAAACCCTCGCCTTTTGATGTGCAGCAGCAATACCTGGACAGCATGAAGGCCCTGGGAATAGACCCCCTGGACCACGACATCCGTTTTGTTGAGGATGACTGGGAGTCGCCGACTCTCGGAGCTGCCGGGTTGGGCTGGGAGGTATGGCTGGACGGCATGGAGATCACCCAGTTTACTTACTTCCAGATGGCCGGCAGTGTTGAGCTGCACCCCATATCGGTGGAATTGACTTACGGTCTGGAACGCATCGCCATGTATCTTCAGGGGGTGGACAATGTTTACGATCTGAAATGGAATGATGAGGTCAGCTACGGCGAGGTTCATCATCAGCAGGAAGTCGAACAATCGACATACAATTTTGAAAAGGCTGATGTGCCGGTTTTGTTTGAGCTGTTTAGCAAATACGAAGGTGAGGCGCTAAAGCAGATTGAAAACGAGCTGGTATTGCCCGCTTATGAATACTGCCTGAAATGCTCGCACACGTTCAATCTGCTGGACGCACGGGGGGCCATCAGCGTAACCGAGCGCACCGGCTACATCGCCCGGATCCGGAATCTTGCCCGGGGATGTGCCGAGCAATACTTGAAGCAGCGCGAAGCCATGGGCTTTCCGCTGCTGAGGAAATAACTGGAACAAATTTTTCGGGAGAGAGGATGCAAAGTTCAGCGTTACCGTTTTTTCAACCCTGAACCCTGAACCCTGGACCTTGAACCCTGAACCCTGGACCTTTTGTATTGAGGTGATCATGGAAAATCTATTGCTTGAAATCGGAACCGAAGAAATTCCGGCCGGATATATTGCCCCCGCCCTGGAGGCCCTGCGCTCCAACCTGCTGCGCAGATTGACCGCTGCCCGTATAGAGCATGGCGACGCCAGGGTATATGGCACGCCGCGCCGCTTGACTGTGACCGTCGAAAATGTCGCTGCCCGGCAGCGGCCTGTGAAAGATGAAATCATAGGGCCACCGGCCGCCGTCGGTTTCGATGAGAATGGCCGGCCGACCATGGCCGCCACCAAATTTGCCGAGAAAGTCGGGGTGGATGTCAAACGCCTGGGGGTGAAAAACACGGCCCGCGGTTCCTACCTCTATGTGGAAAAGGTCGAAAAGGGCCTGGCCACGCGCAGGCTGCTGAGAGAAATTTTGCCCCCGGTGATCCTTGCGACCCCGTTTCCCAAGAAGATGAGATGGGCCGACCTGGAGCTGGAGTTTGCCCGGCCGATTCATGGTGTTGTCGCGCTGCTGGGAAAATCATGCATCGGGTTTCAGCTTGGCAATGTCAAAAGCGGCCGCTATACCCGCGGGCACAGTTTCATGTCGCCGGGCAAAATCAAACTGGCCCATGCCGATGATTACCTGCAGGCCCTGCGCGACCACCATGTGCTGGCGGACATCGACCAGCGCCGGAAGATGCTCGAACGTGACATCGCGAAGGTGGCCAAAAAACTGGGCGGCCGCATTCTGCCCGACGAGGAACTGGTGGACATTGTCACCAATCTGGTGGAGTATCCGCTGGCGGTGGCAGGTAAATTCGATGAGGTTTTTCTGGAGGTCCCCGATGAAGTCCTGATCAATGCCATGCGCGAACATCAGAAGTACTTTGCCATTGTTGATGCAGACGGCAATCTGATGCCGTGTTTCATCGCGGTTAACAATACAAAAGCCAGGGATATGGCCGTGGTGGCGGTGGGGCATGAAAGGGTCCTGAGAGCCCGCCTGGCGGACGCGCGCTTTTTCTATCAGGGAGATCTGAAAATCTCCAATGATCAGCGGATCGAAATGCTCAAAGGCGTTCTTTTTCAGGCCGAGTTGGGAACGATGTACGAAAAGACCGAGCGGGTCGCCCGGATGGCGGAACTGCTGGCTGCTGCTGTTGGATCGGTTCCGGGCATGAGGGTCGCAGAACTGAAAAAACAGGTGGTGCGGGCCGCCTGGTTGAGCAAGGCCGACCTGGTCAGCCAGGTGGTGGGTGAGTTCCCGAAACTTCAGGGGGTGATGGGCCGCGTCTACGCCACGGTGGCCGGTGAACCCGCTGCCGTGGCTGCCGCTGTGGAAGAACATTACCGGCCGCTGTATTCCGGTGCCGAACTGCCGGAAACCCTGACCGGTGCGATTGTGTCCATTGCCGACAAGCTGGATTCCATTTGCGGCTGCTTTTACGCGGGGTTGATCCCCACCGGGGCATCCGATCCTTATGCCTTGCGGCGCCAAGGGATCGGAATTGTTCAAATCATGAAGCAGCGGGGGTTTTCATTTTCCCTGCGCCGCTGCATCGAGGACAATGCCCGGCTGTTTGACGTCAAAAATGACGCTGCCTGCCGGCAACTGACCGCAAAGGTTTATGACTTCCTGAAAAGCCGCATCTCCCATCTTCTGGTCGAAGATGGATTTTCAAAGGATGTGGTTGCGGCGGTGACTGCCGTGTCAGTGGATGATGTGCCCGGCACCTGGCAGAGAGTCGCCGCCCTTGAAGCCCTCAAAGACCGTCCGGATTTTGAGCCTTTGGCCATTGCCTTTAAACGGGTGGTCAATATTATCAAAAAATCCGGCGACCGGCAGACCGACGCTGAACCGGCCGTTGTTGAGCCACGCCTTTTCGAGGATGACAGTGAGGCCGACCTGCTGAAGGCCTTTAAAAAAGCTGAAAAGCAGGTGTCGACCGCTGTCAAAAAGGGCCTTTTCGATGAGGCCCTGGTGGCCGTTGCTTCGCTGCGCAACCCTGTTGACCGCTTTTTTGATGCGGTCATGGTCATGGCCGAAGACCGGGATGTTCGCCGCAACCGCCTGGCCCTGCTGGGGCAGATTGCAGCCCTGTTCGGCAAACTGGCCGATTTTTCCAAGTTATCCACCTAGGAAGGGCGAAGAACGAGGGATGATGATTCCGTAAAAAATTCCTTTTGTTCGCTTCGTGAGCATTTTGGGGATTGAGGGTACAAGGTACAGGCAGAAACATTAAGTGCCTAAAGTTAATGTTCGCCTGCGGCGGGTCGATTCAATCAGGTGCAAAAGGAGTTGGTGTTTTTATAAAAGACGGAGCGCAAGCGACACCACAACTTTAGGCACTTAAGGCATTTTAGGGCACTTAAGGCACTTTTTCCTTTGCGTTTATGCCCTTGCCGGGATTGCTGATGCATTCCGCTGTGTGGAAGGATTTTTCGACATCATTCATTTTAATCGGAGGCTTTCATGGCCTATGACCCTGAAAAGGATAAAGTGCTGAAGAAATGGAAATGTGAAGAAACCGGGCTGGTGGTTTCCATCAACCAGTACGGCGGGGGAGAGCCGAAAGTGCAGATCGGCCCGCGGATCCTGTTGAAAAAAGACGGCAGCGAACGGGCCCCCGTGAAAGCCGGCCGCCTGACCATGGAAGATCTGCTGTGGTTTTATGACATCATCGACGAGGTCAAAGATGAGATGGCCAAGCACGCCAGGCCGGAATAAGACAGGTCCAGATACAGGGCACAAGCTTGACGGCCCCGTAAAAAGTCATTTTCGAGCGACATCAACCCTTTTCGGGAAAAGGGCCGCGAAGGGTTGAACGTTAAGAATCGCAAGTTGTTTTAGGGCGTCAGCCCGAGTTCTTGCGATTTAGAGAAACCCTGAACGGCTCCCGAAAAGGCTTGCGGAGCGAGAAAATTGTACTTTTTACGGCTTCATCAAATTTGTACCCTCTACCTTGTACCGGTTTTTTTCTATGACTGCTTCTGATGCTATCGTAAACCCGGTTAAACCCCGCAATGCACCGGAGTTGGGACCCGTTGCCGTGATGACCGCCACCCGGGTTGACCTGTTTTGTCTGTGCGATCTTCTCGAATTCGACCGGGATGATTTCCAGCGGTTGTTCATCAGTCGACTGTATTTCAAGGCTTCCGGCAATGCACCCTGTTTGGCCGGACCGTTTATCGGTGCGCCATACGCGGCCATGCTGCTGGAGACCCTGATCGCCCGGGGGGTGCGCAAAATTGTTTTTATGGGCTGGTGCGGGGCTGTCGGCCACGGGGTGAAAATTGGTGATATCGTCGTCCCTGCCCGGGCGGTAGTTGATGAAGGCACTTCGGCTCACTATGGAGCGCCGGGCCGTGAGATTTCACCTCCGGCAGATGCGATGACCGTCTTGATCCAACAGGCCCTGGAAAAACACCGCCTTGCTTTTCACACCGGCTGTGTGTGGTCCACGGACGCGGTTTACCGGGAAACCCGGCAAAAGGTTGAAACCCATCAGCATAACGGGGTTCTGGCCGTGGAGATGGAGGTCTCCGCCCTGTGGGCGGTGGCCCGGTTCAGGGGGGTTGACGTGGGGGCCGTCCTGGTGGTGTCTGATGAACTTGCGACAGGAAGCTGGAAGCCCGGCTTTAAGCAGGAGGGCTTTGTCCGGGCGCGCCAGGACGCCTGCCGGGTGATCAAGGATGTGGTCGGCAGGCTTTGAGCTTGACGGTCGCTCAAAATGTTACTTTTTACGGTTTCATCAAATTCAGTACCGGGAGCAAGCATTCATGGCCGACACCATTGACCCTGCGGTGGTTGCCGAAGTTGAACGCCTGCGCAAGGCACTGCACCATCACAACTACCGGTATTATGTTCTCGATGACCCGGAAATTTCCGATGCCGAGTATGACCGCATGCTGCAAAAGCTCATGCGGCTCGAAGCGCGCCATCCCCAGTTAGCCAGCCCGGATTCGCCCACCGCCCGGGTGGGGGCGCCTGCCTTAAGTCATTTTGACACCGTCACCCATTCCCTGGCCATGCTGAGCCTGGACAATGCCTTCGATGATGAGGATATCCTGGAATTCGACCGGCGGGTGAAACGGCAGCTGAACCTTGATGAGCAAATCATGTACACTGCAGAGCCCAAGCTGGACGGGGTGGCGGTGGAACTGGTTTATGAGAACGGCAGACTGGTTACGGCTTCCACCCGGGGTGACGGAATAACCGGAGAGGTGATTACCGCCAATGTCCGCACCATTGGAGCCGTGCCCCTCGTGATGCAGGCTGAAAGCCCCGTGCGAATCCCTGGCCGGCTGGAAGCCCGAGGGGAAGTGTTTATCGGTATCGAAGACTTCAGGGAGCTGAACCGGCAGCGCATCCGCGCTGAACTGCCGCCTTTTGCCAACCCGCGAAATGCGGCCGCAGGATCTTTAAGACAGCTGGATTCCAGGATCACCGCCCAGCGTCCCCTGGATATTTATTTTTACGGTGTCGGCATCATCACCGACGTGGAGTTTGAGTCCCACTGGCAGTTGCTGCAGACTTTGAAAAACTGGGGGTTTCCCATCAATCCCCTTATCCGGCCACAGGTAACCATCGGTGAGGTGCTGGAATTTTATCGCGAGCTGGGCGCCCGGCGCTCCCGGCTGCCCTATGATATCGACGGCATGGTCGTCAAGGTGGACAGCCTGGTACTGCAGCAGCAACTGGGATCCACCAGTCGCAGCCCGCGGTGGGCAATTGCCTACAAATTTGCCGCCATTCAGGAAACCACCGTGCTGGAGGCTATCGAAGTTCAGGTGGGCCGCACCGGTGTGCTGACCCCGGTCGCTCACCTCAGGCCCGTCCGGGTGGGAGGGGCCATGGTCAGCCGCGCCACGCTCCACAATGAAGATGAAATTAAAAAAAAGGACATTCGCATTGGCGACACGGTGCTGGTGCAAAGAGCCGGTGATGTCATCCCTGAGGTGGTCAAGGTCATCCCATCGGCCCGCAGCGGTGGGGAGAAAAAATTTCAGATGCCTGAAAAATGCCCGGCCTGCGGCGCGGGGGTGGTTCGCTTTGAAGATGAAGTCGGCGTATACTGTATTAACGCAGATTGTCCGGCCCAGTTGAAAGAGCGGATCAAGCATTTCGCCTCCAAAGGGGCCTTTGACATTGACGGGTTGGGAGACAAGCTGGTCGATCAGCTGGTCGACAAGGGGATGTTGAAATCGTACGCGGATCTGTTCAAACTGGATAAAGCCGATCTTGCCGCCCTGGAACGCATGGGTGCCAAGTCTGCAGACAATCTGGTGCGGGCCATTGAGAGCAGCAGGACAGTTTCATTTGCAAGGTTCCTGTACGCCCTGGGCATCCGGCATGTGGGCGAACATGTGGCGCGTCTGCTGGCAAGGCGTTTCGCAAGCCTTGCAGCGTTAGTGGAATGTGAGCAGGAAGAACTCAAAGCGATCGAGGGCATCGGAGACACGATCGCCAGCAGTGTAAAAGAATTTTTCAGCCGGCAGGAAAACCGCCGCACCGTCGAGCGGATTATCGACAGCGGGGTGCGCATTGTTTACGAAGATACTCAGGATGGCGGCAAGCTTGCCGGTAAAACATTTGTGCTGACCGGCACGCTTCAAAACATGACCCGTCAGCAGGCCAAGGAGGCGCTGGAGGCCGCCGGCGCCAGGGTTGCCAGTGCGGTCAGCCGCAACACGGATTTCGTTGTTGCCGGGCAGTCTCCGGGCTCCAAGCTGGCGAAAGCTCGGCAGCTGGGGGTTGCGGTGATCGACGAGCAATCCCTGCGGGATATGCTGGCGTAGCGCCGTGCGCTCTGCGAAAAGGAGGCTGTCATGGAAGAAAAATCCAGGGCCCATGTGATTATCAGTGGAAGGGTGCAGGGTGTTTTTTTCAGGATGGAAACCCTGCGGGCCGCCCAAAGCTGCGGTGTTTCGGGGTGGGTCAGGAATCGCAGCGATGGGACCGTGGAGGCCGTATTTGAAGGCGACCGGTCCCAGGTGGAGGCCGTTGTCCAGTGGTGCCGCCAGGGGCCGCCCCATGCCCGGGTGACGGACGTGAATGTCGACTGGCAGGATTATGCCGGCGAGTTCAGCGGGTTTGAGATTACGTACTGATTGTGGTCTAAACACTACCTTGGTGTATGTATTCACCAGCATTGTTGTTTCCCGAATTTTTCTAAATTCACCGCAGAGCACGCAGAGAGCGCAGAGGTATAAAAGCGTTGGCCGTTTCCGGCGAACCGGGCATATTTTGTTATTTTTCTCTGCGTTCTCCGCGATCTCAGCGGTGAGTTTCTATGTGTTATCGGATTTATGGAATTGAATACTCAGAACCAGTGACGGTAATGTTGGAATGATTGGATAAGGGGAACAACGCGGGAGACGGGACGGCCTGTCGGAGCAACAAGCCGTCCCGCTGTTTTTCGAACTAGATGGCGTCTTTGAGTTTTTTGCCGGGTTTGAATTTAACCACGTTGCAGGCCTTGATTTTGATGGGCTGACCGGTCTGCGGGTTGCGCCCCTTGCGGGCTTTGCGGCGCGTCTTGGAAAAAGTGCCGAAGCCGACCAGGGTAACCTTGCCGTTTTTTTTCTTGAGTGCCTTGGTGACGCCTTCCATAAACGAATTCAACGCTGCTGCTGCCGCTACCTTGGAAATTTTGGCATCCTTTGCCGCTTTTTCTACAAGTTCTGCCTTTGTCATAATGCCTTCCCCCCTTTATGTGATGAGTTGGGATTTAGTGGTGCCAGGCCCCATTGCCCGCATGCCTATTTTTCAACGTCATTATCGGAAGTTATTTTTCATGTCAACATAAATTAACATATTGCAACACTTTTTTTAAAATATCTTGCGCAAATCCATTGCATCACGGCATTTGCGCGTCTATTGCCCCTGAAACCCACGTCTGATGAGTCATTAAAAAAGCGCATCAACAAATTGTTGGGGATCAAAAGGCCTGAGGTCCTCGATATTCTCACCGATGCCGATATATTGCAGCGGGATGTTCAAAGAGCCGCAAATTGCAATGACGATCCCGCCCTTGGCCGTTCCGTCCAGCTTCGTCAGCACCAGGCCGGTAACGCCCACAGCTTCGTGAAAGAGTTTTGCCTGGGACAGGGCGTTCTGGCCGGTGGTTGCATCCAGCACCAGCAGCACTTCCTGGGGAGCACCCGGGATCTGTTTGGCCACCGTGCGTTTGATTTTTTTGAGTTCTTCCATCAGGTTGATCCGGGTATGCAGCCTGCCGGCCGTGTCAATGAGAACCCGATCGCAACCCCGCGCCCGGGCGGCAGCCACCGCATCGAAGGCCACCGCCGCCGGGTCTGCGTTTTCCCGGTGCTGAACAAATTCGGCGCCGGATCTCTGCGCCCAGATCATCAATTGTTCAACGGCCGCCGCCCGGAAAGTGTCGGCGGCGGCAATCATGACTTTTTGTCCGGATGCCCTGGCGGCCGCGGCGATTTTGCCGATGGTGGTCGTTTTGCCGACCCCGTTGACGCCCACCACCATGGTGACCCAGGGGGTGCTCTGCACTGCTGGTGTTTGCGGTGCCTGCGGGCTGATAAAGGTCAGAATCTCTTTTTTGAGGACGCTTTTCAACTCAGCGGCATCCTTAACCCGGGCTTTTGAAACCCGCTCAATGAGTTCCATGGCAGTCTGGACCCCGATGTCCGATGTGATCAGAAGCTCCTCCAAGTCTTCAAAAACCGCCTCATCGATCTTTTTTTTGCCCGCAAAAATCTTGTCCAGTCCGTCTGACAGATTTTTTCGCGTGCGCGACAGCCGATTTTTTAAACGGCGGAAATATCCCGTTGAGGAGGCGGTGTCAGCCGGCGGATCTGTGGATTCTCCATTGGCAGCGCCTTCAAGTGCTTCAGGCCCGGCCGTGGGCAACGGCTCGACGGCTTCATCGGCAATCGGTTCAGGAGCGACCATCCGGGCTGCCGGGTCATCTTCGACAGCCGCCTCCGACCGGGTGCTGTCATCCGGCTGTGCGGGCTGTTCCGACTTGGTTTTGTTTTTTTTGCGCCACTTGAAAACCATTGGGGCTGGGTACCTCTTAAAGAAGTGCCTAAAATGCCTAAAGTGCACTAAAGTGCCTGAAGATAAGGGATTCTTATCAATTTAACCCAATTAGGCATTTCAGTGCACTTTAGGCACTTCATTTGACAATTGACTTAACTGGCCATTCGGCGGGGCTCATTTTCCGCCGCCTGTGCGGGCGTTTGGAAATTGACGGAAACAATTTTTGAGACCCCTTTTTGTTCCATAGTGATGCCGAAGAGCATTTCTGCGAACTCCATGGTGCGCTTGTTGTGGGTGATCACGATGATCTGGGATTTTTCTCCGATGATCTGCAGCAGGTCATTGAAACGGTAAATATTGGCCTCGTCCAGCGGAGCGTCAATTTCATCCAGCAGACAGAAGGATGCGGGTTTTATCAAAAAGATGGAAAAAATAAAGGCAATCGCTGACAGGGCCTTCTCACCGCCGGAAAGCAGGCTCAGGCGGGTGAGCTTCTTGCCGGGGGGGTGGACCATAAACTCCACCCCGGATTCAAGGGGTTTGTCCGGCTCCACCAGCACCAGTTTGGCCTCACCGCCTTCAAAGAGTCGGGGAAATACCTCACCGAGTTTTTCATTGATCCGGTTGAAGGTTTCCATGAACCGCTGCTGGGTAATGGCATTGATTTTTTTGATGACCTTTTGCAGGTCTTCGATGGCCTTGAGCAGGTCGTCGCGCTGGTTTTCGAGGAATTCATAGCGCTCTTTGAGCTGTTCATATTCCTTGATGGCGGCCAGGTTGACATCCACGATGCGGGCGATCTTTTCCCGGCTGTGCTCCAGCTCGGTTTCCATCTGTTCGAAGGACATTTCGGCGCTGATCTGCCCGGCGGCCTCGTTCTGTTGGGACTGGGACTTCAATTCGGCAAATGACTGCCGGTAGCGTTCTTCCAGCCGGGAGGCAATGTTGTCCCGTTTGATCACCAGCTGGGATTGCTCGAGCTCCAGCATGCGAAACTTTTCCAGAGTCTTCTCACGCTGGCTTCTGATTTGCGAAATTTGACTGTCGCTGTCGGCAAGCAGGGCGTCGATGGCCTGATAATCGAGTTCATGGCGTTCAATTTCTTCTTCCAGCCGTTTGGTGGCAGCATACATCTGTGAAAGTTTCTGCTCATTGGCAGCGATGCTGGCCTGGGAGGCTTCCCGGCGTTTTTGCTTCTGGCTGATTTCCCGGGACAACTGTTCGAGCCGCTTCAGGCCGTCCTGGTGAAATTCCCTGAGCCGCTGCAGGTTGCCGGTGCTGTTTTCCAGTCTGGCATCCAGGGCGGTCAGTTTCAATTTAAGCTCCACCACGTTCTGGTTGAATTGCTCCATGCGCACGGAAACCGTTTCGATGCGCCCCGACAGTTCGGCAACCCGCTGCTGGGCGGTTTTGATCTCGGCGGCCGCTTTTGCCAGGGCGGCATTGTATTTTCCCATTTCATCATCAAGATCGCTGGCCTCTCCCAGCAGCTGTTCCTGTTCCAGCTGGACGATTTCCAGATGCCGCCGGGCGTTTTTCAGGTCTTCGCTGGCGCGGTAAAGGGCCTTTTCGGCTTCCATTTCGTTTTCACCGGCCTGATTTTTGCGCTCGATCTGTTTTTGCAGGGTGTTTTCAAGCTCCCGGACTTCGTCGTCCAGTTCAGTTTGCCGGTCGCGGGCTTTTTCAAGTTTTTGCTCCAGGCTTTTGATTTGAACCGCCAGGGCCTTTAATTCCTGCTTTTTGGCCAGGATGCCGTTGAGTCGATCCCGGCTGCCGCCCATCAGGATGCCGTGGTGGGAAATGAGATCGCCGTTTTTGGTGACAATCTGCTGATAGGAGCCGTTGGCATTAAACCATTGCAGGGCCTGCCGGATATCATCGGCGATCACCACGTGCCCCAGAAGCGCCTGGGCGATGGCTTCAAAGCCGGGTTTTACGGTAATGTGACGCAGCAGCAGCCGTGAGGGATCGGGCAGCGCCGGGGAAAGCACCGGCGGCAGTTTGGCGGCGTCTACCGGCACGAACCCGCTGCGTCCGGCATTGCGGGTCTGCAGGTAATCGATGGCGGCGACTCCGGCCTCCTGGTTTTCAACAATGATGTACTGCAAAGCTTCGCCCAGTGCGGCTTCCACCGCAGTTTCAAAGGTCGGTTCGGCTTCGATGATGTCCGCCATCAGGCTGATGACACCTTTGATGCGCCGGTCCGGCGCGGTTTGACTATCGGCGATATCATCGCCGCTGCCGGCGGCCTGGCGCATCACCGCTTTGACGCCGTCGCGGTACCACTCGAAATTCGCTTCCATTTTCTTCAGGGTGCTGTGTTGCGATCTGGCAGTGTTGAGCTCCAGCTCCAGACCCTGGGCCAGCTTGACCTGGGCGGCCAGAGCGGCGGCTTTTTCATCCAGGCGGGTGCGGGTGGCGCCGATCTGCTCGTTGAACTCGCCGATTTGCTGTTTGATGGCTTCCAGCTGTTGCGCGTTGCGGGCTTTCTGACGGCTGGCCGCCTCGATTTGCTCCTGGGCCAGGAGGGCTTCCTCATCCTTGCGTTTCAGGCGCCGTTCGAGACTTTCCTTGTTGTTGGCGGCATTCTGGTAAATGTTTTTATACTGGGCCTCACGGGTGACCAGGTTCATGAGGTCTGCCCTGGCGGAGTCCTGCTCGCGGTTGAGTTCGGCCAGTTGCGTACTGATATGTTCGCTGTCTTGTCTTTTTTCTTTGAGGCGGCGCTGCGCATCTTCAATTTCGCGTTTGAGTTCGTTGTTTTCCTGTTCAGTCAGCCCGATTTCGTTGATCAAGGCGTCGTTTTTTTCGGACAGTTCCTCTCTGGCCGATGAGAGCTCGGTGATTTCCCGCGACAGACGTTCAATTTCTTCGCGCAGATGAGCCAGGTCATTTTCCAGCCGGTCAATTTCACGCTGGCTGTCGTGCAGATTGGATTTTTGCTCCGCGATCTGCTGATTTTTCTGCCAGCGCCTGAGTTTGATATCTTCAACGGCGGCATCCAGTTTTTTCAGTTCGGAAGAATGGCCGATATCGGCATCCTTGAGTTCCTGCAGCACGCTTGCGGCCTGTTTTATCTGGGCGCTGATTTCATCATGATAATGCACCCCCAGACAGACATCCAGGGCTTGAATCCGTTGCTGGAGGTTTTTATACAATTCGGCTTTTCTGGCCTGACGCTTAAGGCTGGCCATCTGGCGCTTGAGTTCGACGATAATGTCGTTGACGCGCAGCAGATTCTGATGTGTTTTTTCCACCTTGCGCAGGGCTTCGGTCTTGCGGTTTTTGTAGCGGGTGGTGCCGGCGGCTTCCTCGATGAAATAGCGCCGGTCCAAGGGGTCGGCTTCGGTGATGGCGCCGATGTTGCCCTGCTGGATCACCGCATATGATTTGGCCCCCAGCCCGCTGCCTAAAAAAACGTTGTGGATGTCCTTCAGGCGGCAGGGCTGTCGGTTGAGGAAATAGGCGCTCTCGCCGGAGCGGTACAGGCGTCGGGTCAGGTTGATTTCGGTAAAGTCCTTCAGTTCTTCCGGTGCGTTGCCGTTGTCGTTGGCCAGTGTCAGGGAAACTTCGGCCATGTTCAACGGGGGCTTGCCGTTGGTGCCGGAAAAAATGATGTCCTCCTTGGATTTGCCGCGTAGCTGCTTGAGACTCTGTTCGCCCATCACCCAGCGGATGGCATCGACCACATTGCTTTTGCCGCAGCCGTTGGGGCCGACCACCGCCGAGATGCCTGGAGGAAATTCAAGGGTTGCTTTTTCGTAAAAAGATTTGAACCCGGATATTTCAAGTTTTTTCAGTTTCATGAGCCATGCCTTCGTCTGGGTTTATCCATCTGCTGCAGCCAAGGATGCACTGCCGCGAAAACTATTTAACCCCGCGAATTCATACGATTTCTTAGTAAAAGTAATTTTTTCGAAGCCTGAGTCGCCGCCCCGCAAACGGAATCATGGAATGATGAAATGAAGATTAAAATAAGGAGCTTATCTACATATTACTCTTTTATGCATCTGCTGACAAGAGTAAATATAGCAGCACCTTATTTCCCATGGGACGAGACGGTCCAATTTAAGAAATAATAGCAGGGCTCAGGTGGTTTGTAAAGGGAAAAACACAAGGTAGGGTATATTTTTGGATATGGTGCTACAAGATGTTGGGTTTTCGCTTTGCGCTAAAGTATCTGGCTTAAAAACAGCTTGGTGCGCTTATGGGTGGGGTTGACGAAAAAGTGCTCCGGGGTGCCGACTTCCACGATCGCCCCCTCGTCCATGAAGATGACCCGGTCGGCCACTTCCCGCGCAAAGCCCATTTCGTGGGTGACCACCACCATGGTCATGCCTTCCCGGGCCAGGGTTTTCATGACATCGAGCACTTCGCCGATCATTTCCGGATCCAGCGCCGAGGTCGGCTCATCGAACAGCATCACTTTGGGATCCATGGCCAGGGCGCGGGCAATGGCCACCCGCTGCTGCTGGCCGCCGGACAAATTGTCCGGAAACGCTCCGGATTTGTCCTGAATGCCGACTTTCTCCAGCAGCTGGTTGGCTTTTTCGAGAGCGTCGTCTCTGGAGCGCTTGCGCACCACCCGCTGGGCCAGGGTGATGTTGTCGAGAACGGTTTTGTGGGGAAACAGGTTAAACGACTGGAACACCATCCCCACCTCGGCGCGCAGCTTGTTGATGTTGGTTTTCGGATCGAGCACATCGATGCCGTCGATCAAGATATGCCCTGCATCGGCGCGCTCCAAGCAGTTGAGGCAGCGCAGAAAGGTGCTTTTGCCGGATCCGGAAGGACCGCAGACCACCACCACCTCACCGGCCGCGATCTGGGCGGAGACATCCACCAGGGCCCTGACCTCGTGGGGGACATGGAAGGTCTTGTATATGTTGCGAACGTCAATCACCCGATAGCCATCTTTTTTTCCAGGCGCTGGACCGCCATGGACAGGGTAAAGGTCAGTACCAGGTATAATATCCCCAGGACGAGATAGAGCTCGAAAGGCTGCAGACTGGCTGAAACCGCTTCCCGGGCGGCCTTGGTCAACTCGCGGATGGCAATGATGCCCAGCAGCGAGGAGTCCTTTATCAAACTGATAAACTGGCCGGCCAGCGGCGGCAGAATGCGGCGCAGGGCCTGGGGTAAAATGACATGCAGCATGGACTGGGCATAGCTCATGCCCAGGGAGCGGGCAGCTTCGGTTTGCCCGCGATGGATGGACTGGATGCCCGCCCGCACGATCTCGGTCACATAGGCCCCGGCAAAGCAGGCCAGCGACGCCACCCCGTACCAGAACGCCGGCAGGCGTCCCATACCGGAGTATGCGAGCAGATCGTTGATCACGGTTCCCAGGACGAAGTACCAGATCAGGATCTGCACCATCAAAGGCGAGCCGCGGATCAGCTCGACGTAGACGATGGTGGCCCACTTCAGGGCGGGGTTGGAAGAGATGCGCGTCAGTCCCCCGACAACGCCGATGATCACCCCCAAAATGGTGGCGATCACGCTGATTTTGAGGGTGGTCCACAGCCCGATGATCAGCAGGCCGGGCTTCCATTGGCTGTAAGCCGCCAGGATGTCTCCGGCGGCAAGCATCTCGCCCTGCTGCACCCGGATGTTGCCGGCGGCCGGAATCCGGTAGGTTTCGGTGACGTTGATATCCTTGATGGTGATCAGGGTCTGATCCCCGTCTTTGTTGATCGCCTCCACCTCACCGTCTATCTCGGAGCGAATCTCGATCTTGTCCTGGTAGACGAAGTAGATCGGAACCCGGTTCCAGCGCCAGACATACTCGATTTTCTGGGTGGTATAGTAAAACAGTCCGACAACGATCACAACGCCTGCACAGAAGACGCCCACCCATATATTGTATGTGGCCGGCCGGTCGGGATGCCGCCGATTTTTGGAATTTTCCATGTTCGTGTGTTGATGCCACCGGGCCGGTCAGCTGTTGATGGGACCGGCCCGGTGGCATTTAAATCTCCGGGTTGGGGCATCAGCGCCGGTTTACTTCAGGTCTTTTTTCCAGGAAGTCCCGGTGATCCATTTTTTGTAAAGCCTGTCGTAGAACCCGTCTCCCTTGGTTTGGCGCAGAAAGTTGTTCAAAAAGTTGAGAAAATCCGGATCCCCCTGGTTGATGGCCCATGCCAGCGGCTCATAGGTGAAGGGGTCGCTCAGGAAGATGGTCTTGCCCTTTCCCTGGCTGCCGTAAAGAAATCCGCAGAAGGGCAGGTCATAGACCAGGGCATCGGCCTTGCCGTTGATGACTTCCATGCCAGCCTCGGCTTCGGATTCAAACCCCTTGTAAGTGGCCTTGGGAATATACTTCTTGATGGCCTGCTCGCCGGTGGTGCCCATGCGGGAGGTGACGATGTACTTGGGATTGTTCAGATCCTTGTAGGAGATGACCCGGTCCTTGAGTTTTGAATTCAGCAGGATGGTCTGTCCGACGATGATGTAAGGATCGGCGAAACTGATCTTGAGATTGCGTTCCTGGGTGATGGTCATCCCTCCCATGATGATGTCGAATTTGCCCGTCACCAGGGCCGGAATGATGCCGTCCCAGGCCGTGTTGACCGGCACGAATTTAACGCCCATGGCCTTGGCCAGCCGACGGCCGTAGTCCATGTCAAAGCCGATAAAATTTCCCTTTTTGTCGGTCATCTCAAAGGGAACATAGCCGGATTCAAAGCCGACCCGAAGTTCCCCTCTTTTCAGAATCGTCTGGATGGTGGACTTTTTGGCCAGGTTGATGTCCGCACTGAATGCGGTGGTCGCAAAAACAAATCCCATGACTGCCAGCGCAATTGAGCCTAAAACCAATGCCTTTTTCATTTCTTTCCTCCTTTTTTGTTTGTTCTGCTAAAAGCCGTTGGTTACCCATATAGGATTTGCAAAATAAAGTAAAGCCTTCTTTTTTCCCCGGGGCATGGCCGTGCCGTTCTGGGAATGCTCGTTCCCAGCGCGCCTTTGGGCAGGCCCATGGCAAGTTTTGCAGGCACGGCCGGTGAGGCAATGAATCATCTTGACTTTGCAAAAAAGCCAGCGTTATATAAAGATGCAGGCGTAAAACCTGAATCTTGCATGAAAATTAAGACGAAGTTAAAGATTGTAATAATATAAACTAGTTAAGATAATTTTAGAAGCAAAGTCAAGTAACCTGTTAGGTTAAAGGAAAAAAAGTCATTTTATCGTCTTAATTTTCACCCAGCGGGCGCGCCGGAGGCTTCCCTCTGCTGCGTTATTAAGGGCTCGCAATAGCTGACTATGGCGTCGCCCTTAAATGCCTTGCAGAGGAAAACCTCCGACGCGTGCAAAATTCAGGTAAAAAGTCGATTTTCTCGCTTGGGCAAGCCTTTGCGGGACCGTCATAAAAGAACCTGCAATCATAACCAATGGATACAGCGGGAGGGTGCCATGGCAGGCAAAAAGACCATTGATTTGCAACAGTTGTTGAAACACCCCCGGGTCAAAGAGGCCACCGACGATATCAATGCCGAGCTGATGGAAAGAAGACAATATCGCCCTTTGCGATGCGAAGCGTTTTCCCGGCGCTATACGCTGTTGCGCGAAACTGCGCAATACCGCTTTGAGCTGGACCGGGAGGCCCAAAAACAGCTGCCGGACATCATCGGCAACACGGTGCAGCTCATCGAGGGGCATGACTCCGTGGATGATGCCGCTGCCCGGCAATTTACCCGCAAACGCCACATCGGCATTGTTTTTTCCGGGGGACCGGCTCCGGGCGGCCACAACGTGATTGCCGGCCTGTACGATGCCGCCAAGAAGGCCAACCCGGATTCAAAGATCTACGGTTTTCTGGTGGGTCCGGACGGCATCATCGAAAATGAGGCCGTCGAGCTTGATGACCATCGCATCGACGCTTACCGCAACCTGGGCGGCTTTACCATGATCAAGACCGGTCGGACCAAGATCGATACCCGGGAAAAAATGGAACTGTCCCGCAAAACCTGCCAGCAGCTCGGGCTGGATGCCCTGGTGGTTGTCGGCGGTGATGATTCCAACACCAATGCCGCTTTCCTGGCCCAGGAGATGCTTCCCGACGGGGTTCAGGTCATCGGGGTGCCCAAGACCATTGACGGGGACATCCAGGTCCGGGATGCGAACGGAAAGGTCCTGTGCGCCATGTCTTTCGGCTTTCACACCGCGGCCCGGGCGTTTGCCAATTCCATCAGCAATCTGTGCACCGATAGCAGTTCGGATATCAAGTACTGGCATGTCTGCAAGGTCATGGGGCGGGTGGCCAGCCACCTGGCCCTGGAAGTCGCCCTGCAGACCCACGCCAACATGACCCTCATCGGCGAGGATTTGGCGGATTACATTGACCGCGACCGGCTTGCGAAGGCCGAAAAGGCCGGCTCCGTTGATTATCACGCTTACGGCATGACACTGCGACATCTTTCACGGGTCATCTGCGACGGCATCGTCCGCCGCGCGGCGGTGGGCAAAAATTACGGGGTGCTGGTGATCCCCGAGGGCGTGCTGGAATTCATCAATGAAATCCAGGTGTTTATCATAAAACTGAATACCATTATTGCCGAATACAACCGGACCCATGACCGGGATTTTCACGCTTCTTTTCCCCGGCTGGAGGACAAGCTGGAGCATTTGCGCCGCCTGGCCCAGCGCTCCCGGGAAGATTCCACCTTTACCCTCTGGAATACCCGCGATGACGACCTGTTTAACGACATCCCGGATTTTTTCCAGGAAGGGTTGCTCATGGAGCGCGACAGTCACGGCAACTTTCCGTTTTCCCAGGTGGAAACCGAAAAGGTTCTGCTGGGGCTGGTGAAGGATTACCTGAACATTTTAAAGGAAGAAGGAATCTACAAGATCGGCCTGCGCCGGGACTATTTTCACAAGTCCCTGGAAGCCGCGGGCCTGGCCCCGGACCGCTACGGCCCGGTGCTGTTTAAAAACTGGGGAGACGATGGGCACCTGCTGGTCAAATCCGACATCATCTCCATAAAAACCCTCAGCCAGGCGCTGGTCAACGCAGGGCTGATCAAAAACGGCGGGCAAATCCCGGCGGCCGTGGAAAAGATATTTAAAAAATCCGTGCCCAGCTTCAAGACCCAGATGCATTTTTACGGTTACGACGGCCGGGGCAACGACCCGACGCGGTTTGACTGCATCTATACCTACAACCTGGGATTAACGGTTTTCAGCCTGATTGCCGGCGGGGCCACCGGCCAGATGGCCGCCATCCGTAACCTGGAGCTGGATTTTTCCAGGTGGCAGCCGATCGGCATTCCCATCGCGCCCCTGATGCACCTGGAGGAACGCAAGGGCAAGCTGTCGCTGGTGATCGAAAAAAGCATCGTGGATGTGAATTCGGTTGCCTTCCAGGTGGTCAAGGCCTTGCGGGAAAAATGGCTTGCCGCCGATCCGGGCGATGACCACTATCGCCGGCCGGGTCCCATCCGCTTTACCGGCAAAAGCGAGGAGGAACGGCCGCTGACCCTGCATTTGAATGCCATCGGACGGGAGGAAGGGTGAGGCTGGAAGTCGGAAGTGGGAATGCGGAAGTGGGAAGCCGGAAGTTGGAAGTGGGAAGTGGGAAGTCGGAAGTCGGAATGCAGAAGCTGGAAGTTGATGACGCGCCAGGGTAAAGGAGGGCGCTGATTATGGGGGTTATTCATCATAATAATATTTGCTCTCGAGTTGGTCCTTTTTTTCTTCGCTGAGCATTCCCAGCTCCACCATGAGGTCTCCGATGCCGGCATCGCGCAGCCGCTCGTTTTTCAAGACGGTTGCCGGGCGCTTGTTGTTGAGACTGACGAAGGTGTCGTGCAGGTCCAGGGATAATTTTTTCAGCAGGTGCACCTGGCGCCCGTAAAAAACAAAATGGTTATCCAGTGCGAACCACAACGCTGCGGCTGCCAGCGCAATGAGGAGGTACTGTTTAAGTCTTTGCTTCATCCTGGCGGTCCTTCCAGTTTATCATCGTGTCTCCGATGACGCTTTTTAATTTTATATTTTACCATGTTGCGGCCCGGCGGTCAATTTTCAGGCGGCTCACGGATTGGTGTTGAGCCCATTCGGCTTTTGCAGGAATTCAGCCATGTGCGACACATTTCTGGCCCTTGCGTCGGCAACGGCCGACGGGTCCATTATTTTCGGCAAAAACAGCGACCGGGAACCCAATGAGGCCCAGGTGCTCGAATACCATCCGGCCGCGGGATTTGGCGAATCCGAGCAAGTTGCGTGTACCTACCGGACGATTCCCCAGATCAAACAAACATATGCCGTGCTGCTGTGCAGGCCTTTCTGGATGTGGGGCGCGGAGATGGGCGCCAATGAGAAGGGGGTGGTCATCGGCAACGAGGCGGTTTTCACCCGCATGCCCCTGGAAAAAAAAGGCGGACTTACCGGCATGGACCTTTTGCGCCTGGCCCTGGAACGCGCTGCCGACGCGGCCCAGGCCCTGGAAACCATCGTGGGCCTGCTGGCGGATTTCGGGCAGGGCGGAATTTGCGGGTATGAAGACCGCCGCATGGCCTATCATAACAGTTTTATCATTGCCGATGCGCAGCAGGGATGGGTTCTGGAAACGGCCGGACCCTTATGGGCGGCGGTTAAAATCAACAAATTCTACACCATCAGCAATGCCCTGACCATCGGAGAACAGTTCGACGAATGCCACCCAAAGCTCATCGAAACGGCGCGCCGCAAAGGATGGTTGAAAAAAGGGCGGACCTTTCATTTTGCGCGGTGCTACTCTGACTGGTTTTACACGACTTTTTCCGCTGCCCGCCGCCGGCAGCGCCGCTCCTTTGACCTGATCAGGGAAAAGAACGGAAAACTGGATGCGGCCGCGGCGGTCGGCATTTTGCGGGATCACGGCAATGGAGGCTACCGGCCGGATTCCCATTTATTGGGCAATCGCATCTGTGCCCATGCCGGCAACCCACTGGCCCGCAATGCCACCCAGAGCACCGGATCCCTGGTTGCCTGCCTGAAGCCGCAGCGGCAGACCTTTTTGGTCACCGGAACGTCCGCTCCCTGTACGGCAATTTTCAAGCCTGTCTGGTTCGGCAAAGACGTGCTGCCGGACCTTGGACCGACCCCGGACGGAACTTGCAACCCGGCTGCGCTGTGGTGGTTCCATGAAAACCTGCACCGGCTGGTGCTGATGGATTTTGAAAACCGGCTGGAAAGTTTTCGCCGCCAGCGCGATGAACTGGAAAAATCCTGGTTTGACCGGGCCGGGCGCATCTCTGAACAGCAGCGCTGGGAGCTGACCTGCAGCGCTTTCCGGCAGGCCCGGGATAAAACGGCAGCCTGGATTGAACAGGTGCGAGCCATGCCGCTGAGCCGCCGCAACAAGGCAATTTACCGTCGCTACTGGGAGAAACAGAATCAAAAGGCGGGAATGCTCAATTTATGGAAAGGAGATCGTTGATGAAAGCTACAGCAAGATGGTTGATCGGATGGGGGATGCTTGTCGCTTTTTTTCTCTCCGGCTGCGCCGGCTGGAACAATTATCAGAAACAGGGACAGCTCCAGCTTGCCGGTCTGACGCAACCGGTGAAGGTGCTGCGCGATGAAAAGGGCATGGCCTATATTTACGCCGCCAGCCTGGGAGATGCGATCATGGCCCAGGGATTTGTCTGCGCCCAGGACCGGCTGTTTCAGATGGAGCTCACCCGCCTGTTTGCCACCGGCCGCATCAGCGAGCTGGTCGGGGAAAAGGCCGTGCCCCTGGACACCCGCATGCGAACCCTCGGTTTTTACCGTCACGCCCGGGAAAAAATCCAGCGGCTGAACACCCGCCCCCGCAGCTATATTCAGAAATACATCGACGGGATCAATGCTTTCATCGAAACCCGGGCGGACAGCCGCCACCTGGAATTCAAACTGGCGGGCATCGAGCCGACGCCCTGGTCGCCGGCGGACTCGCTGGCCATCGCCTACTATATGAGCTGGGATTCTTCGGCAAACCTGGATACCGAGATCATCGCCCAGATGCTGGTCGACCGGCTGGGGTACGAAAAAGCCCGGCAGATTTTTCCCCTCAACATCAACCCGGATGATCCCATCCGGAAAACAGCGCAGGAGACGTTCCGCCCTGCTGCAGCGCTTGAGCACGGGATTGCCTCGGACAGCCGGATCATGGAATACCTGCAGCCGCGTGCCCTGCACATCGGCAGCAACAACTGGGCCGTGGCGGCCTCAGGTTCTGTCGGCAACAAGCCCATTTTTGCCAATGATCCGCACCTGGACGCCCGCATCCTGCCGGGACCCTGGTATCCCTGCGGGATTATCACGCCCGAACTGCGGGCGGTGGGGGTCAGTCCGGCCGGCATTCCCGGCCTGATCATCTTCAGAAATGAAAATGTCGCCGCCGGGGTTACCAATGCTTACGGCGACACCCAGGACCTCTACCTGGAAACCGTGGATCCTGATAATGCGGACCGTTACCTGGAAGGCGACCGGTCGTTCCCTTTCAAGGTGGTTGAAGAAACCCTGAGCATCAGGGACGAAAAAGCCCCCGGCGGTTTCCGGCAGCAGCCGATCAAGATCCGCTTCACCCGGCGTGGCCCGGTGATCTCGGGCATATTTTCCGATTTCAATACCGACAAGGTGTATACCATGCGCTGGGCCCTGGTTGAGCAGATGGGACCGGAGCTGGGCCTCGATCGGATGATGCAGGCCGAATCCGTTGCCGATGTGCGCCAATCATTGCGTCAGGTCGATTTTCTCATGCTCAATTACGTTTTTGCCGACACCCGCGGCAATATCGGCTGGCAGGTGTCCGGCCGTCTGCCCATCCGTTCCAACGGCGACAGCACCCTGCCATACAAAGTGACGGACAGCCGGGACAACTGGGTCGGGTGGGTGCCCTTCGAAGGAATGCCCCAGTTGTACAACCCTCCGCGGGGCTGGGTGGGCACCTGCAACCATAACACCATACCGGCCGATTATCCCTACTACTATTCCTCCCATCTGGCCTCTTCTTACCGCTACCGGAGGCTCAAACAGCTGCTCGACGCCCCGGGGAAAAAATCCGTCGAAGACCACTGGCAGTACCAGCGCGACACCCTCAATACCATGGCCGCCGCCATTGCGCCGGTGATGGCTAAAGCTCTCACGGCCCATGCCGATACCAGAAAAATGGGGCAGATTTTGGCCGAGTGGGATTTTCACGATGATCCGGATCTGGCGGCCCCGACCATATTCCAGGCGGTTTACCGCCATTTTGCCCTGCTGGTGTTTGAAGATGATCTGGGGACGGAGCTGGCCTTAACCATGCTCGGCAACTGGTATTTCTGGCAGGAACGGCTGGGCAAAATGGTGGTCGACGGCCACTCCCCCTGGTTTGACGATCTGAAAACACCGGACGTCAAGGAAACCCGCGACACGCTGTTCCACCAGGCGGCGCTCATGGCCGCGGACGATCTAAAGGATCGCATGGGCGGTGATCCGGCAAAGTGGCGGTGGGAAAGGGTCCACCGCCTCGAATTTGTCAGTCCCATTCGGCGGACAGGCTTCGGCAAATCCCTGGTGGGCGGAGGGTCGCACCCGGCCCTGGGCTCCTGCGAAACCCTGGCCCGGGGTATTTATGCCTTTGACAAGCCCTTTGACGTGAAGGTGTTTGCCTCGCTGCGGATGGTGGCCGATCTGGCCGATGACGACAAGGTGCTGGCTGTCCTGCCGGGAGGCGTTGCCGGCCGTCTTTTCGACAGCCACACCACGGACCAGATCGAGGCCTTCATCAATGGTGACAAGCTTTACTGGTGGTTCAGTGACAGCGCCATCAAGCAGCATGCGCGCAATACGCTGGTGTTGACGCCGTAAATGGGGTAAAATAAAAGAAAGTGCCTAAAGTGCACTAAAGTGCCTAAAATTAATGTATTCTATCGATTTTATTAAAAAAAGAAACGTCTAAGCGTATATCCATATACTCGATTTCATGCTGGTAATACCCGGCGTTTATAAAAACGACAGAGCGAAGCGACGCCACAACTTTAGGCACTTTAGGGCACTTCGAACTTTAGGCACTTCCTTTTACATCGCGAGTGACTTGAATGAAAAAACTCAAAGGATTATTGAGCAAACGGGTTGACATGGCCGATCAGATGGTGTTGATTGGCATCTTTCTGGCCTTTTTGTACTGGGGACTCGAATCCTTTTTAAGCGTGTTTTCCCCTGAAGAGGTCAGTTTTTACCGCAACATATTCGGGCCGGATGTCAGCGGGATGTGGATGCGTCTGATCGTACTGTGTTTGTTCCTGATTTTCGGCTCCCATGTTCAGTTTACCATCAACAAGCGCAAAAAGGCTGAAGAAGAATTGTTGGACTCCTACCGTAAACTGCACAACGCCCGGGCGGCAACCATCCTGGGGCTTGCCAAGCTGGCCGAATACCGTGATGAAGGCACCGGGACCCACCTGGAAAGAATCCGCGAGTATGCCAGGATGATCGCCCGGGAATTGGCCAGCAATTCAAACCACCGCGACATCACCCCGGAGTTTATCGATGACCTCTATCATTCGTCCATTTTGCACGATATCGGCAAAGTCGGCATCCCGGATACTGTCCTGTTAAAGCCCGGCAAGCTGACCGCTGAGGAGTTCGAGGTCATCAAACGCC
This sequence comes from uncultured Desulfosarcinaceae bacterium, assembly GCA_964527835.1. Lineage (GTDB taxonomy): Bacteria > Desulfobacterota > Desulfobacteria > Desulfobacterales > JAFDCJ01 > JAFDCJ01. The sequence goes on along the minus strand of CAZGNV010000033.1, from coordinate 12,247 downwards.
ACACCGTGCTGGGCGGAGATGCCCTCAAGGCCATCGAAGCCAAGATTGAAGGCCGATCGTTTCTTCACCTGGGAAAAGAGATCGCCTACAACCACCATGAAAAATGGGACGGCAGCGGATATCCCCAGGGGCTCAAGGGCGATGGAATTCCGCTGTCGGCGCGCATCGTCGCCCTGGCCGACGTCTATGATGCCCTGACCACGCGACGCCTTTACAAGCAAGCTTACAGCCATGAAAAGGCCAAGGAAATCATCCTCAGTTTGAAGGGCACGCACTTCGACCCCGAGGTGGTGGACGTGTTTCTGATGCTGGAGGAAAAATTCGACCGCGTTCGTGAAGAGAATATAAAGGCCGAAACCGAACTCATGTCGCGGCCTGCTCCGGTCACCGGAAAATCACCCCAATAGCCTCATCTGGGCCCCTTGCTCCGCGAAAATTGACCTTAAGCTTTATCTTTTTGCAGCCGATATACCCCATAGGTGTGAATGCCCCTTGGTTTACCGGCCACGGGGGGTGTGTTTTCTGTCGCTGACAGTTTTTCCTACGGATTTGTAAAATAATACATATTAATAACAGCATGTTATGCAAAGGTGCAGTGCGGGCCCCTTGCTGACAAAAACCGCGGCGGGAAATTTGCCTTTTCCCGACAGCCCGGGACGGTTGCCTGTCTATGCCAGTAATTGAACCCAAACAGTTCGGTAAGTATCAGCTTCTGGACCAGATCGCCCTGGGCGGTATGGCCGGGCTGTATCGTGCCAAGCTGACAGGAGCCCAGGGCTTTGAAAAACTGATTGCAATCAAAAAAATTCTGCCCCACCTGCTGCAGGAGGAAAATCTGGTCAAGGCCTTCATTGATGAGGCCAAGCTGGCGGCCTTGCTGCACCACGAAAATATCATCCAGATCTATGATTTCGGCAGCATGGACAATGAATACTTCATCGCCATGGAATATCTGTTCGGCAAGGATCTGCGCGCCATTATCCGCGCCGCCGCAAAAAAAGAGCATCCCCTGGGGCTTGAAAATATTTTATATATCGTATCACGGATCTGTGCAGGTCTTGATTATTCCCATAATCTCAAGGATTTGCAGGGTGCGCCTTTAAATATCATTCATCGGGATATCAATCCCCAAAACATTTTTGTCACCTATGACGGGCAGGTGAAAATCATCGATTTCGGCATTGCCAAGGCTGCCAGCCAAAACGCCACCACCCGGGAAAACCTGATCAAGGGCAAGCTGGCCTACATGTCGCCTGAACAGGCTGACGGCCGGGAAATTGATCGCCGATCTGATATTTTTTCCACCGGTATTATCCTGTATGAGCTTCTGGCTGCACGGCGGATGTTCGAAGGAGAGACCCTGCAGATTCTGTCCATGGTGCGCGAAGCCCGGTATGATCCACCAGAAGAGGCAATTTCCAATCTGCCGGACAAACTCAATGACATCCTGCACCGCTCTTTAGCCAAAGATCCTGCGCAGCGGTACCAGTCATGCGGCGAAATGCTGGTGGATCTGGAACAGTGCGCCTATGAGCTGTCCCTGCGGCCCAATGCCCGCGGCTTTGCCAGCTACCTGAAAGAACTTTTTGAAGAAGAGTTTGCCCAGGAACAGGTTTGCCTATGGGGTAAAGCCAACATGCCGGCAGCTGCCGCGGCTCAGAGCAACGATGACTCCGTCTGCCCGGAAGAGAATTACGAAGAGACTCTTGAGCTGTCAAGAGAATCATTGAGCCCGAAAGCGCAAAAAAAATTCAGATGGCCGGCGAGGCTTTCAACGGCAAAGTTGCTTGTGCAGGTGAAAAAAGCCTTAGCGACCTTAAAAGCCGGCCAACTGAATTATCGGCAGACGGCTTTCATCGTTGCAGCGTTCATTGCGGTTCCGGTGATTCTTGGAATCATGAAAATGACTTTTGCGCGCACTCGCAGCGAGGCCGAACCGGCGGCTGTGAGGGATTCGGCCAGCATACAATTTGAACAAACAGCCCGGCTGGCCGCCGGCGAGGCAGCCCTGCAGGCAAAGCGCTTTGCCCTGGCAATCGATCTTTTCGAAGAGATCCTGGCCGGCCGCCCCGCCATGCGTGAACAGGTTTTGCCGCTATATGCCCAGGCACTGGCAGGACAGGCGGCTGACCTGGAGCAGACCGAGCGGGCGGTGGCTGAGAAGATGCTGATCCGTGCCCTGGAGATTGATCCGGACAACCTCGCCGCACTTTCACAATTGGGATATATCTACGTCGCTGAAAAAAAATACCCGGCTGCCATTGCCGCCTATCAGAAACTGGTCCGATTGAACCCCCGGCTGGCGGATGCTTTTTTCAACCTTGGCTACGTGTACACTGTCACCGCAGATTACCGCAAGGCCCGGGAAATGTATCTGAAAGTGGTGGCACTGGCGCCTTCATTTGCCGATGAGGCGCTGTTCAACCTTGCCGTGGTCCAGGATAAACTGGGGCAGCGGCGGCAATGCATCGAGAGCCTGGAGCAGGCGGTGGCGCTGAATCCTAAAAATAAAGCCGCCCGGAAATATTTACAGCGCCTGAAACCCAAAGGGGGAGACAAGGGATGAAATTTTACATGCAGCCGATCATGCGCATGGGGCTTGTGATGCTGGTCGCAGGCGGGCTGAGCCTGGGATGCGCCGGCGTGGGCAAAAAACTGGAACAATGGCAGCAATCCCTCAGCGATCGGTTTAAATCCGGAGATTCCCAAGCCGAGGATGACAAACCGGCGCCGAGCGTTGCGACCGACGCGCAGGCCGGGTTTTTCCGCCACACCTGCCGCTGGACAGGCGAAACCTTGTCCGACGTGGCCCTGTGGTACACCAAGGATGTCAGAAACTGGAAAAAACTGGCCGCCGCCAATCCGGGTGTCAACCCGAAAAAAATCGTCCCGGGCTTTGAAATCCGCATTCCGGCCAATTTGCTGAAGACCCGCAAACCGCTTCCCAAAAGCGCGGTGGCCTGGCAGCGGCGACATTATTTCACTCACCGCGTGCGCTGGACCGGGGAATCCCTGTCGCTTATTGCCGGCTGGTACACTGGATCGACCCGCAACTGGCGCAAACTGGCCGCTGTGAATCCCACCATCCATCCGAGCCGCATTCGAACCGGTGACATCATCCTGATCCCACCGGAAATGTTGAAGACCCGCAAGCCCTTGCCCCGCAAAGTCGCGGCCCGCTATACGGCCCGGTATTTTGCCTACACTGTGAAAAATGACGGAGAAAAGCTGACCGACATTGCCGGCTGGTACACCGGCAGTCGTGCCAACTGGAAAGCGCTGGCCAGAGCCAACCCCGACCTGGACCCCGACTCCCTGTCGGCCGGCAATGAAATTTACATTCCCCCGGGCCTGCTCAAAACCCGCAAACCGATTCCCCGGCCAAAAGCCGTGAAATTGCCGGCCAAACCCAATGCAACCGAAAAAGCCCGGGCTTCGGAGGCCCAGAAGTCCGAGGAGTCTGATGCACCTCCCGAACTTTTCGGGCCCAAGCAGATCCCTAAAGGGTGAATATTCATTCACTCATATGGCTGCCATTTATTTTTTTCACAAGGTCTCCGTTCTGTTTTCAGTCCTCGCCATTTTTAGTGTTAATCTATTGAAAATATAGTTATATAATTAGCAGTCGCATTTTTTGAAACCGGATGTTTTTTTTGCTTGACAGGGGCGCCAGGGGTTTGTTAATGAATGAATACTCATTCATTTAAATGCAAATTAGGAGGCTATCATGCAAAAAAAGATTCGAACCGCCGCTGTGATCGGCTCCGGGGTCATGGGCGGGGGCATTGCCGCCCTGCTGGCCGCTGCCGGAGTCAACACCCTTTTGCTGGACATTGTGCCCTTTGATCTTAAGGAGGACGAGAAAAACGATCCGGCAGCCCGCAATCGGATTGTCAAAGCGGGTCTGGACGCGGTCCTGGCGTCACGGCCCTCGCTGCTGATGCACAAAAAGGACGTGCAGCGCATCACCATCGGCAACATGGAAGATGACTTCGACAAAATCGCCGATGTGGACTGGATTGTTGAGGTCGTGGTGGAAAACCTGCAGATCAAAAAAGATCTCTTCAAGCGCATCGAAACGGTGCGGCGTCCGGGAACCATCGTGTCATCCAACACTTCCGGCATTCCCCTCAAAGCCATGTCCGAAGGCCTGAGCAAGGAGTTCCGGCAGCATTTTCTGGGGACGCATTTTTTCAACCCCGTGCGCTACATGAAACTGCTGGAGATTATTCCCGGGCAGGACACTCTGGCCGAGGTGCTCGAGTTTATGGCCGATTTCGGTGAGCGCCGGTTGGGCAAGGGCATTGTGTGGGCCAAGGACACCCCCAATTTCATCGGCAACCGCATCGGCGTGCACGGAATGGTCAAAGCCATTCAGCTGATGCTCGAAGAGGGCCTGAGCATCCCCGAGGTGGACGCCCTGCTGGGACCGGCAATGGGCCGGCCAAAGACCGCCATGTTTAAAACCGCGGATATCGTGGGACTGGACGTTCTGGCCCACGTGGCCGCCAATACTTACGAGTTGGTAACCGACGATGAAGACCGGGACAGTTTTGTGATGCCGGACTTTATCAGGGCCATGATCGAAAAAAAACTGCTCGGCAAAAAAAGCGGCAGTGGTTTTTATAAAACCGACCTGACCCCGGACTGGCAGAAAGTGCGCAAAGTCATCGATCCGCAAAGCCTTGAATACGCGGAATATGACCCTGTGAGCTTTCCGTGCCTGGAAGCGGCTCTCAAAGCAAAGAGCCTGCCGGAAAAAATGAAGGCCGTGGTTTACGGCGATGACCGGGGGGCCCGGTTCGCCTGGAAAGCTCTGGCGGCCAACCTGATTTATGCCGCCAACCGGATTCCGGAAATTGCCGACACCATCGTGGAAATCGACAATGCCATGAAGTGGGGCTTCAATTTCGAAATGGGGCCTTTTGAAACCTGGGACGCCATCGGACTCGCACAGTCCGTCGAGAAGATGGAGGCCGACGGCCTGGCCGTGCCGCAAAAAGTCAAGGCCATGTTGGCCGCCGGGCACACCTGCTTTTATAAAATGCAGGACGGCAAACTTTTTTTCTATGATTTCACCGACGAGACTTACAAGGAACGCAAGCTCAGCGAGCACATCATCTCCCTGGCAGCCTTGAAATCCACCGGCAAAGTGGTGCAGCAAAACGACTCCGCCTCGCTCATCGATCTGGGCGACGGCGTTTTCTGCCTGGAGCTGCATACCAAAATGAATGCCTTGAACCAGCAGATTATCGAATTTCTGCCGGCAGTGCGCCAGGCCGTCGATGAGGGGGCGGTCGGGCTGGTAATCGGCAACCAGGCCGGGGGGATGCCCGGGGCTTTTTCAGCCGGTGCCAATCTTTTTGACGTGATTGCCGCGGTCCGGGAAGAGCGCTTCGGCGATCTTGAAAAAATGATTGCCGGGTTGCAGTATGGCCTGATGGACTTGAGACATGCCCCCTTTCCGGTGGTGGCCGCGCCCTTTGGCCTGGCCCTGGGCGGCGGTTGCGAGCTTTGCCTGGCGGCCGATCGCATCGTGGCCCACAGCGAACTTTACATGGGACTGGTGGAGATCGGCGTGGGGCTTTTGCCTGCCGGCGGCGGGTGCCTGAGCCTGTACCGCAAGTTTCTGGAGTCGGTTCCCGAGGCGGTCACGGATATGGACCTGGCCAAATTTTTTATTCCCGTGTTCATGTCCATTGCCATGGCCAAGGTGTCCACTTCAGCCGCCGAGGCCCGGGCCAATGGATTTCTGGCACCGGCGGATCGAATCGTTTTCAACCGGGATCACCTGATCGGGGAGGCCAAAAAGGAGGTGCTCAAAATGACCGCCGACGGGTATGCGCCTCCAGTCAAGGGCAAGATCCGGGTGCTGGGCCAGGCGGCCCAGGGCATGGCGGAAACCCAGCTGGCCGATATGCTCAGCGGCGGCTTTATCAGCGAGCACGACGCGTTTCTGGCGCGGCGCATCGCTTACGTCATCAGCGGCGGCGAGGTGCGTGAAAATTCCGAAATCGAGCCGGAAGTCATTTTGACTTTGGAGCGCCAGGCGTTTATTGATTTTCTCAAAGAAGAGAAAACCCAGGCCAGGATTGAGCATATGCTCAGCACCGGCAAACCCTTGAGAAATTAGGCGAAATGGATCTTTTTCCGATAGGCGGCGTTCTCCGCGGATTTATATCGTCGACGTACTGACAGTACGCCTCCTCATAAATCCTTGTGCGGCCTTGCCTATCGAAAAAATCTCTCATTTCTTGATTGGCAGCAAAATTATTAAAAAGATAAATTTTTACGACTTCATCATTTTTGGTCATGCTGCTCTTTGTTGAAGAGATGATAATTAGAAGCAGCGTTTAGCCATGATCTGAACACAGGAGGATTGAAAAATGCGCGACGCTTATATCGTCACATCCATCAGAACCCCGGGCTGCAGAAGAAACAAGGGGGCTTTTCGCGATACCCGTCCGGAGGACCTGCTGTCTTTTATTTTATCCCAGGCGGTTGAAAAAACGCCAAACCTGGAAAAAAAGGATGTGGAAGACATCATGATCGGCTGCTCCTTTCCGGAAGCCGAGCAGGGGCTCAACATTGGCCGAATCGCCTCCCGGATGGCCGGCTTTCCCATCGAAACCAGCGGGGCCACCGTCAACCGCTTCTGCTCTTCCGGCCTGGAGGCCATCGCCCTGGCATCTTTGCGGGTCATGGCCGGGTGGTCGGAGGTTGTCATTGGCGGCGGCCTGGAATCCATGACTTACGTGCCCATGGGCGGCAACCTGCCGCGGCCGCATCCCGACTTTATCCGCCGCGGCGCCCAGGTGTACACCTCCATGGGCGTTACAGCTGAAAACGTGGCCAACCGCTATGAGATCAGCCGCGAGGATCAGGATGAATTCGCCTACCATTCCCAGATGAAGGCTGCCGAGGCCAAGAAAAATGGGCTGTTCAAGGAACTGGTGCCCACCCCGGCCACCCGTTTTGTGAAGCAGGCCGACGGCACTTTCAAAAAAGAGACCTTCCTGCAGGATTTTGATGACGGCATCCGGGAAAGCACCACCCGGGAAGGACTGGCAGGTCTGCGCCCGGTCTTTGCGGCCAACGGCAGTGTGACCGCCGGCAATTCTTCCCAGATGACAGACGGGGCGGCGGCCACCATCATCATGAGCGAAGAAAAGCTCAAGGAACTGGGCATCAAACCCCTGGCACGCTTCAGGTATTATACCACCATCGGCTGCCGGCCCGATGAAATGGGGGTCGGCCCGCGCTATGCCATTCCGAAGCTGATGAAACTCAGCGGCCTGGACCTGAAGGACGTCGGCCTTTTCGAAATCAACGAAGCCTTTGCTTCCCAGGCGCTTTACTGCATCCGGGAGCTGGGGCTTGACATGGACAAGATCAACATCCACGGCGGGGCCATCGCCCTGGGGCACCCGCTGGGGTGCACCGGCGCCAAACTGTGCGCCACGCTTTTAAGCAACATGCAGCAGCACAACGTGAAATACGGCGTGGAGTCCATGTGCATCGGCGGCGGGATGGGCGCGGCGGCGCTCTTCGAGCTGTGTGAATAAAAAGGTGTGAATTGGCCGGCGCATGATATTTTTTGGACAAACTTCTCAATAAGCTGCGCTTGGCGCGCACAACATGCATTTTGGCCTCGCTCCCGGTGTCCATTTGGGGCGCCGGCGAATCGGCTGGCTAAATTGCAAGAACTCGGCGCGTTGCGCCTCAAACAGCTTGCAATTTTTAACGCCCACCGATCCGCCGGCTTGTTTCCCCAAATGGACAATGACGCTCAACCAAAAAGCATGTTGCGCTCGGTCTGGTTTCTTTTACCAGAGTTTTGATAACTTTCAGGTTTATAAAAATCGACGTGAATTGGCCGGGGGATGGTGTTTTCTGGAAACCGGTATGATTCTCAGCAACTGCTTATTTTCGCAGTGTCCCTTGTTTGGGATGAATGGCACGGGATCGATTCAATTTAGCAGCTGATCGCGCCTCGTCCCAAACAAGGGACACGCTGCAACGGCATGGTTTCATACCGGTTGGAAGAAAATATCATGCGCCGGTCAATTCACACCTTCAATTTTTTTCACCGTCGCTGGCGCCCCAAATGGACACCGGGAGCGAGGCCAAAATGCATATCGCGCGGCGCTGACCGTCTCTTGCCGACAAACTACTATCCCTTGTCCCTTAATTCGCCATTTTAAAGAGAAAGCGAAGGGAATTCCACCTTCGCGGATACAACCTGCAAAAACACCTTCTTGTCCACCAGGTCGACCTGCGCAAGATCTTCAAGCGCGATGGGGCGGCCGTCAAGCTTGCAGGACGCGCCGCCGGCGGTCAGTGCTTCCAGGCGGCGGTGCAGTAGGTGCTGAAAGGTCTGCCCTTTGATGGTGACGCCTCGCTGCAGAAACGCCGGGCCCAGTTCTTTGACCACCAGGTTGAAAAGCTTGAGGCAGAGCGTGCCGCTGGCCGCCGCGGATGTCCGGTCGTTTTTGTCGCAGGATATCTCCCGGCGCAGGGAGGCAAAAACACCCCCCTTGCGCAGGGTGGCCCCCATCAGCCCCGGCATGGCAGCAGAAAGGGCCAGGACGGCGCCGTTGTCCACCCGGGTGCGGTCCGCATCGTCCACGGGCCGGCCGTTTAAAAAAATGGTCTGAATTCTCTGTTCCAGGTAGTCTTCATCGATTCCTATCTGCCGGCAGAGCACGTCCCGGACACTGACGCCGGTGCGGATCTGAACTTCGAAACCCTGTTCGGCGAGGTGCAAAAAAAGCGGCCGCAGTTTTTCCGTTACCTGAAAAGCGAGTTGCAAGGGGGGAGAAGGATGGCCAGCGGTTTGGCCGGATGTCGGGGAATTGCCAGTGGTCATTTTTTGTCTCGGCAATGAAAACGGGGAGCCGCCGGAGGCGGGCTCCCCGTTTTTTGACGGCTTGGGTTAGAAGTTAAAAACCTGGTCCAGGTCTTCGTCGGTTACCGCGAAGGTGACATTGTGCGGCGCCAGGGGCTCTTTCTGGAAAAAGGCCGGCAGCCGGTCGTCCTTGCTGGTGAACCCGGCGCGCTGGTTGAAATCGCGCTCGTTTTTGAGAACCGACTGGCCCAGGGCGGTGACGTCGTCAGCTGTCAGGGTCTGGCCGCTGAAGGCGCTGAGCAGATCCAGCAGGGCCTGGAAGGTTTCCGGTTGATCCAGGATCGGAAAGGCGATGAACAGGCACATGCCGGTGGAGTCGATGGCCGCTGTGGCGATCTGCAGGTTGCGGGACAGCTCGATCTGGCCCTCGGGTTTCAGGGCATCCACGGAACCGCCGACGGACAGCAGGTTGGTGGCCACCGCGTAACCGGCGGTATGGTCGGCTCCCATGGTGGTGGTGGCATAGGTCACACCGATGCCCTGGACGGCCCGGGGATCATAGGCCGGCATGGACTGGTTTTTGACCACCGGGACTCGCTCGACACCGAATACCTTGCCGGTCACTGCCGCCCCGTTGCCCAGAATGCGTCCGAGGGGCGTGCCTTTGCCGACCTCTTTAACCAGTTCAATGGCCGCCTGGGCATCTCCGAACTTAGCGATCCCTGCTTCCATGGCCACGCCGATGGTGGCGCCCATTTCAATGGTATCCAGCCCGAAATCATCATCCAGGCGATCGATCTGGGCAATGGCGTCCAGGTCGTCAATACCGCAGTTGCCGCCGTGGGCCCAAACGGTTTCATATTCGGGCTGTTTGGTCAGGAAATTGCCGTTTTTGTCATAAAACGTTCCCGAGCAGCGGATGATGCATCCCCGGTGGCAGCCGTGGGTCGCCGACCCTTCGCCGCCGCGGGCATTTTCCATTTCCGCCAGGGCTTCGCCGCTGATCTTGCCGGCGCCCTCGAACTGGCCGGTGGAAAAGTTGTGGGTCGGGTAGGCGCCGGCCTCGTTGACCACGTTGGTCAGCACATTGGTGCCGTACGCCGGAAGGCCTTCTCCGGATACCGGGTGCTTGCGCAGCCCGGCAACGAACTCCTTGTTGGCAGCCTTGAATTTTTCCGGATCCTGGGGCGCCCGGGCCGATGTGCCGGCATCGTCGATGACAATCACCTTGATGCCCTTGGCCCCCATGACCGCCCCCACGCCGCCGCGGCCGGCATGCCGGGTGGGCCGCTGCTCCATGTCCGTAAAGGCAATCGATGCGGCTGCCAGTTTCATTTCACCGGCCTGACCGATGGAGATGCAGTGGACTTTTTCGCCGTATTCGGCCTTCATCTTTGCTACCAGGTCGTAATTGCCCAGCCCCTTGAGGCTGTTGTCGGCCTTGATGTCCACGCTGTTCTTGTTGATGAACACCTTGTAAAGGCTGTCGTCTTCGGGTTTGCCTTCCAGCACGATGGCGGCATACCCCAGCCGGGCCAGCATTTGGGAGGCCTGCCCCCCGGAGTTGGCTTCCTTGATGCCGCCTGTCAGCGGGCTTTTACAGCCCACCGAGATCCTGCCGGACATGGCGGCCATCGAACCGCTTAACAGGCCCGGGGCGATGACCAGTTTGTTGTCTTCGCCCAGGGGGTGGCACAACGGTGGGACCTCTTTGGCCACAATGGCCGAGGTCATGGCCCGTCCGCCCAGCCCCGCATAATCCCCCAGCGGCTCGGACGTTATCTTGGGGCCTCCCTCTGCTCCCATATTGATTCTCAGGATCTTGTCCATAGGCGCCTCCTTTGGTAAGGGTTCGTAAAAAATGCTGTCTTGTGCGCAATGCTGATGAAGTCGCAAAAAGTTGATGTCGCTCGAAAATGACTTTTTACGGGACCATCAATGCTACCATACCATATGTCATTGATTGGTGTTCAAAGTCAAGCAAAAGTCCCTGCCGCAAGGTCATCCGTTGCGCTTTTCAAAATCGGCCATGAAATCGGCCAGGGCCTTGACGCTTTCCAGGGAGGTGGCATTGTAAATCGAAGCCCGGCAGCCCCCCACCGAGCGGTGACCCTTGAGGCCTCCCAGGCTGTTTTCCAGGGCCTGCCGGACAAATTTTTGCTCCAGCTCTTCGTCGGGCAGGCGAAAGGTCACGTTCATCAACGATCGGCTGTCGTCTTGAGCTGTGGCGCGGTAAAAACCGCTGCCGTCGATCAGTTGATAAAGCAGATCGGCCTTTTCGCGGTTGAGGGCGGCCATCCGGTCCAGGCCGCCAATGGTTTCCTCGAGCCATTTTAAAACCAGATCCAGCGTGTAGATCGCAAAACAGGGCGGGGTGTTGTACAGGGAATTTTTGGCGGCATAGGTGCTGTATTTGAGCATGGTGGGGATGTTTTCCGGTGTTTTTTCCAGCATGTCCTCGCGGATGATCGCCAGGCACACCCCGGCCGGGCCGATGTTTTTCTGGGCCCCGGCGTAAATCAGGCCAAACCTGGCGGTATCCAGCGGCCGGCTCATAATATCCGATGACATGTCGCAGACAATCGGCACCTGCCCGGTGTCCGGAAACTCCGCCCACTGGGTGCCCTTGATGGTGTTGTTGGAAGTAAGGTGCACAAAGGCGGCATCCGCATTGAAATCGATATCCCGCGGGATATAGGAGTAATTTCTGTCCGCCGAGGAGGCCGCCACCGCAATGGATTTGTTCTGGATTTCAGCCTCCTTGATGGCCTTGGTGGACCAGGTGCCGGTGTCCACGTAGTCCGCGGATTGGCCGTCAGCCAGAAAATTCATGGGAATCATGCAAAATTGCATGCTGGCGCCTCCCTGGATGAAAAGGACGTCAAAGCGGTCATCCAGGTTCAGCAGTCGTTTGGTCCGGGCCACCGCGTCGTTGATGACGTCGTCGAACTGCTTTGACCGATGGCTGATCTCGGTAATCGACATGCCCGAGCCCTTGAAATTTAAAAAGTCTTCCTGGATTTCTTCCAGCACGGCCAGGGGCAGGGCGGCCGGACCCGCATTGAAGTTGTGGATTCTGTTGGCCTTCATTTTTTTCCTCCGTTAACAATGAAATGAACCGGTTAGACATGCACACTGATGAACGCTCTCCTGAAATTTTATTTGCACAGATCCCCTGCGGCTTGTCAATCAGTATTAACCATGATGAAGTCGCAAAAAGTCGATTTTCTCGCTTGGCAAGCCTTTTCGGGAACTGTTTCGGGGTTTCGCTAAATCCCAAGAACTCGTCGCCAGCTCCTCAAACAGCTTGGGATTTTTAACGCTCAACCCCTCACAGCTCTTTTTCCGAAAAGGCTTGAAGTCGCTCGAAAATGACTTTTTCCGGGGCCGTCAACTTTG
>CAZGNV010000032.1:0-51516 GCA_964527835.1 uncultured Desulfosarcinaceae bacterium | reverse complement strand
CAGCTCCCGAAAAGGCTTGCGGAGCGAGAAAATTCGACTTTTTACGACTTCATCACTCATGATGAAGCAATCGTAAAAAAGGAGTGCCCAAAACACTTATGAATATAGACACCCAGCGCGCCATCGATCGCCACATCGGGACCATCATCTGCAGAATTTTCTCGTTGCTGTACCGGGTTTTCAAAAAAGATGCCGCTTTACATAACCCGCGGAAAATACTGATCATTCTTTTATCGGAAATGGGCGCCCTGGTGCTGGCCGCACCCATGCTGCAGCGGTTGAGGGAAAAATTTCCCCGGGCCGAGCTGTCGGTGGTGGTGTTTGAAAAAAACCGCGAGGTGGCCCGGCTGCTGGATTCGGTTCCCGCCGGCAATGTCCTGACCATCGATGACCGCTCCATGATGAGTTTTACCCGGGACGCGGCGCGCCTGTTTTTTGTGATGCGCAAAATCAAATTCGACACCCTCATCGATTGCGAACTGTTTTCCAGAATCAGCAGCATCTTTTCGTTTTTAAGCGGAGCTGCCGTGCGGGTCGGATTCCATCCCCACACCCAGGAGGGGCTGTACCGCGGCAACTTCATCAACCGGCCGGTGCTCTACAATCCCTACCATCACATTTCCCGGCAGTTTATCACCCTGGCCGAGGCGGTGAATTCCACCACCTGCCCCCGGGCCAAGCGCAGCGTGGCCACCGACGAACCGCAGGTCCCCGCAGTCGAGTTTTCCGCCGCCGAAATCGAAACCGCCCGCCGGCGCCTGTACCAGCGGGCGCCATCCATTGAGGGCCGACGACTGGTGCTCATTTATCCCGGCGGTGGTCTGCTGCCCATTCGCGCCTGGCCGCTGGAATATTACTGCCGGCTGACTGAAAGCCTGCTTTCCCACGGTTACGCCGTGGGGATCATCGGCCTGGCCCAGGACAAAACAGTGGCCGGGACTATCCTGGAGCGTGCCGGCCATGAGTGCTGCGTGGATCTGACCGGATACACCGCCACCGTGCGGGAGCTGATGCAGATCTTTCATTTTGCCGAGCTGTTGATCACCAACGACGGCGGTCCCGGACACTTTGCCGCCATGACTCCCATTGCGACCATCATTTTTTACGGTCCGGAAACCCCGACCCTGTATGGCCCCCTGGATGAAAAGGCGGTTATTTTTTACCTGGGTCTTTCCTGCTCACCCTGTGTCACGGCTTACAATCATCGCAAATCCCCCTGCGACGGGGACAATGTGTGCCTGAAAATGATTGAGCCGGACAGCGTTTTGAAAAAGGCGCTGGAGATTCTGGAAGGATAATTATCGACGCTCAACCCTTCACAGCTTTTTTTCAAAAAAGGCTTGAATGGCGCTTGAAAATGGCTTTTTGCGGGATCGTCAACCTTTAGGGCCGGATGAAATGCATGGATGATGGCAACCCAAAGAATTTCCGGCCAACCTGCCGCCGTCTTTTCTGGCTGCTTCTCGGTGCCTTGACGGTTTTTCGTCTGGCGTTCGCCGGGCGCCTGGGCCTGGGGGTGGACGAATCCCATTACCTGCTGTTTTCCCGCCACCTGGCCTGGGGATATTTCGATCATCCGCCCATGGTCGCTTTTCTGGCCGCCCTGACCACTTTGGGAGGCAAAACGGTGTTCTGGGTGCGGCTGGGGCCGGTGATCTGCTCCGCTGTCAGCCTGGTTTTACTGTGGTACCTGGCGCTGGAGCTTTACGATGATGAGCGCGTGGGCCTGCTGGCAGTGGTCTTGCTGCAGCTGATGCCTTACCAGCACCTGTTGCTGACCGCCCTGCTGCCCGATGCCACCTTGAACCTTTTCTGGTGCGCTGTGCTTTTCGCCGTGTGGCGAGCGGTGCGCACCGGGCGGTGGAACGCCTGGATTATTGCCGGCCTGCTGTTTGGCGGCGCCCTGCTGAGCAAGTACCACGCGCTGCTGCTTGCCGGCTGCCTGCTGGGCTATTTCATGACGTCCAGGGATTCTCGCCACTGGCTGGCAAAACCCCAGCCGTGGGTGGCGGTGTTGATCGGGCTGGCTGTTTTTTCACCCAATGTGGTCTGGAACGCGCGGCATGGATGGATTTCCTATGCCTACCAGCTCGGACATGCCGGAGGGGACGGGCTGAGCGCCGGCAGTTTTCTGCTGGCGCTGGCCGGCCAGTTCGGTGTCTGGTCGCCGTTGATCTCCGGTCTGCTGATCGCCGCCGCCATTGCCATGGTGCGGCAAAAGCCCCTGGGCGATGCCGACCGCTTCGTGCTCTGGACCAGCCTGCCGGTGTTCGTTTTTTTCTGCCTGGCAGGGTGGGGCGGCAAAATTTTGCCCCACTGGACGGCCGCCGGCTGGTGGACCGGATCCATCGCGGTGGCGGCGGTGATCGTGCGCAAGGTTTTTTCGCCGGGACCTGTGGCTAAACGCTGGCGCCGCTGGTCGGCCGCCGCCATGGTCACCGGACTGGTGATGAGCGTCTTGCTATATGCGGTGCTGCTGCGCCCCATTGTCGCCCCGGTCTACACCCGGGCGCGGGAGATCTCGCTGGAGCTCAGTGCCCGCTGGCCGGTGATCAGCTCCCTTGAACCCTTTGAAAGCGGCTTCGACCCGTCCAACGACCTTTACGGTTGGCCACAGATCGCCGGGCAGGTGGAAGCCATCCGGGCGCAAATGCCGCATCCGGCAAAAACCTTTGTGTTTTGCCGCCGGTTTTTCATGACCAGCCAGCTGGCGCTCTACCTGTCACCGGCCACGGTGACCACCAGCCTGCACCACCGATTCGACCAGTACCGGCTGTGGTTTTCACCCTCCGAACACGCCGGTTGGGACGCCCTGCTGGTGGTCAAAAAAAGGCGTCACCGCGAGCGCGCCCGGAGTTTTCAGCCGCTTTTTGACAGCCTGGATCCGGTCCCGCAGCCGATCAAGGTCTATCGCGACGGCTGGCCGGCCCATGAGCTGGAAGTATATAAGTTTTACGGATTTAAAGGCAGAAATTTCTAAACCACTTCTATAATGAGATGTGCATTGGCCGGGGGGTGGTGTTTTCTGGAAACCGGTATGATACTTACCTGCTCCTTATTTTCACAGTGTCCTTTGTTTGGGATGAATACTACAGGATTCATTGAAATCAGCAAATGATTGGGCCTCGTCCCAAACAAGGGACACGCCGCAAGGGCTTAATTTCATACCGGTTGGAAGAAAATATCATGCGCCGGTCAATGCACACCTTCAGTATCATCATATGCATTGGCAAAGAAAAAGGGACGGGATACACTAATTTGAATTTGCGGAATTTTGCAGCAGGTGGCGGGCCTTGTTTAGATCCCTTACGACGGCGCTGTTTTCAGGATCGATGCGGCGGGCGATTTCCCACTGTTCGATGGCCGGCTTGAGCTTTCCCTGCATGGCATAGGCGATTCCCAGATTGTAGTGGCCCACGAAGTTTTCGGGTTTGAGGTCAATCAATTTCCGGTAGTGGTCGATGGCCGCATCCAATTGGCCATGCTTGTGATACAGCAGGGCCAGGTTGTAGTGGCCGCTGAAAAAATCGGGATTCAGGGCAATCGAGCGCTTGAAATGCTGGATCGCCCTGTCCGGATCCCCTTGCTGGTAGTAGACCAGGCCCAGGTTGTAATAGCTTTTAAAATCCCGCGGATCCAGACGGATGGCAATTTCAAAGTGCTTTTGGGCTTTTTCCAGCTGCCCCCGATCCTGGTACTCCCGACCGAGGTTGCCGTGGGCCAGGGGACTGTCGGGGGTGGTCTGGATGGTTTGGGACCACAGGGTAAAATTGTTCTGCCAGTCGGGATTGCGGGCCATGGTCAGGGTGGCGAAAACGCCAAGGATTCCCACCACCGGCACCAGGGTGGTGGCGGTGGCTGCCGCCGGCCGGTAGCTGGCCTCCAGGCCGGCCACTTTGAAGTAGTCAAGATTGAAAAGAGAGCTCAAAAACTCGCCCGGCTGTTTGAAATAGGAATTGCTGACGATGGAGCCCAGGTCGTCGTAAACAAACCCGTTGGCCAGCATGTTGTAATAAACAGCCAGACAAACCAGCACCAGCAAGGCCATTGACGGCAGCTGACCGGAGACGGTCCTTAAAAGCCTTGCATCCGGTTCAGGACGCTTTTTAGCTGTTGGGCCTGTTTTTTTTCTTTTTCATGATCAAAGAGCCTGTTGTGCATCCCGCGGCAGCCTCGAGATAAACCACCAGGCGCCCAGTATTCCAATGGCCATTCCGGCCGCCACATCCGACGGATAGTGGGCGCTGACGAACACCCGGGAGATGGAGATCGCAAGGGCGTACAGCAAGGGCAAAAAACGGCCGCCGGCATAGCGGGACTGCTTGAGCAGGTAATACAGAAACATGCCGGAAACAAAAGCATCGGCCGCATGACCGGACGGAAACGAGTTGTGGTTGAAATCCAGTGAAAAAAAGTTGAATCCCGGGCTGTTGCCGGGCCGCGCCCGGCCGACAACGATCTTGAGCAGCCGCACACCTGCGAGGGTCACAATTAGCTGGGCCTTGAGGTAGGCCAGGCACAGGTTTTTGAGCCGCCGGTCCCTGCGAACCAGGGCGAAAGCCATCAAGCCGGCAAAAACGGCGTAGAAAAGATACAGCCCCCAGTTGGTGATCAGTGCAGGGATGCGCTCGTAGACCCGTGGAATCAGATGTCGGGCGCCTTGCGCAAGCCGGATGTCGAAATAAACAAGGGCGCCGGCGGCCACCAGAATCAGTGCTGCAGAGATCAGCCAGTTTTTGTCAGCCCTGTCGTCGTTTTTACCCATCATCGTTGCAGCCTGTACCACAGCCATCCTGTTTTGTACAGACCCTGAAGACACCCTGCTGCCGTATCCTTATGAAATGGTCTTGACTAAACAGCCTTGATCAGACATTATTTCCGAAATCTGGTTACAAAGGAAAGGATGCGAAAAGTCTCCATGCCATTTGAAGCTGTCATCGGGCTGGAAGTGCATGCCCAGCTGAAAACCAAGACCAAGATTTTCTGTTCCTGTTCGACGGCCTTCGGCGCACCGCCCAACACCCACGTCTGCCCGGTCTGCCTGGGCATGCCGGGGGTGCTGCCGGTGCTAAACCACAAGGTGGTGGAGTTCGCCCTGCGCATGGCCCTGGCCACGAGCTGTGCGATCGCCGCTGAAAGCCGCTTTGCGCGCAAAAACTATTTTTACCCGGATCTTCCCAAAGGCTACCAGATCTCCCAGTACGAGATGCCCATTGCCGAGCACGGTTTTGTGGACGTGACCGTCAACGGTCGGCAGCGTCGCATCGGCATTACCCGCATCCACATGGAAGAAGATGCCGGCAAGCTGATCCACGATCCGGGACGTTCGGTGAGCCGGGTGGATTTTAACCGCACCGGGGTGCCGCTGATCGAAATCGTCAGCGAACCGGACATCCGTTCGCCCGAAGAGGCCGGGGCTTACCTGCGGCAGCTGCGCGCCATCGTGCGCTACCTTGAAATCTGTGACGGCAACCTGGAAGAAGGCAGTTTCCGCTGCGACGCCAATGTGTCCCTGCGTCTCGAGGGGTCGCAAACCCTGGGCACGCGCACCGAGCTGAAGAATTTGAACTCTTTCAAGCACGTGGAAAAGGCCCTGCAGTACGAGATCGGCCGCCAGCAGGAAGTTCTGGCCGACGGCGGCCAGGTCGTCCAGCAGACCCGTCTGTGGGATGCGGACAAAAACCGCACCTTTGCCATGCGCGGCAAGGAGCAGGCCCACGACTATCGCTATTTTCCGGACCCGGACCTGCTGCCCCTGGCCATCGACCAGCAGTGGATCGAGAGCATCCGCCGGCAACTGCCGGAGCTTCCCGCGGCCCGCAAAAAGCGCTTCATGGATCAGCACCGGCTGCCGGCCTACGATGCCGACCTGCTGACCTCCGAGCGGGAGCTGGCGGACTACTACGAGGCCTGCCTGGGCTTTTTCCCGCACCCCAAGACGGTGAGCAACTGGGTGATGGGCTCCCTGCTGGGGCTTTTGCACGCCGAGGGCAAAAGCATCGTCCAGTCGCCGATCTCCCCGGAAGGCCTGGCCGAGCTGCTTGCGCTGGTCGAAAAAGGGGTAATCAGCGGCAAGATCGCCAAAACGGTTTTTGATGAAATGGCGGCCACCGGCAAAGCCGCCGGCAAAATCGTGGAAGAAAAAGGGCTGGTGCAAATCAGCGATGCAGATGCGCTGGAAGGGGTGGTCGCTAAAATTATCGCTGAGCATCCTGAAGAAGTCACCGCTTTTCAAAACGGCAAAACCAAGCTGCTGGGATTTTTCGTCGGCCAGGTCATGAAAGCCACCCGGGGCAAGGCCAATCCCAAGCTGGTCAACGAGATATTGAAAAAAAAGCTGGGGTAAAAGATGTCAGTTGTCCGTTATGCAAATCCGGCGACCCGCCTTGCTTGAGGATAAATTTTAGAGCTAAAAGCTATTCAAAATGAGATACCGCAGAGCATATGTAAACGGCGGGACCTATTTTTTTACAGTCGTTACTTACAATCGCAATCGGATATTCAGTAGAACGGAAAATATTGAGTTGCTCCGTCAGGCATTCAGAAAAATCATAAAACGACATCCTTTCAGAATTGATGCTTTTGTTCTTTTGCCCGAGCATTTGCATTGTATCTGGACGTTGCCACAAGGAGATGCTGATTTTTCCACCCGCTGGCGTTTGATTAAGAGTCATTTCAGCCGCCAATTCGACTTTGTAGGTTGGGTTGAGGAACGAAACCCAACAAGAAATCCAAATTTCGCATCCAGATTAAGGAAAAATGAAAAACCAATTTGGCAGCGACGGTTCTGGGAGCACCTGATACGAACCCAGGATGATTTAAGGCGACATGTTGAATACATCCATTATAATCCTGTCAGACACGGGTTGGTAAAAGCGCCGCGTGATTGGAACTATTCCAGCTTTCATCGCTATGTGCACAAGCAAATGTATGATATTAATTGGGGAGCCGACAATAAAATAGAATTTGATGCTGTTGTAGGGTATGAATAGATCAAGTCCAATTGAAGCAAAATATAATAATCTGCGGCTCGCATGATGTTGGGTTTCGTTCCTCAACCCAACCTACGAAAGGGGCCGATTCATTGAGGAGATGTTTTTTGAAACCATTAAAAATAATAAGTCTGTTTCTGGCATCCATAACAATATTCGCAATGGCAGGCGATCATCTCATTTTCGCTGCCGGGCAAAAGCGCCTGGCGTTGCTGCCCTTTAAAATCAACGCCCAAAAGGACCTGACATTTCTGCGCGACGGCATTTATGACATGCTCGCCACCCGGCTGGCCAAAGAGGGGGAGGTGGCGGTCATCGAACGGCAGACCGTGGAAGCGGCTTTGAAGTCAGCGGACCTCTCCGGCGCGGTGACCGAGGCCCAGGCGCGCAAGATCGGCGCTGAACTCAAGGTTGATTATGTGCTGTTCGGCAGCCTGACGGTGCTGGGAGAAAACGTGAGCATCGATGCCAAAACGGTGGATATCACCGGCGGCGGCCCCACCCTGACTTTTTTCGACCAGAGTCCCACCCTGGGGGGGATCATTGCTAAAATCGATGGCATCGCCGCCGACATCAACCGCCGGCTGTTCGGCCGGGCGGTGGCCCAAAAACAGCCGACCGCCCCGCCGGCGGCCAGCGCTGCCCCGCCGGCTGTCGGATCGACAGCTCCCAAAACCGACACGCGCGCCCATCCGGAAAAAATCCTGAAAGAGCAGGGATTCATCAGCGAAGGGAGGGGACAGGACGACGACTTGCGGGTGATCGGGTCCGAGGGGGTGCGGGTGTTCCGGCAGAAGTTCTGGAAAAGCGCCAATTTCAAGCATCGCATCAACGGGCTTGCCCTGGGGGATGTGGACGGCGACGGCCAAATCGAAACAGTGACGGTCACCCCCGAGGCGGTGATTATCTACCGGGCCGCCCAGGGGCGTTTTCAGCGTGTCAAGGAGATTGCAGCCCCCGGCAGCCGCAAACCCACTGGTGTGGATGTGGGCGACATCAACGACAACGGCAGGGCGGAAATCTTTGTGAGCGCTTTGAATGCCAAAAAAAACGTGGTCACTTCGTTCGTGCTCGAATTTGACGGACAGAATTTTGTAAACATCACCGATGACAGCCCCTGGATCTACCGGGTGGTGCGAACCCCGGCCCGGGGAAAGATACTGCTCGGCCAGCGGCCGCCGGTCGGCAAACCCTATGCGGGCAAGATATATGAGATGCAGTGGCAAAACGGCCGGTATGTGCCCGGCGATGTCATCAAGACCCCCCGGGAGACCAACCTGCTGGGATTTAGCATCGGCGATATCCGCAACGACGGCCAGGAGATCGCGGTGGCTTACAAGCCCAATGACAGGCTGCGGGTTATCGGGGCCTCGGGTAAGATCCTCTGGGCCGGCAGCGAGCGCTACGGCGGCTCCATGCTGCATTATCTCGGTTCCATGCGGGAGGCGGGCGATCAGGAAAACCGGATTTACCTGCCTTTGCGGCTGACCGTCTTCAAGCCCGCCGCAGACCGGGACAGCCTGGTGATTACCGCCCGCAACCATGACCTTTCCGGCCGCAAGCTGGAGTTTCGCAAATTCACCAAGTCCGAATTCGTGGCCTTGACCTGGGACGGCATCGGCCTGGTGCCGAACTGGCAAACCCGCCAGATATCGGGCTACATCCAGGATTTTGCGGTCGGCGACTTCGACAACGACGGGCAGGTGGAACTGGTGGCCGCCGTAGTGCTCGAAGAAGGGCGGGTGATTCTGATCGGCAAGCCCAAGAGCACGATCATCGCCTATGAGCTGGGAGGGCTGGAGAAGGCGGGCGCCCGGCAATGATGTGTTGTTGCACTTCGGGTTAAAGGTGTGAATTGTCCGGTGCAGCCAATAAAAAAACCCGGGGCTTCCGCCCCGGGTTTTTTTATTTTCAACTGACTTAGCTAAACGCTAAGCTGTGCGGCCTGACAGGTTAGAAATTGATCTGCCATTTGCCGCCGCCGTACCACTGGTTGCCCTGTTTGGTACCCGTCATGGATTTGCCATTGGCGAAGTAACCGACTTCCGGAACCAGGAAAACGCCCGGTGCCAGCACGATGACCGACTGTCCGTACCAGGCCCAGCTCGTCGAGCACTTGAGTTCATCCGGGGTGTCGTTGCGATATCCGAAACCGGTTTCAAAGCTCAGCATGTCGCTGACTTTGATGCCGCCCACGATGGCGCCCATGATCGAATCGGTATCATCGATATCATCATCGCCATCCCAGGCCGCCAAACCGCCCTGGTTGTGAAGGCCTGGAATGTTCCAGCCGGCGTTGCCGGGGTTCACGGCGTAACTGGCGGCGGCCTTGACATAGGCCGGGCCGAAGTTGAAGCCCGCCATGGCGCCGAGGGTCCAGGAGGTTACATCGATGTCGTTTTTCTTTCCATTTTTAAGCGAGATGGCGTCTTGTACCTCATAGGTCTGCACACCGCCCTGGAGAGCAAAATTCCAGGTGTCAAAACCCATGCCCCAGGAGGCCTCCAGCTTGGGCAGGTACTCGCGTGGTGAGCCCGTACCAAGACCGACAGGCCTGGAACTGCTCGGGTTGATCAGGGCGATGTTGAAACCGCCGAAGCTCAGGGCCAGTTGGCCGTGACGGCTGCCGTAGTTGGTGCCGATGCCCAGCAGACCGAGGTCGCCGTCAAACACCTGACCGGAGATGAACTGGCTCATGGGGGTGTAGTCCTTGCCGATTTTCAGGCTGCCGGCGCCGAAGTTCCACACGCCGTAAAGGCGCCGCGAGGACACGTTGGTTTCGCTGACGCCGAACTCGAACTGGGCCTTGATCTTGTCGGCCTTGATCTTGGCGCCGATCCGGCTGTTGGATTGGAAGTCCCACTGCAGGCCGTCGACTTCGTCGGTGGCAGCGGACTGGCTCAGGTTGTTGGATGTCCAGTAGGTCGCCATCCGGGCATTGCCGTAAAAATTCCAGTCCACGGCCATGGCCGGCACGGTGAAGGCGACTAGTGCGATTGCCGCAATCAATATAGCAAGTTTCTTCATCTAGATTTTCCTCCTCAACGTAAAAAGTAAAATTGATTTGCCTATAATTTCCGTTTTGCCCAGTAATTTCGCGCCTTTTCACCCCCTTTCCGGGCCAAAATCCAGCCGCTTCAGCTCTTTGGGGCGATAGCCCCGCCTAATAGCCTAATTTCTTTCATCTTTTCGAGCTGACCGCGGCCATGTCCTTGAATCATAGATCGCAAAAACCATAAAGTCAAGGAATTTTTATAAAAAAACCAGCCTCTGGTATCAGTAATATGCGTTTTCAGCGGTATTTTTTCACTCTCTGCTTACGGGCTAGTTTGATGTTTTCATCAATTTTACCCGGACCGGTTTTGACTCGATCCTTGTATTTCAAAAATCTTTTTTTCATAATGGCTAATATACAATGCGATTGTATAATTGCAATGCATTTTTAAAAGAGCATTGTTTATCGCTGTGATTTTTAAACTATACGCTGAAAGGATTTTTCGAGACTGCGAAAATCGTAGCGAATCCAGGTGGGCCGGCCGTGGGGGCAGTGGGAGGGGTTTTGGCAGGCCTCCAGCTGGTCTATCAGTTTTTTGATCTGGGGCTCTGAAAGCGCCTGGTGGGCCCGGATGGCGCCGTGGCAGGCCATGACCATCCGGCATTCGTCCAGCATCTGCTCCAGTCCCGGGCCGGTGCCGATTTGCACGATGTTTTCGACAAGTTCGATTACCAGGGGGCCGGCTTGGCGTTCGGCCAGCAGGGCCGGCACGGCTTTGACCACGAAACTGTTGCCGCCGAAAGGCTCGATTTCAAGGCCCAGTTTTTCCAGTTCGGGGAGCATCTTTTCCAGCACCCCGGCTTCCCGAAAGCCCAGCTCCACGGTTTCAGGCACCAGCAGGCGCTGGGCCGCGGGGCGCGAGCCGGCAGTGCGGGCCTGGAAGCGTTCAAACAGGATGCGCTCGTGGGCGGCGTGCTGGTCAATTAAAACCAGCCCATCGTCACCCTCGCAGACGATGTAGGTGTTGTGCAGCTGACCGATGATCCGCAGATCGCCGAAGCGCTTTGGCTGCCAGACAGGGGTTTGGGAAAAGCGAGTGGCGACATGTCCCGGGGGACTTCCCTGTTTAGGTTGCCATTTTTGCCTTTTCGCATTTCGCATCCCGACTTCCGACTTCCAGTCTCCGCCTTCCCCCTTCCGCCTTCCGAATTCTGTTGGCACAGTTTCCGCAATGCGACTCGGTGTTCGAGCGGCACCACCGCCTAGGGATTCGGCCGGCCGCCAACCCGGTCGATCGGCCTCGTAAAGGGTTTGGGCCACCGTGCGCCGCACGGTTTCGTGAACCTCGCGCTGGCGGGCGAAGCGCACCTCGTTTTTGGTGGGATGCACGTTGACGTCCACCTCGTCAAAAGGCACTTTTAAAAACAGCACGGCCACCGGAAAGCGTCCCTTGACCAGACGCTGAGAATAGCCCTCCAACAGCGCATGGGCGATGATGCGGTCGCGCACCCGCCGGCCGTTGACGTAAACATACAACCCGCCGGCGGTTTTGCGGGCCATCCGGGGGGCGCCCAGCCAGCCGGAGACGGCAATGCCCTGGTTTTCAAAGTCGGTTTCGTAAAGATTGTCTTTCAATTCAGCACCGAGCACGCCCGCGATGCGCTGGACGGCCGCCTCGGTAGGCGGCCAGTTTTTGACGGTCCTGGCGTTATGAATCAGCCGAAACCCGACCTGCGGATTTCCCAGGGCGATGCCGGACAGCGTGTCGGCGATATGGCCCATTTCCGTAGCGGTGGCCTTTAAAAACTTGCGCCGGGCCGGAGTATTGAAAAACAGCTGTTTGACCGTCACCATGGTGCCCGCAGGAGCGCCGATTTCAGACACTTTTTTGATTTTGCCGCCGTCAACCAGGATTTCGATGCCCGCATCCGCCTCAGCCTCCCGGCTCACCAGGGCAAAGCGCGACACGGCCGCGATGCTGGGCAGGGCCTCGCCGCGAAAGCCCAGGGTGCGGATGGAATAAAGATCGCTGTCGTCATGGATTTTGCTGGTGGCGTAGCGTTCGATGGCCAGCAGGGCATCGTCATGGCCCATGCCGCAGCCGTTGTCGGAGACCCGGATCAACGTCCGTCCGCCGTTTTCCACCTCCACCAGGATCCGGGTGGCTCCGGCATCCAGGGCGTTTTCCACCAACTCCTTGACCACCGATGCGGGCCGTTCGACCACCTCGCCGGCGGCGATCTTGTTGGACAGGATTTCCGGCAGTATTTTGATCCGAGACATGGGGTTGATCTCAAATTTGATAGGGGACAATTAAAGGCGCAAAGGGTTTATGATTTTTCGTGCTGGATAAATTTCATCAGGTACTCAGCATCCTTGGGAGACAAGTTAAACTTCATACAGGCCTCCTCGATCAGGGCGGAAGGCTTTTTTTCTCCCTTACCGTATTTGCGCTCTTCGGAAATCCACTTGACCGCTTTTCTCAGATTTTCACCTTCCGGTTGAACCGTCGTCATGGGTCTTTTCCTTTGATAGTCTGGTTGTTGTCAAGACTTGCCGCGCTAACTTATTCAATACACAGAGTTTCCACGTTTTGCGTTCTGCGCTTTGCACTATGCGCTTTGCGCCATCCGCGGCTTTTGTTTGTGAAACTGCGTCGCCTGTTCATAGGCGTAGGCCACTTTCAAAAGCATGGCTTCGTCAAAATGGCGGCCCATCAACTGCAGCCCGATGGGAAGGCCGTCGGCCGAAAATCCGCACGGCACCGACATGCCGGGAATGCCCGCCAGGTTGGCCGCCAGGGTAAAAACATCGGAAAGATACATGGTCAGCGGATCTTCGATTTTTTCCCCGATTTTAAAGGCCGGCGTGGGCGCTACCGGGCAGGCGATGACATCACAGGTTTCAAAGGCCTTGTTGAAATCCTCCGTGATCAGGGTGCGCACCTGGGAAGCTTTGCCGTAGTAGGCGTCATAGTAGCCGGCCGAAAGGCAATAGGTGCCGATGATGATGCGCCGCTGCACTTCGGCACCGAACCCCTTGGAGCGCGTGCGGCGGTACATGCTCATCAGGTCGGTGTTCTGCGTGTTGCGAAAGCCGTATTTGACCCCGTCGTAGCGGGCCAGGTTGGAGCTGGCCTCCGAGGGCGCGATGACATAGTAGGCGGCTACCGCGTAGCGGGTGTGGGGCAGGGAAACTTCTACCCGTTGGGCACCCAGTGATTCGAGCACCCCGACGGCGTCATTGACCGCCGACTGAACAGCCGGATCCAGGCCCTCTGCGGCGGCGTACTCGCGGGGAATTCCAACGGTCACTCCTTTCAGGCGGTCTTCCAGGGCAAGCAGGAAGTCTTCGGGCGGCCGGGGCACCGAGGTGGAGTCCGCCGGATCGTGCCCGGCAATGGTCCCCAGCAGATGGGCGCAGTCGGTCACCGTTTTGGTCAGCGGGCCGATCTGGTCCAGCGAGGAGGCAAAGGCCACCAGGCCCAAGCGCGACACCCGGCCGTAGGTGGGCTTCATGCCCACCACGCTGCAGTGGGAAGCCGGCTGGCGGATGGAACCGCCCGTATCCGAGCCCAGGGCGCCCAGGCACATGTCGGCCGCCACGGCCGCCGCCGATCCCCCGCTGGAACCGCCGGGAATGCGCTCGGTGTCCCAGGGATTGCGGGTGATTTTCAGTCCTGAATTTTCCGTCGACGACCCCATGGCAAACTCGTCCATGTTCAGCTTGCCGACGATCACGGCCCCGGCCGCTTTTAATTTCCGGATGACCGTGGCATCATAGGGCGGCACGAAATTTTCCAGGATTTTCGAGCCGCAGGTGGTGGCAACATCTTGCGTGCAGATGAGATCTTTGATTCCCAGCGGGATGCCGGTCAGCGCCTGACATTGTCCGTCGGCGATCATCCTGTCGGCCTGATCGGCCTGCTCCAGAGCCATTTCTTTTGAGACCGTGATAAAGGCGCCAATACGGTCGTCAACGGCTCCGATGCGATTGATGACCGCATCGGTCAGCTCCTGTGAGGAAATTTCCCGGTTTTTCAGCAGCCGGTGAGCTTCTGAAATAGTCAGTTCGTATAGTTTCACGCGATAGTTCTCCTGTTTTCCTAATTACAAGGGTCTTTATTTTCCCCTTCCGCATTCCGACTTCCCAATTCATCTCTATTCAATGACCCTGGGCACGATAAAGCTGCCGTCGTCTTTTTCCGGCGCATTGGCCAGGGCCTGCTCGCGTTCCAGGTGCGGCTTTGGATCGTCTTCGCGAAAGGCGTTGGTCAAAAAGATCGCATGGGAGGTGGGCCGGATGCCCCGGGTGTCGACCTCATTGAGGGTGTCGACATATTGCAGAATTTTCCCGATCTGCCCGGCAAAGGTCTCGATGGCCGCCTCGTCCAGGTCCAGGCGTGCCAGGTCGGCAACATACAAGACTTCATCCTTGGTGATTTTCATAATCCAAATCTCCGTTGTCCGTGGTTTGTTGTCCGTTTAAAAATAGGGATGTCGCCAGCTCCTCAAACCGCTTGCAATTTTTAACGCTCAACCCTTCACCGCTCTTTTTCCGCAAAGGGTTGATGTCGCTCGAAAATGACTTTTTACGGAGCCGTCGATTATAGGCGGTATCACTCCGTTTACCTTGCACCCTGCATCTGGCACCTTGTACCCTGCCCCTATCTTTTTAGCAGAATCGGCTTCATTCCTTTTTTTTTCAGCTTTTCCATCGTGGCGCGGGCAGCGGCTCTGCTGGGGTATTTACCGACCCGCACCCGGTACCAGATGCCCTTGCCGGGAATTTTCCCGATGGCGCGGTAGGCGGCAAACCCCCTTTTTTTAAGCCGGGCCACCAGCCGGTCGGCATCGGCCGCGGCTTTGACTGCGGCCACCTGGATGGTGTATCCCGGCGCGGCGGGAGCGGTTTTGGTTTTGGGGGCCGGCATCGGCTGCGCGGGTTTTTTCGCCACTGTCGGCGGTGCCGTTTCTTTTTTAACGCTTGGTTTCCGGGTTGGCGCCGAGGGGGACGATGCCGGCTTTTTTTGCCGGGCAGACGGTTTTGCCGGTGCCGGCGTTATTTTTTTGCTGACGATTCGTCCCGGTGCCGGTTTTTCAATTTTGGCATCTTCGCGATTTTCCTTCAGCGCCTCGTAAAAATCAAGGCTGGTTTTTTTCTTGACCGGTGCCGGTTGGCTTGCTTTGCGCTTTGCTGCAGATTTTTCAACATCGCTGCGCACGGATGCAAGCTTTTTCTGCAAGCTGGCGGTGTCAAATTTGAGCGGGGCGGTCCCGCGTCCCACCAGCACCCCGATGGCAAACATCCAGGCACAGATGAAAAAGAAAGCTGCCGCCCAGCCGGCGATGGCCCTGCGGCTTAACACCAGAAATGGTTTTTTGCCCAAGGGGACTTTCTTGTTTTTTTTCTTGCGTATCATGACGGATCATGCCGGATGTGTGCCGGGGATGCATAGCGGCCGGCAAAGGCATGGGTACTTTCCTTAGAGGCTTTCGGCGGTTAAGTCAAGCGGCATGTTGACCCGGCCACGGCGTTTGACCTCAATATAACCACGGCCCAAAGGACGTCAAATTTTGGCTTGACATCCTGTCGGCGACAGGATAATGAAATTGGGCAGGTGACGGAAAGGTATGTTGTTCTCCGCGCACCGGCAACGGCAGGCTGAAGCTTGCAGCGCAGACACATCAAAAATTAGAATTTAAGTTAAGCCATGAAGGTTGTGCCAGGAAGGCACCCTAATTTCGTGGCTTTTTTTATGCCATGGCAAAGGAGGCGATAATGAAAAAAGCGATGTGGTTGTTCATGGGGCTGGTTTTTTCAGGGATGCTTTCCGGGACGGCCGGGGCGCATTTCGGCATGGTGATCCCGTCAGATTCCATGGTCATGCAAGGGGAGAGTCGAACGGTGAACATCGTTCTGTCATTTTCACACCCGTTTGAAGGCATTGGCATGCAGCTGGTCAAGCCCAAATATTTTGGCGTGCAGGCCAACGGCAAGAAACGGAATCTGACAGGCTCCCTGCAGCCGGCCCAGGTGATGGGCAAAAAAGCCTGGAAGATGGACTACACCGTGAAACGGCCCGGGATCTACCTGTTTTACATGCAGCCCGAGCCATACTGGGAGCCGGCCGAAGACTCTTTTATCATTCACTATACCAAGACCGTTGTGACCGCCTTCGGCGACGACGAGGGCTGGGATGAACCTGTCGGGCTAAAAACGGAAATTGTTCCCCTGTCAAAGCCATTCGCCCTGTACGCCGGAAATGTGTTTCAGGGAATTGTCATGCTCGACGGCAAACCCGTACCGTTTGCCGAGGTTGAAGTCGAATATTACAACCGCAGCAAACGGTACACGGCACCTACCGAATACATGATCGCCCAGACCATCAAGGCAGACGTGAACGGAGTTTTTACCTATGCCGCACCCATGGCCGGATGGTGGGGATTTGCCGCCCTGACCACTGCGGATTACAAAATAAAACGCGACGGTCAGGACAAGGATGTGGAGCTGGGTGCGGTGATCTGGGTGCGGTTTCAGGACTTGCAAAATTCCGGGAATTAGCTGATAGTCTGATGGATTATAATCATTTTTGCAATGATCTGTGAGCCGTGCGCTCTATGCGATGTGTTTAAAAGCGGATGGGATTGCAAATACAACCAATGGACAATTGACAACGGACTTACTGCCATGCATATTTCAGAAGGCGTCCTGTCTGCACCGGTGCTCGTTTCGGGTATGGCGCTGACAGTGGCCGGCACGGCCATTGGTCTGAAAAAACTGGATTACGACCATATTGCCCAGGCCGGCATTCTGTCAGCGGCCTTTTTTGTGGCTTCGCTGATCCACGTTCCGATCGGACCCTCCAGTGTGCATTTGATATTAAACGGCATTGTCGGACTGATACTGGGCTGGGCGGCGTTTCCCGTTATCCTGACGGCCTTGATTTTGCAAGCTGTCCTGTTCCAGTTCGGAGGCATTACCGCCCTGGGGGTCAACACCGTGATCATGGCCCTGCCGGCGGTGTTGTGCTATTTCATGTTCCGGCCCCTTATTCGCCGCTCCGGTACGCTGGCCCTGATCGGCGCATTTGCCTGCGGTTTTTTCGCGGTCTTGCTGGCGGCGGTTTTCGTGGGACTGGCGCTGATGTTCACTGAAAAAACTTTTTTGCACGTGGCTGGTATCGTTATCGCAGCCCACCTGCCGGTGATGGTCATCGAGGGGATCATTACGGCGATGTGCGTGGGATTTTTACAGAAAGTCTATCCGGAACTGCTGGGGTAGTGGTATGAAATTATTTATGGACAAGGGCATCAGGATTTTGTTTTTAATGGTAACGGGGTTGCTGGTGCTGACAGGCAGCGCCCAGGCCCACCGGGTCAGCGTGTTTGCCTGGGTCGAGGGCGATACGGTTTACGTGGAAAGCAAGTTCAGCGGCGGCCGGAAAGTAAAAGACGGGCTGATTACGGTCACCGATGCCGGGGGCCAAGAGCTGCTGCGGGGCAAGACCGACGGGCAGGGCGAATTTTCATTTAAAATTCCCCGGCGCACGGAGCTGCATATCGTCCTGCAAGCCGGCATGGGCCACCGGGCACAATGGATCCTGCCGGTGTCCGACATGCCGCCGGCCGGTGACAGCACCGGCGAAGAGGCACAAACCCAGGGGGTGCAAAGCAAGCCGGGTGCAACCGGTACGGCTGTCCCGCAATCATCGTCGGCGCCGGCAGCGCCGGTTTTATCCGGGCCGGATGCGAAGCAAATCGAGGCCCTGGTGGAAAAAGCCCTGGACAAGAAATTAAAGCCCCTTTTTAAAATGCTGGCCGAATTGCACCAGACGGGCCCGACGCTGGGTGATGTCCTCGGCGGTATCGGCTATATCATTGGATTGATGGGCCTGGCGGCCTATATGCGTTACCGCAAAAAGAGGGAATAACGGGCAGACTTGCATGATCTCCGAACCTTTTACCACCGGTCAGAGCATTGTCCACCGGCTTGATCCGAGAATCCGGATTTGCGTGGTCACCGGTTACTGCTTTGTGGTCGCTTTTTCCCGGCAGTTCCCGGTTTTGCTGCTGGCCGTGGCCGTCTCGATTGGGCTGGTGGTCATGGCCGGTTTGAATTTCAAGGCGGTCGCCAAACGGCTGGTGCTGGTCAACGGCTTGATCCTCCTGCTGTGGGCCGTGGTACCGCTGACCTATGGGGGCGCGCCGCTGTTTGCCAGCGGCGGGTTTTCTGTCTCCCGGGCGGGGGTTGTTCTGTCGGCCCAGATTACACTGAAATCCAATGCGATCCTGCTGGCTTTTATCGCCCTGGTAGCGACCATGACATTCGCCACCCTGGGCCACGCGCTCAAGCAGCTGCGGGTTCCCGGCAAGATTGTTTATCTTCTGTTGATGACTTATCGCTATATATTTGTTATTGAACAGGAATATCAACGCCTGATCCGGGCGGCCAAAATCCGCGGCTTTCGCCCCAAGACCAGTCTGCACAGCTACCGGACCTATGCCCATGTCATCGGTATGCTTTTCGTGCGGGCGGCGCTGCGGGCCCAGCGGGTACATCAGGCCATGCTATGCCGGGGGTTCAAAGGCCGCTTTTACAGTCTGCAGACGTTTAAAGCCGACCGCAACACCTGGATTTTTATGATGTTAATGACTATGCTGATCATCGTCCTGATCATTCTGGAATACTGTCCGACCGGAGCCGGGATATGAACAGCACCGAATCCCTCATCGATCTGCAGGGGATCACCTTCGGCTACCCGGGGGGCGCACCGGTCCTCAAGGATCTCAAGCTGCATTTCAGCCGCGGAGAGCGCCTGGGGCTGGTGGCGCCCAACGGCAGCGGCAAGACGACCCTGCTGCACATCATCATGGGGCTGTTGAAACCGACGGCCGGTGAAATCCGGATTTTCGGCAAGCCCGTCCGCGATGAAAGGGACTTTATCGCCGTGCGCCGCCGAATCGGGCTGCTGTTTCAGGATTCAGACGATCAGCTGTTTTCTCCCACGGTGCTCGAAGACGTGGCTTTCGGCCCGCTGAATCTGGGAAAATCCAAAAGCGAGGCCGTCGCCGTTGCACGCCGCACGCTGGCCGATCTGGGATTGAACGGTTTTGAAGACCGCATCACCTTCAAGCTGTCGGGCGGAGAAAAACGGCTGGTATCCCTGGCCACGGTACTGGCCATGGAGCCGGAAGTGCTGCTGCTCGATGAGCCCATCAACGGTCTGGACAGCCGGACCCGGGAAAAAATTACCCGCATCCTGCAGGCCTTGAAACTTTCCTACATGATTATTTCCCATGACCTTGATTTTCTGGCCACCACCACCGATGTGATTTACACCATGCAAAACGGCGCCATCCTCATCGACGAGCAGCTGCACGTGCATCGGCACGTGCATGCCCATCCCCACGGGACCACCCCGCACAAGCACCAGGAATAGGGGCCGGCGCCGGCCTGCCGGTTCAGATAATCCTGTACAAAGGGTTTTTTCGCTGATATTAGTCCCTTAAACTGAATTGGGGCAAGTTCGCCAAAAATGGCAACCGGCGGCGCGCAATATGCATTTTGGCCTCGCTGCCGGTGTCCATTTGGGGTGCTCCGCCAGAGGCGGATAAACATCGGATCGGTGGGCTAAATTTAAAGAACTCGGCGCAAGCGCCTCAGACAGCTTTAAATTTTTAACGCCCACCGATCCGCTGGCTTTTCCCCCCAAATGGACAATGACGCTCAACCAAAACGCATATTGCGCTCAATCGGTCGCAAATTCGCCAGATCTGGTTGAGCAGCTATTGATTATGCAACCGTTACGCAGTTGCCACCTCCCGGCACGCAGGTGAAAATGCAGGCTCCAGAAAAAGAAAGCATGCCCGATCTCGATTTGAGCATCATCATCCCGCTTAAAAACGAGGCCCGCAACGTGGTCTTGCTGCGCGATGAGATCGATGCGGTCATGGATCCGCAGCCCTACCGTTGGGAATGCATCTGGGTGGACGACGGCTCCACCGACAGCACCCTGGAGCAGATCAGGCGGTTCACTCAGGAAGATGCCCGTCACCAGTATGTGGCCCTGGACCACAACTGCGGCCAGTCCGCCGCCCTGTATGCGGGGTTTTGTCATGCCCGCGGCAGTGTCCTGGCAACCCTTGACGGGGACGGGCAGAACGATCCCGCGGATCTGCCACGGCTAATCGAACGGCTGGTGCATGAAAACTGCGACATGGTCAACGGGGTGCGGCGCAAGCGGCGCGACGGCGTCATCCGTCGGGTGTCCTCGCGCATCGCCAACGGCTTTCGCAACTGGCTGACCCATGAACAGGTGACCGATGTGGGCTGCTCATTGAGGGTCTTTCGCCGGGCCTGCATCGAGCAACTGGTGCCCTTTGACGGCTTCCACCGCTTTTTGCCCACCTTGATCCGCATCGCCGGCTGTGCCCGAATTGTCGAAATGCCCGTCGGCCACCGCCCCCGCCGCTACGGTCGCACAAGCTACGGTATTTCCAACCGTTTGTGGATCGGCATCCTGGATACCCTGGCGGTGCGGTGGCTGCAGCACCGGATGATATCTCCCCGGGTCAAAACGACTTCGCTGCCTGCTACGAAAAGGAAGTAAAACACCATGAGTAAAATATGGTTAGGGATCGGATTTTTTGCCCAGCTGCTTTTCTCCGCCCGCTTCCTGGTGCAATGGCTGGCCAGCGAGCGGGCCGGCAAAAGTATCGTGCCGCTGCTGTTCTGGTACCTGAGTATCGCCGGCTCCCTGTTGTTGCTGGCCTATGCCGTCTACCGCAAGGACCCGGTATTTATCCTGGGCCAGTCCATGGGGATTTTTATCTACACCCGCAACCTGTATCTGATCCGGCGTGAAAAACGGGCGGCCATGCAGCCCCAGGCCTAGATACGGCGGTTGGGCGCAATTTCACCATAAAAGTTGCGTCCCTCACGGGTTGCTGCAATTTGGTATTGACATGCGATCGGCTTCTGGTAAGTTAAACCGGTTTATTTTTCCGTTCGGCAACGTTTGGATAAGGACTTGCGCCCATGGACATGAAACGGGACTATTATGAAGATGTGCAGCTGTTTACTTCCGGCGTGGTGGTTTTCTGGTTCTGTGCGCTGATCGTCTTTCTGGCGGCATTTCCCTTTGTCTTTAAGAATTATTACATATACATGGCCAATTACGTGGCCATTAACATTATCGTCATCATCGGGCTGAATCTCCTGGTGGGCTATACCGGGCAGATTTCCCTGGGGCATGCCGGGTTTTTCGCCATCGGCGCCTATGGCACCATTGTCCTGATGACCCGGCTGCATTTTCCCTTTCTGCTGGCCCTGCCGACAGCCGCTTTGATTGCGGCCCTGTTCGGTTTTGCCCTGGGAATGCCGGCCCTGCGGCTGGAGGGCCCCTACCTGGCGATCGCCACCCTCGGCTTCGGGCTGACCATTACCCAGATCATCGGCAAAATCGAGTTGTTCGGTGAAAGACAGGGGCTGCATACGCCGGACTTGATCATCGGTCCCTGGCATTTGGACAGCGACCGGGATTTTTATTTCCTGTTGATTCCGCTGACCGTGGTGCTGGCGGTTTTTGCCCGCAATTTAATTAAAACCAAGGTGGGCCGGGCCTTTATTTCCATTCGCGATGCGGATATCGCCGCGGAGACCATCGGGGTCAATCTGGTATATTATAAAACCCTGGCCTTTGCCGTCAGTGCTTTTTATGCCGGCATCGCCGGCGGCCTTTACGCCTTTGTGCTGCGCTTTATCGAACCCGAGCTGTTCAGCCTGTTCATGTCCATCATGTTTCTGACCATGGCCGTGGTCGGCGGACTGGGCTCCATGCTGGGCCCGATTGCAGGAGCGGTCCTGCTCAGTTGGCTGGACCTGGAGCTGCGCAATATCCTCGAAATTCCCTATGTCGGAGAATGGCTGAAAATTTTGTCACAGAAATATTTTTCCCTGACCGGGGTTTCGAATATCCAGTTGATCGTGTTCGGCTCGATTTTGATTCTGATCATGCTCTTTGAGCCTCTGGGAATTTTCGGAATCTGGATTCGCACCAAGAAATATTGGAAAACATGGCCGTTTTAGCTCAATGCAGGTGGAGTTATGGTTGATTTTTTGCAGATGGTTCTCAGCGGGATCGCCGTGGGCAGCTCCTATGCACTGATGGGTCTTGGCATGGTACTGATTTACAAGGCTTCGGAGGTGCCCAATTTTGTCCAGGGAGAAATGGCCCTGCTGCCGGTGTTTGTCGCCTACCTGTTGCTGGACTCCTATGGGCTGCCCTCTTACATCGCTTTTCCGGCGACCCTCGTTTTTGCCATGCTGCTGGGATGTTTTCTTGAATTCGCCATTTTGCGGCGGGCCAAAGAGCCCAACGTGCTGGGGTTGATCATCATCACTATCGGCATGGAAATGATGCTGATCGGCATCGTTTCCTGGAAATTCGGCGCCGACCAGCGTGCGATGCCGTTTCCCATTTCATCTTACGACAGCATTGTCATCGGCGACATATTCATCAGCACCCTGGACATGCTCACCCTGGTGGTGGCGCTGGCCATCATGCTGATTCTGTTTCTTTTTTTCCGGTATTCCAAAGTCGGCGTGGCCATGAAAGCCACCCAGCAAAATGAAATTGCGGCCCGGTTGATGGGGATCAAAACCAACCGGCTGCGCATGGTCACCTGGGGCATCTCTTCGGTGGTGGGCTGTGTCGCCGGTTTGCTGATCGCGCCGGTGCTGGTGGAACCTTACATGATGTGGGATCCCATGCTCAAAGGCTTTGCCGGGGCTGTGGTGGGGGGAATGACCTCTTTGCCCGGGGCGGTTTTCGGCGCTTATATCGTGGGCATCATCGAACAATTATTCGGCGGCTACGTTTCCATCGAGTTCAAATCGGTGGTGGCCTTTGCCGTCATTGTGCTGGTACTTTGCATTCGTCCCAGCGGGCTGTTCGCCAGGCATTATGTAAAGAAAGTCTAACTTACAAAAGAAAGGAGCACGGGCATGAGCAACAAAGGGTTATGGGCAATTGTAATCATGACGGCCGTCGTTTTCGGCCTGACATTTCCGGTCATGGCGGAAGAGGGCGTTACCGACACCGAGATTCATGTCGGGCAATGGGGCCCGCAGACCGGCCCGGCGGCGCCCTGGGGGGCGGTGGCCCGGGGCACCGACGCCTATTTCAAGATGATCAACGCCGAAGGCGGGATTCACGGGCGCAAACTGGTGCACCACTATTTTGACGACGCTTACAACCCGGCCAAGACCAAGGCCGGCGTCAAGCAGCTGCAGGAGGACATCGGCATGTTTGCCTGGGTTTCGGGGGTCGGTACCGCTCCCGGGCTGGCGGTGAAAGACTACCTGATGAAAAGAAAGATTCCCTGGCTGTCGCCTTCGACGGGTTCGGCCCATTGGGTGGATCCGCCCCAAAAATATTTGTTTACCATCTATCCCCTGTATTCCGGTGACGCCCAGGTGCTGGTGCGCTATGCCGCGGAGGAAATGGGCAAAAAACACATTGCCATCGTCTACCAGAACGACGATTATGGCAAAATGGGCCTGGTGGGCGCCCGCAAGCAGATGACCAAGGAGGGCATGAAGCTGGCCGCCGAGGTTCCCGTCAACGTGGCTGACAAGGACATGAAGCCCCATATCATGGCCCTGCGCAAGGCCAAGGCCGACGCGGTGCTGTTGTTTGTGACCCCCGGGCACGTGGCGCGGCTGATCGGGACCGGCAAGGCCATGAAATTTGCCCCCCAGTGGATGACCACCACCACCTGCGGGGATGTGCCCCTGATGATGTACATAACCAAGGGCCTGTATGCGGGCACCATTTTGGCCAGCTTCGGCATGATGGATCCCGCCCAGGTGGGCATCGGCAACGTGGAGGATGTGAATCAGCCGACCCTGCCCCTGATGAAAAAGTACAAAAAAGATGCTTTTGAGAAGTTCGCCGCCAAGGACGAGCGCTGGGGACTGACTTTTTGCGCCGGGATTGCCTACGCGGAACCCTTTGTGGAAGGGCTGCGCCGGGCGGGCCGCAACCTGACACGCGAGCGCCTGGTCAAGGCCATGGAAGGCATCCGGAATTTCCAGGGCATCATGGGACGGGTCAATTACAAGCCCTTTAATCCCAATGATCCCTTGTGCCGGCTGGGACAAAGAGAGATCTTCCTGTCCCGGGCCACCAAGGACGGTAAGTACAAAATATTAACCGACTGGATCCAGACGGATTATATCAACTATAAATAACCCGCAATGCAAAATGCAGGGTGCGGGTTCAGGCAGGTGTTTTCAGGCGGGGGTGCGCAGCCGCACCCCCGCCTGACGCCCGGCATTGCGGTGGTGGGAATAGCGGCAGATGGCATTTTTTGAAGTTAAAAACCTGGGCATTTCCTTCGGGGGCCTCAAGGCGCTGGACGGCGTTTCCTTTGCCATCCAAAAGGGGGAAGTCTACGCCATTATCGGCCCCAACGGCGCCGGCAAGACGACCCTGTTTAACTGTATCAACGGCATCTACAAGGCTGACCGCGGGGAAATTCACTTCAAGGATCGTAAAATCAACGGCCTGAAGCCGGATCGCATCGCCCGGCTGGGCATTGCCCGCACGTTTCAGAACATCGAGCTGTTCAACAACCTCAACACCATGGAAAACATCATGCTGGGCCGCCACCAGTTTATCAGAACCGGTCTTGTGCACGGTGCCCTGATGTGGGGCCGGCGCTCCTTTGCCGGTAAAGAGGAAGTCTCCCATCGCCGCAAAGTCGAAGAGATCATCGATCTGCTGGATTTGCAGGCCGCACGCAACAAACTGGTGGGGGCGCTGCCCTACGGCACCCAGAAGCAGGTGGAGCTGGCCCGGGCCCTGGCCCTGGAGCCCGAACTGCTGCTGCTCGATGAGCCCTGTGCCGGCATGAATGCGGAAGAAAAACAGGACATGATCTTCTGGGTCAAGGACATCCAGGATGAGCTGGGCGTCACCATTTTGTTGATCGAACATGACATGACCATGGTCATGGACATTTCCGACCGCATCCTGGCCATCAATTTCGGACGGCCCATCACCGAGGGCACTCCCGCAGAGGTTCAGCAGCATCCGGAGGTGCTCAAGGCTTACCTGGGAGAGGAAGACCAGGAATTGGGAAGTCGGAATGCGGAAGTGGGAAGTTATTGAAGTCTGAATCAACCCATCAACGAATCAACCAGTCAACTAATTTATGGCCGCACTGCTCGAAATAAAAAATATCGAGACCTATTACGACCTGATTTACGCTATCCGGGGGGCTTCCCTGACCGTTGAAGAGGGGACCATTACAGCCATTTTGGGAACCAACGGCGCCGGCAAGTCCACCATTCTCAAAACCGTCATGGGACTGATCGAGGACCAGCCGGACAAAGGCACCATTGAGTTTGAGGGCCGGCGCATCGACGGCAGGGACACCGATGCGATTGTGCGCCTGGGCATCACCCTGGTGCCCGAAGGCCGTGAAGTTTTTGAAGAGCTTTCGGTAAAAGAAAACCTTCTGATGGGCGCCTATACCCGCAACGATAAAAACGATATCAATGAAGATTTCGAGCGGGTGTTTCACTATTTTCCGATCCTCAAGAATCGCGTCAACCAGTGGGCCGGCACCCTTTCGGGAGGCGAGCAGCAAATGCTGGCCATCGGCCGCGCCCTGATGAGCCGACCCAGGCTGCTGCTGCTCGATGAGCCCTCCCTGGGACTTTCTCCCCTGCTGGTCAAAGAAATTTTTGAAATCATCAAGACGATTCACTCCCAGGGAGTCACCATCCTGCTGGTGGAACAAAATGCCCGCATGGCCCTGTCCATTGCCGATGTGGGGCTGATTCTGGAAAACGGGCGTTTCGTTATGAAGGGCAGGGCCGCTGATCTGATGCAGGACAAGGATGTCAAGGAATTTTACATGGGGGTGCGCTCGGAGGCTTCACTGAAGGGGTATCAGCGGTGGAAGAGGAAGAAGGCCTGGCGCTGAAAATTGGTTTGAAACTGGCATCTTTCGTCCAATGACCGCGTTGCACCCTGTTTCAAAATGCTCATGTGCGAACGTGTACGCTCCGCCTTTGAAACAGCGTGCGCCTTGTCCTTGAACAAAATCTACCCATTTCAAACAAATTTTTTCGAAGTTATGTGATAAAAGGGGTGCAGTTTCATGGCAGCAGATTTAAATCAGACCGTTCCGGGGAGGTTTCTGGAGGCCGTTGCCCAGTGGGGAGAGCGTGTGGCCATGCGCAAGAAGGAATACGGCCTGTGGCGTGACATCTCCTGGAACGAATACCACCGCAACGTGAAACAGGTCGCCTGCGCCCTGATGTCCATGGGCCTTGAAAAGGGAGACCGGGCGGCGATCATCGGCGACAATTGTCCTGAATGGGTGTATGCCGACATGGCGATTCAATGCTGCGGGGCGGCGGCCACCGGCATTTATTCCACCAATGCCTGGCCCCAGGTGGAATATGTGGTCAACAATTCGGAAGCTAAATTCTTGTTTGTTGAAAACGAAGAGCAGCTCGACAAGTGGCTGCACTTCAAAGACCAGGCGCCGAGTTTGATCAAGGTCATTGTCTGGGACACCGAGGGGCTGCGTCAGTTTAAAGATCCGATGGTCATGACCTTTGACGCGCTGCTGGAGATCGGGCAAAAAGCGGCCGCAGAGGATTCGCAGATGTTTGAGCGGCGCATTGCGCAGATTCAACCCGACGATCTTTCGGTGCTGATTTACACTTCCGGCACCACCGGCCCTCCCAAAGGAGCGATGCTGACCCACCGCAACTGCCTGTGGATGGGCAAGGCCATCACTTCGGACAATCCCATGTACGGCACCGATGAAATCATGTCCTTTCTGCCCCTGTGCCATATTTTCGAGCAGCTGTTTACGGTCCTGGGGCACATCACTGTCGGGCATGTCGTCAACTTCATTGAGCGGCCGGATACGGTGACCGAGAATATGATCGAAATTTCGCCCACCGTCGGCCATGCGGTGCCGCGCATCTGGGAAAAATATTATTCGGCCATCATGATCAAAATGGCCGATGCCACCTGGTTCAAGCGACTGGTGTTTTTTAATGCCCTGAAAATCGGCCGCCAACGAGCGCGGCTGAAAATGGATTTCAAGCCGGTGCCGCTTTACCTGGAAATTTTATACAAAATTGCGCATTTTACCGTGTTTCGCAAACTCAAGGAGCGCATGGGTTTTGACCGCATCCGGATCGCCTACTCCGGGGCGGCGCCGATTGCGCCGGACATCCTTTACTTTTTTCAGTCCATCGGGGTCAACCTGATTGAAGGCTATGGGCAGACGGAAGGGACGGGGGTGACCACAACGTCCCGGCCGGACCGGGTAAAATTCGGTACGGTGGGGGTGCCGCTGGAAGGGGTTGAGATCAAAATCGCCGCTGACGGCGAGATCCTGGTGAAATCTCCCGGGGTCTTCAAGGGCTACTTCAAAAACCCCGCAGCCACCGCCGAAACCATTGTCGACGGCTGGCTGCATTCCGGGGACGTGGGAGAGATTGACGAAGACGGCTATTTGAAAATCACCGACCGCAAAAAGGACATCATCGTCACGGCGGGCGGCAAGAATATCACGCCCCAGTACATTGAAAACAAGCTCAAGGCCAGCGTTTATATCAACGATGCGGTGGTCATCGGCGACGGCCGCAAATACCTCACCTGCCTGATCATGATCGATGAGGACAACGTCGTCAAATATGCTCAGGATCACAAAATCCAGTTTTCAACTTACAAGGATCTGACCCGGCACCCCGAGGTCAACCAGCTGATCCAGGGTGAGATCAACACCGTCAATGAGACCCTGGCCCGGGTCGAGCAGATCAAAAAATTTACCATCCTGCCCAAAAAGCTTTACGAAGAAGACGGTGAGGTCACCCCCACCATGAAAGTCAAGCGCAAATTCGTCAACGAGGCTTTCAGCGATCTGATCGAAGCCATGTATTAGGCGCCGGGTGCAAGGGGCAGAGGACATGGCGCCGGGGCAAGCGGGAGGAAAAGGCAGCAAAGGGGGTTGCAAAAAATTATGCAACCCCCTTGTTTTTATGGTAGGCACGGGGAGATTTGAACTCCCGACTTCTACCGTGTCAGGGTAGCGCTCTCCCCCTGAGCTACGTGCCTGTAACTTTGCTTTTCCAGATCCAAGTAGCACCGGCGGCATTGGCTGTCAAGAAAAAATCCACTGCGCTTTGAAGGCCTCTTTTTCTATCCCGGTATCAGCTCGATTTTTAATGCATCCCGGGTGACCTCGAAAATATTGATGCCGAAAGTTTCAAAGTTTTGCAGCATCAGGGCGGCGGCCAGGTCCTTGGCCTGGCCCTTGTATTCCACCAGCAGGGTGGCTTCATTGGGCTTGATTTCCTTTACCCGGATCCCCTGCACCCCGGAAATGGTGTTGAGTTTTTTACGAAATTTAACATAATCGGCCAGGTGGCTGGTGCCCCGGATGAGCATCTGCACCACGGCCGGCCGGTCGGCCTGTTTCTGCCAGGCAGCGGTCAGCTCGCCTGCCAGTGCGCGACCCGCAAGCGTGCCGGCATCCCCAAGGGCCTGGCGGCTGCCGATGATATCGTCTTCGTTGACGGCGACTGCCGTGCGGGTGAAGGTCAGCAGAAGTTCGGCCGAATCGGCCCGCAGAACCCGGCCGCTGACGGTCCCGTTAAAAGATTTCATTTCCGAGCCCATGACATTGGTAGAGCCGGTGGCGATGGCCATGCCCACAACGACCACATCGGCCTGCAGTCGGGAGCCGAGTTCAGCCGCCTGTTGATCGGTCAGCTCCGGCTGATCATACATGCTCCAGTCGAGCGTGGCACGATTGTGCATGGTGCTGGTGTCGATAACGGCAAAACCGGCCTGCTGCAGTTCATCGGCCATGGCCGTGGCCGCCAGGGACCTGAAGCCCGGTCGCTGAAGGCCCCACCAGAACCCGGGTGCTGGATTGGCCTGATCCTGTTCGGCAATCAGCAGCAGGACCCGGGGAAGCGGTTTTTGGGATTTTAAAATACCGGCGGCGCTCAGGCGTTTTGAAATACTGCCCCTTGATACGGTGGCCTGGACCATGACCCGATAGGATTTTTCCGTGGCCGCCTCGGTCAGAACTTTATAGTCCTGGATATAGGTGCTGGTGCGGTCAAACAACAGTTCGTTGAGCTGGATGAAATTTTCCACCACCGCATCGGTCTGCAAAAGCTCATCGGTCATCAGGGCGACCGCCGTCACCAGACTGTCGGCAATGGCCTTTTCCCTGGCCTCGGAGACATTGTTGCCGTGCACAGTTGCCGTGCCGATGACGACAAAGGTTTTTGTCTGGGGGGCGTTTTGAGCCCCCAGCGGGGTGGTAAACATCAGGCCCAGGGTGAGGCCGAAGAGCACCATCTTTAATGCTTTGCAGCGAGTTGAAAATGTCCGCATGTCATCTATCTCCGGTATGGGGTAATGTTTTATCTTTCCGAAAAGGGTTGATGTCGCTCGAAAACGACTTTTTACGGTTCCATCATTATTAGCTAGGGCCCTACACGCGGCGGGCCAGGGCATAATCGGCGATATCCAGCATGGTTTCCTTGGCCTGCGAGGAGCCAAAAGCAGAAAGGGCGTTTTTAGCCCGGTCGATATAAGCCTGTGCCGTTTTTTGGGCGTATCTCAGTCCGCCGTATTTTTCCAGCAGTGCAACCAGGATTTTAAAATCCTTTTCGGAAAAGGAGGGATCCTGGATGATTGCCACCATGCGGCGCCGATCGTCCGGCGGCGCCTGGGCAAGCGCGTGGATGACTGGCAGGGTCAGTTTTCCCTCCCGCAGATCGGCGCCCACCTCCTTGCCGAAATCAGCCGTTTGCAGGGTGTAGTCCAACAGGTCATCGGCAATCTGAAAAGCGATGCCCAGGTTGAAGCCAAAGCCGGCCAGGGCTTTTTCCTTTTCAGGGGGGGCATCTGCAAGGACGGCACTGACCTGGCAGGCGGCTTCAAACAGGACGGCGGTTTTGTTGCGGATAACCTGCAGGTATTCCTCTTCGGTCAGCCCGATATCGCCCTTGCGCATTAACTGGTGCACTTCCCCCTGGGACATGTTTTCAGTCAGCTTCGCCAGGATTTGAATCACCCGCAAGCTGCCGGTGCCGGCGGAGATGGACAGGGCCCGGGCCAGCAGGTAATCACCCACCAGCACGGCGATGGGGTTGCCCCATTTTGAATGGGCGACGGCCTTTCCCCGCCGCAGGTTGGCCTCGTCCACCAGGTCATCATGCAGCAGGGTGGCCGTGTGAAGGTATTCCAGGGCGGTGGAAAAGGTTTTGTCATAAGTGCCGTTGTAGCCGCACATGCGGGCGGAGAGAACCATCAACAGGGGGCGCAGGCGCTTGCCGCCGGAAAACAGGATGTGGCCGGCCACTTCGCGCACCAGATCCAGGTGAGGGTTCAGATTGTCTGCCAGCTCTTTTTCGATATCTTCCAGATCATCGGCGGCTGCCGCCAGGATCCGCTGCTTCAGCTCCCGCATAGGGCCTCTCCCATCAAATCGTATTCCATGGCATCCGTCACCCGCATATCAGTAAAGTCGCCGATTTTCAATGGAAAAGGCAGGGCGGCAGCGTTAATGTAAGAAATTCCGTCCACCTCCGGCGCCTGAAAGGCAGTGCGCCCGGCGTAAAGATGATTGTCCAGGGATTCCTCCACCAGGACCCTGACAGTCCTGTCGATGTAGCGGCTGTTGTTTTCCGTTGAAATGTCCACCTGGGCGGACATCAGCTGGTGATAACGCTCCTGGGCCACGGCGGCGGGGATGTGATCGGGCAGACGATGGGAGGCGAGGTCTGCGGCATCCGAATAGACAAAGACCCCCAGGTGGTCGAAATGAACATTTTCGGCAAACTCTAAGAGCATCTCAAAATCCGCATCGGTTTCCCCCGGAAATCCCACGATGATGGTGGTTCGCAGCACGGCCTCGGGCACCCGGGCGCGGATGTGGTCAAAAAGGCGGTACAGATCTTCCGGGTGGTAATTGCGCCCCATGCGTTTTAATACCGCGGGGCTGGCATGCTGGATCGGAATGTCAAAATAGGGGCATACATTGGTGCCGGCGGCCACCGCGTCCACAAAACGATCATCAATGCTCTCCGGATGCCCGTAGAGCACCCGCAGCCAGGGTTCAGCCCCGCAGGCGGTGCCATCGCTGTTCAAAAGCGCCAGGCGGCTGAGCAATTTGCTTAAATCATCCGGCGGCGTCAGATCCCTGCCATAGGCGGTGGTGTCCTGGGCCACCAGCACCAGTTCTTTTACACCGGCGGCCACCAGCTGGCGGGCTTCGGCCAGGACATCATCAGCCGGACGGCTTTTCATTTTTCCCCGCAGCCGAGGAATAATACAGTAGGTGCAAGTTTTGCTGCAGCCCTCGGCAATTTTCAGGTAGGCCAGGTGCGGCTGACTCAGGTGCCGGGGGGCGTCCTGGCGCTGCAGACCCGATTTGTCGGGATCCGGCAGCAGGCAGCCGTGAGGCAATCGAGGCCGCACTACCGCCTCCACAATCCGGTCAAAGGCGCCGGTTCCCAGGAAAATATCCACTTCCGGCAGAGATCTTTTGATGTCCGTGCGGTAGCGTTCGGGCAGACATCCGGTGACCACCAGCCGGCTGCAGGGGCCCTGCTGTTTGTATTCGGCCAACTCCAGGATGACATCGATGGATTCCTGGGCGGCCGATTCGATGAAGCTGCACGTGTTGACCACTATGGTGTCGGCTTCGGCGGGGTCATCGGTCAGAGACCAGCCGGCCTGTGCCAGCCGGCCGATCATTATTTCGCTGTCCACCTGGTTGCGGGCACACCCCAGGCTTTCCAGATAAAGTTTCATGTTAACGGGAACAATTTTTCTTTTTTAGCGCCAAAAGGCAGCGGGATTTCACATCTTAATTATAATTTTTGGTCCTCAAACGGCCGGTATGGTCCTTGGCAAAAATAAGGTGGATGCAGCGCAATGTCAATGCGGGCCGCAATGAATGGCCGGTCAACGATGCTTAGGGAAGGGATTTAAATCCGTTGGATGCAACATCCGCCAGGCGGTCGTCGGCGGTTTGCACCACGATCAGGCCTTCGACTGCCTCGAGACGGTTGATCAGCCGCAAGCCTTTTTCAGGACCCATCACCATGACGGCCGTGGCCAATCCGTCGGCAAAGCTGCAGTGCTGAGCAATAATGGAGACGCTGACCACCGAGTTGGATACCGGGTACCCGGTTTGGGGGTCAATGACATGGGAATACCGGGTCCCGTCGAGGGTGAAAAAATTGCGGTAGTCGCCGCTGGTGGCCAGGGCGGCATTGTCCAGCGGCACCACGCGGTACACTTCGGCGGCGCCAGCGCCGGGCCGGGGCCGGTTGATTCCGACGCGCCACAGTTTGCCGTCTTTGCGGTGCCCGGCGGCGGCGACCTCCCCGCCGATTTCCACCAGAAAATCTTTGAACCCCCGGCCGGCAATGACGGCCGCCACCTGGTCGACGCCGTAGCCCTTGGCAATCGAAGACAGGTCCAGGGTGATGCCGGGCCGTTTTTTGATCAGGCTGCCAGGCGCTTTGAGCTCAATGTTGGCAAAGCCGACAGCGGCCAGACGGGCGGTGATCTGCCCTGACGGCGGCACCCGCACTGGAGCCGTCTGGGAGCCGAAACCCCACAGG
This sequence comes from uncultured Desulfosarcinaceae bacterium, assembly GCA_964527835.1. GTDB lineage: Bacteria > Desulfobacterota > Desulfobacteria > Desulfobacterales > JAFDCJ01 > JAFDCJ01. The sequence goes on along the minus strand of CAZGNV010000032.1, from coordinate 18,837 downwards.
TTGACCAGCGGGTTGACGGTGCCGTCCCAGGCCCCGTCGGAGAGCCGGTAGAGGGTGCGGGCCGTTTTCATCACTTCGAAAAAATCCCTGGAAACCGGAAAGGGCCGGCCGGTGCGCTGAAAGCGGTTGAAGCGGCTGATTTCGCTGTCATCGATATAGGTGGACATGCTCTGGTTGATTTCCTTCAGCCGCCGCTCGATGGCGTCTTGCAGGCCGGAAACGCGCTGAAAGTACCCTGTAACCACCGTGACGTGGTAGGTCGTTCCCATGGTCAGGCCCTGGAAGTGATGCTCCCGCTTCGCGTCACATGCTGTTGCCGTCAGCAGGGAAATGACGATGATCGTTATAAAAAATTGACTGTGTCTAACCATAACCGCATGGAGTGCAGAGAGCCAAATGGTTCAAGGCTCAGGGTACAAGGTACAGGGACTCAAATTCATAGTGAAATATTTTGATGGCATCTGGTATCTGAGCCAACTTTAAGATCTCATAGCTTATCCGCATTTTTCTTTGCTGAACGAGGAATTTTCTTGATGGGCAAGGCCGCACAAAGGTTTTTGGCCGAGGCGCACATGGGTACGTCGAGGTCAAAAACCTGCGGAGAACGCAGCCCATCGGGAAAAGGCCCATTCAGCAAAGAAAAATCAGCAGATGCGGGGAAGCTGCTCCCCCGCCAGCATATCCACAATCCGGCTGCCGCCAATGCGCGTTTGCATGACCACCCGGCCGGGATGCTCAGCGACCACCTCGCCGATGATGGCGGCATCCTGGCCGTAAGGGTCGGCCTTGACGGCCTGCAGGACGGCGTCGACCTGCCCGGGCGTGACGAAGGCCAGCAGTTTGCCTTCGTTGGCCAGGTACAGGGGATCGAAGCCCAGCAGTTCACAGGCGGCGGCCACCTGCTCTTTGACCGGAATGGTGTTTTCGAATATTTTGACGCCCACCCGGGATTTTGCGGCGATCTCATTGAGCGCCGTTCCCACGCCGCCCCGGGTGGGATCCCGCAGCACATGGATGCCGTCGCCGGCTGCGAACATGCTGCGGACCATGTGATTCAAAGGGGCGCTGTCACTGGTCAGGCCACTGTCAAAAGACAGGCCCTCGCGCTGGGTTAAAACCGTGATGCCGTGGTCGGCCATGCTGCCGCTCAATATAATCCGGTCACCGACCGTGGCCCGGTGGCTGGCGACGTTGACGTTTGGCGGAATAATGCCAACCCCCGAGGTATTGATGAAGATCTTGTCCACCGCGCCGCGGGGGACCACCTTGGTATCGCCGGTGACCACCGTCACACCGGCCCGGCCGGCTGCCGCTCCCATCTCTTTGACGATTTCATCGAGCGTGTCCACGGCAAAGCCTTCTTCAATGATCAGCCCGATGCTCAGATACTGCGGCTCGCCGCCGCACATGGCAATGTCATTGACGGTGCCGTTGATGGCCAGATCGCCGATGCTGCCGCCCGGAAAAAAAATGGGATCCACGGTGTAGGTGTCGGTGGAAAAGGCCAGGCGCAGACCGTTGAGTTCGATGATGGCCCCGTCGTTTAACTGGGCCAGGATGGGATTGTCAAACACCGGCAGCATCATGTCGGTGGTGAGGTGGTGGGAAATTTTGCCGCCGCTGCCGTGATCTAATAAAATCTTGTCATTTTTCATAGAATTTGTCCGTACCTTGGGGTTCGTTTGTCTGTGCTTTGGGCCATGCGCTTTGCCTTTGCGCTCCACTCCTTAGGCCATGTCATTTTAATTTTTTCCCCCTTCCGTATTCCGCATTCCGACTTCAGATGTGATACTTGTAATACGCCGCACAGGTCCCCTCGGTGGAAACCATGCAGGGGCCCACCGGATCGGTGGGCGTGCAGACCGTTGCGTACAGTTTGCAGTCCGGCGGAGTCTTTTTGGCAGTCAAAATTTCACCGCAGGCACAGCCGGGCGGGACCTGCGACTCCGGGACCTGGATGTCAAACAGTCGCTGGGCATCATGGGCGGCATAGGCTGGCCTGATTTTCAGGCCGCTGGCGGCAATCACGCCGATACCCCGCCAGCTGGCGTCGGCAGGTTCAAAAACCTGGGCCATAATTTTTTGGGCCGTCACGTTGCCCGCGGGGGTGACCGCCCGGGGGTAAGCATTTTCCAGCCGGGGCCGTCCGCCTTCGATCTGCTCCACCAGCATGGCAATGGCCTGCAGGATGTCGGCCGGCTCAAAACCCGCCGCCACACAGGGCATCCGGTAGCGGTCAAAAAAAGGCTGATAGGCATTGGTGCCGATGATCACCGATACGTGACCGGGCAGAAGAAAGCCGTCAAGATCGACGTCCTGCAGGCTCATCAGGGCTTCCAGGGCCGGGGGAACCAGTTTGTGGGCCGAGATGACCGAAAAATTTTTGACCCCCATGCGGGCGGCGGAAAGGATGGCGGCGGCAATGGTCGGCGCGGTGGTCTCAAAACCGACGCCTAAAAACACCACCTGTTTGTCCGGGTGGTTGCGTGCGATTTCCAGGGCATCAGTTGTCGAATAGACCACCCGGATGTCTTTGCCGTCTGCGCGCTGCTTTTGCAAAGAGGATGCCGATCCGGGAACCCGCATCAGGTCTCCGAAAGTTGTCAGGATGACCTCATCGATGCGGGCCAGTTCGATAAAGGCATCGATTTCACGCTGGTCGGTGACGCACACCGGGCATCCCGGTCCGGACAGCAGCGAGATGGTGGGCGGCAGCACAGAGCGGATGCCGCTGCGAAAAATCGACACCGTGTGCGTCCCGCAGACCTCCATCAGGCGCACGGGTTTTTTGCTGGTGGCGTTGATTTTTGCGATCAACGATTTGGCGATGTCCGCATCCCGATACTCGTCAATGAATTTTAAAGCCATGCATTACCTCTGGATTAAAGATGAACGTCGAACACCGAACATTGAACGTTCAACGTCGAACGAAAAGGCCAATGTCGCATTTTGAGTGTCTGTTTTTTTATTCGACGTTCAATGTTGGACGTTCGATGTTCATTTTTTAATTTTTGTAGCCGCCACCACCGCCTGCCCCAACGCGATTCCCCCGTCATTGGCGGGAACCTGGCGGTGGGTGAAAACTTCAAAGCGCCGCGCTCGAAGCGTTTTTACCAGGCCGGTCAGCAGGATGGCATTTTGAAAACAGCCGCCGCTTAAAACCACCCGGTTCAAGCCGCGGTCCTTACGGACAGCATCACACAGATCGGCGAACATGTAAATCAGCGTCCGATGAAAGCGGGCGCTTACCTGCCCGACGGGGACCCGGTTTTGGATGTCCGCAACGACACCGCGAATCAGCGGCGCCGGGACAATGCGGTAGACCCCGTCGGTCAGACGGTCATGGTCATAGACGCCATTGGCGGTATCGTGCGCCATCATTTCCAGTTCCATTGCGGCTTGGCCCTCGAAGTTGACCCGGTTGCGGATGCCGCAGATGGCCGCCACGGCGTCAAACAGCCGTCCCAGGCTCGAAGTCAAAGGCGCGTTAATGCCCCGGGATATCATCTGGCGGATGACATTCAGTTTCCGGGGGTCAACGGACTTTAAGGCTTCAAGCTCAAGGCCGGCAAGGTCAGGGCCGAAGGCGTCGACCAGATAGCTGACCATCATGCGCCAGGGCTCTTTGATGGCGGCCGCGCTTCCGGGCATGGGCACCGCGGCCAGGTGAGCGGCACGCTCAAAATTGAGGGCATCGGCAATCAAAACTTCGCCCCCCCAGACAGTGCCATCGGTTCCGTACCCCGTGCCGTCAAAGGCCAGGCCAATGACCGGGTCGTCCAGCCGGTTTTCAGCCATGCAGCTGACAATGTGGGCATGGTGGTGCTGCACCTGAATGATCGGGGGTTGCGCCTGTTCGTTTGCATACCGGGTGCTGAGGTAGTCCGGGTGCATGTCACAGGCCGTGATTTGAGGATCAATGTCGAGAATGCGCTTCAGGTGGTCAACGGTCAGCTGAAAAAACTCCAGGGTTGCCAGATTTTCCAGATCCCCGATATGCTGGCTTAAAAAAGCGGTGTTGCGACGGGTCAGGCAGACCGTGTTTTTAAGCTCGGCCCCACAGGCCAGAATCGGCGGCAGGGAGTGTTTCAAGAAAACCGGTATGGGCACAAAGCCCCGGGAGCGCCGGATGAGGTGCTGGCTGCCGGCCACATGGCGTACAATCGAGTCATCACTGCGCAAATAGATATCACGGTTGTGAATTAAAAAATAGTCGGCAATCGCCGCCAGCCGCGCGAAGGCATCGTCATTATCGATGGCAATGGGCTCTTCGCTCAAATTGCCGCTGGTCATCACCAGGGCTTCAAAGCCGGGCTGCAGAAGCAGGTAATGCAAGGGCGTATAAGGCAGCATGACGCCAAAATAATTGTTGCCCGGAGCCACCTGATCGCAGATCACAGGGTTCGGCTTTTTTTTCAGCAGCACGATGGGGCGGCGCATGGAGGTCAGCAGTTCTTGCTCGGCGGGTCCGATCCTGGCAAAGCGGCCAATACAATCCAGATCCAACGCCATGAGCGCAAATGGTTTTTCCTCGCGCAGCTTTCGGCGGCGCAGACGCAGCACCGCTTCAGAATTGGTGGCGTCGGCCGCCAGGTGGTAGCCGCCCAGCCCCTTGACCGCCAGGATCCGGCCCTGCTTGATCAGCTCGGCTGCCGTGGTTATGGGATCATCGGTGATGATCTGCCGGCGATGACTGTCGCAAAGGCTGACCCGGGGCCCGCATTGGGCGCAGGCATTGGGCTGGGCGTGGAACCGGCGGTTGGTCGGGTCATCGTATTCGGCCTGGCACTGGGGGCACATCTTGAAATGCCGCATGGCGGTCTTGGGCCGGTCATAGGGAATGTCGTCGATAATCGTGTAACGGGGCCCGCAGTTGGTGCAATTGATAAACGGGTAGCGATAACGCCGGTCGGCGGGATCGAACATTTCGGCCAGACAGTCGTCGCAAACCGCAACATCCGGGGAGATGAGGGTCGACATGACGGCCGCCCCCTGGCTTTTGACAATCCTGAAATCGGTGCAGTGTTTGACGGTCTGAAAATCACCGCTGATTTCGACAATGTATGCCAAAGGCGGGCTTTTGGCAGCCAGGTCGGCCTCAAAGGATGCCAGGCGATCCGGGGCGCCCTCGATGTGAATGCTGACTCCGGAGGAAGTGTTGGCAACCTCTCCTTTCAGGTCATAACGCTGGGCAAGTTGAAAAACAAACGGTCGAAAGCCGACACCCTGAACAATGCCGTTGACATTCAACCGTTTGGCGACATAATTATTTGTCATGGCAACAACCTAGTGTGGATCACCTCCCCCGCTCTCAACAAAGGCGGCTGCCTCTTTGAGCAGCCGGATGGTTTCCATGGCGGCGGTTTCATCAATTTTCTGGATGGCAAAGCCGGCGTGTACGATCACGTAGTCGCCGACGGCGGCGTCTTCAAGCAGCAGCAGGCTGGCTTTGCGCTGAACACCATCCACGTCGATGGTGGCCATGTTGTTTTCAATACGGGTTATTTTCGAAGGGATTGCAAGACACATGCTTGTCGGGTGTTCCTTTCCTGTATGATATGCCCAGGCGATCGAGTTCGGCCAGGACCATTTCGATCACCGGCTCGACCCGGGCCTGGACGATGGGCGTCAGTTCAATGCTCGTGCTTTCGATGTCTTCGGGCTCGACACCGACGATCACCGTTTGCGGCACCCGGTCCAGCGCCTGGCACAGGGTCAGGGCTTCGAGCAGATCGATCTGGTGGACCGAATTTTTCGCCCGGATTCTTTCCGGGATGGCCTTGCCTTCCAGGCGGTAGAGATCTCCCGGCTTGCCCCGGTTGCGGATGGCGTCCACGACGATCAGGTGCCTGGGTTCCGAAATGACGCCCAGCAGGTTGAGCCCCAGCACCCCGCCGTCGACCAGCATGACATTTTCGGGGAACACATACTCGCGGCCCATCTTTTCAATCACCCGCACGCCGAATCCTTCATCGCGACAAAGGATGCAGCCCACCCCCAGGATCATGACGTCCACGGCGTAGATGTTGTCAGTGGCGCTGTCTGCGGTCAAGCCATACCTCCTTTCACTCCAATCAACCTAAAACGACCACAGCCCCCCGCATTGGCGGGAGGCTGTGGAGTTTGAGCACTGATTAAAGCGCCTTGATTTTGTATACCTGATTGGAATCCGGGTCGATCACGTGAACGCCGCAGGCGATGCATGGGTCAAAGGAGTGCACCGTGCGCAGAACCTCCAGCGGCTTTTTGGGATCGGCCACCGGCGTGCCGATCAGCGCCTCTTCCACCGGCCCCAGCTTGCCATTGGCATCCCGCGGCCCCAGGTTCCAGGTTGAGGGGACCACGTACTGGTAGTTCTTGATTTTCTTGTTTTCGATCTGGATCCAGTGGCCCAGTGACCCGCGGGCGACATCGTTCAGCCCCACCCCCATGCCGCTGTCGGGCATTTCCCAGGGCTGGTAGGTCTGGGTGTCGCCGCTTTTGATGTTTTCCACCAGTTCCATGATCCAGCCTTCCATGGCATTGCCGATGGCCACCGCCTCGATGCAACGGGCACCGGTGCGGCCGAGGGTCGAAAACAGGGCCGAGGCGGGAATCCCCAAGGTTTTGAGCACGCTGTTGACGATGGGGGTGATTTCCTTATGGCCCTTGGCGTAGGCCACCAGCACCCGCGTCAACGGTCCCACCTCGCAGGGTTCGCCCTCGTAGCGCGGGGCCTTGAACCAGGAGTACTTGCCGTCGCCCGGCCGGTATTTCGGGTCTTCCTGCAGCGGTTTGGTCTCCCCTTCGTAGGGATGCCGGTCGGTGCCGCCCTGATACCAGGAGCGCGCCACATGTTCGGTGACCCGGGCCTGGTGGGCCATTTTCACCCCCGCCAGGTTGCGCTTCATGATCACGCCCCGGGGCATGAAAAGACTTTCGGGCTCCTGGTCGCTGAGCGGCAGATCCCCCCAGGCCAGGAAGTTGCTGGTGCCGCCGATGGCTCCCCAGTCCTTGTAAAAGGAGGCCACAGCCAGCAGATCCGGCAGGTACACATTTTTCACGAAATCCTGGGTTTCTTTCCAGATATACAGAAATTCGGCGATCCGGTCCGGCGTTAGATCCTTGACACAGGTCACCCCGCCGACCACCAGGGTCTGCAGATGCGGGTTTTTGGCGCCGAAAATGGCATGCATACGTGCCGCCTTGGCCTGCAGGCGCAGCGCCTCGATGTAGTGGGCGGTCGCCATCAGGTTGGCTTCGGGCGGCAGTTTATAAGCCGGATGGCCCCAGTAGGCATTGGAAAACGGGCCCAGCTGGCCGCTGTCCACAAAAGTTTTCAGCCGCTGCTGGACATTTTTAAAATAGACCGTCCCGCCCCAGGGGGCATTGCTGACATTGTCCGCCAGGGCCGCGGTTTTTTTCGGATCGGCGCTCAGTGCGCTGACGACATCCACCCAGTCCAGGGCATGCAGGTGATAGAAATGAACGATGTGGTCATGCTGGAACTGGGCCCCGTGCAGCAGGTTGCGAATGATGCGCGCATTTTTGGGGATTTTGACGCCGACTGCGTCTTCGACTGCCCTCGCCGAGGACAGATAATGGGTGTACGTTCAGACCCCGCAGGATCGCTGGACAAAAAGCGGCGCGTCGCGCGGATCGCGTCCCTGCAAAATGATTTCAATGCCCCGGAACATCTGGCCCGAGCTCCAGGCATTGACAACTTTACCTCCTGACACCTCCACCTCGATTCTGAGGTGTCCCTCTATCCTGGTAATCGGATCTATCGTGATTCTTTTGGCCATATGATCTCCTCCTCCCTCAAATGGTACAAGGATTTGTGTTCATTCCAATGCGTCTGCCGTTACAGTTCTTCAAAGAACGGAGTGAATTTGTCCCAGAAATCCGGTTCGCTGCAGCCGATGCAGGGATGACCGGCTTCAATGGGCCAGCTGGTGCCGTCGTTGAATTTGGCGATCGGGCAGTTGTTGTAGGTTTCCGGTCCCCGACAGCCCATTTTGTAAAGGCAGTATCCCGCTGCGGCTTCTTCGGAACCGAATTCCTCGACGAATTCCTCGTTTTCGAAATGCGACCTTCGCGGACACTGGTCGTGGATGGTGGCCCCATAAGCAAACAAGGGGCGTCCCAGGTCATCCAGGGCCGGCAGTTTGCCCAGGAGGAGATAGTTGACAATGGTGCCTACCAGATTGATGGGATTCGGCGGGCATCCGGGAAGATTGACCGTTTTGATGCCCAGGGCCTGACCGACGCTTTTGTAGCCGCCGGGATTGGGTGCAGCGGCTTGAACACCGCCGAAAGAGGAGCATGCGCCCAGGCAGATCACACCGGCCGCCTTGGGGACGACATCTTTGGCGATCTCCAGAAAGGTGCGGCCACCGATTTTGCCGTAGGCGCCGTTGTACTTGGTGGCGATGGCCCCTTCCACCACGCAGATAAATTTGCCCTTGTACTTGGCAACTGCCTGCTTGAGCTGCTCTTCGGCCTGGTGCCCGGCGGCGGCCATGATGGTTTCATGATACTCGAAGTCCAGAATTTCAAGCACCAGTTCATCGATCCAGGGATACATGGCCCGGATGGCCCCTTCGGTGCATCCTGTACATTCCGCGAAGTGCAGCCAGATTACCGGTGGCCGCTGGGCCGGGGCGGCGAACACCTCGGCCACTTTGGGGACAAACGAGGATGTCAGCCCCATGGTTGCTGTCAGGAACGTACAGAACTTCATGAAGTCCCGGCGTGAGACTCCCTTGCCCTCCAGCCTCTCGTAAAACGCTTTTTCTTGGTCCATTTGCACCTCCTTGATGCGAGTTAGGGTAGATACCAGTTGCCTCGCCAGCCATATACAAGGTCAGGATCCCGCAGCAATCCAATATTTTCCGCACCAGCGATCCAGCGCAAGGCGCTCATGGGATGGATCAGTGGATTGAAAAATGACGGTACTGCAAAACCTGAAAATTAATCGTGATATCTATATGTTGCGGCCCTGCCGCCCGGAGACCTTTGCCAACCACCCGTGCATTTAATTAAAGGCCCCGCATCAAATTCAGTGCTTATGAGATATTGGAAGGAAGGATTCAATTTAGGATAAGAGATGTGATAAGTCAAGTCCATTTATGGATTCAACAGAAATTTTTTAGTCCGGTTAAACAAGGCCGGTTGTTTGCAGCGCCGGCATCGCCGGAAAGCGCGTGAAAACTCATTCTTCGTCATCAATGTCGATGTAGTCCTCGTCGGCAATTTTTAGCGATGAGTCGATTTTTTTGATATCTTCTTTACCGTCAATTTCATCTTCCAGAATTTCGTCCAGATCGGCCGGTTCGTCCTCCAGCTGTCGGGCGATCTGGGCCGCTTCGCGGTTTCGGGTCAGCAGTTCAATATCATCGAAAAAGAGCTCCACTGAGGCACTTTCCCTGGATTTTTTCAGTTCCATGACCGCCCCGGCAATTTCATGGGCGTAGCTGCTCGGTGGATATAAATTTTTGGTTCTCAGAGCGGCAATCAGGGCATCTTCGCCGGCCTTGATGGCGGCCGCAATGGTTTTGTAATCATAGGTTTCCTCGCACAGCAGGGAAAGCGAATCCTTGTCCAGTTCGGCGAATTCCTGGATTTTAAGCTGCTTGTTTTCAGGGTCGTTGATGATTAAATATTTTTGTTTCATGGTGATTATTTCCTCCCGGGTTTTAATTCGAGCCCTTTTGAAATCACAAAAAACCAGCCCTGTCAACTGCCAATGCAGGCCAGGAAACAATAAAATCATTGACCGCTTGAATTGAAAATGTTAAATAATTTGGTTACGGTTTGGAGGGATGGCTGAGTGGTCGAAAGCGGCGGTCTTGAAAACCGTTTCCCGGAAACGGGACGTGGGTTCGAATCCTACTCCCTCCGCCATTTCAGTTGTTTAGTCAAATGGTCAATCGGTTGCATGCTGCAATGATTGATAGCGGCGGAATAATTACTTGATATATCAATCAATTAACGGGTCAACCAATTCCGGAGAGATGGCCGAGCTGGCTGAAGGCGCTCGCCTGCTAAGCGAGTAAGGGGGGAAACTTCCTTCGAGGGTTCGAATCCCTCTCTCTCCGCCATTATTATATAGGAATCAGGTCAATTTGAGTTTTCTCGGATTGGCCTTTTTTCATGCCCAATTAAACCCCAAGCATCAGTGTTGTCGTGATGAAGAAAATAAGCAAGCCGGTGATGTCCACAATAGTGGTCAAGGCGGGACTTGCTACCACTGCAGGGTCAAATTTCATTTTGGTGGCTGCCAACGGAAGCAAGGCGCCGATTAGGGTTGCCGTCACAACCTGCAGTGCCAGGGCGGTCGCAATGGCAAGGCCGATCATCGCTATGGAATGACCGGCTGGAATGCGCGTGCCTCTTGCAAAAAGAATGACCCTGGCAAAAGCAAAAGCGGCCATCAAGAGACCGAGAAGAAGTGCCACCTGTGCTTCCTTGAACATGACCGACAGAGTATCTTTTGGCGAAATTTCTTTTACAGCCAGGGCACGTATCACAAGGGTTGCCGACTGACTGCCCGTGTTGCCGCCGGTATCGGCCAGCATCGGCATAAATGTTGCCACCAGTGCGAACTGCATCAGCAGCCCCTCAAAGCTCTGGACGATATAGCCGGAAACAAGACCGAGAAGCGCAAGGATTAAAATCCAGCCGCTTCGATTTCTGAAATGCATCCATGCCGATGTGCGCATGTAGACGCCGGTCTCATGGGCGCCTGAAATGGCCATGATTTTTTCCATGTCCTCTGTGTGCTCTTGCGACAAGATATCAATGGCATCGTCATGGGTGATGATGCCAACCAGAATGTCGTTGCCATTGATGACCGGCAGCGCGATCAGGTCGTATTTTTGAATCTTAAGCGCGGCTTCCTCCTGGTCATCGGTTACCCGGGCGAAAATGACATCCCGGTGCATTATATCTCCGATGCGGGTTCCTGAACGCGCAAGAATTAAATCCTTGAGAGAAACAAAGCCGATCAGTTTGCGGGATTCGTCCACGACGTAGGCGTAATAGATGGTTTCTTTATCAGGAGCTTCCCGTCTCAGTTTGTCAATGGCATCTGCCGCGGTGAGTTCGGCGGGCAATGTGGCGTAATCCGAAGTCATGACTGCACCGGCGCTGCCTTCAGGATAGGAGGAAAGCTTCCGGATGTCCTCGCGCTCGGCCTGAGCAAGGGCGGGCAACAGTGCTTCGCGCTGATCTTTGGGAATGCGTTTTAGGAGATCCACCCGATCATCAGGCGGCATGTCCACGACCAAAGAAGCCAGGTCTTGACGATTTAACAGATCCGCCAGGTCCAGCTGAACATCCACGTCGAATTTGCTGAAAATATCAGCGCGCAGCGCCGGTTCAATGTGGATCAGCACCTGCCATATTTCCGGGGCGGTAAGTCCTGCAAGGAAATCGGCAATCACACCGGGATGGCTGGCGGCACAAAATTGTTGAAGCTTTTTGATGTCGTTTTTGGCGAGATATTCCCGCAGCTCGGGGACCAGGATAGGATTTTTCATGGCTCACCTCCTTTTAGCGGCCGCAAGCGCTGGATGCGGCCGGAGGCAAACCGGTGGGTCAGTTCTCTTTGCAATAAAGACGGTTCACATCACCTGCCGCAAAATTCACCTGACAAGGCGCAAATTCCTGAATGCCGATTGTTAAGATCTGCACCCAACTGTGAGAGCAACTACTGTCGCCTTCCATATCGTTCATGGATTCTTTCTCCAACAGCCTTGTTTTTTTTCGGATATCGTTGCCCATAAAAGCAGTTTCAAATACTATGGATATGCGCACGGTGTCAACCCAAAAACGTTTTTTCGCGTTTTCAATATAATTTCGCTCCCTTCAAATTTGACAGTTCCGTAGAAAGTCATTTTCGAGCGCCATCAACCCTTCACCGCTCCCGAAAAGGCTTGCTCAAGCGAGAAAATTTACTTTTTACGGGTTCATCAAATTTACCCCCTGCCACCGATTATCGAAGGTGCTCAAAAAAGCCTTTATCCGAAGATATTGTTTGAGCAAACCGGTGGTCGGAGTATGGTATGTCCCTGTAAGGATGGATCTGCAAGTTGACTCCGATCAGGTATCCGCCGCGCGGCTAGAGCAAAGCGATCGCGTTCAACTCGCTTAACTCTGATATCATGATGATGTCGAGATCTTGACGGATATCATCGGGGAGGCCCTCGATCTCGGGTCCGTTTTTGGCCGGCAAAACAACGTGCTTCATGCCGCCCCTGCGAGCAGCCAGGAGTTTTTCCTTGATGCCGCCAACCGGCAGTATTCTTCCGCTCAAGGTCAATTCACCTGTCAGCGCCAGATCATTGCGGGCCGGGCGGCCGGACAGCAACGAGATCAGCGCCGCGGCAATGGTCAGACCCGCGGATGGGCCATCCTTCGGTATGGCGCCTGCCGGCACATGGATGTGGATATCCAGGCCTTCGTAGAAATCCTCCGGCAGATCCAGCAACCGGGGATGGCTGCGGATATAACTTAACGCCGCCTGGGCCGACTCCTTCATGACATCTCCGAGAGAGCCGGTCAGGATCAGGCGATTTTTCCCCTTCATTTTCGTTGCTTCGACAAAGACGATTTCCCCGCCGGTTTCGGTCCATGCGAGTCCCGCTGTCACACCGATGCGATGCCTGGCTTCGGCCGCTTCAAAATGGTGCTTTCTAGGTCCCAGGCATTTTCTTACATCTTCCGGGGTTATTTGACGAAAATCGGGACCCGGATCATGGGTCAGTATTTCCCGGGCCCTTTTTCTGCAGATCGTCTCGATCTGCCGCTGCAGACTTCTGAGACCGGACTCACGGGTATAGTCGCGAATGATCATCTGAATCGCTTCAGCGGAAAATTCCGGCTGATGGTCGCAAAGCCCCTGCTCTTCGATGACCTTGGGAATCAAATGGTCGAAGGCGATCCGTTCTTTTTCCGCTTCGGTATAGCCGGAAAGAACGATGACTTCCAGCCGATCCAGAAGTGGACGTGGAACCGGGTCCATGGTGTTGGCCGTGGCGATGAAAAAAACGCTGGACAGATCAAACGGCACGTCAAGGTAATGGTCCTTGAAACGGGAATTTTGCTCCGGATCGAGGACTTCCAGCAGCGCCGATGCAGGATCCCCCTTGAAATCCTGACCGATTTTATCGATTTCATCGAGCATGATGACCGGATTGCGTATTCCCGCTCGACGAATTTCCTGAATAATTCTCCCCGGCAGGGCGCCGACATAGCTCCTGCGATGGCCCCTGATTTCGGCCTCATCCTTCATGCCGCCCAGGGAAAAACGGATGAACTTCCTGCCGAGGCTGCGGGCGATGGACATGCCAAGTGAAGTCTTACCGGTGCCTGGCGGGCCAACAAAACAGATGACAGGCCCCTTCAAGTTCAAGGGGGTCTTTTTATTGGACAAGGCTTTTTTGACGGTTGATTTAATGTCTTCGAGCTTAAAAGGCTTGGCCAGGTAATGGTATGAGCCTTTTTTCATGGCCTCGATGGCCGAGGGAACCGTGGCGTACCCGGTAATAATGATCACCTCGGTGCTGGGCGCTTTGAGTTTGACACTGTCGAGAATCTGCATACCGTCGACGCCGTTCATCTTGAGATCCGTGATGACGACGTCAAAGGGCGACCGCTCCACCAGAGCCAGGGCCTCGGTGCCGTTGCTGGCCGTCGATACGTGATAGCCCTGCCGGGTCAAAACATGCTCCAGGTTCGAACGGGTCACTTTTTCATCGTCAACCACCAGGACCCGAGGCTTGCGGGATAACTTGAGACTTCTTACGGCCAGATGTTCCAGGATGCGATCTTTGACTTCCCTTAAACCATAATGGGCCTTGTCGAGTATTTGTTCCGCCTTGCGTATATCAAGATTGTCCTTGGAAAACGAATTCCAGGGAAGGCTTACCAGGTAGTCGATGTAATTCAGACCGATGGTATATTCGGCAGCGCCGGGGTTGGTTTTCAACAGCAGTTCAATTTCCTTCAACGCCACCGATTCGGCATCCTCCGGCATCTTGGCCTTCAGCACGGCCGCTTTTAGCTCCTCGAGCTCGCCGGGCGGTTCGCATTGAGGCTCTTTTTTAAAAATTCCCATGCGATCGGTTCCCCAATAGTTTTAAGTCCACTGCCTGAATCAAGCATGCTGTTTGATGACTAAACGCAAGCAATCTGGGTGATAGGATATTGATCGCCCTCGCCAGGCTTGCGCCAAAGAAAAGCTTAATCAGCTTTTATCAGATGCCATGTAGATTTCAAATACTATATCGGTATTTGAACCGGACCGCAACCAATTGTGTCTCAAAAGACGTTGTTTTTGACCGCCGCCGGCAAAATTGACTGGACTTCCCCCGGCGGTCTTCTTATAGTATAAACGGGGTGGAAAAATATCGCGATGATCGGAGTGGCAGATGCCCGGGTCCCTTTTTCATAAAATCAAAAACCTTATAACCCGACAGGATTTTAAAGACTACCGCCAGGAGTATGACCCTGAGTTGGTCCATTTTTTCATGAGCGACGGGTATGAGGCGCTCAAAAAAAAGTATGCCCTCTTCAATAATATCCTGGAAGAGAACAACGCGGTCCTTAACCTGATGAACGATCTTCAGGAGAAGGTCAGTTCACAGCTCATCACGTTTCCCTATTTTAAAAAAGAAGTTTCCAAGCTCCTGGGGCGGATTCTCTCGTTTGTCCTGGCTTTGAACGAAATGTCTCCCAACCGGTATGACTGGCTGATTCCAATTGCGGAGAATATGAAAAAGCGCATCGAACACGTCATGGAAACCGAGGGCCACGATTCTTCCATGCTGCTTTTTGATCTCGAACAGATCAGCGCCTTCATGGCCGATGAAGTCGGGGGAAAAGCCGCCAATCTCGGCGAAGCCAAAAACATCCTCAATCTGCCCGTTCCCAATGGGATCGTGTTCAGCACCCTGGCCTATAAGCGACTGCTCGAGCACAACCGACTGGATGAGACCATTGCGACATCCATGGCCGGTCTGGAGCACAAGGATGAGCAAGTCGTGCAACAGGTTCTGAGCGGGCTGCGGCAAAAAATCGTTGCCTCCGAAGTGCCGCCCGATGTCGAAAAAGCATTTCGCAAAACCTTCCGGCGAATGAAACACGCGGCCTACTTTGCTGTGAGAAGCAGTGCGGTGGGCGAAGATGGGATCTATTCCTTCGCGGGGCAGCATCGCTCCATGCTTAACGTTCCGGGCAACGGGGTTTTGGAGGCCTTCAAGGCGGTCTGCGCAAGCCTTTACGAAGAACGGGCGGTGCGTTACCGGTGGTTGAAAAAAATCGGGGATCAACCGGCACCTGCCATGGCCGTGCTGGTCATGGAAATGATACCGGCAATGTTTTCCGGGGTCCTCTACACCCTGGATCCGAACCACCCGGAAAGCGGACAGGCCATTGTCACCGCCGTCCGGGGACTTGGAAAATCCGCGGTGGACGGTCTGGTCACGCCGGATCTTTATGTTCTGGACCGGGAAGCGGGGGGCCGGCTTGTCCGGCAATCGATCGGAGACAAACATCTGGAGGTGACGGCCATCTCCGATGGGCCGGGTGTACAGGAAGTTGCGGTGCCGGCCGGATTACGGGAAAAAAGCTGCCTCAGCGAGGATCACCTCCACCATCTATATGAATTTGCCCAGCTTCTTGAACAGTACTTCGGAATCCCCCAGGACATCGAGTGGGCCATGGATGAAATGGGGTGGGTCTATCTTCTCCAGTCCCGACCGCTCCAGGTGAGCAGCGAAGATCTGTGCGCAAATGTCGAGGTCAACGAGGTGCCGTTAATCACCGGTGAGATCGCCAGCCCGGGAATTGCATCCGGTCCTGCCGTGCTGGTACAGGACGGTTCGATTTCCTCGGTTCCCAGAGGCTCGATTCTGGTCATCAAAACCATGGAACCGGAATTTGCCAAGCTTGTGCCGATGGCCAGCGCGCTGATTGCGGAAAAAGGCAGCCCCACGACCCACTTGGCCACCGTCGCCAGGGAATTTCTGACCCCTGTTATCATCAATGCCAAAAACGCGATGGAAGTGTTGCGGCATAAGGATATCATCACCGTCGACGCCAACCGGGGGCGAGTTTATCGGGGAAGAATCGATTCACTTCTAAAAACGAAATACTGTGAAGTGAAAAGAGAGGTTCGGGAAGAAAGAAACCTGCCCCTGATTAAACGCATCATGAAGGAGATCGTCCCTCTAACCCTGACCGATATCCCCACCAACCCCGTTCTTGAAATCATGATGAAGGAAGGCGATTTTAACACCGTTCATGATATCATCCGCTATATCCACGAAGTTTCGGTCAGGGAAATGTTCCGATTCGGGGGACAGGGAAATACCGGGATTGCGCACATCCTGGTCATCCCCCGCGTTCCCATGGATTTTTTCATCATCGACATCGGAGAAGGTCTCGACCCCCAGGCCGCATTTCGGCGCAGAATCTCCGTGGACGACATCCGCTCGAGGCCGTTTCTGGCGCTCCAAAAGGGGATGACCCGCGAAGGAGTGTCGTGGGCCGGTCCGGTAGAATTCAACCTCGCGGGTTTTTTTTCAGTGGTGTCACGTTCCTTTGTCAAGAGCGATGTGACGGATGAAGGCGGCAAGGCCTACGTGCTTTTGTCGAAGGATTATCTCAATTTCCACTCCCGTCTGGCTTATCATTTTGCCGTTATCGATACGCTTTGCAGCGAGATTGCCGACAACAACTATCTTTCCTTCCGGTTCGGCGGCGGCGGGGCGGGGATTGACGGCCGGATAAGACGGGCCCTGCTGCTGAAGGAAATTCTTGAAAGACTCGACTTCAGGGTCAACATCAGGGGGGATCTGGTGACAACCCTTTTCCGGGGCGGCACGCGGCAGGAAATTTGCAAGCGCCTCGACTACCTCGGGCGTCTGATGGGGTTTACGCGACAGCTCGATATGGCCCTGCAGGATGAAGATGCAAGCCGGCAGTATACAAAAGCTTTTTTTGATGAGCAATATTCCATTTTTCCCGAATCAATCCCGAACAAGTCCGCCTAAAATGGCCCCGGAATCCTTTTCCCCGCCCGGCCCTGAAAATTTTCTCTCCCCCTGGGCTCCCGTGCGGCTCCCCGGAAAGGCAGAACCTGTTTCTCGTTCACAGACCAAGTCCTTCCGCTACAATCTGCAACGCAGCTTTATTTTTTGAAATACGACTGCAACCCAGTGATATATATTGATTAAATAACGAGTTTCGAGGATGCGTTGCAAATTGCAACAGCCTCCTGGCTTTTCACCGCTTCCGTCTTATGGGTAATATGTTGAATGTTATCAATTAGATAAAAAATATTGCAAAACTGGTACGAAAGTTGCAGTGGCATACAATAAAATACCCGATCGACTCGCAAAGATCTGAAACGCAGCGATACGAGAAAAGGAGGCCATAAGATGCAACATATCAGCAAGATGTTAAACAAATTCGATCAATGGATGGCGGCTGTCACATTCGCAGAAGCTGGAGAGTCGCAAACGGCCATGGAATTCCTTGAGAAAAAACCGCGCAAGAGAAATATCCGTCGGAAAGTCACCGGCATTCGCAAAGATAACAGGAAGCGGCCGGTCTTGAGGGTATAAGCCTTTTGCGGCTTTCCCAGGGCATTCGGGCAGTCCTTTCGCCGGCAAGATCAATGCCGTTGCTCTTGATGACTTTTTAAAAGAACGCTCCGGGGCCGGGGCCGCCCCGACCGGCCCGGTGGCCTGCCGGGAAAGCGCAATAGAGTGGCACCTTTGGAAGTCGGCACCTTCTGTTACAATTTGCAACACCCCTCCTATTTTTTTCATTATACACAACTTACTGATATTCAAAGAATAAACGCCGAGCACGCGCTGCATGTTGCAATCAGCAACGGTCAGGGAGGGTGCGCGCGCCGGGCTGTTTTAAAAATATATTATAATATCAGATAGATATAGCTGTATGACAGGATGGTATGAAAGTTGCTAAGCATTAATTAGGAATCAGATGATCTTTGACGGTCCCGTAAAAAGTTATTTTCGAGCGACATCAACCCGGTTCGGCTCCCGAAAAGGCGTGCTTGAGCGAGAAATTTGACTTTTTGCGATTTCATCATCTTTGGCATCTCAAAAGGGAGGAGGTAAACAACGATTGCTATGAAGAAGATCCTTTTTATGGAAAATCTGACAGATGCAAAGTCGAGCAAACTGGCGCATGCCGTCGAGATTGCGAAAACCAAAGGACTCGAGTTGACCGCCCTGTTTGTCATTCCCGTCCACCCGGACGTGACTGACTGGATCGATGTTCAGGAAAAACAGGTCCGGGAAGCGGAGGCGAAAGTTAAAGAATATGCAGAAAAGATGGCGTCGGAACTCAAGGAACAGGGAGTCGCATTTAACGGGACAGTCGTGCAGTCAATGCCCGATGCATGGATGAAATCCATGGAGTCTTCCATCCCTGCGGACGTTGTCATGGTGGGTAAGGTTAATCTTGATCCCCTTGCGGAAAAAGGGATTAAAACCCTGGAGGATCTGAGCGGTCATCTCAAGTGCCCGGTTTTTCCCATCGAAAGCATGATGATAGAAAAACAGAAGACCCATAGGATCAATATCTTCCGGTTTGCCGCATTCGGCGTGCTTTCGGCCGTGAGCTATTTTATGTTTTTTCCCCGCATTGAGCAACTCAATTACGCGATCTTCATGAAAGGCACCCTTTTGGGAGCCCTTGCGGTCCTGGTGACAGTGCCGATCCATGCGTATGTATACGGGAGTTTTACCGAGTATTTTCCGAAGTTCATGGGCCTGGAAAAATCGATGAACAAACACTCATCATGACCAAGCACGATTA
>CAZGNV010000031.1:0-53353 GCA_964527835.1 uncultured Desulfosarcinaceae bacterium | reverse complement strand
ATGCCTCAACCCGGTGGATAAGTGCGCCCTTATCCCGAACTTATTGAGAACTTACCAAATATTGCGTTGAGATGGTGCATAAAGGCATGGCGCCCCTGTTGCTGCCATAAATCCGTGACCTCTTTATCGACCCTTTGATAAAAGGCTTCGATTTCCGGCAGCGTTGACGGAGGGGGGTCGGACAGGTTCTGGGAGGC
Source organism: uncultured Desulfosarcinaceae bacterium (assembly GCA_964527835.1). Classification (GTDB taxonomy): domain Bacteria; phylum Desulfobacterota; class Desulfobacteria; order Desulfobacterales; family JAFDCJ01; genus JAFDCJ01. Next base: position 53,156 of record CAZGNV010000031.1, on the reverse strand, counting down.
GACCTCGGCGATTAAGTCCAGCCACATCCGGCTGGCGCCCATGATGTAGTAGGGCCACGATTTCTGGATGGCCAGCGGCCAGTTCCTGTCACTGGTGTCCTCGATATTCGGTCGGTTGACATCTGCCGGGCGATCGTAGACCACGCGGTCGATGGTCCCGCCGGATTTTAGGGCCTTGATGTGCCCGTCAGCGTCGATGACTGCAAAAATTTTAGCGGCAGTCGCGGCTGAAGAATAAAAGATGAAGCTGAACTGCCGTCCGCCGAGATCCCGGGCCGCCCGGCGATGAAAGCGCCACAGTAAAATATCGTTTTGATATTGTTTTAACAAAGGGGAGATGACCTGGTGGGCAATTAACAGGTCCGGATACCACACCGGCTGGGTGTCTGCCGGCCAGTTCAGCCGAAAACGGGCATACCACCAGCCGTCTCCGGCGGGCAGGACGGCGGGTTTCAGCGGTTTTATGGGCGGCGTTTGAACCCGTCCCATTGAAGCGCATCCGGCGATCATCATCAGCAAAGCGATGCCAATGATCGCCCGTTTTGTCAAAGTGTTGCCTGCAGGTGCCATGGTGCTCCTTTACATTTTCGCAATCGGCGCTATGTTGAAGATAAAATAATTGAAAACCGCTGTGAAGTCAAAGTGAAAATCCTTTAAGGACATTCTGCTGAGCCATGGATTCATACCGGCAGGCGGAAAATATCATCGACCGGCCAGTTCATGCCTTTACCGAATTTAAGATTCTTGCCCGGCAACCGATAGCAAAGACAGGAGCAACCTGAAACCGCTCGAAAACGACTTTTTACGGATCCATCAAAATTGATAAAACAAGATAAAACAAAATGAACGCCATTATTGTCAGTGACTTGCATATCGGCTCGGCATATTTTCAGGGCCGGGCTTTCGAGAATTTTCTGGACGGTCTTGCCGAAGATCAGGCGCTGATATTAAACGGGGATATCGTCGACTGCCCCTATGGGGTCATGAAAAAGTTCGATCAGCGGATCCTTGATCGGTTGCGGCAAATTTCCCGACGGCAGCAGGTGGTCTGGATCCAGGGCAACCACGATAACGGCTATCTTGCCGGGATTCTGGGCACTGTTGAAATCACCCGTTCGTACAGCATCGGCAACCGGCTTTTGATCACCCATGGGGATGATTTTGACGACATCATGGTCCGCAGCCGGCTTTTCATCAAAGCCTTTAAACGGATGCATGATCTGCGGGTGCGCCTGGGGGCCCGGCCGGTGCATGTGGCCCAATACGCCAAAAAATTTGCGGCCCTGTATCGGGTGCTGCGCAACAACGTGATGCTCAATGCCGTCGACTGTGCCGCCGAAAACGGATTTGACGCCGTTGCCTGCGGCCATACCCACTTTGCCGAAGACCTGGTGGTCAACGGGATTCGCTATCTCAACACCGGGGCCTGGACCGAGGCCCCGATGTATTGCCTGCAGGTCAGCGACGACAGCGTGCAATTGCAAAAAGCCAGCCCGGAACCAATCAATATCGGGGAGTGACCCGGCTTTCCAGTTGAACCAATTTGAAGTTGGTTCAGGTGTTTTGGCGCACCAGCAGCAGTGTATTGCCGGTCACACTCAGGCTGCTGAGCAGCATTGCGGTAACCGCCACCAGCGGGTTGAGCAGGCCGGCGGCGGCAATGGGAATGCTGACGGCGTTGTAAAGCAGGGAAAGCACCAGGTTCTGGTGAATTTTTGTGTTCACCCGCCCGGCCAGTTCCAGAAAATCGATCAGCTGATCGGGCCGGCCGCGCATCAGGCTGATGTCGGCGGCCTCTTTGCCCAGCGGTCCGCCGGCATGCACCGCGATGGAAAGATCCGCCTGGGCCAGGGCCGGGGCGTCGTTGATGCCGTCGCCCACCATGGCCACACGCAGCCCGTGCTGCTGCAGGTCCTGTACGAAAGCTGACTTTTGCTGCGGCAGGCGGCCGCCGTAAGCTTCTCCGACTCCAATTTGTTCGCCCACCGCCCGGGTACTTTCCGCTCCATCGCCGGAGACCAGGGCCAGGCGGCAGCCCCGCGCTTTCAGGGCGGCAACCATCGAACGGACCTCGCTGCGCAGCCGGTCGCCGAAAACGAACACCGCCGCCGGCTGGCCGCCGACGGCCAGATAAACCCGCGAATGCCGGTCCTGCGCACCCGCAGCCGGCTTTGCGGGAGAAAAATCGGCCGTTGCAAAATCCAGGGCCACAAAATCCGCAGAGCCAAGCTTGATTTTTTTGCCTGCCGCTTCGCCGGACAGCCCGTTTTCAAAGATCTGAATGGATTGTACCGCAGCCGCCGGCAGTGATTTTTGCTGCGCTCGGCGCATGATTTCACGGGCGATAAAGTGCTCGCAGTTTTTTTCCAGGCCGGCGGCCAGGGACAGGGCCCCATCGGCGGTCAACCAGGGGGCGGGAATGATTTCGAGCAAATCCCATTTTCCCTCGGTGACGGTGCCGGTTTTGTCGAAAACGATGACATCAATGTGCCGGGCCTGTTCAAAAGCGCTAAAATCACGCACCAGGATACCCTTTTTGCCGGCAATCGAGATCCCGGCCACCCGGGCCAGGGGAATGGCAATGCCAAGGGCGCAGGGACAGGAGATCACCAGTACGGTTACCGCCCGCAGCATGGCCTGGCCGGCAGAAAGCCCCGTCAGGCTGCAGACCAGGGCGACCGTGGCGGCCAGGGCCACCACGGCCGGCACGAACCATTGCAAAATAATGTCGGTCTTTCCCTCCAGACCGGTTTTGGCCAGCAGGGCCTTTTGAATGATCGCCACCATCTGGCCCAAGGTGGAGTCGGCAGCGACTTTTTGCGCCCGGACGGTGAAACCTCCCTGACAGATCCGGCTGCCGCTTCGCAGCCGGTCTCCTGCCCTGCAGGTGACAGGCCGGGGTTCGCCGGTCAGAGACGATCCATCCACGGTGCCGCCGCCGTCCACGATCCGGCCGTCGGCGGGAACAATCTCGTTTTCTCCCACCCAGAACAGATCCCCGACTGCCAGTTGTTCGATGGTTGTCCAGCGGCCCTGGGGATATCCGGCGCTTATAATTTTGACCTTGTTCGGCTGCAGGGAAAAAAAATACTCCAGGTCCTGCAGCACCTTGGCCCTGGTCCGGCTCTCCAGGGCCTTGCCCAGCAGAACCAGGGTGATCAGCATGCAGGCCGTGTCGTAGTAAAGGTGAATGCTGCCGGCAAAAAGGTTGAGCGTGCTGTATAAATAGGCACTGAGCGCCCCGATGATGACAAGGGCTTCCATCCCGAAGGCCGCATGGGTCAGCCCGGATAAGGCCTTGCGCAACATTGCGCCTCCCCCGTAGCCCAGCACGGTGGTGGCCATGACAAACACCGGCCATGACAGCTTGCGGATGGCATCGGCGCTCAGCGCGGTGAAAAATCCCGCGTACAGGCCCCAGGACAGCATCATGACATTGATGGTCAAAAAGGCGCACACTCCGAAGCGCAGCAGTTCTTTTTTGCGTTGGCGTTCGTCCCGGGATTCTTTGGGAGCTGCCGCCCGGTACCCGATGGAACCGATGGCGTTGACAATCCGGGCGGGGGAGGTCTCAACCGGGTTGTACCGGACATGCAACCGGTCGGTGGCAAAATTGCATGTCGCTGCGATGATGCCGACGGTTTTTGCCAGGGTTTGTTCGATGAGCCAGGCGCAGGCCGGACACCACATGTTGTCCACCTTGAGGTCCAGGGCCAGTCCATTTTCTTGGTCTGCAGGTGCCGTCGGTTTTGTGGCGGCCGCCGGCCGGCTGTCCCAACCCCCGGTAATGGCCCCTGAGCTCAAATCGGACTGCGATGCGGGAATGATGCCTGCCGCCTGGCATTGCTTGAACAGTTTGGTTTGCCGGAAATCTTTCGGGTCCGCGACATCGGCGGCCTCCATCAGAATGGCAAATACCTGCCGGCAGCCCAGGCAGCAGAACCCATAGCGTGTTTCGTCAAATACGGCCGTGACCTTTCCATGCCGGGTCGGCAGGCCGCAAAGATCGCAGGCGGTGTCCGTCCGGCAGGGGCGGTCTTTATGGTTTCTGGGCGAGGGATTTGACATAGGCGACAACCCGCCAGCGGTCGATGACGTCAATGGTCGTGGCCAGGGGCGGCTGACGGCCGCCGGGGATTCCATAGCTGATTTCCTGAAAAAGGGTGCCTTCGGATTTGGCCTGCACGCGGGGGCTTTTCAGATTGGCCGGGGGGGGGGCGAAGCTCTGGCCCACCGTGCCATAGCCGTCGAAATTTTTACCGTGGCACTGGGCGCAGTAAGTAAAGTAAATTTTTTTACCGCGCGCCAGTACCTGAGGATCCCGACTTTTGACGGAGGATTGCAGCTCATCGGCGCGGGCAACTCTGTATTGCCGTTCTCCGCCGCCAAAAGGCACCAGGGCACTGTCCATGACCGGCAGCGGCTTTTCATAGGGTCTGACAGCCGGTGTCTGTCGCATGCGGCCGTACATGAAGTTGTTGTCATAGTACATCAGGGCCTCGTAGGCTCCATAAGCAAGAATGGCGATGGCCGCCAGCAGCAGTACGTACTTTTTCATTTAATCTCCCTCCAGCCCCCGGATATGCTGTGGATGGGGCAGAAGTTCGTAAACCGCAAAAGGCGACTGGCCCGGGACATCTGCGACCGGACGATAGTCCCAGCCGGGCTGTCCCCGGTCGCCGACGATGTAAAAAGCAAAGGCGCCCTGGGCCAGGATGATGAGCACACAAAAAAAGATGCCCAGCCAGGTTTTGGCGGCCGATTCTTCATGAGGGGTGGGTGTCATTTTAAATTTTCACCTCCAGCAGTCCGTGCAGCAGAATGTAAAAAAACGACCACAACAGCGTTCCGGCAATGATCAGCCCCATGGCCAGGGGGAACGGCTGATTTTTATCGGCGATGTTTTCGGCATAGCGGGTGTAAATATCGTTGTGCCGTTGTTGCCAGTTGCGGCTGTAAAAATGGCGGTAAGCCAGGGCCAGCCAGAAAATCAGCATGAAAATCAGGGTCGGAAAAACATACAGCATGACATCCTGCAGGTTCAACAACTCAAAAAAACGCATGGCGTCATCTCCTCAGGTCAGAAAAAAATCGCGTAAGCCAGCACGGCGGCGCTGGCTGCCAGTCCGGCAAAGGCCAGCAGAAAAAGGGCGTAGATCTCCCAGCGGCCGATTTTTGAGGCTTTCACACCCCCGCTGCCGGGCTCTTTTTCCAACGGCAGAAACCGCGCCCGCTGCTGGTCTCTGAACTGCCCGTTTTTCAGCGCCCAGCAAAAAACCGTCACGCTCAGCACCAGGCCGATGCCCAGGTATGCAATAAAATATGGATAATACATGGCATTAAGTCAATTAGAATTATTCGTCCATAAACAACAGGCTTGAAGGAACAGGCCCTTTAAGACCGACGTGAATGGGCCGCACCTGGTGTTTTCTGGAAGCCGGTATGATACTCAGCAGCTCCATATTTTCGCAGTGTCCCTTGTTTGGGATGAATGGCACGGGACTCATTGAGGATTGCAGATAATAGTGCCTCGTCCCAAACAAGGGACACGCTGCCTAAGGCATGGTTTTATACCGGCTGAAAGAAAATGGCAGGTGCCTGCCCATTCACACCTGCAGCTGGTTTAGCAAACTCCTGTTTTGTTACGGCTCATAGGCCGCATCGATGCCCCGGGGCTCGTGGTTGGCATCGCTCTGATTGATGAAATAGACGGCCACGTAATTGCCCACATCCCAGATTTTCTCGGATTCCAGCTCGCGCTTGAAATACGGCATGGCCGTGCCGGTGATGCCGTTCATGATTTGGTAATATAAAATGCCGCCGGAAATCCCCCGGTTTTTCAAAATCGTAAAATTCAGCGGCGGCGGGTAGAGGTACGGCTGGGCCGGTCCCATGCCGTCGCCCACCGCGCCGTGGCAGCCCAGACAAAAATCCTGGTAGATCTTGTGCCCTCTGGCCAGCCCGGCGTCGGTGGTCGGATACGGGTTGGGCACATTGCGCCAGCCGGCGGGAATGTTTGCGGCCAGCCAGCGCACATTGGCGTCCGGTCCGGCTTCATAGGCCGTTACGGCTTTGGCCTTCCAGTGAACTTGACGCTGCATGCGCCGGTCCGCATCCTTCATGCCCAGGCTTTGCACATAGGCCGTCAAGTGCCGGATGTTCTCAGGACCGACAAACTCAAAAGCCGGCATGACCGAATTGGGTCTTGTGTAGCGCGGGTTGACAAAATGGGCCACGTGCCAGTCATCCGGATGCTCGCCGCCTTCCTGGGACAGGTCCGGCCCGGTGCGCTCCGAGCCGAGCAATATCGGCCGGTCCCCCACATAGTCGCCGGCCTGGGCGATGCGCTCGGCCCCCAGCCCCCAGTCGATGCTGCGGATGGACTGGCTGTGGCAGTAAACGCACCCGTTGGCGATGTACAGTTTGCGCCCCAGGGTCTCGGTTGGCGTGCGCGGCCGAAAGATGCCCGACGGGGTTTCGCTGCGCGTTGCGTAGGGCACATAGACCACCACGAAGACGACTGCCGCCAGAATCAAGAGGCTTCCGATCACGACTGCTCTGAGGGTCATTTTCATGGCGCGTCTCCAGGCCTGGAAAACAGGGTTCGCAGGATGTTGTACAGGCCCACCAGGGCGGAGGTAAAAACCATCAGCCCCAGCGCCGCCCTGACGATGTAGTAAATATGCACCATCGGCAAAACCCGGTAGACCACTTCCCCGTTGAGCCAGGCATTTCCCTGGATCAGCCCGGCAATGGTCAGCACCACGGTAAATCCGACCATCCCGATGAGCACCATCCAGTACTGAAAATCCGCCAGCAGGCGGCTGTAAAGCGGTTTGCCCGTGATTCTGGGCAGAACATAGTACATCCCGCCCAGGGCGATCATGCCGGCAAAGCCCAGAACGCCGATGTGGGCGTGTCCCACCACCCAGTTGTTGAAATGGGTGACCCGCTGGACCTGGGGCAGGGCCATCATGGAGCCCTGGATGCTGACAAAAAAGTACATGATTGTGCCGGTGAAGATGAACTTGGCGCCGATATCGGCATGGATGTCGCCCAGGCGGCCCCTGGCGGTGTACCAGATGTTGATCAAAAAGGCCATCACCGGGATTACCATGGCAATGCTGTCCACAATGGCCACGACTTTGAGCCAGGTCGGCACCGGCACCTGCAGCAGGTGATGGGTCCCGATGTGGGTATAGACCACCAGCAGCGACCAGAAACCCAGCAGCGAGAGCGTGTGACTGTAAAGCGGGGCGCGGACCGCGCGGGGAATCACGTAGTAGGTCACTCCGGCGGCCAGAGGGGTCAGCAGCAGGCCGAAAACATTGTGACCGTAAAACCAGAGGATGATGGCGTCCGGAATGCCGGCCAGCGCACCGCTGTCGGGCCGCCAGATGATGTTGCCCAAGGCGTAGGTCGTCGCGGTTAAAATGGCGGCAGCCAGGACATACCAGACGGAGACATACAACAGCGGTTCGGTCCGGCGTCTGACCGTCATGGCCAGGTTGAAAAAAACCAGACCAAAGGCGGCGACCACCATCACATCGATGGGCCAGATGAGTTCCGCATATTCCCGGCCCTGGGTGTGTCCGCCTCCCAAAGAAATCACGGCGGCCACCAGGGTCGCATTCCAGGCGACAACGGTGATCACTCCCAGTTTTTCACTGAACAGCTCACAGCGCAGCAGCCGGGGAAAATAAAAAAAGGCGGCGCCCAGCAGGCCCGGGGTGACAAAACCGAACAGGACCACGTTGATGTGGATGGGGCGGATGCGCCCGAATACCAGCCACCCGATGTTTTTGGCAATGTCCGGTGCGATCAGCTCCGTGGCGCCCAAAAGCCCGGCGAAGGTGCCAATGACCATCCAGCAGGCCGACGTGATGCAAAAGCCCTTGGCGGTGGCATAGGTGGGGGATGAATTTTCACCCGCGGTTGTCAATTTCAGTTCTCCCGTCTGCAACGTTGCGGATTTATTAAAATCTATTACCTAATCGAGCGAAAGTCGAGGGTGCGCCAGCTTCAAGGCGTCCAGGGGTGAAGCTGTAGTCTGCTACCGCGAGCCCTTGGCAACGCAGAAGATGGGGTGCCATCGGCTTTCCTGCAGGGTAAACAAAATGAAAAAAATTTTAAAAGTATATCTCATAAATCGAAGCGATATAACTGCTTAGCAAATATGTCATAAATTATAATGAACTTAAAAGAATACCTTTGTTTTTCATTTTGTTTACGATCGGTTAAGGTTACAGGCTAGCTGTGACATGCCAGCCAGCAATCCAGATTGGCCTTTTTCTCACGGTGGCACTGGACACAGAAGCCCATTTTAAATTGTCGCCCCCGGATGCGGTCCATGGTTTTTATTTCTCCATGACACTGCTCGCAGGCAATGTCCTTGCGAATATGGCGCTGGTGATTGAACAGCACGTGTTCGGGCAGATAATTGGCCTTGACCCACGGTGTCGGGGTGTGAGTGTCAAAATAGCGGTGTTCCTTTAAAATTTCGGGATGCCCGGCAATGATGTAGTTGTGGCAATACAGGCATTTTTCCACCGGCGGGATTCCCGGGTTGATGGAACGGCCGACAAATGGATGGCAGAACCGGCACTGAATGTTTTTCACGCCGGCATGCAGCCGGTGGCTGAAGGGGATCGGTTGTTCGGGCCCCATCCCGCCTCCCGGCAGACCGTAAAACAAATACAAAAAAGCCCCTGTCAGCAGGACGCACAGCAAAACGGCAAACACCAGTTTCCGGTTGCCCGTGGCTGCGGCGTCGCTCATCAGGGCACCTGCCTTTCGCCGGCGCGCACCAGCTCGGGAAACTGCCTGAAAAACCAGCCCAGCGCCAGCAGCATCAGCCCGCAAAATCCCAGGGTAATCAACCCGTCCAGGGCGCCGAGAGAAATGCGGTGGACGTCAGGGGTCAGGGCCGGTCCCAGCAGCAGCAGATGCTCCAGCCAGATTCCGGCGATGACCACCAGGCAGATGAAGATCATTATCACAGGTTGGGTCTTAACTTTTTTATTGAGCAGGATGATAAACGGCAAAATGAAGCAGACGCTGAAAACCGCCCAGGCCAGCGATTTCCAGGGCGCCAGCATGGTCCGTTCGATGACATACTGGGTTTCCTCGGGGATGTTGCCGTACCAGATGACCACCAGCTGCACGTAAAAAAAATCAGCCCACAAGAGCGAAAAGGCAAAAAACAATTTGCCGAGATCATGCAGGTGAGAGGCGGTGATGGCCCCGGTGCGGCCCTGGCGCAGGTAAAAAATGCAGGTGGCGATGACCAGCGCTCCTAGGCCCGTGTAAAATGCTTTGACAAAATTATAGGCCCCGAAAAGCGTGGAAATCCAGTGCGGATCCATGCTCATGATCAGATCGTAGCCGATCAGCGACAGTACCAGGGCAAAGGCCAGGATGTAAAAGCCGCCCCACACGGTCATCCGTTCTTTGACCCGGTTGAGCTGGCGGTGATTCTGCTGCCAGCCGGTATGAATCATCCGGCGCAGAACGCCGCGCGGCTGATGGGGATCGAATTTGAGCTGCAGGGCATTGTAAAGATAGCCGCAGCCGAGAAAATACAGCAGTAAAAGCCCGATGCAGTCCCGGGTAAACAGAAACGGCAGATTAAGCCAGACTTCCTTGCCGTGCAAGTCTTCGTGCAGCCAGGGAAAAAGGTGGGTTTTTCCCAGAAAAAGCAGCAGAAACAGCAGGAAGGAAACCGGGAAAAAAGATGCGAATGCTTCGGCCAGCCCCGACAGCGGCCCGCTCCAGCGGGCGTTGGTCATGTGCATCACAGCGGAAAACAGCACCGCGCCCTGGGCGATGCCCGACCACAGCAAAAAATTAATTAGATAAGCCTGCCAGACCTTTTGCGGCTGTCCATTGACAGCACCGTAAATAAAGGCGGCCAGGCCGATGAGCGCCAGCAGGGCAAAAAGCCACATCAATGGGGATTTGCGTCTGCCGGTCGGTTTTGTATTTTGCTGCGCCATAGCGGCAATTCTTTCAGTAACATCAACAAATTGCAGTTGCAGCGGGCAACATGCATTTTGATCTTGCGTAAAGTGTCAATCGAACACCTTCACTTCGCCTCCCTGCTGCCGGAAAAACTCCTCCAACCCGGCGGCCTGGTCTGCTGCGCAGGAGGCCAGAACCCCGAAATGCTCTCCGGAGCAGCGCGAATCGTAATGCTTCAGCCAGCGGTTGCTGGGAAGGCGGGCCATGATGAGCAGGCCGATGACATTGCCGAAAACGGAAAAAAGAATGGTGGCTTCAAAACCCACGATGACAAACGGAATCAGGGACACGATGGGTTTGCCGCCCACGATCAGGTCCCACTGCACCGCGGTGAAAATTGCCAGGGAAAAACCGGCCAGAAAGCCGATGATGCCGCCGGCCAGGGTGAACCATCCCACCGGGCTTTTCTTCAGTTTCAGGGCCGCCATGATTTTGTGGCTGGGAAAGGGGCTGTTGACGCGCCGGAAGGTATAGGGCGAATCCCGCAGCTCACCGATGGCCGCGATCACCTGGTCCTCATTTTTAAAAAGCCCCATGATGTGACGATCAGCCTTCATGGTTCACGGCTCCTTTTACCAGGGTTTCCTTCATTTCCGTCATCGAAATCGACGGCAGGTGCTTGACAAACAGCACGAAGAAAAAGAAGAACAGGCAGAAACTGCCCAGCATGATGCCGTATTCGATCAGTGTCGGCGCATACAATCCCCAGGCATAGGGGGAAAACCCATGGGCCACGCCGCCGACGATAATCACGAAGCGCTCGAACCACATCCCGAGGTTGACCAGCAGGCAGATCGAAAACAGCAGCCCAATCGAGCGCCGGATCTTTTTAAAGACGAACAGCATGGGAATTGCGGTGTTGCACACCACCATGATGTAAAATCCCCAGCGGTATTGCCCCATGGCGCGCCAGCGAAACGTTTCCATCTCCACGATGTTGTGGCTGTACCAGGCAATAAAATACTCGGTGCCGTATGCAAAACCCACGATCAGGCCGGTAAAGACGATGGTCTTGGCCACATTTTCCAGCACCTCCAGGGTGATGATCTCTTTGTAGTTGAAGATGCGGCGCAGCGGGATCATCAGCGTTACCACCATGGCCAGCCCCGAGTGAATCGCACCGGCCACGAAATAGGGAGCAAAAATGGTAGTGTGCCAGCCGGGGACAACCCCCAGGGCAAAATCCCAGGAGACTACGCTGTGGACCGAAATCACCAGGGGAGTGGCCAGGGCGGCAAAAAACAGGTACCCCCGCGCGTAATGGCGCCACTGTTCGTGGGCGCCGGTCCAGCCCATGGCAAGCACTCTGAAAATTTTATGGCGCCGGCCGCTGCTGCGATCCCGCACCGCGGCCAGGTCCGGCAGCAGGCCCGTGTACCAGAAAAGCGAGCTGACTGTCAGGTAAGTGCTGATGGCAATCACATCGAACATCAGCGGCGAGATGAAATTGGGCCACAGCAATCGCTGGGTGGGAATCGGCAGCATGTAATAAACCTGCCAGACGCGGCCCAGGTGAATGAAGGGAAACAGGCCGGCGATGCAGACCGCAAAGACAGTCATGGTTTCGGCGGCCCGGGCGATGGGGTTGCGCCACCCCGCCCGGAACAGGTGTAAAATCGCTGAGATGAGGGTGCCGGAATGGGCAATTCCCACCCAGAACACGAAGTTGATCAGGTAGGTGCCCCAGGCCACCGGGTTGTTCTGCCCGCCCACCCCGATACCGACAAATATCTGGTAGCCCCAGCACAGCGCCCCGACGAGCACGCCGGCCAGCAGCCCGGCCACGACAGCCCAGTAGCCTTTTTGCGGCGGACTCAGGCTGTCCAAAATGGTCTGATCGATCTGGGCGTATGTCAGTTGCGCCATGGATTGTGATTCCTATATCATTTTGCGGGTGCCATCTAAAAAAATCACCGCTGAGCACGCAGAGCTACGCAGAGAGCATAACGTTTAATGATCATCAGACCTCAGCGGCCTCAGCGATCTCTGCGGTTAAAAAAAACCATCAAGACAAACGATATTTTTGAATGCATTTACGATGTGTCCACCACGACCTTCTTCAGGTAAATGACCGCCGGTTTGGTGTTCAGATATCCCATTGCCTGGTAGGCCCGCGGGTCGTCCACCTGTTTTCTCACCCGGCTGGCGGGATCGGCCAGATTGCCGAAAACCAGCGCTCCGGTGGGGCAGGTCTGCACGCAGGCCGGGGTGACCTCGCCGTCGCGAATCCGGCGCTGCTGGTTTTTCGCCGCGTTGTGGGCGGTTTTAATGCGCTGGATGCAAAAAGAACATTTTTCCATGACGCCCTTGCTGCGCACGGTGACGTTGGGGTTCAACTGCAGGTTCATGGGCTCGGGCCACTGCCAGTCGAACCAGTTGAAGCGGCGCACCTTGTAAGGGCAGTTTTGGACACAGAACCGGGTTCCGATACAGCGGTTGTAAATCTGGTTGTTAATTCCTTCTTTTGAGTGGTGGGGGGCGTATACCGGGCAGACCGATTCACAGGGGGCGTTGTCGCAGTGCTGGCAGAGCATGGGCAGAAAGGTAATTTTTTCCATTTGGCCGGGCTGCTGGAAACGTTCGATGCTCAGCCAGGCCATCTCACGGCCTTCGATCACCCGCTCCACACCCACAATGCCGACGTTGTTTTCCGCATAGCAGGCAGCCGCACAGGCGCCGCAGCCGATACAGCGGTCCAGGTCCACCGCCATGCCCCAGCGATAAGTTTCATGGGGATGGGGCGGATAAAAATCGCGCTTGGAGTCGTATCCTTCCGGCAGCGGCAGGGTGAGGGGAAAATCATGCATGCCCAGCCCGTTGCGCGCCTGCGGCCCTGCCTGTTGGAGCTGCTTGAGGCTGGTGCGCAGCGCATAGGTCCTGCCATGCTGGGTGCGGCTGCCATCGGTGTGGGCCAGTTTCATGCGCCGGCCGGTTTTTTCAATGGCAACCGCCTCGGTGCCGAGTTGGATGCCGGCGCCCGGCTCCGTCCGGCTGCTGAGAAGTCCCATGGGATTGACCCCCGTGTCGGCGGCATACCGTCCGTAAGCGGTGTGTCCCTGGCCGATGGCCATCACCAGGGTGTCCGGGGTGGTCAACTCGCTTATATAGACCGGCGCCTCCAGTGAGCCGGATTTGGAGCGCAACCGGATGATGTCTCCCCGTGAAATGCCCCTTTGATTGGCGGTCCGGGGGTGCATGATGACCGGTGTTTGCCATGCCACGCGGGACAATGGATCGGCAATTTCACACAGCCAGGGCTTGTTGGCATCCCGGCCGTCAAAAAAGCGGATGGAAGGAATGGCTGTGAACACCGGCGGCACCGGCAGGGCTGCAATTTTGCGGCCCAGAACGGGGGCCAGCTTTTCGGCTTTGAATTTCTGGTTTGCCTGCCGGGTCTTGAGTTCAAAGTCGAAATCACCGCCGCGTTGGAGCAGCTGCACCCAGCGTGTTTCATCGACGATGCCGTGGGTGGACGCCAGCCGCGATACCAGGTAATCCCTGTAGTTTGCGGCCGGCCGTTGTTTTTCAAATCCCGCGTGCAGGAGCACATCGCCAAGATGCGGCGCCCTGTTCAATCGGCCCATGGCCGGCTGCAGGGTGGATACGATGGGCTGGCGGCCTCCGTATTCATCCCAGCTTTCAAGGGGCAGCTGGACCGGCAAAACCAGGTCGGCCAGCGCGGTGGTTTCATCCATGAAATTGCTGAAGCTGACAACGAAAACATCGGGGTTTTTCAGCGTTTGCGCCACGTTGCTGTCCGGGGGAAGGTTGAAGACCGGGTTGACGCTGTTGAGCAGCAGCAGATCGACTTCGCCGGCCTCCAGGCGGCTGAAAAATGCGAGGATGTCAGAACCTGCGGCCGCCAAGGCCACCCGGTAGCGGTGCTTGAAATCCAGCAGGCGCAGCTGCGGATCCAGCAGCAGGTTCAACAAGTTGGCCGCCAGGTTGGCCTGCCGGCCGTTAAGGTCGCAGGCGCCGCTGCCGGTGCCCAGCACCAGCGGACGGCGGGCGCCCATCAGTTCGATGATCAGTTGCTCATACAGCGGCAGGGCAATCCCGGAGTCCTGCAGCACCCGGTCCTGGGTGTAAGCAGCGGTTGCGCGGTCTAAAAATTTGTAAAACCCCCGGGGCAGGTGGTGGCCCTTGCCGATGTCCAGGGCCTGCCTGACCAGCCCCAGGGCGACGATCGCCCCGCTGCCCGGACGACAGGCCAGCCAGTGATCGGCATTGGCACCGGTCAGGTCAAGATAGGGAGCAATATGGTAGAAAATATTTTTGGTGCCTCCCTGCAACTGGTGCATGGTTTTGAATTGACGGGCATATTCAACCGGGGAGAGCCATGTTTCCAGAAAATCGGCGCCGAAAGACACCAGCACATCGGCTTTTTCCATGCGGTAGGCAATCAGGCCGTCAGTATTGAAAACCATTTCATTGGCGGCTTTGAGGGCTTCATAGGCGTATGGTTCATACACCACTGGCGGTGGAGATTGCAGATTTTGCAGGCACTGGGCGGCCAGGTGCATCAGGCTGTCACCGATAGTCCCGGTCAACATCCGCACCCGGCCAGGGCCCTTGGCGGCAGCCCGGCGGGCCTGACTTTTCAGAACTGCAGCGGCCCGGGAGTAGGAAATCGGGCGCCAGCCGTCTTTTTGCCTGAGCAACGGCGTTTTCAGCCGGTCGGGGTGGTAAACGTCCTGCAGCGCCGCCTGCCCCCGCTGACAGAGTGCCCCCCGGTTGACCGGGTGCAGGGGGTTGCCCTCCAGCTTGATGACCCGTCCTTCCCGGTTTTTGGCCAGCACCCCGCAGCCGGCGGGGCACTGCCGGCAAGTGGATGCATACCAGGTGGCCTCGCCGATGACCATGTCCGCTGAGGCGCGGTCCTGGGAAAAAAGGTGGATTTCGGGGGGACTGCAGCCGAAAGCGAAGGAGATGCTGCCCATGCCGGCAATTTTAAGGAATGTCCGCCGCTTCATATCCAAAATAGTCTCCGTAAAAAACCGGCGCTGCCTCAGGTGGCGTTGGAAGTGGACAAGAGAATGGTTCTCAATTCAATTTTTATAAATAAATGGGCCCGGATTGTCAAGCGGAGCCGTCAGGCGCTGTGGCGCAGCTGCAGGTTGATCTGCAGGCGCTCCAGGGACATTTTGACCACGTCGGCGGCTCTGCCGGTTTTTTTGAGGTAGTCATCAAAGAATTC
This sequence comes from uncultured Desulfosarcinaceae bacterium, assembly GCA_964527835.1. Lineage (GTDB taxonomy): Bacteria > Desulfobacterota > Desulfobacteria > Desulfobacterales > JAFDCJ01 > JAFDCJ01. The sequence goes on along the minus strand of CAZGNV010000031.1, from coordinate 37,939 downwards.
CTGCACTTCGTCAGGACGGTCGAGGCCGGCGACCGGAACGATGGCGGCGATGATCCGTTCGTAGAGCATGGGGTGAAACTGTTCGATACGGTCGATGTGGGTCGTATACCAGGACCACAGCAGGCCGATGGCATACGGGTTGGCGGCCATCACCACCACGGGAACAAATTTGTTGCGCGCCGGCACCTGCTCCAGAATATACTGCTGGGTTTTTCTGATCAGCCTTTTGCGTTTAAAGGCGCCCAGCGCCATCAGCAGGAGCATGCGTTCATGTTCGACCTGTGAGCTTTGCAGCCGGTTCGCCAGCCAGTCGAACACTTTTTCGTCGCCGGTGAGCGCCGCCACCTGCAGCACGCTTTTCATGATATCCGGGTGGACCGATCGTCCGGCAGCCAGGGCGTCAAACTGACCGCGGCCAAACTCGACGGCCGCCGTGGAGTTCAGAAACGCGGCCTGGCGGATGAGTTGGTCCCGCAAAATGGCCGTGGCCGGCCCTTCATTGTGTGCCGGCGCACAGCCGATTTTGTCCAGCACGGCCTCGATTATCTGGATGGCCGCAGAACGGATGGCCCGCCGCCGTTTTTTGTCCGTGACGAGGTAGGCGGCAAAAAGATTGTCGGTGATGCCGGCTATCGGCAGGTAGGCGTCTTCGGCATCGTAGCAGGCAAGGAACTTCAGGTAGTCATCCAGCGACGCATGGCCGCTTTTAACCAGGGCAAAAAGATCATCTTGCAGCCCCCAGCGGTCTTCAGCGGCCAGGGTTTTGTCCCGCACCCGTTGACCGAGAGCAGCCAGGTTGGCCGCATCTTCATAATGCACCCGGTAAAACCCCGTCTGTCGCTCATTGATCTTGTAGGCGACGGTATCGGCATCGATGGCAACCTTCTTTTCCCTCGTGTCCATCAAGACAGTCATGCGCCGGATGACCCCGCTGCCGCCATACAGGGTCATGGTCAGCGGAACCAGCCATTTCTGGCCCCCATCGCCGGGCAGGTAGGCAAAGCGTCGCTGGGTGAACACCAGCTGATCGGCCTGGCGCCGGACGCCGATCAACGGAAAACCGGGCTGCTCGACCCAGCTTTTCATCATGCGGCGCACCGGCTTTGCAGAAGCGTCTTCCAGGCTGCGCCACAGATCATGGCTGGCAGCAGTGTGGTAGGCAAAGCTTTTCAGGTAACGGCGCAGTCCCTTCCTGAAGGCCGCATCCCCGATGTAGTCGCGAATCTGTCTTAAGATGCTGCCGCCCTTGTCATAAATGATCGGAGCGGTGCTGACGTTGATCACCACGTGCTCGCCGCCCGGAATTTCGATGGCCACCGTTTCGCGCAGGCCGTCGCGGGCCAGGGCCGGTCCGGTCTGGTTGTAAAGAAACTGGGACCATATTTCCCATCGAGGACAGTAGTGGTCGACCACTCCGAATCCGAAATAGGTGGCGAAGCTTTCATTGAGCCAGAGGTATTTCCAGTCCGCAGGGGTCACCAGGTTGCCGAACCACTGGTGGGCGATTTCGTGGGCGATGACCTCAAAGATCCGCTGTTCACCGGAGGTCGAGGTAACCCCCGGATAGTAGAGCAGCAGGTTTTCACGGAAAGTGATCGCGCCCCAGTTTTCCATGGCGCCAAAGGCGAAATCCGGGATGGCAATCAGATCCAATTTAGGCAGCGGATAATCGATTCGATAGTAGGACTCGCTGAAGGTCAGGGCCTGGCGGCCGAACTTCAGAGCGCGGCGGGCGAATTTTTTCATCCCCGGCAGGGTCACCGCCCGCACCCGCAGATCTTTTGCATCGCGGCTGAATACGAACCGGCCCACCGAGAAAAAAACCAGGTAGGTGGACATCTTCGGCGTGGGTTCGAAAACCACCCGGATTTTACCGTTTTCCAGCCGTTGCTCTGCTTTGACCGGGGCGTTGGAAACAGCGCTCAGCCCGGGATCGATATCCAGGCTGATGTTGAACACGGCCTTGGCGGCCGGATGATCCAGGCAGGGAAAGGCACGGCGGGCGTCGCTTTCCTCGAACTGGGTGACAGCCATGTACCGGGGGCGGCCCCGGTATTGGTACCGGCTGCGGTAAAAGCCGGCCATCTGGTCGTTGATTTGCCCGCAGTATTCAATTTGCAGCCGGATTTCTCCCCCCATGGCCTCCGGCAAAAGAATGCGCAGCTGCTCTTTTTCCGGTGTCACCTGAAATGCGCAGTCGGCAAACCCATCGGTGCGCCGCACCCGGCAGCGCCAGACGGCAAGCTGCAGAGCGTTCAGCGTAATCGCGGAGACCGGCTCGTCCGCTGCCAGTTCCAGCTCGCAGCGTCCCTCAAACCGGAACGCATTCAGGTCGGGCTGCAGATGGATGGTATAGCTCACGGGGGTCGGTTGAGGCATGGAGTCCTCTCCTTTCAATAACGTCGGATGGAAGCTGGTCAAAGGTATGAATCGGCCGGCGCATGATATTTTCTTCCCCGCCAAAAGACGGCGGGATTTCGCATCTATTTCTAATTTGTTTTGTGCTCAACCAACCGGTATGAAATTAAGCCCTTGCTGCGTGTCCCCTGTTTGGGACGAGGCCCTATCAGGTGCTAACTTGAATGAGTCCCGTGCCATTCATCCCAAACAAGGGACACCGCGAAAATAAGGAGTCGCTGAGAATCATATCGGTTTGCAGAAAACACCATCCCCCGGCCGATTCATTTCCGTTTTTATGGCTCACTTTGCATTTTATTGAATCAAGTGTTTGTCTTGACTAATTAGTGCCGCTGATTAGTTTTAATGCTATCCTTAACATTTATCAATTCTTTTTGCATTCTTTCTTTGAGATCCCAAGGGGGGCGCCGTGCCTGAAGGAAGCCAATTCGACGTCGTGATTATCGGCACCGGGCCTGCGGGGTTGCAGGCCGCAATCCATGCGGCCCGCAAAAAGACCTCGGTGCTGCTGCTGGGCAAACCGCAAAAAAGCAGTCTGTTCTGGGCCCACGTGGAAAATTTTTATGCCGTTTCCGGCATGACCGGCCAGGAAATGCTGCGCATCGGAAGGCAGCAGGCGGCCAGCTTCGGCGCGCGGTTTCTGGAAGAAGATGTTTTGCAGATTTCCTCAACACCGCCGTACTTTTCCCTGACCCTGGAAAGCAATACGCCGGTTGTCTGCAAAGCACTGATCGTGGCCACCGGCACGGCCCGCAAGAAGCTGGGTGTCAGGGGGGAAAAGGAATTTCTCGGGCGGGGGGTCAGCTATTGCGTGGAATGCGACGCCGGCTTTTTTCGTGACGAACAGGTCGTGGTGGTCGGTGGGGCCAGTGCCGCGGCTGGTGGTGCGCTGACCCTGCTGGAATACGCCGCCGAGGTTCACCTGGTTTGTGAGAAGCTGGAGGTTGCTGATGAGCTGCAGGCAGAACTTGAAAAAAGTGCGGTGGTGCTCCATGAGGGGCAGGCCATTGAGGCCATTGAAGGCGGTGAGCAGGTAGAAAGGGTCGTGTTCAAGGACGGCGCTTCGATTGCCGCCAGCGGCGTTTTCATCGAACTGGGTGCCCGGGGCGTAATGGAGCTTGTAACCTCGCTGGGCGTGAAGTTGGACGACGAGATGAAGTATATTCAAACCAGCAGGAAGATGGAGACCAACATCGCCGGGATTTTTGCCGCCGGTGATATCTGCGGCCCTCCGCTGCAGATTGCCAAGGCCGTGGGGGAGGGCTGTGTGGCCGGTATCGGCGCGGCGACCTATGCCAGGAAGCTGGCCTGACGGTAAGCCCATGAAAAAGTCGCACTGGCTGTGCAACATGCATTTTGGGCTCGCTTAAGGTAGCAGGGCGCACGGGTTTTTCTACAACTTAATCCCACGGTAGAATAGGATCTCGGCTGATCAGGCTAAAAAGACTGGAAATCAGGAGAGCGCCGGGGTCTGGGCGGCGGCCGGATCAGCCGACAGCTGTTCGATGCCGCGCATTTTTATGTGGTTGGCGGCCTTCTGAGCGGATTCGGCCTGGGAGGATTTGCCGGCAGCCAGTTTTTCGAGAAAGGGTTCCGCTTTTTGGGTTCCGATGCTGCCGAGGGTCGTGATGACCGCCGACAGTACAATGGATGAATCCGAACCGGTCGATTTTTTAAAGCGCTGCAGCAAACCCTTTTTATGCCCTGCCAGTTGTCCAGCCAGCTCCAGGAGCGTATCTTCCACTTCCTGATGGTTGACGATATTGCTGATGGCGCCGAGGGACCGGATGAGCTGTGAAACGTTGCGGTTGTGGGCGGCGGCAGCCTCGGGATCTGCCGGAGCCTCGGCGCTGATCCGCTCCAGCAGGTCGGTGATGGCCGCCTGAGAAATCGGGGCCAGTTCGCTCAGAGCGTTTAAAGCCCGCCAGCGAATCTTGTCATCGGTGTCATCCAACGAAGCGATGACCAATTTTTCGGCGTCCGCGGCCTTCAGCTTGATCAACACGCTCAGGGCCTCATCGCGTACCCGGGGATGTTCGTGGTGCACCAGCTTGCGGGCCGGCTCGATTTCTTCTTCTTTTTGAGCCAGATGGCCGAGCAGCATCAAGGCGTTGCGCAGCAAAAACCATTTTTGCCCGGGTTCATCAAGCACCTTGAGAACCCAGCTTCTTGCCAGGGCCCCCTTTTTTTTGAGGGCCTCCATGGCGGCCTTGCGCGCCCCGCGATCCTCGCATTCGGAAAGCGCCCGACTCAAAATTTCAATTCCCCCCGCCCCCAGGTGACCGGCAATTTCATCGATCAGCAGACGCTGGGCATCATCGGCCTTTTCATAGGCGGAGACGATTGTACTGGTGCGGTTTTTGAAAATATATGCCAGGGGACGGGACGGCAGGCCGGCTGTGGTGGCAAAAATGTCATCGGTCTTGATACGCTTGACTACCGCTTTGGTCAGATACAGGGCATTTTGCCAGTCCATGCGCTCGATAAATGCCGGCATAATCCGGCGCAAAAGCTTCAGTAAGATTGCAAGATCCCCGGGATCTTCGATTGTCAGGATCCGATTGACATACTTGCGCATGTGAGCGCGCACATCACCGGCCATTTTTTCGGTGTTGACCAGGTATTGCACATCGGCCGGCAGGTCTTCAAAGGTCAAAACCCGGTTCTGGTACAGCTGTTCCAAAAAGGCCTGCGCTCCCCGCACGTCTTCCAGCACCAACCGCCGGGAAACCCACTTTAAAATCCGTTTGACGCCCGTGAAGCGCCGCTCCAGTGTCTGGCTTTCCCGGTTGTCGGCCTGCATTTCCCGCAGGCGGTTGAGTTCTTCAAATATGAAGCGCGAGGTCGGCAGCAGCGCATCCAAGGGAAAGGCCTCAATGATGACCTTTTCAATATCCTCGGTTTCAAGCCGTTTGACGTGCTGGGCGATGATGTAACTGTTGACAATCAGATCTTTAAGAAATTCCGGATGCTTCAGCGGGCGCAAAATATCCTGGATGATCTGGATCTTCATTTTCCGAAGGGCGTCTTCGGATTCATTTTTAAACATCGGCAGGACTTTGAGATCCTTGGCCAGGCGCTGAATCGCCATTTCAACGCGCCAGGGAAGGTTCAACTCCAGGACAATCAGATCGTCCATGAAAACCGTCGATATTTCCGTGATGCCATGTTCGATCAGCGCATTGGACAGCAGTTTGCCGATTTTGTCCTTTTCTCCGCTGTCAGCTTCGGGGTTGCTCATGATGTCCACAAAGCTTTCGAAATGTTCAGCGGTAATGTCTTTTTTGATGGCAAAACTGACCAGGGCCTTGCGCTTGAAAAATTCTCTCAGCTTGGGAACGAACAGTTCGGCCATACCGGCCCCCACCAGGGTGCGGACATTTACGGGTTCGTCCAGAATGCCGGTGATCAAAATATTGGTGTGTTGCCGGGTTGCCTGGTTGGTGATCATGATCTCCCTGGAATCTCCCAGACAGCTCAGAAACTTTTCGTACAGGCCCTGCTTGGCGCCTTTCGCGCCGGGATGATCCGCGGCGTAATATCCGCTGCGCAGCATGGCCTTGGTCAGGTCCATGAGGAATTCACCGGAGGGTTTCACCTTTTCACGTTCAGCCTGGGTGAGTTGCTTTTTTTCGGTGGTTGGTGCGGCGGCCATCTCAGCAACCGCTTCTTTTTCCCGGGTCGCCTCTTCCTGGGCGATGGCATCACGGATCCAGTCCATGGTCAGCGCTGCGCCGGAGGTGGAAGCCGATGATTCCTCCGGCTGTCCGGCGGATTGCTGCGGGATTCTGGCAGCTTTTCCCGGCGCCAACCCATTGTCGCTCAATGCCGGTGGCGGGGATGCGCCGGCAAATGCCCCGTATTGCTCGCTGCCGTCAAGCGCCTGATTGAGTTCGCGCAGGGCATCCTCGGGTTTTGTTCCCAGGCTGATGATCATGCCGGGTTGTTTTTTGAGACGGGCCGCGGCCAAAGAATCAACACTTTTTACGACCGCTCCGTCAACGGTGTAAGTCCCCTCAATGCCGGGTGCGGAAATGACCATGGACAGGCGGGTGTTCAACGGCAGGGGGGTTTTAGCGGGGATAAAGATTTTTCCTTTGCGCAGCTGCGCATAGTCCTTTGAAAATCTTTCAGCCGAACGATAATTGAGCTTGATCGCCTGGGTCGCCAAAACAGTGCCTTTTAGGAAGCAGTTTGCGGATATCCCATAAGGGTAAAAAATTCTATGTTTTCTTATAATTATAGCCGAAGGCGATCGAAAAGTCAATTTAGGTTGAAATTAAGGGCCAGTTCCTGTACCTCAATGCGACAGAGGGGATGCTGGCGTAATTTTCAAACATTGCCACAGGAGGTCAAAATGAAGCTTTTGCGGATAGACATGACCCGTCAGAAGGTAAGCGTTGAAGACGTTCCCACCAGCTATGCGCAGCTTGGGGGAAGGGGCTTGACTTCGATAATGATCAATGCCCAGGTGCCTCCGGACTGCGATCCGCTGGGACCTGACAACCAGCTGATTATAGCGCCCGGCCTGCTGAGCGGAACCGTGCTGGTCAATACCAGCCGCATTTCCATCGGGGCCAAAAGCCCCCTGACCGGGACCATCAAAGAAAGCAATGCCGGCGGTACGGTGGGCGCTGCCCTGGGCAAACTGGGCATTAGCGCCATTGTCATTGAAGGCCGGGCCCCGGAAGGGAAACTATTTCTTCTGAGAGTCGATGCAGCAGGCGGTGCGACCCTTGAACCGGCCGCTGCATACAAAGGCATGCGCACCTATGCCCTGGTCGAAAAGCTGCTCAAGGCCTACGGCGAGAAAAACAGTGTGCTGTGCATCGGTCCGGCCGGTGAACACCGCCTGGCTTCGGCTTCGATTCAAAGCTCGGACGTGGACAACCGTCCCTGCCGGGCCGCCGGTCGGGGGGGGCTGGGGGCGGTGATGGGCGCCAAGGGCCTCAAGGCCATTGTGGTAGCCCGGGACGGTAAAAACGCGGATGCCATGGTCGATTCACAGGCTTTTAAAGAGGCAGCCCGGGTATTTGCCGCCTTGATCAGGGAAAATCCGTTTACCGGGAAAATGCTGCCGGCCGTTGGCACGGCCGGGCTGGTAGGCCCGGTCAATTCCCTGGGCGCTTTTCCATGTTACAATGCCACCCGGGGGGTCCTCGAGGACTGGGAAAAAATCAGCGGGGAGGCCCTGGCGCAAACCATCGAATCGCGGGGGGGGCAGCCCGCCCACCTCGGCTGTTCCCAGTGCATCATTCACTGTTCCAATGTATACGTGGATCAGCAGGGTCACTATATGACCAGCTCCCTGGAATATGAAACCATCTGGTCCATGGGGGGCATGACCGGCATAACGGATCTGGACGTCATCGCCCGCCTGGATTTTCTGGCCGATGATATCGGCCTTGACACCATGAATACCGGGGTGGCCCTGGCGGTTGCCATGGACGCAGGGCACTTCAAATTCGGCGACGCCCAGTCGGCAATTGAAATGATGGAACAGATCGCCGCAGGCACGGAACTGGGAAAAATTGTGGGCAATGGCCCGGATGCCGTTGGCAAGCACTTCGACCATGTTCGGGTGCCCACTGTCAAAGGCCAGAGCATTGCCGCCTACGATCCCCGCGCCATGCAGGGAAACGGGGTGACCTACGCGACATCTCCCATGGGGGCGGACCATACCGCGGGCAATCTGGTGGGGGCTTACCTGGCCGGGGCGCTCAACCCCCTGGAAAAAGACGGCCAGGTAGAGGCGTCCCGCAACGCCCAGATCGCCATGGCTTCGCTGGACTGCACCGGTCTTTGCCTGCTGGCTGGCACCGTGCTGGCGGATCCCAGGGCCCAGGAGGCCCTGCTTAAAATGCTTGGTGCCAAATTCGGCACCGCGTTCACCCAGGACGATGTCAACGCCATGGGAGTGCGGGTGCTGCAGGCCGAGCTGGAGTTTAACCGCAACGCCGGTTTCACAAGTCAAGACGACCGGCTGGCGGAGTTTTTCTACCGCGAACCCCTGCCGCCCCACAACAAGACCTTCATCATTAGCGATGAAGAGCTGGATGAGACATTGAAATTATAACCATTCGATGAACCTGACAGTCAAGCTATACGGCACTTTGCCCGGCCGCTATCCGGGATATGACGCCGGGCGGGGTTTGCAGGTCGAGCTGGACGACGGCGCACGTCTTGAAGATCTCTTCGCCCGGTTGAAGCTGGCCGAATCCGATGGCTGCTTTGCAACCGTTGACGGCCGGGTGGCAAAGGCCGACGAATTGTTAACCGGCGGATCGTGCGTGTGTATCTTCCAGCGTGTTTTCGGAGGTTAGCGCTTTAGTCAATGTCTCGGGAACGTCCGGTCGGGAATCGCAGCGCAACCCTGAAACAGCTCCCGAAAAGGCTTGTGAAGCGGGAAAATCGACTTGTTACGACTTCACCATCAATTGGGGTGTAAAAACAGGAGGTCCGCTGATGGAAAACTTATACAAAGAAATTGCCGCCGTTCTGAATGAGAAACAACCTTGCGTGGCGCTGACCGGAGCCGGCATCTCGGCTGAAAGCGGCATTCCCACCTTCCGGTCCAAGGGGGGCATGTGGGAAAAATACGACCCCATGGTGTATGCTTCCATTGAAGTTTTTCGGCAGGACCCGTCCAAGTACTGGTTGATCCGGGGAGAGTTTATTCGCGATTACGACAAGTACCAGCCCAATGCTGGACACCGCGCCCTGATGGAACTGGAAAAAATGGGTATCCTGCGGCACGTGATCACCCAGAACATCGACGGGCTGCACAAAAAAGCCGGCAGCCGGCAGGTGACTGAAATCCACGGCAGCCTGCGTGAAATCAACTGCCTGGGCTGCGGTCGGCAGTACCTGGCGCCTCACATCCCCGAGGGGAATCCGCCCTTTTGTGAATGCGGCGGGGTGCTCAAACCCAACACGGTTTTGTTTGGCGAGCAGCTGCCGCCGGAAGCGCTGGAGACCGCCTACCGGGAAGCGTCCACCTGCAAAAGCATGCTGGTCATCGGCACCTCCGCGGTGGTTCAGCCCGCCGCTTCCCTGCCTTCGCTGGCAAAACAAAACGGTGCGCTGATCATCGAAGTCAACCCCGAAAAGGCATTTCCCAGCGCCGACTGCTATATCGCTGAAAAAGCCGGCATTGCGCTTCCCCTGATAGTAAAGCATATCATTGGGGATCCGTAGCGCGAGTTGCGCATCAAATTTTCTCAGAAAATATCATGCGCCGGCCAATTCACAGCTTGAAATAAAAATCGCCTTACTGCGACAGCCGATTCCATTCCGCCCGGGCCCGCTCCTGCATGGTGGAGGTTTCGGGTTCGATGCGCTTTCCCCGGGAAGGGGGCGGCACCCCCCGCAGGCGGGCGATTCTTTCTTCCAGAGGCGGATGGGTCGAAAACAGGTTCGTCAACTTACGGCCGGCCAGCGGATTGACGATAAACATGTGGGCCGTGGCGGGGTTGGCATTCATGGGCAGCTGTTTTGAGTAGGCTCCCAGTTTCTCCAGGGCGTTGGCAAGCCCGGTGGGACTGCCGGCAAACCTTGAGCCGGTGGCGTCGGCCAGGTATTCCCGGGAGCGGGAAATCGCCATTTGAATGACCATCGCGGCCATCGGCGCCAGAACCGACAGGGCGATCAGGCCGATAATGCCGCCACCGCCGCTGTCATCATCCCGTCCGCCGACGCCGCCGAAAATAGCCGACCAGCGCGCCATGCTGGCCAGCAGCATGACCGCACCGGCCATGGTGGCGGCGATGCTGCCGATTAGAATATCACGGTTCTTCACGTGGGCCAGCTCGTGAGCCAAAACCCCGGCCAGCTCATCGCGGTCCATGATCTTCAGCAGGCCCTCAGTGACGGCCACCACGGCATGTTGCGGATTTCTGCCGGTGGCAAATGCGTTGGGGGCCGGCTGAGGGATGACGAACACCCGGGGCATGGGAAGGCCCGCCTGCCGGGTCAGACGTTGAACAGTTTCATAAAGTTCGGGGGCCTGGGCGGGGGAAACCTCGGAGGCCCGGTACATTCGCAGCACCAGTTTGTCCGAATACCAGTAGCTGAAAAAATTCATGCCGGCCGCAAAAAATAGGGCGATGATCATCCCCTGGCGGCCTCCCAGCATCTGTCCGATCCACAGGATCAGCCCCGTCATGACGGCCAGCAAGATGGTGGTTCTGATTTGGTTTCCCATTCAACAGGCTCCTTTCTTTTTTGCATTTAATGGCGTTGGACCGTTGCCCTCGAGGGAAAATTCATGCGTAAAAAACGGTTTTTAAAGACAGCAGCGGTAATTTTCTGCCAGAAAGATAAAACCGATCTGAAAAAATGCAACCGCCGGTCAGCCGCCCGCAGCGGTGCGGCGATCATTGCGCCCCAAGTTTGATTCATTGTTCGACAGCGGTTTTCAATTACTGAATATGATTCAAACAAGGAGAAATAAATGCTGGCCGCTTGGTTTGCCAGCGGGTGATATTTTGTTTAATAATTGAATTAAAATCATTAAATATATAAATACTCATGGTTGTCTGTAATCAGTCATTAAATCACATTTAGCAAATTATTTCAGTTTTTTAGCAAATATTTGTTGACTTGTTTGATTTATTATTTTACAGCACCCACACTCGGGAAAGTCCCAAATTATGGTTCAAAGAGTGATAAATGGAAACCTGATCCTGCACATTGACCGGCATCTGTGATCAACTGTTTCGGAGAAGAAGCGCTGAAAGCCACAACCGGAAAACGCCGTCTGCCACCCCAAACCGAAGAGGTTGAAACATGGAAAGCGCCAAACAGAATCTGCAGCTGATCGAAGCCGCCGCTCCTGCCCCCCGCCGCGAAAACCAGGATCCTGCATCCGCCGCCGCCACTGCCCCCGGCAGCTCTTTAAAACCAGAAAAGCCGCTGTCATCCGTTGGCCACCCCGTGCCCGACAGCCAACCGCCGGGGGCGGCCCGCATCCTCAGCAGAGCCGAGCTGATCAACAAATTAAATTACATCAATTTCCAGGATGACACCGTCCGCATTAATTTCAAACACCTGCGCTATGAAAAGACCATCACGCTGCAGGCCCGGCCGCAACCCTGCACAGACGATGAGCTTGAATGCCGCTGGATTGCAGATGATGATATTGTTGCCCGGGTTCAATCTCATGAATTTGCCAGCCTGCTCATTACCAGCGGCCGGAATCTGATTAAGGTGCGGCCGGAAATCATCCACCTTGATGAACGGGGCATTCGCCTGCTGCTGCCGGAGTCCTGCAGTGAAGTCCGGACTCGTAAAATGAAGCGCCACGCCTGCCAGGACATAACGGTTCAATTTATCCAGAACGGTGCGGTTTTCAGCGGGTTTTTGATGGATTTCAACGGCTTTACCTTCCGGGTTAAAATCGCGCCGGCCGCTCCCCAGACATTTGACTGGATTAACCCCGATTATCCGGTAAACATCATTTTGTCCAACGCCGCCGCAAGCCTTTATTCCGGTGAATGCCGCATCATCCGGCACACCCTTGGCCAGAACACCCGCAATTACATTCTGGAACCCCTGAAGGGGGAAATCCAGCGGTTCAAACAGAAGGAATTCCGCAGCGAACGCTACCGGCTGACCCCATCGCCCAACATTATTTTTGATCACCCGCTGACCGGCAACCATATGGATCTGAAAATCGCGGACCTTTCGGGATCCGGGTTTTCGGTGGAAGAAGATGAAACCTGCACCGGCCTGATGCCGGGCATGATTTTGCCCCGGCTCACCCTGAGTTTTGCCGACAGTTACAGCATTCAGTGCAGCGCTCAGGTGGTTTTTCGCAAAACCGTCACCGAGGCCAACGGCCAGAAATGGATCAAGTGCGGTCTGGCCCTGCTGGACATGGACGTTCAGGACCATCTTCGGCTCACCGCGGTACTGCATCAGGCCAAGGACCGCAACTCTTACATCTGCAATCAGGTGGATCTTGACGCCCTGTGGGATTTTTTCTTTGAAACCGGATTTATCTACCCGGATAAGTATGCCGCAATTCAGAAAAACAAGGAACAGATCAAGGCCACCTATGCCAAAATTTATACCCAAAATCCGCACATTGCCCGGCATTTTATCTACCAGGACAAGGGGACGATCTTCGGCCACATGGCGATGCTGCGCTTTTATGAAAATGCGTGGATGATCCACCATCACGCTGCCCGCAAATCGGCGCTAAACAAGGCGGGTCTGGTGGTGCTGGATCAAATCGGACGCATGATCAATGATTCCCACCGCCTGCATTCCCTGCACATGGATTACATGATGTGCTATTACCGGCCGGACAACAAATTTCCGCGCCGGGTTTTCGGCGGCGCTGCCAAAAGCATCAACGATCCAAGGGGCTGTTCGGTGGACGGGTTTGCCTATTTGCATTTTAACCGGGCCTCCGGCGGTCAGTCGCAACTGCCGGAAGAATGGACCATTGGGCCTGTTGCGGCCGATGACCTGCTGGAACTCAAAGGCCTTTATGACCAGACGTCCGGCGGACTCATGCTCGCAGCCCTGGATTTGACTCCTGAAAAAAAAGACTGCAACACCCTGAGCCGGGAATACCGCCGGCTGGGACTGACCCGGGATCGACAGCTGTATGCACTGAAAACCAAGGGGCAGCTGGTCGCTGTTTTTCTGGTCAACATTTCCGATGTCGGGTTAAACCTGTCGGATATCACCAACTGCATCAAGATATTCACCACCGATGGTGCGCAAATCGACCGGGATATCCTGCAGGCAGCCATTTCCCGGGTGGCGCAGCTCAGCGGGAAGGACGATTTTCCGCTGCTGCTTTACCCGGCGGCCGTTGCCGACGACTGGGGTGTTGCCTATGAGAAAACATACAATCTCTGGATCTGCAGCCTGCAGTATTCAGACCCGTATTTCCGCTATCTCAAGCGCCTGCTGCGATTTGTCTGAAAACCGCCTTCCCCGGCCTGCCATCCATCCCCCATCGGGCAGCCCTTTTGCTTCAACCAGGTCAACCTTGACGGTCTTGTAAAAAGTCGTTTTCGAGCGCCATCAACCCTTTTCGGAAAAAGAGCTGTTCAGGGCAGACGGGTGGGGTAATCCTGGTAGTAGTGGGAATTTTGCCATCCCTTTTTAAGCGCCTGGTTAAACTTGTAGGTCGCTGCAAAATTGGCCGCATTGCGCAGGCTCAGCAGGGATTTGACCAGGCGATAGGGGTAGTTGGGAAACGAGTAAATCTGGTGTTTGAGGTAGTTGTTGCCGGTGTATATGGTGTCGGTCGGCACCCCTTCGGGCCGATGAACCATGTAGGAGAAGCGGTATTTTTCCCAATCGCCGGGAAAGTCGCGATAGACGATGCGCCCCTCATCTTCCAGCCGCTGCATCAATTCGGTGCCGGGCAGCGGGGTCAGCAATGTCAGCTGGATGATGTCGATGCCTGAACGCACCAGGAAGTGCGCCAGTTGTTTGTAGTAGGCCGGGGATTCGTGGTCGTTGCCGATGACAAAGGCACCATACACGGCAATGCCGTATTTGTGAAAGACGTCTACCACCTGTTTGTAGTTGGGTACTCCCATTTTGAGGTTGATGCCTTTTTTCATTTTTTTCAGCGTGTCGCGGGAGAGAGTTTCAAATCCGATGAAGGCAAACATGCAGCCCGCCCGGGCGGCTTTTTCAACAACGCTCTCATCTTCGCCGGCATTGATCGAGGTTTGCATCCACCAGCGCTTTTCAAGTTTGTGCTCAACCATGCCCGTAAACAGCTCAAGAGCGCGGTTCCGGTTGGCGCGGCTGTAGCCGATCAGGTTGTCGTCTACAAAGGCGATGTATTTGCTCTTGATGGCGGCCAGTTCATCGAGCACATCCTTCACCGCCCGCTGGCGGAATTTGGTTCCCAGGTACCGTGACACCGAACAGAAGTCGCAGTTAAACGGGCAGCCGCGCGAGGTTTGCACCGAATGCCAGAAGTAATCCGGGTGCAGCAGATCCCGGCGCGGTTTGACGTCAAATTCGGCCAGATTGATCCGCGGGCCGGAATATTTTTTTTCCAGGCGGTTATTCTCAAAATCTTCCAGCACCTGCTGCCAGAGGCCTTCAACTTCACCGATCACCACGCTGTCGGCGTGCTGCAGGACTTCTTCGGCCAGCATGGAGGCGTGGATGCCGCCGATGATGACTTTGATGTTGCGCTGGCGGTACAGGCGGGCAATTTCATAGGCCCGGTTGATATTGGTCGTGAAGGCCGTAATGCCCACCAGGTCAGCCGGTTCGAATTGGAACTCGGCCATGTTTTCATCGGCAATGCTCACCTGCCAGTCGGGGGGGGTAACCGCGGCGACATAGGCCAGTCCCAGGGGGGCAAAGGTGGAAAAACGGCTCAGCAGCAATCCGCTTCGGCGGCGCACCGGGTTGATTAGCAAAAGTTTTCTCATGTTTAAATCCCAGCCGGGCAGCGCCTGGCTGACCATCTCGGGGTAAAGCCCATCGGCCTAATCAACTGGTTTTGAACCCCGGCAGGCAATCAACGGCGTGTAGGTGAACACCCGCGGGTCGCGGAAGAAAACCTTGAACTCTTCAAGAAAATCATCGAAGTTGCCGCCGTATTCCTCAAGGGGATATCCTGAATTGCTGCCGGCAAGTTCGGCTTTTTTCATCCAGTTGAACTTTTCATGCTCCTTGAGCGCGCCGAAAATCAAGTTGTGCGGACTGACATCCACATTGATGTCCTGGTAGCGCAGATCATATAGAAAGGAATAAAGCTTGACGCCGACATAGGGGTCGAAATTGAGATTGTCTTCCAGGCATTTCATGATTCCCCCGGTGGCCCGGCTGAGCCGCCGGGGCAGTCCGAAATGGCGCAGGCAGTTGCAATCCAGGTCAATCAAGCACAGAATTCCACCGGGTTTCAGGTTCCTGGATATGTTTTCGACGATCTCAAAGCTGCCTTTAAGGTAGTATTCAAGCACGAAACGCACCCAGATAAAATCAAAATTTCCCAGGGCATCAAGGGGCTGGCGGATATCGCCAACATGGTACTCGATGCCGGCCGCCGCGTAGTGGGTCCGGGCATAGGAGATGCGCTGCTCGGCGATGTCAACCCCGATGACCCGGCCGCCGGGCTGAACCAGGCGGTTTAAGTGAAAAGTGGTTTTACCGGCGCCGCAGCCTAAATCTGCAACCCGCATGCCTGGCTGGATTCCTGCCCAACGGGCCTGCCGTTCGACCACCCGGCCATCGGTTTTTACATCCAGGCGCAGGGCCTCCTCATCGTTTTCCATCAGGTATCCGCGATTTTGCACCATGGTGGCTCCTGTTCTTCTCTTAGCCCCGGGAAGGGTCTTATGACCGCCAAAGTCGCTAGGAAAATTATATGATGGCCCTGATTTTGTCAATGGACGATCGGGTTGCCGCATCATTATTTTGCCGATTCTGATGACAATCTGCTTGAAAATGTCGTGCGCCCCTGATAACTGATCATGGAAAAACAAGGATGAAAGGCAGTTGCAACCATGGGCGAACCGATAAAACCCGACGACGATGATCACGCCAAAGAGTTGAGTTTTGCCGAAATGCTCGACGCATACGGTCCCGGCGCAGATTCCGAAATTGCCATCGGAGATAAGATTTGCGGCAAAATTGTCTCCATCGGCAAAGATGCCGTTTTTGTGGACACCGGCACCAAAATCGACGGGATCGTGGACAAGGCCGAGTTGCTCGACGACGATCAGCAGATGCCCTTTGCCGAAGGCGACGAACTGGAGCTGTACGTGGTGGCCCTGAGCGATGAAGAAATCCGGCTGTCAAAGGCGGTGTCGGGCATCGGCGGATTCAACATGCTCAAAGAAGCCTATGAAAAGCAGGTTCCCATTGAAGGCAAAGTGCTGGAAACGTGCAAAGGCGGCTTCCAGGTCGAGGTGTTGCAGCGCAGGGCCTTCTGCCCCATCAGCCAGATGGATATCAACTATGTTGAGCAGGGCTCCGAGTATGTCGGCCAGACGTTGACGTTCTTAATCCTGAAATTTGAAGAGCGGGGCCGCAACCTTGTTTTGTCCCGGCGGGCGCTGCTGGCCCGGGAGCAGGAAAAGGCCCGCCGGCAGTTTTATGAAACCCTGGCCGTGGACTCGGTGATGGAAGGCACCGTCAGCCGCATCATGCCCTATGGCGTTTTTGTGAATCTGGCTGACGGCGTGGAGGGCATGATTCACGTCTCCGAGCTGAGCTGGTCAAAAACCGCCGACCCGAAGGTCGTGACCGCTGTCGGCGATACCGTGCGGGTCAAGGTCATCGGCATAGAGGCCGGGCCTCGGCCCGGGGTGCTCAAAATCGCCCTGTCCATGAAGCAGCTTACCGAAGACCCCTGGCTGCGGGTTGACGATAATTTTCACGAAGGCGACAAGCTGCGGGGACGGGTCGCCCGTCTGGCGCATTTCGGGGCCTTTGTGGAGGTGGCCCCCGGCATCGAGGGGTTGGTGCACATCAGTGAAATGAGCTACCAAAAGCGCGTGCTCAAGCCCGAAGATGTCGTCAGCCCCGGTGAGGAGGTCTCGGTGATGGTCAAACAGGTCGATGCCGGCAACAGACGGCTGTCTTTGAGCATGCGCGATGCCGAGGGGGATCCCTGGATCGATGTGGCCGAAAAATACCGTGTTGGCCAGGCGCTGGAAGGCCGGCTGGAGAAAAAGGAAAAATTCGGCTATTTTGTCACCCTGGAACCCGGGATTACCGGACTGCTGCCGAAGTCTAATCTCGCCGGGCTGCAGGGGGCAGCCGGGTTTGAAAAATTGAAGCCGGGCGATGCGATTCCGGTGATCGTTGAGGCCGTCGATGGGCCGCAAAGAAGAATTACCCTGGCGGCCGGCAGCACCGCTGATGAGCGCAACTGGCAGAGCTTTGCCGGCGGATCCGAATCTTCCCTGGGATCGCTGGGCGAAAAGCTGCAAAGCGCTCTTAAGCGCAAAAAAGAGCATTGACCAAATGTGATGAAGTCGTAAAAAGTTAATTTTGAGCGACATCAACCCTTTTCGGAGAAAGAGCCGTGAGGGGTTGAGCGTTAAAATCGCAAGTTGGCTGAGGAGCTGGCGACGAGTTCTTGCGATTTAGCGAAACCCCGACACGGCTCCCGAAAAGGCTTGCGGAGCGAAAAATTGGATTTTTTACGACCGCATCAAATGCGGCCTGCCTAAGCCGGCGATGGTTGACAGCGGTGCTTGGGGTGTCTAGTTTGAGCAGAAAAACCGCTGAAAGGAGACGGTCATGAAATCCTTTTTGAAATGGGGGGCGATCATCGCCGGGTGCCTGGTGGTGATCATCATCGCCGCCCTGCTGCTTATCCCACTGTTTGTTGATGTTCATAAGTACAAGCCGATGCTGGAAGACAAGGTGGCCGAGGCCACCGGGCGGCCCTTTTCAGTGGGCGACGATCTGCGCCTTTCCCTGTTTCCATGGGCCGGGCTGTCGTTTTCGGACCTGCGCCTGGGCAACCCGACCGGATTTTCAGAGAAGGATTTTGTCTCGGTTCAATCCTTTGAGGTCCGCGTCAAACTGCTGCCGTTGCTTTCCAGGGACATCCAGATCAAGCGCTTTGTGTTAAACCGGCCGCGCATCGTGCTGGTTAAAAATAAAAACGGCCGCGGCAACTGGCAGCAGCCGAAAAAAGCCGCACCCCCAAAAGCCCCCAAGGGACCGGCCGACAGCAGCGGCCAATTTCCCATCAGTGCCCTGACGGTGGGCGAATTTTCCATTAAAGACGGTTCTGCGGTGTGGATCGATCATACCACCGGCACGCGCAAGGAGATCACCGAAATTGCCTTGGCCATGCAGGATGTTTCTTTGGAGCGCCCCGTGCAGCTCAAGTTTTCCGCCCGTATGGACGACAAGCCGCTGGCGCTGGAGGGAACGGTGGGCCCGGTGGGAAAGGGCCTTGAAACCGGAAGCATTCCCCTGGATCTGTCCATTTCGGCTGTCGAACAGGTGGTGGTGCAGCTAAAAGGCAGACTTGAAAACCCGGCGGCCACCCCGGCCGTGGACCTTGATGTCACGGTGGCCGAATTTTCGCCGCGCAAGCTGGCCCGGTCCCTGGAGCAGCCCTTCCCGGTGCAGACCGCCGACCCGGAGGCGCTCAGCAGCCTGTCATTCAAGGCCCACGTCAAAGCCGATGCTGCCCGGGCCGTCCTTTCCAACGGGGTTTTGCACCTGGATCAATCCCGGCTGAACTTTTCAGCCACGGCATCGGAATTTTCGCGGCCGAAGCTTCGCTTCGATCTTGACCTGGATCAGATAGACCTGGACCGGTATCTGCCGCCCAAAGCCGAAGCAGCGGCCAGCGTCGGCAAACAGGCGCCGTCGCAATCTTCCGTCGGCAAACAGGCGCCGTCTCAATCTTCCGCCGGCAGTGCAAAGGCGGTCAAGCAAAAAACCGACTACACCCCGCTGCGGCGGCTGATACTGGACGGGCGGTTGAAGATCGGCCGGCTGGTGGTCAAAAAAGCGCAAATCAAGGACATCCTGCTGCAGATCAAGGCCCGCAATGGGGTGATTTCCCTGGACCCCATGAAGCTGAAGCTCTACCAGGGAAATGCAGCCGGCAAGGCGTCGGTCAACATTGCCCGTGACGTTCCACGAACCAGTCTTAACCTTAAGGCCGGCAACATCCAGGTCGGGCCGTTATTGAAGGATGTCCTGCAAAGAGATATCCTGGAGGGCCAGACCCATGCTGACATCCAGCTGACCATGGCCGGTGATGAGCCGGAGGATGTCAAAAAAACGCTCAACGGCAAGGGCCTGCTGCGCTTTGAAAACGGCGCTGTCATCGGCATCGATCTGGCTGCCATGGTGCGCAATGTCGCCTCGGCCTTTGGCCTGGCCGAATCCAGTCAACAGCGTCCGAAAACCGATTTTGCCGAATTGACCGTTCCTTTCACGATTAAAAATGGCGTTGTCAACACCTCGCAAAGCGTCCTCAAGTCACCCTTTGTCCGGGTGACCGCCACCGGAAATGCCGACCTGGTAAAGGAAACCCTCGATTTTCGCGTCCAGCCCAAAGCAGTGGCCAGCATCAAGGGCCAGGGGGACGACCAGCAGCGATCTGGAATCATGGTGCCGGTGCTGGTATCAGGCACTTTTTCCGCGCCTCGATTTCGCCCGGATCTCAGTGCGGCCGCCAAACAGCGCATTGAAAAAGAAGTATTCGAATCAAAGGAAGTCAAAAAGATCTTTAAGAAAAAAGAGCTGCAACCGTTTGAAAAAGACGCTAAGAGTGTGCTTAAGGGGCTTTTAGGCGAATGAGAAGGACCCGGTGGGTGTAAAGGCGACGGGCGGGGGCATAAAATAGAGCCATGAAACTCGGGATTATCGGTCTGCCGCAGGCGGGCAAAACAACTGTTTTTGAAGCCCTGACCGGCATTGCGAGTGGGCCGGGGCGCGGCAGTGAAGATCGGATCGCCACCATCCAGGTTCCGGACAAACGAATTGATATCCTGAGCGCCCTGTACCGGCCCCAGAAAACCATTTATGCTCAACTGGAATATTTCCTTCCCGCTACCGGCGGCAGGTCCGACGATCGGGCGGGGCGGCGCAGTCCCTGGATGGCCGCCCGGGACTGTGATGCCCTGATCCATGTGATTCGCAACCATGGGGCGGCCGGATTTGG
Source organism: uncultured Desulfosarcinaceae bacterium (assembly GCA_964527835.1). Lineage (GTDB taxonomy): Bacteria > Desulfobacterota > Desulfobacteria > Desulfobacterales > JAFDCJ01 > JAFDCJ01. The sequence goes on along the minus strand of CAZGNV010000031.1, from coordinate 17,886 downwards.
TCCCCCTTCAGTTTATCGTGATTTTGTGAATCTGGACCAGGAGCTGATCCTGGCGGATCTGGTGGTGGTGGAAAAACGCCTGGAGCGCATTGAACTGGACCGCCAACGCGGCAAAAAAACAGATGCCCAGGAGCAGGCGCTTTTAGACGCCTGTCGTCGGAACCTGGAAAACGAGATTCCCCTGCGCAAGGTGCCGGAGCTGGCATCGTCCCGCAAATTGAGAGGCTTTGCGCTGCTGTCTGCCCGCCCGATGCTGGTGCTGTTTAACAACGACGACGAGGATGATAGCATGCCGGCAATCAGCGGGCTGACTGATACGGAAAACTGCATCGCCATCCGGGGCAAGCTGGAGCAGGAACTGGCCCAGATGTCGTCCGCAGAAGCCGCCGAATTTCTGAAGGAGTTCAATATCAGCGAATCGGCCAAGGACAAGGTGATCCGCAAATCATACGAACTGATGGGGCTGATTTCCTTTTTTACCGTCGGGGCGGATGAAGTCCGGGCCTGGACGATTAAAAAAGGCACCGTCGCTCTGGAGGCGGCCGCTGCGGTTCATTCGGACATCAAAAAAGGCTTTATCCGTGCCGAAGTCCTGGCATATGGCGATCTGATGGATGCCGGATCCTATGCCGCGGCCCGCAAAAAAGGGACCGTGCGGCTGGAGGGAAAAACCTATGTCGTCCAGGACGGCGACATCATCAATTTTCGTTTCAACGTCTAATTTTGATGAACCCGAAAAAGTCGCTTTTCTCGCTTGCGCAAGCCTTTGCGGGAGTTGTTTCGGGGTTTCGCTAAATCCCAAAAACTCGTCACCAGCTTCTCAAACAGCTTGGGATTTTAACGCTCAACCCCTCACGGCTCTTTTTCCGAAAAGGGTTGATGGCGCTCAAAATTAACTTTTTTTCGACTTCATCTAGTGATATCTACTGTTACCCAACGTGGAGGCACTTTGAAATGTCGCAGGAGTCGATCTTGCAAATCATCGCTTACGGCGCCTGGAACGGCGGCACCCTGGTGGACAACTCGATTTACGAGAAAAAAGGGCTGACGTTTAAAGGCGGAATCCCCGTCAACCGGGAAACCATCGAGCAGCGCATGGGGGTGCGCACCCGGGTGGTGGCCGGCACCGATGAACGCATCGGCGTGATTGCCCTGCAGGACTTGCTTGACACTGCCAGCATTGATCCCGGGCGGATCAAGCTGATCATCGGAGCGACCAACGTGGGAGATGACAAGTACGACTCCGGCCCCCAGGTCCGATTTCCCTATGAGCTTGTTCGCCGGCATTGTCCCCGGGCCCTTGTAATGGACCTGTATGCCGGCTGCCCCGGTTTTAATGTCGCCGTTGAGCTTGTTTTCATGCTCTCGCTGACCGGATATCTCAAAGCGCAGGATTTATCGGTGATCATCGGTGCCGAAAATCTGCACCGGGCCAAAGCGTTCAAGCCCGACGACACGGCCAACATCATTTTCGGTGACGATTCGCTGGCAACCGCACTTGAAACACTGGCCAGTAGCCGTGCGGATGGGCAGTATTCTGTCCGGCACCAAAATGAATTCACCATCAAAGAAGATCCAATATCAGAAACCGCCCGCAAAATATTTGAAATAAAAGCAAACGGCAAGATTGACGGAATTATTATCGACAATCAGCTGGGCAGTCTCGTATCCAGGGTGCCGGCCGCGGCCGCCCGGGTTCAACACGCACTGGCGGAGCTGATGTACCCGCAACCGGCAGCCGAGGGGGTGTTCCGTCATTTCAGGGATGCCCTCGAATTTTACGATCAACAAATAGATTCCTTTGCTTTTGACATTATGACCCTGGACAAAGACCCGCAGCGGGTCGAACAGATCGCCCGGGCCTATGTGGCGTCCGGCAAATACAAAAATGTCGTCTCGGTGTACCTGACCCGGGACTCCGGGATCATCGCCTGGCATCAGGGGATGGATTTTACCTTTACAAGGCCGCAGACCGGCATTGTCGATACCATCACACGCACCCATGGCTGCTTTGGCGATTTTATCCAGGCCCTTGCCACCGGCGACGATGTTTTCGGCGACATGGACGGCAAGGGCGTGTTTTTGTACGCCACCCGGGGGGCGAAAAACATTTTAGACCGGCTGTTTTCCGCCTGCGGCATCAAGGTTGAGGATGTTGATCTGATTGTCGAACACCAGGCAAATTTCGCCATGATTCCCCTGACCCTGGACCAGATTCTGGACTGTGATCCGGCGGATAAAAAAAAGATGGTGGCGGACCTGGTGGCCAACAAATTGATCACCAACGTCCACCAGCGGGGAAACTGTTCGGTGGTCTGCATGCAGCGACTGCCTTACGATCTGAAGCGGGGCGCATTGCAGCCGGACATGCTGCAGGGATTTAAGATCAACGCCAATGTGGAGCAGCTGCAAAAGGCAAAGCTGATATTGTTCGATTCGGTGGGCGCCGGGATGACGCGCAGTGCTTTTTTGCAGCGTTTGTAAGTCTTGATGGCCCCGTAAAAAGCTTGTTTATACCGCGAGCGGCAACCTATGAACAACGAACTTGGGTTGACTTCGTTGGAAGTCATTTTTGAGCGATATCAACCCTTTTCGGATGTTTTCAACCCACAAAAAAAGGAGAAGACAATGAACATCGCAAAGACGGCCGTGATTTTTTTATCCATGGTGATTGCCCTTCAGTTCAGCTATGCCGCTGAGGAAGAAAAGGCAAAAACGGACAAACGCTTCAGCAACGAGACGAACTTTTCTCTGGTCAATACCACCGGCAATTCGGACACCCTTACGGTGGCCGGCAAAAATGAAATGAAGTACAAGTTCACCGACAAGTGGACCGGCACCTGGGTGGCCGGCGGGCTCTATGCCGAAAATAACAACGACAAAACCGCCGAACGCTACTTCACGGATCTGCGGGCCGATTATTCGATCACCGAACGCTGGTATGCATACGGGCTCGGCACCTGGCTGCGGGATCAGTTCGCCGGGTTCGACAACCGGGTCAGCGTGGGGCCCGGCGTGGGGTATAAATTCTTGATCGGTCCCAAGCATTTTCTGCTCGGCGAGACAGGTCTCAATTATACGATTGAAGATTATGAGGAAAAGGGGGAGAGCACTGAAAGGTTCATCGAGGGGCGCCTGTTCGGCAAATACGAATATGCCTTTACCGAAAAGATCAAAGCCTCGCAGTCCCTGGAATATCTGCAAAGCTTTAAAGACAGCAGCACGTGGAAGCTCAACTCGGTAACCGCGCTGGTCACGGCGCTGACCGATATCATGGCCCTCAAAGTGTCGTATTCCGTGTTTTACAACAACGACCCCCGACCGAGCGACCTGGATGATACCGATACCATCCTGGCCACCTCGCTGGTGATCACCTACTAGCATCGCCGGGTTTGGTCGATTGGATGCTGCTCGAGCGGCAAAATCGACTTTTTACGACTTCATCAGGGGGAGATGAATGGCTTTTCCAGGGGGAAAGGAGGTATCTGAAAGATGGACTTATCCGGATTGATCGCCAAGGTTTATGAATTGCTGACGGTTTACGGGCTGAAAGTGGTTGCCGCCGTTGTCATCCTGGTTGTGGGACGCTGGGTGGCCAGGGCGGTGACAAACTTCGTCAAGAAGCTGATGACCAAAAGCAAGGTCGATGAGATCCTGGTGCGGTTTGTGGGCAACCTGAGCTATGTCGCCCTGCTGGCCTTTGTGATCATTGCCGCTTTGAACCAGCTGGGGATCCAGACGGCATCTTTTATCGCCATCATCGGGGCGGCCGGCCTGGCCGTCGGCCTGGCCCTGCAGGGCTCTTTGTCGAATTTTGCCGCCGGGGTGCTGATGATCATCTTCAAACCCTTTAAAGTCGGCGATTTCATAGAAGGCGCCGGGGTGACCGGCAGTGTGGAGGAGATCCAGATTTTTACCACCCAGCTGAAAACACCGGACAACAAAACCATCATTGTGCCCAATTCAAAAATAATGGGTGACAACATCACCAATTTTACCATGAAAGGCACGCGCCGGCTGGACATGGTGTTCGGCATCGGCTACGGGGATGACATTGACAAGGCCCGCCAGATCATCGAAGAGGTGATCGGGCATGACCAGCGGCTGTTGCAAGATCCAGCGCCGGTGGTGCTGGTTTCCGAGCTGGCCGACAGCAGTGTCAATCTCACCCTGCGGGTCTGGATCAGCGTGGATGATTACTGGGATTTTTATTTCGAAACCCTTGAAAAGGTCAAAAAACAGTTTGACGCCCAGGGCATCAGCATCCCCTTTCCCCAGCGCGACATCCATGTGTATGAACATAAAAGCGGATCGGTCGCTTGAGCGCCAGGCAGGCATCAGTACAAACTGCAAAAAAGCATCACAGCCCATCGCCACGGTTGATCTTATAAGCCGGGCTTGTCAGGTGGGTTTTTTTGCAGCGTGGACATCGGCCGGGGCGTGCAAAGCGGGTGCGCTTTTCAAACACGTACCCGCAGGCAAGGCACTGGCTGGGGCGGATGGCAAGCTTTTTCCCCCCTGGCCGCCAGGGAGCGGGCGATGTGGTCCAGGTGGTCATAGACCTCTTTTTCCTGAACGCCCAGCTCCTGCGACAGCTGGAGGGCATCCATCTCGTACAGGCTCAAAAGGGATATGATCTGCTGGCGGATGGTTGGCATTCACTCACCGCGGATTTCCTCTTTTAGCAGACAGCAGGCGATTTGATATTCCGGCGTGCCGTCCTGCCGGTAGCAAAGATTGGCGGGCTGGATCAGTTTGTTCATCACGCAGCCCTCGGCGATGTCGAGCTTAAAAAAATCGCTTTCATTCAGCCGGGCCGCCGGCACCAGCTGGTTATTTTGAAAAACCAGGCTGTGGATCGGAAAGTCCTCGCAAAGCGGGCAGCGGTACACGCGCCCGTTGGGGAAAACGAAATAATTTTCCGCGACTCGCCCGGCGCATTCAAATTTTTCGTCCGGATTCAAATACACCTTCGGGTAAGTCACGGTGATGCCGTGGCCGGCAAGTTTGCGGGCGACGACGGGGATGGTTTCAAGCCACCGGGTCTTTGAAACTTGCAGCTGCTCTTTGCTGCTCGCAGCGCTTTTCCCGCTGGCGGATCTTCCCCGCAGGCCGATGATCTGGATAAAAAAGCGGCGAATCCCCAGCTCGATCAGCAACGGTTCCATCAAGGCGAGTTCATCGATGTTGGTGCTGCTGACGGTATAGATCATGCTGGTGGCAAATCCCCTTGCACAGGCTTTACGGATGCCGGCGCGGCAGGCGTCAAAAGCTCCCGGGCCGCGGATGGCATCGTTGGTCTCACGGGTGGCTCCGTCCAGGCTGAAGCTGAAATAATCCACCTGCCCGGGATCGACTTTCACAAGAATGTCATTGAACAGGTACCCGTTGGTGTCGATGGTGATGGAGGAAAATCCTAGGCGACGGGCCTGTTCCACGGCTGCCGGCAGGTCCGGATGCAGGGTGGGTTCGCCGCCCAGAAAAATAAGGTTGGTTGACCGACTGTTGGCGCTGAAAGCCTGCAACCAGGCGGTGATGGTGGCCAGCGACAGGCTGTTTTTACCATGCTGGGCGGGGTTGATATAGCAATGGCGGCACTTGAGGTTGCAGCGGGTGAGGATATGGAAGAAAAGGTTGGTGGCGTCTTTTGAAAAGGCGACGGTTTTGGCGGCAGTCATATCTTGGTGAGCAGGCGTTTGACCTTCTTTTTGGCGGTGATCAGTTCCTCGTTGGTGGCGCGCAGACGAATGGACATAAATTCGGCAAATATGCGGTAGAGCAGCAGCAGGAAATCCAGTTTTTCACTGGTTGGATCCTGGGCTGAAAACCGGTTTTTGGCCGAGGTGTCCACGGCCAGGCAGATGGTTTTGCCCACGGCATACACGGAGGCCGAGCGCTTCATGCTGTCGATGATCCGCATTTCACCGAAAATTTCTCCTTTTTTGCCAATCGTATTGATCTCCAGGCCTTCCTTGGTGATCCGTATTTTGCCGGCCAGCAAAAAATACAGCCAGGGATCCAGGTCGCCTTCGCGGATAATCCGTTCCCCGTCTTCGTATTCCCGGATTTTGCTTAACCGCAGCAGCTTTTGAAGGCTTTTGGTTTCAAAATTGCGCAGTGCCGGAATGGCCATCAGTTTCTGGATATTTTCGATGTTGTCCTTGAGGTATTTTGATTCGAGCATTGCCGTCCCGTTCCTTTCCTCTCTGTAGCAATCCAACTAAATATTGTATACTGCGGATCAAAAAAGGGCAAGCAATTAATGGGACGGTCAATTCACACCTTCTCACCGGCCGACTTCCAGGCAGTCCTTGGTCAGGTTGAGGTCAAAGGATACGGGATAGCAGCCGTCAAAGCAGGCTTTGCAGAAGTGGTTTTCGGGATTTGTGACACCGGTGGCTTCCAGCAGTCCTTCAATGCTCAGGTAATACAGGGAATCCAGCCCCAGGTACCCGCGCAGTTCGGCCACCGTCTTTTTGGCTGCAATCAGTTCGCCGCGGGTGGAAAAATCGATGCCGTAGTGACAGGGAAAACGATGGGGCGGGCCGCTGACCCGCATGTGGACCTTTCCGACCCCCAGCTCCCGCAGGGCCTTGACGCGGGTTTTGATGGTCGTTCCCCGGATGATTGAATCTTCGATGATGATGATGTCCTTGCCCTTCAATAGTTCCTTGACGGGGTTGAGCTTTACCCGGACGCCAAAGTCGCGCATGCTCTGGGTGGGTTGGATAAAGGTGCGGCCCACGTAGTGGTTGCGGATCATTCCCATTTCAAAAGGGATGCCGGAGGCCTCGGAGTAGCCCAGGGCGGCATAGGTTCCCGAATCCGGAAAAGGCATTACAAAATCGGCCTCAACAGGGGCTTCCATGGCCAGGCGCCTGCCGTGGGCCTTGCGGGTCAGGTAGACGTTGCGGCCGCAAAGAAAACTGTCCGGCCGGGCGAAATAAATGAATTCAAAGATGCAGAATGCCCGCTGGTCGGGGACCGGTGTTTTGATGCTTTTGATCCCGTCCGCGTTGATGATGACAATTTCCCCGGGATCCAGCTCGCGGATGAATTCAGCCTCCACCAGATCGAAGGCGCAGGATTCCGAGGCCAGAACATAATTGCCGTTTAATTTTCCAAGGCTCAGGGGCCGGAAACCATAGGGGTCCTTGATGCCGATAATTTCCCCCCGGCTGGTGAGCATCACAATCGAAAAGGCGCCCTTCAGGCGCGCAACGGTTTCCAGCAGTGCCTGTTCGAAGCCATGCACCAGATTTTTTACAAACAGGTGCAAAAAGATTTCACTGTCCATGGTGGTCTGAAAAATGGAGCCGGCCTGCTCCAGTTCGTTTTTCAGCAGGTGTGCATTGACAATGTTGCCGTTGTGGGCCACGGCATAGGACTTTTGCCGGTGGCGCACCAAAAAAGGCTGGGCGTTGGCCAGCACCGAACTGCCGGTGGTGGAATAGCGCACGTGGCCGATGGCGCAGCGGCCTGCCAGCAGCTGCAGGCGCTCCATGTCAAAAACATCGGACACCAGTCCCATGCCCTTGTGCTCGATGATGGTGTCATCGCGGGCCACCGCAATGCCGGCGCTTTCCTGGCCCCGGTGCTGCAAGGCGTAAAGTCCGAAATAGGTGACAGGCGCGGCTTCGGGATGATTGCAGATGCCGAAAATGCCGCAGGCCTCCCGGGGCTTATCGTAATCAACCATTAATTTTGGACTCCTTGATTTCAGGGGGTGGGGTCATCATTTATTCAAGCGGGCTGTTTTCGACCAGATCCCACACCCCGCAGGGGCAGGCGCCGGCACAGAATCCACAGCCAATGCACAGGTTATCGTCAACCACGTATTCATAGGCGCCGTTGTCCAGCTGTTTTCTGCTGATGGCATGCTGGGGGCAAAGCTGCTCGCAGATGCCGCAGTCCCGGCAGGCGCCGCAGGAAGAGCACTGGGTTCCGCAATGATCCAGGTCGGAAAATTCGGTAATGCGCGGATCGAAATATTCGAGGGTCACCCGCTGGCGCGGGATCATTTCGCGTTTCCGGTGTTGAGGGGTTGCCCCCTGCAGCAGGTCGCAGATGCTCTGGGCGACAATTCTCCCGGCGCCGATGGCATCGGTGAGCAGACCGGGCTTGACGGCATCACCGATGGCAAAAATTTTGGGGTCCGTGGTTTGAAACAGCCCGTCGACCTTGATGAACCCGTTTTCCACCGCCACGCTTTCCGGCAGAAAATCCAGATCCGGCACATCCCCGATGGAAATGATCACCGTGTCGGCGGCAATCTGCTCGCCGGTGGTCAGCGTGACCCCCCGGGCGGTGATTTCGCGGGTAATCACCGGCCAGCGAAAGGTGGCTCCGGCCGCCTCGGCCGCTTCCCGCTCCTTGCCGAAGGATGCCGGCTGCTGCACGTCCAGCAGGGTAATCTCCCGGGCACCGAGCCGGTGGGCTTCGGCCGCCACGTCGCAGCCGACATTGCCGGCACCGATAATGACCACCCGCTGTCCCGGTTTGGCCCTGTCCTGCCTGGCGGCTTTCAGAAAATCAAGGGCGCTGACCGCCAACTCGTTGCCCGGCACCGGCAGAGTTCGTGGCTTTTGGGCCCCGGTGGCCAGCACCACGAAATCATAATCCCGGGTCAACCGCTCGATGTCGGCGGGCTTTAACGGCTGCTGAAGATGGACATGGGGCAGCACGGCCTTGACCCGTGCCAGCTCTTCGGCAATCACCTCTTTGGGCAGACGGTTTTGCGGGATCACCGCGGTAATTTTTCCGCCCAGTGTCTTTGTCCTTTCATAGATGGTGACCTGATGGCCCATGAGGCGCAGCTGCCAGGCAACGGAGAGCCCGGCGGGTCCGCCGCCGACAACCGCGATTTTGCGGTTACCTTCGGGCGGCAACTCGGGCAGCTGGGCGTTGATGCTGGCCCGGCCCAGCTGGGAAACGTCCACCGGCGCCATGGCCTCGGACTGCCGCGTGCACGCCTGCATGCACAGATTGGGACACAGATAGCCGCACACGGTGGCCGCAAAAGGCGTGTAGGCCAGCGCCAGGTCCACCGCCTCGTCAACGCGGCCTTCACGGATCAGCCGCCAGCGTTCCTGGACGGGGATGCCTGTCGGACAGGTGGCCTCGCAGGGCGCGGCATATTTGCGATTTTCCCAGACGGGGACAAACCGGCGCAGCTCACCGGTGGGGATCACGGCAACGGGGCTGCGGTCCAGAGTGGTGAGATCGCCGATGAGTCCATCGCGGCCGAGCTCTTTTTCCCAGACCTGGCGGTAAAAGGCATCCATGGCGATGGCCGGCCGTGCCGTTTTCTCGTGGGGGGCACGGGCCACCAGCAGCTGCCACTGCTGTCTTTGTGAAAGGGTAGCCAGCAGTTCATTGCGGCCGATGTGGTCAAGAAAAACTTCGAGCTGGCCGCACAGCCAGTCCCACTGCTCATCGTTGATGGCGACCAGCCGGGCGTCAAACTGGCTGTATCCCTGGTGCGGACCGCGAAAAAAAACGTGGCCGCCCACCATGCCCACAAACGGCCGGTAGCCGAGAACATTGTCGGGGTTTTGGGCCTCATGACCACAGATGACAGCCGTCCCGCCGGCCATGAATTCGCCGAAGTAGTCCCCGGCCGAACCCAGCACCCAGAGCTCGGGGGGATCAAAGCGCGGATTGTGCTTGGTCATGGTCATTCCGCGCGCCCCGATGTTGCCGGCCACATAGATTTTTCCCTGGGCCATGGCATTGGCCGCACCATTGCCGGCATTGCCAAGGACGGTGATCCGCGCCCCGGCATTGAGCCAACCGACGTCGTCGGAGGCCGGCCCGAGCACTTCGATCACTGTGTTGGGAAATCCCATGGACCCCACGCGTTGGCCGGCATGGCCGGTGATCTGGATAAAGATCTCTTCGCTGCCGGCACGCCACAGGCGGCCACCGATTCCATGCTGGCCGTAGGCCTCGATCTGCAGATTGCGATGCCCCCGGGCCACCGCTTCCTGGATTTGCTCCTCCAGAATTCGTGACGCGACCCGTTGTCCGTTCACCCTTCCGGGGATGACATGCACCGAGGTGGGGGCGCTGATTTTCTGGTCAGACATTTTTTTCTCCGGTTACACCACGTATTGGATGTTCAGCCGTCGGGCGGCGTTGTAATCGTCAATGCCCAGCGCATCGGACATGCCGATGGGCAGCGAGGTGGAGCGTCCCAGCGGAGCCACGATTTTTTTCAGCTCGGTGTCGAAGCTCAAAAACACGTCCACCACCCGCTGGGCGACATCCTCGACATTCAGCCGCCGGTACAGGCGGGGATCCTGGGAGGTAATGCCTTTCGGGCATTGCCCGATGTTGCAGATATTGCAGCGATCCGATTCGGACCCCAGACATCCCGCGGCCGCCTGCATGATGTATTTGCCGGTCTGAACCCCGCTGGCGCCCAGCATGATCAGGGCGGCGGCATTGGCGGCCAGGTTGCCGCTTTTGCCCACCCCGCCGCCGGCGAAAAGCGGCACCTGGTTCTGCATGCCCAGTTTTACCAGGTTCAGATAACAGTCACGGATATTGGTGGCGATCGGGTGGCCCATGTGATTCATGGAGACATTGTAGGCCGCCCCCGTGCCGCCGTCCTCGCCGTCGATGGCCAGTCCCGCCGCATAAGGGTTGCGGGTCAGATTGTTCAAAACCGCCAGGGCGGTCGAGGTTCCGGAAATTTTCGGATACACCGGCACCCGGAAACCCCAGGCCATGTACATGGACTGGGTCATCTTGGCCACCGCCTCTTCGATGGAATACTTGGTCTGATGGGTTGGCGGGCTGGGCAGGCTGACGCCCACCGGGACCCCCCGGATGGAAGCGATCAGGCGGTTGACCTTGTGCCACATGAGCAGGCCGCCGTCGCCGGGCTTGGCTCCCTGGCCGTATTTGATCTCGATGGCGCAGGGGTCTTCCTTCATTTCGGGCAGGGCGTGGATGATTTCGTCCCAGCCGAAGTAACCGCTGGCAATCTGCAGGATGACGTATTTTAAAAACCGTGAGCGCAGCAGCCTTGGCGGACATCCGCCTTCACCGGTGCAGATGCGCACCGGCATGCCGATGACCTCGTTGAGATAAGCCACCCCCATCTGCAGCCCTTCCCACATGTTGGGCGACAGAGCGCCGAAGGACATTCCGCCGATAATCAGGGGATAGATTTCACGGATCGGCGGAATCCAGCCCTTGGTCTTCAAAAACTCAAGGTTTTCTTCCGGTGGCAGGACACGACCTAAAAGGGTGCGCAGCTCGAACTCGTGGCGGCCGGCATCCAGCGCAGGGTCGGTGAGCATCGAGATGCGGATGAATTTCATCCGGTCCAGGATGCCGCCGGGGGCATTGCGCCGTCCGCCGCGTCTGCGGGGTTGACCGCCGCGATCGACCTGAAAACGCTGTTTGTCGGCTTCATCGCTGCGGCCGGGGATGATGGCGTCGTTGGGGCAGACCAGATTGCACATGGCACATCCAACGCAGCCGTATGCCGGGTCGGTTTTCTGGCGAATGCCGTAATAGGTCTGGTAAACAGCAGGGGGCGGTTCCAGCAGCCCCACCGGCGGCTTGACAATGCGCTTGCGAAAAACGCCCAGTTCTATGGCATTGACCGGACACACGGCGGTGCATTTGCCGCACAGGGTACATTTGTCCTTGTCCCATCTGATCTGCCACAGCAAATCTTTGACACTTAATGTGGAAGGGGTAATGGATCCTTCTGGCTGCATATTTTGACCTCCTGACGATCCGGCCCCACGATGACCGTATCCAGGTGCATGGGTTGAAAGTCCTTTAGCTTGTCCCGATCGGGGATGGCGGCGTCCAGGCCGCAGAGCTCCGAGGAAAAGGCGAACTGGCCAGGTTTGCCGCCGACCACCCCGGGGCGCAGTTTTTTACGGTCCTGGACCATGAACAGGCTGTGGTCCGCCAGACAGCCGATCACACAGTTGGGCCCGTCGATAATCAGCTGACGGCAGGATTGCTTCAGGTTTTTTAAAAACCGGCCGTCCGGGTGATCGGCAATGGCTTCGTCCTGCAGCGGCGTGATGATGTGCTTGTACAGCTCCAGGGGCAGCCCCAGTTGCGTCATGCCGTAATGCAGGATGTGGGTGAAAACCTCCGAATCGGATTCATAGCCGCTGTAGCCGGGATAGCCCCGGGATTCAAGATAGGCGCGGATGGGGACAAAGGCCGTGTTCTCGCCGTTGGTCATGGTGGAAAATCCCTGCAGGAAAAAGGGATGACAGGCATACAGGGTGATGCCGTAGTTGGTGTTCTGTCTTCCCTGGGCCATGATCACCCGGGCGTAAAGCTCGCTGCGGTCGAGCTGCAGATAGTTCGCGACCACCAGGGGATCACCGATTTCCTTGACCATGATTACATCGGGCCAGAAGGAAAAAACGATCATGTCCTTTTTTTCTTCACCCATGGCCCGCAGCTGCAGCCGGATGGCCAGCAGACGTTGAAGGCGTTCGGCGCTGCTGAGATCATCCCATTCCTCAGGATATTCATAGGCCCGGATCAGGTAGATATCCCGTTTGGGGACTCCGGGCGGCGGCGTTTTCGGGACCTTGATGGAAATTTTGTACTTGGTCATGAACCCGACATCCATCATGAAGGAATCCAGGCGCTTGAGTCCCTTGTCGCTGAAGATGCCGGACAAAATGGGGGCGTCCTTGATTTCCTCAAACGGGCCGGCAAGATCCCGCAGAAAAAGCCCCACCCCGGATCCGTCATGGCCTTCACGCATGACATTCAACGCTTCCATGGCGACCATGGGAGACAACGGTTCCTTGCTGGATATGGCAAATAAACGGCACATGGTTGCTCCTAACGCAATAAATATGAACCCGCATTATTTGATGAAGCCGTAAAAAGCAGCATTTTCTCGCTTAAGCAAGCCTTTTCGGGGGCCGTTCAGGGTTTCGCTAAATCGCAAGAATTATTACAAACACTCTAAAATAGCTTGCGATTCTTAACGCTCAACCCTTCACGGCCCTTTTCCCGAAAAGGGTTGATGTCGCTCGAAAATGACTTCCAACGAAGTCAACCCAAGTTCGTTGTTCATAGGTTGCCGCTAGCGGCCTAAACAAGCTTTTTACGAGGCCATCATTATTTAAAAAGGGTTCGCCAAAAGGCATTTTCAAGGGGTTTCAACCTTTTTAGCCGATAAGGAAAGCCTTTAATGTAGATGGAATCGACGACAAAGTCAATTTAAAATTCCGATTGAGCCTGCAGGAGGGCAGGGCATTATTTTTTTTGACAGGCATCGGGCTTTATTTTATATTCTGCAAAACGCCTTCGGCGAAACTGAAATGCAGATGACGCGCGACGAGCTCAATTGGTGAGGTTATTTTACCGGAATTGTCCGGTGTCAGGAGGAGTCATGGAAAAAAACACCCCATTTATCACGGCCGCCGGCGCCATGACCCGGCGCCGGTTTTTATGGCTTTCAGCACTTGGCACCGTGGGGCTGGCAGCCGGCTGCGCCACCAACCCGGTCACCGGGGAGAGCCAGTTCATGCTGGTGTCTGAACAGCAGGAAATCGAAATTGACCACCAGAATTCGCCCTACCAGTTTTCCGCGGACTACGGCGTGGTGCAGGATCAACAGTTGAATGACTACATCGACCGGACTGGTAAAAAGATTGCCGCCCTGACCCACCGCCCCGACATGCCCTACCGTTTTCGGGTGGTCAATGCGACCTATGTCAACGCTTATGCTTTTCCGGGGGGCAGCATTGCCTGCACCCGCGGTATTTTGCTGAACCTGGACAATGAAGCCGAATTGGCCGCCCTGCTGGGCCATGAACTGGGCCATGTCAACGCCCGGCATACGGCGGCCTACATGTCCAAGGGCATGCTGGCCCAGGCGATTGCCGGCGGCCTGGCCGCCGTCGCCGGATCCCAGGGGACGCTGTATGGCAGCCTGGCCTCCGGGCTGGGACAAATGGCTTCCGGGGCCCTGCTGGCCCATTACAGCCGTGACAACGAGCGCCAGGCGGACGCCCTGGGCATGGAATACATGGTGCGGGCCGGATACAGCCCCCGGGGCATGGTGCAGTTGCAGGACATGCTGCGCAGTCTTTCGCGGCACAAGCCCGGGGCCTTTGAACTCATGTTCGCCACCCACCCCATGAGCGAGGAGCGCTACCAGACAGCGCTTAAACGGATGCAGGCTCAATACCGGGCTGCATTGAAAAAGCCGCTGTACCGGGAGCGCTACATGGACCACACGGCCAAGCTGCGCGCCAAAAAAGCGGCCATCGAGCAAATGCAGCAGGGTGAAGAGCAGATGGCCAAAAAAAAGTTTTCTGCCGCCGAGCAGCACTTTCGCAAGGCCCTCAAACTGGCCCCCAACGATTATGCGGCCCTGGTCATGATGGCGCAAAGCCAGCTGGTCCAGAAAAAATGGGCGGTGGGGCGCCAGTACGCCCAGATGGCCCAGCGGGTATACCCCGCCGAGGCCCGGTCATATTATCTGGATGGTTTTGCCCGGATTCAGCTTAAGGATTTTGACGGTGCCCTGGCGCAGTTCGAAGCCTATGACCGCAAACTGCCCGGCAATCCCACCAGTATTTTTTTCAAAGGCTATGCCTATGAAGGCATGCAAAAACTCCCCCAGGCAGCCCGGCAGTATCAGCACTATCTGCAGCTGGTGCAGCGCGGCGATTACGCGCGCCATGCCTACCAGCGGCTCAGAGAATGGCAGGCGAAAGGAATCATATAGAATTTGCTGCCCCAAGTCCTCAGCGAAGAAACTCAAGAGCGGCGCCGGGCTTTTGAGCGCGCGGCGGCAGCTGCCGGCATCAAGGCCCGGCGGCAGCCTGCCGTCGATGAGAGCCTGACGCGGGTTTTTGCCTTCAGCCATTTCGTGAGCACCAGTTGTACCCGCAACCCCGCCATGCTCGACGAACTGATCAGCAGCGGTGATCTCCAGCGACGGTACCGCCCCCGGGATTATGATCAGCGACTGGCCCGGGAACTTGACGGTGTCGCCGATGAAGATGAGCTTGGCGTCCGACTGCGTCGTTGGCGCCGGCGGGAGATGGTGCGCATCGCCTGGCGCGATCTGGCCGGCTGGGCGGACCTGGCTGAAACAGTGGCCGACCTGTCGGCCTTTGCCGACAGCTGCCTGAACCGGACGCTTGATATCCTCTACCACTGGCAGCGCCGCCAATACGGGCAGCCGGCGGCATCCGATGGCAGCCCGCAGCGGCTGGTCGTGCTGGCCCTGGGCAAACTCGGGGCGCGGGAGCTTAATTTTTCATCGGACATCGACCTGATTTTCGCCTATCCTGAGGCCGGCAGAACCCGCGGCGGCAATGCCGTCAGCAATGATGGTTTTTTTACCCGGCTTTGCCGCCGGCTGCTAAAGGTGATCGGCCAGGTGACCGCCGAGGGGTTCGTCTTCCGGGTCGATGTGCGCCTGCGTCCCTTCGGTGAAAGCGGGCCGCTGGTCATGGATTTTGAATCCCTGGAGCGTTACTACCTGGAACAGGGGCGTGAATGGGAGCGCTATGCCCTGATCAAGGCCCGGGCGGCCGCCGGAGACCGGGATGCGGGGATGAGGCTGCTCAAAAGGCTGCAGCCGTTCATCTATCGCCGTTACCTGGATTACAGTGCCTTTGAGTCCCTGAGGGAGATGAAAAGGATGATCAGCCTGGAAGTCAAGCGCAAGGGATTGCAGAACAACATCAAGCTCGGGCCGGGCGGCATCCGGGAAATCGAATTTTTTGGCCAGATTTTTCAACTGATCCGCGGCGGTGTGGATCCCGCACTTCAGGATACCGGGATTTTGAAAGTCCTGTCCGTTCTGGCCGTCGAAAATCACATCCCCCGCGCCGTCAGCACCGAACTCGGTGCAGCCTATGTCTTTTTGCGCACCGTTGAAAACCGGCTCCAGGAATTTGATGATCAGCAGACCCATGAACTGCCGGCCGATGCCGCCGGAGCGCTGCGCCTGGCGATCTCCCTGGGGCTGGCCGATGATCAAGCGTTTCAGGCATTGCTGCAAAAACACCGCCGCCGCGTTCATCACCATTTCCAGATGCTGCTGGAAGCCGGTGCGGCCGACGGCCGGCGCCTCCAGGACGAGGACCGGCTGCAGGCCGTATGGCAAAACCGGCTGGCCGGTGCGGCGGCGGCTGAAATTCTTGCCGCCGCGGGCTATGGGCATCCCGACAAGGTGCTGCAGCTGCTGGAGTATTTGAGAGAGGATCCCAGGACGCGGGCCCTGAGCTCCAGGGGGCGCCGGCGCCTGGACAGGCTGGTGCCGCAGTTGCTCAAAGAGATCGGCAGTTGCTCCCAGCCGCTGGCTACCCTCGGGCGGGTCATTGACCTGATCAAAACCATTGAACAGCGCACCAGCTACCTGGCCCTGCTGTTGGAAAATCCGGCTGCCCTCGGCCACCTGGTCAAGCTGTCCGATGCCAGCCCCTGGATTGCTTCCTTTTTGGCAAGGCATCCCGTGCTCCTCGATGAGTTGCTCGACGCGCGCACCCTTTACCGTCCTCCCCAGACAGAACAGATGCAGCAGGCGCTGGAGCTGCGCCTGGCTCAGGTGCCGGCCGGGGACCTGGAACAGCAGATCGAGCAGCTGTGCATCTTCAAGCAGATCAATGTTCTGCGCGTCGCGGCCGCCGATGTCACTGCCGCCCTGCCGCTGATGCGCGTCAGTGATTACCTGTCTCAGATTGCCGAAATAATTGTGGCTGAAGTGGTCAAGCTGGCCTGGGAACATCTGGTGCAAAAGCATGGCCGTCCCTGCTGCCGGCTGGATGAAAAGCCCTGCGGCCGGGGATTTGTGGTGATTGCCTACGGCAAGCTGGGGGGACTGGAGCTTGGATATGCATCGGATCTGGATCTGGTCTTCCTGCACGCTGGAACGGGTCAGCCGACCGTGGGCGGGCAGCGGCCGATTGACAGTGCGCAGTTTTATAACCGCCTCGGCCAACGGGTGATTCACATCCTGACGGCCCACACCCGGGCCGGGCGGATCTATGACGTTGACACCCGCCTGCGGCCCAGCGGCAGCTCGGGAATGCTGGTGAGCCACATCGATGCTTTTGGCGACTACCAGGCTGAAAACGCCTGGACATGGGAGCACCAGGCCCTGATCAAGGCCCGGCCGATCTGCGGCAGCGACATCCTGACGGACCGCTTTCAGTCCCTGCGGGCGCAGATACTTGCGCGTCCCCGCAATGGCAAGTCGCTGAAACAGGAAGTTGTCGCCATGCGGGAAAAGATGCGCCGGCAGCTTTTGAAACCGGAAGTCGATTTTTTTGATCTCAAGCAGGGCATCGGCGGCATGGTGGACATTGAGTTTCTGGTGCAGTATCTGGTGCTGCGCCATGCGCATCAATATCCGGCCCTGCTGCAGTGGACCGACAATGTACGGCTGATCCAGAGCCTGATTGAATCCGGCTTGCTGGATGAAAACAGCGCCCACATTCTCAAACACGCCTACCTGATTTACCGCGCCGCGGCCCACCAGCTCAGCCTCCAGGAAAAGTCGGCACAGGTTGACCGGGACAAGTTTCGCCGGCTGCGGCGCACGGTTGCCGATATCTGGCAAGCTTTTTTTGGACCCTTGCGAAAATAAGCGGTCGCTGAGTATCATGCCGGTTTCCAGAAAACACCATGCCCGGCCAATTCACGTCCGTTTTTATGGATTCCGTTGAATTGGGCATGTATTTTATGCCAATCGGGAGCAAAACTTGATGGTGCCGTAAAAAATCATTTTCGAGCGCCATCAACCCTGAACCGCTCCCGAAAAGGCTTGCCCAAGCGAGAAAATGCTGCTTTTTACGGTTTTATCAAAACTGATGAAGTCGTAAAAAGTCCGAAAAGCTTCTATCTATTTGAAAAAATTTTAAA
>CAZGNV010000030.1:0-54046 GCA_964527835.1 uncultured Desulfosarcinaceae bacterium | reverse complement strand
AGGCCTCTTGATTTAACTGTCAACGAGGTATGGGGGCTTTTTTCATAGTATCTCCATCGTTGCTGCACGTAACCGTTTAATCCATTTCACTTCTAAATTATCTTTCGAAGATGTCCAAGTTGCCGGGAGATGGTCTAACAGGCCTTGCATTGATACCGCAACGCGATGATTCGATCATCTGGGTGGCGCTGAGCAATGTCAACGTAAAAGGCCTTAATCATCGATGTCGGTATTGGCTGGGGACGGCGTGATCGGCTGCTCCTCGATCCAGGCCATGAACAAAGTGTAGCTGATGGCCACCACCACCGCCCCCACGAACAGGCCGATGATGCCGGAGAGTATCATGCCGCCCAGTGCCCCGATCAAAAGAACCAGCATGGGAATATCGATCCCGCGCCCCATGAGCAGCGGTTTTAAAAAGTTGTCGCTGACGCCGACCAACAGGGTCCAGATGAGAAATAAAACCGCCGGCAGCGTCTCAGAGGTCCAGAAGACCCATGCGGCAACGGGTCCGAGAACCAGGATGGCCGGCAGCTGGATAATGGCAAAGACCAGAACCAACAGGGCCCACAGGCCGGCGGCCGGCACCCCCACGACGACCATACCGATGGCCGCCAGCACGGATTGAATAAGGGCTACCCCGACGACCCCCTGCATAACACCTCTGATGGTCGCCGTGGCCAGGGCGATGATCCCGGGGCCCCGATCGCCGGCCAAACGGCTGACGATCCGGGTTGCGGCCGCCGAGCCTTTTTCAGCCGTGGCCAGCAGCGCGGCGGCAATGGCCAAAGAAATAATGAACATGAATACCCCCATTAGGACTCCACCGACCGAGCCCAGCAGGACGCTGCCCGCAGCCTTCAACTGGGGGACAAATTTTTGCAGGACGGCACCAAGATTTGATGAGGCCAGGGCCCATGTTTTGCTGACAGACGGGCCAATAATCGGCCAGCCCGCGACCTGTTGCGGCGGCGGCGGAACTGTCAGGCTTTTTTTATCCAGGCTTTCGGCAATCGTTTGCACGGCATCAATGGAAGAGGAGACCAGCATGGTTGCCGGGATGATCAGGGCGGCAATTACCAGCAGCGCAAACAGGACCGCCGCCAGCTTCCTGCGGCCGCCCAGCCGCCGGGCCAGGTTGCCAATCAGCGGCTCCATGGCAACGGCAATGATGATACCCCAGACCACCGGAATGATGAACGGCTGGATGATGCGAAAGGTCCAGATCACCAGGACCGCCAGAATGCCGATCTTGATGGCGGCTTCAACGGCATTTTTCTCAAAAAGTCTGCTGTCGTCTGCTGTGTTCATGGAGGGATCCTTATATTGTATTTGGGGTCCTGAGGGCAAATTCGCCCGTGGTTGATGGTTTTTGGGGGACGCTTGAGTTTTCAACACGGTCAAATCAATATCCCACCGCTCTGAATATTTCAAGTGCGAAATCAAACACTTCCACCTCACCACCACCGGCCTTTTTTTCCCTTGACAAATTTCCGGGGACCCCTTATAACCTATATGTAGCTAAATTGTAGTTAATTTATAGCTGTCAATGCATTGCCCCCGATCCTCGAAACGGGATGTGGGTGGAAAAATTCTATAAGAATTCAAGTGGTTGAGACAGGACAACCCTCCAAAAGACATGCCGCGGATTCAGGTCATCATAGAAGAAGGGGAAAAAAATGAGGTACGCAGAAACAGGATTTAATCTGGAAATCGATCTATCCCGGGGGAGCATCGAACGGGTGGAAACGGACCCGCTGGACACCGAGCTTTATCTGGGGGGTCTGGGAACGAATGCCAGGATATTGTGGGACCGGGTGCCCCCTGAAGTGGAACCTTTAGCGCCGGAAAATGTCATCGTATTCGGCACGGGTCTTTTGTGCGGCACGCCGGCGGTGGGCTGCAATCGCACCATTATTTCCACCTTTTCGCCCCAGACGCTGCTGATGGCTTTTTCAATGATGGGGGGCTTTTGGGCCCCGGAATTGAAGTATGCCGGTTATGACAAAGTGATCGTCCGCGGCCAATCTCCGAACCTGGTTTATTTGTGGATCAACAACGACAAGGTGGAAATCCGGGATGCCAGCCATCTCCAGGGCAAAGGCGCCCTGGATACGGCGGATCTGATTTGCGAGGAGTTAAATGAGCCCAAGGCGCAGGTGCTCGCCATCGGCCTGGCCGGGGAAAACCGCGTTTTTTACGCCTCCGTCGAACATGGCAGATCCAGTGCCAGCCGGGGGGGGATCGGTGCTGTGATGGGCTCCAAGGGGCTGAAGGCCATCGCGGTGCGCGGCACCAAGGACATCAATGTCGCCCGGCCAGCCGAATTAATGGAACTTTGCAACGAGTTGCTGCAGTATATTGAAGTCCGGTCCAACAATCCGGTGAAAGGGGTGCCTCCCATTTTAGCCGGCATCGGCTCTCCCCAGGAGATGGCGATCCATGACGAGCAGTGGCACACCACCGGTTTTTCATGGGGGCATGCCCGCCAGAGGAGAAAGGACTTCTGGACCCCGGAAAGGGCTGTGGAGTGGAGAAAGACCCAGGAACAGGCGGTGGAGCGGTTAATCAGCTGCTATAACTGCCCCATGAAGTGCGGGGCAATTGTCTCCCAGCCGGAGCTTCCCACCCATCGCTACATGATGAAATGCTATTCCAAGCTGACCTATGTCATGGCGGCCATGGTGGACGATCTGGACTTTGGTTTTAAAATCGCCGGCCTGGCCCAGGAGTATGGATTTGACGGCTACACAACGCCCCAGGTGATGGCCTTTGCCGTTGAACTATATGAAGCCGGGATCCTGACCGATGAGGATATGCCGGGGTTTCCTGCCGGCAACGACGAGCGCTTCTTCTATCTGCTTGAAAAAATTGCCCGGCGCGAAGGCATCGGCGATGTCCTGGCCGACGGTGTTTACTGGGCGGCGCGCAAAATCGGCAAAGGCGCGGAAGCCTATGATCACAATACCACCAAAAAACATGAGCAGATGCCCATCAAGCTGGGGATGCTCAACCCGATTTTCTACCTCATGTATGCGACCGGTGAGAAGATCAGCATCACCCAGATTGAAGGGCAGATGCCCCAGGCCCCGCTTCCCAAAGACTACCGGGAAACATTCATCAAGGATTGGATCCATATCCCCACCGGAAAAGAGGAAAGGTTCAAGCAGTTTATCCTGGAATGGGGGGATGAAGACAAACGATTTCCGTTCTGGCCGGAGGTTGACTTGATCTGCGAACTGGTGGACTGGATGGAGACCATGCACTATATCGATGACGCCCTCGGGATCTGTGCGGGGTTGTCGTCATTTCCCATCAAACCTCCCTATCACATCCACAACATGCCGCAGTTTATCTCGTCTGCGGCCGGAATGGAGGTGGATGAAGCCAAACTGTGGGAAATCACCAAAAGGAACCGAACCCTGATCCGGGCCATCAATGCCCGCAGGGGCCTACGGCGCAAAGACGAGAAGCCGCCCGAGAACCACTGGAAGAAAAGGTTTCCCGAGTTCGAGGCCGAACTGCTGGATGCGTATTACACCCTAAAAGGATGGAATAAGGACGGGATTCCATCCAAGGAGACACTGGACAGCTTGAACCTGGATTACGTCAGCGAAGACTTTCTGCGCAGGGGGATCCTGCGAAATGATGAAGAATCTCCGGTTGAAGAGACTTCGGCCGAAAATAAGCAGCAATAGTGGGAAGGGAGTGAGCCGTGAAAGGTGAGAAAAAAAAGAAAATCGTTAAAACCATCAGGGTTGATGTTGATAAATGCAATGGGTGCCGGGCCTGCGAGGTCATTTGTTCCGCCTTTCACGCCAACCCGAGATACAGCAGCAACAATCCGGCGCGCTCCAGGATCCGGGTGATTCATGACCCGCTCAAAGACATCTATGTTCCGGTATACGCCGGAGAGTATACGCCATCCGAATGCAGCGGCCGGGATAAATACGTGATTGACGGCAAGGAATACGATGAATGTGCCTTCTGCCGCGCTTCCTGCCCATCAAGGGACCTTTTCAAGGAGCCGGATTCGGACCTGCCGCTAAAATGTGATATGTGTGAATCCGATCCGGACCTGGAAGAACCCATGTGTGTCAAGTGGTGCCTGTCTGATGCCCTGGTTTACGAGGAAAGGGAAGAAGAAATCGAAGAAGAGCAAGAAGAGCTGGAGGAGATGGAGGTCGGTCTGGACGCTCTGGCGAAAAAATACGGCTTGCAGAAGGTGATGGATGCTCTGGCCCGCATGTCGATTTCCAAAAAGGGCTGAAGCATCAAAGCGCAAGAAAGAGGAAGAATAAGGATTGTGGAGAATCTAGCCGATTTCAAAGAGATTGTCGATGTCATCAAAGACTCCGGTGGACAGGCCTTCAAATTATGCTATCAGTGCGGCATGTGCGATACTGTTTGTCCGTGGAACAAGGTGATCACCTTCAGCATGCGCCGGATTATCCGGCAGGCTACCTTTGGCTTGACGGAGATCGAAAGTGAAGATATCTGGCGCTGTACGACCTGCGGACACTGTCCGCAGCAATGTCCCCGGGGGGTGGGAATTATCGAAATTGGCGTGTCCCTGCGCAGGATTGCCACTGAATACGGAGTTTTTCCGACCCCGGTCAAGCCGATTCGCACCATCAGCGCCAGCCTCATCGGCGAGGGCAACCCTTTAGTCGAAAAGCGGGAAAACAGGGCCGATTGGGCAAAAGGGCTGGCCGTCAAACCCTTTGCCGAGGGAATGGACGTTTTGTATTTCTCCGGCTGCTACCTGTGCTACGATCCCAGATTGAAAAAGGTGGCCACCGCCACGGCCGCTATCCTGAACAAGGCGGGCGTCGAATTCGGGATCCTGGGCTCCAAGGAAAGCTGCTGCGGGGAAAGCATCCGCAAGGCCGGCGATGAGGAATTGTTCCGGCGCCTGGCCCGGGAAAACATCAGGACCTTCATCGACCACGGCGTGAAAAAAATTCTTGTTTCCTCCCCCCATTGCTACCATACCTTTAAAAACGAGTACCCCGAATTCATGGTCAACTTCGAGGTGGTGCATATTGCCCAATACCTTTTCGAGCTCGTCAACGAGGGCAGACTGGAACTGAAAAAGGCCTATGAGCGCAAAGTCACCTACCATGACCCCTGTTATCTGGGCCGCCATAACGACATTTATGCGGAGCCCCGGGAGGTTTTAAAGAAGATACCGGGCCTGGAGCTTGTGGAGATGGCCGATTCGCTGGCGGACAGCCTGTGCTGTGGCGGAGGTGGGGGGCGAATCTGGATGGAGACGCCAAAGGGGGAGCGGTTTTCCGATATCCGGCTCGAACAGGCGGTCGGCACCGGGGCTGAAGTGCTGGCGACTTCTTGCCCCTATTGCATCACGAATTTTGAGGACAGCCGGCTGAACCTGGAAGACAGCGAGGTTATCGAAATCAAGGACATTACCGAAATTATCCAGGAAGTGATTCAGGGACCTGGCAAAAGCTGACGCAATCGTAAAAAGTCATTTTCGAGCAAAGGGAGAAAATCGACTTTTTGCAGGTTCATCAAATCTGATGAGGACATAACGCAATGGAAAGAGAACCCGCTGAAGGACAGTTTTTTAAAATGCCTGCCGAGGCCGACTTTGGAGATGTCATGGTTGTCGGGGGCGGGATCAGCGGCATTCAGGCCGCCCTTGATCTTGCCACTGAAGGCTATCGAGTTTATCTGGTTGAGCAATCCCCCGCCATTGGCGGCAAGATGGCCCAGCTCGACAAGACCTATCCGACCAATGACTGTTCCATGTGAATCCTCTCACCCAAACTGGTCGAGGTCGGCCGGCATCCAAACATAGAGGTTCTGACCTATACCGAAGTTGACGGTATAGAAGGCACAGCAGGGGACTTCAAGGTCACCCTGACCAAAAAGCCCCGCTACATTATCGAGGACAAGTGCACGGGCTGCACCACCTGCGTGGAATACTGCCCGGTGCTGGTACCCGATCAGTTCAATCAGAATCTGGCACCCAACAAGGCCATCCATATTTATTTTTCACAGGCCGTACCGCTGGTTACCTATATCGATCAAAACTGCATTTACCTGGAAGATAAAAAATGCACCATTTGCGAAGGGGTGTGCAAAAATGACGCCATCGATTTTACCCAGGAGCCGCAGAAAGTTAAGCTAAAAGTCGGGGCCATCGTCCTGGCCCCGGGCTATGAAATATTCGACCCCGGCCAGAGGGGCGACTACGGCTACGGCAAAATGCAAAACGTGGTGACCAGCCTCGACTTTGAACGGCTGTCATGTTCCACCGGCCCCTATGAAGGCGAGATCAGGCGCCCTTCAGACGGCAGGCATCCGAAGAAGATCGCCTGGATTCACTGTGTCGGTTCCCGGCAGGTCACCCCGGGCGGCAACAGCTATTGCTCCTCGGTATGCTGTACCTATACCCAGAAGCAGGTGATTCTGGCCAAGGATCACGATGCTGAAACCGAGGTGGTGGTATTTCATAATGATATCCGGGCCTACAGCAAGGATTTCGAACTATTCTACCAGCGGGCTGAGAATCTTCCCGGGGTGCGCTTTATCAGAAGCTATGTTTCAATCGGCAAGGAGATCCCGGAAACCAAGAATGTCACCATCAAATATGCCACTGCCGGGGAGGGAATAAAAGAGGAAGAATTCGAAATGGTGGTCTTATCCGTCGGGTTGACCCCTCCGGCGGATGTGCAGGACCTGGCGGAAAAGTACGGCATCGAGCTCAATTCCCACGGATTTTGCAAAACCAATCCTTTCAATCCCATTGAGAGCACGCGTCCTGGAATTTTTGTCAGCGGCGCTTTTCTGGGGCCGATGGATATTCCTGAATCGGTTTATACCGCCAGCGGGGCCGGCTCGCAATGTGGCCAACTGCTTGCCTACCGGCGCGGCAAACTGACCCGCGAAAGGATCTATCCGCCCGAAAAGGATGTCACGGGGGAAGAACCCAGGGTGGGGGTCTTCGTTTGCCATTGCGGGGCCAACATCGGCAGGGTGGTGGATGTCCCTTCCGTCGTCGAATATGCCTCAACCCTGGGAAATGTTGTCTATGCCCAGGAGCAGCTGTTTTCATGTGCGACCAATTCCGCCAAAGAAATCACCGACATGATATTGGAAAAAGGGCTCAACCGCGTGGTGGTAGCGGCCTGCAGTCCCCGCACCCTCGAACCGCTGTTCTGGGACACGCTCAGGGAAGCGGGCATTAATCAATATTTTTTTGAAATGGCCAATATCAGGGAACATTGTTCCTGGGTCCATGCCCGGGAAAAGGAGGAGGCCACCGCCAAGGCAAAGGATATCCTGCGCATGTCGGTGGCCCGCACCACCGCCTTGGAGCCCTTGCAGGAGATTGATCTGCCGGTCAACAAGACGGCCCTGGTGGTCGGCGGCGGTATTGCCGGGATGACCTGCGCCCTGTCCATGGCCAAACAGGGCCATGAGGTTTGCCTGCTGGAAAAAGAGGCCGACCTGGGGGGAATCGCCAGAAGAATCCATTCTACATTGGAAGGCCTTGATGTCCAGGCCTACCTGAAGGATCTGATCCGCGAGGTTTATCGGCACCCGTTGATCCATGTCAACACGGGGGCGGCCATCCTGGAGGCCACCGGGTATGTCGGCAATTTTGTCACCCGGGTAAAGTCGGAAAAAGG
Source organism: uncultured Desulfosarcinaceae bacterium (assembly GCA_964527835.1). Lineage (GTDB taxonomy): Bacteria > Desulfobacterota > Desulfobacteria > Desulfobacterales > JAFDCJ01 > JAFDCJ01. The sequence goes on along the minus strand of CAZGNV010000030.1, from coordinate 46,385 downwards.
GGTTAAGGAAATCCGCCACGGGGCGGTGATCATCGCCACCGGTGCCGATGAATATAAACCCGCCGAATTTTTATACGGGCAAAATGACCGCGTGCTGACCCTGCTGGAGCTCGAAGAGCAAATCGCCCGGCAACGGGAGCGCTTTGCTGACTGCCAGAGCCTGGTGATGATCCAGTGTGTGGGCTGCCGCAATGAAGAGCGCAATTACTGCAGCCGGGTATGCTGCAGCCAGGCGGTAAAAAATGCGCTGCAACTCAAAGCGATCAACCCCCGGATGGACATCTACATTCTGTTCAGGGATATGCGAACCTACGGGTTCAGTGAAGATTATTACCGCGAAGCTGCCGATAAGGACATCAAGTTCATCCGCTATGAGCCGGATAATCCACCCCGGGTGGAAGCCGTTGAGGCGCAGGGCCGGCCTGTTTTGAGGGTTGCCGTGACGGATCCTGTTCTGGAACAACAACTTGCCATCGATGCCGATTATCTTGCCCTGGCGGCCGCGGCTATCCCCACCGCCGCCAGCGGAGAAATATCGCAAATGTTCACGGTCCCCCTGGGACCGGATGGTTTTTTCAAAGAAGCCCATGTCAAGTTAAGACCCGTTGAGTTCGCCACCGACGGCGTTTATCTTTGTGGAATGGCCCACTACCCCAAACACATCACCGAAACGATCAGCCAGGCTTATGGGGCTGCCAGCCGGGCGTTGGCCCTGCTGGCCCATGACATCGTCACAGTCTCGGGTTCGGTTTGCGAGGTCGATGAGCGCCGGTGCATCGCTTGCGGGGCATGTGTGGCGGCCTGTACCTATGGTGCCATCGAGTTTCGTGAGACGCGCCAGGGTCAAAAGGCCGTTGTCAATCCGGTGATCTGCAAAGGCGACGGTCTGTGCAATGCCGTGTGTCCGACAGGGGCTGTTTCGCTCAAGCACTTCACCGATGAAGAGCTTGTGAACCAGATCGATGCGGCGGTTGATGAGGAGCAGATCCGGCAGCAAATTGATGCTGCGGTTGGAGATATCTGCAAGGATGCGACTGAATATTGCCGGGAAGGAGTTGAGAACGGATGAGTGCAGCAGGTAAGTTTAAACCCCAAATACTGGGTTTTGTCTGTCATTGGTGAGGCTACGGCGCAGCTGACCTGGCTGGAGTTTCCAGACTGCAATACACAACTGAAATCAGGCTGATTCGCGTCATGTGTTCGGGCAGAGTCGACCTGGAATTTATCCTCAGAGCGTTCTCAAATGGAATGGATGGGGTGTTTATCGGTGGGTGCCGGCTCAATGAATGCAACTATATCACCCATGGAAATTACTATGCCCTGAACATGGTGCTGCTGTGTAAAAAGATTTTGCAGTACGTGGGGTTGAACCCCGAAAGACTCAGCATCGAATTTATGACCTCCGGCGAAGGCAACCTTTTTGCCGAAGTGGTCAATGATTTTAGCAAAAAGGTGCAAACCCTGGGGCCCCTCGGAAAAGGTGAGGGCGAAGATGAACATGGGTTGAAAGCCAAACTGGAAGAAGTTCGCAAGCTCGTGCCTTACATCAAACTGGTGAAAAAAGAAAAGCTCGCGCTACGTCCTGATAAACCGGAAGAATACGGCCAGTTTTACACCGGCGACGAGATAGACAGTTTATTCCGGGAGGTCACTTCCTACTACATCGACCCGGCCAAATGCCAGGCCTGCATGATCTGCCTGCGCAGATGTCCGGTAGAGGCGATTGCGGGCGGAAAAAAGCAGATCCACGTCATCGACCAGGACACATGCATCAAATGCGGCACTTGCTTTGAAGTCTGCCCCCCGCGCTTCGGCGCGGTGGATAAAATTTGCGGCCAACCGGTTCCCCCGCCGATTCCGGAAGAAGAGCGAGCTATTGTCAGAAAAAGCAAAAGCGCATGAATGGCTTTTTTCGAGGCCGCCACACATTAACTTGAGGTACTTTAGCGCACTTCAGGCATTTTAGGCACTTACTTTTTATCTCAAGCCGGATTGAACAATGAGTTGCGTTCGAACAGTTCGACAAGTTCAGCCTTTAAAGTGTTGGCCCGGTCCATGACGTTCTGGTATTCAATTTTCAGCGCATTGATCCTGTCGATGGTTTTCGAATATTCCTCCTGGAAAAATACGGCGCCTTTCTCAAGACTGCGCTCGTACTCATCGACTATCGAACCCAGCCCCTTTTTCATGCCCATGACATACTCCTCTTTCAGCGCGGCCAGCTTTGCAAGGGCCTTTTCGTATTCCTCCTTTAACTTGCGCGCACCGCTTTGCTCCGCGTGCTGATATTGACCGATCAGTTCCTGGAGCAATTCGTGCACCGGCACGATTTTATCCACCCGGAAGGCATTGCTGCCGGCAAAGGCAAAACCCTTGTCCAGGATCCCCTGGCGGGCATTGTCAAGGGCCAGGGAGATGCAGTAGCGGGCGTTTTTGATGTCACAACTCTTAAGGCAGCGCCAGGCACACTTGAAGCCGATTTTTTTGCCGGCGGCGATATCTTCCAAGAAGCTGTTTCTGATCGCCCGGCCGGGCATGCCCACGGGGCTTTTGATAATCTCGATATCTTCTTTCCGGCAGTCAATATACGCCTGCTTGAACCTGATGTCCGCGTCGCATTCATCGGTGGCCACAAAGCGGGTTCCCATCTGAACGCCGCGGGCACCTATTTTGAAAACCTTGTAGATGTCAGTGCCGGTAAAAATGCCGCCGGCGGCGATCACGGGGATTGTCCGGCGGTAATCGGCTTCAAATGGCTTGATTTCAGCGACAACAGCCGCCAGGATCTTTTCAAGGGCGAAATCCGGGTCGTCGATTTGATCGGCCTTAAAGCCCAGGTGCCCGCCGGCTTTGGGGCCCTCAACCACCACCGCATCGGGGATGTCACTGTATTTTTTCGACCACGATCGGAAGATCAGGCGAGCCGCCCGGGCGGAGCTGACGATGGGAATGACCTTAACTCCGGCCGTCCTGAGCGCCTTGATCGGAATCCCCTTGATGGGCAGGCCGGCGCCCAGAAAAACCATATCGACTCTTTCCTCCATGGCAACCTTGAGAAGATCAGGATAATCATCGACGGCCACCATAATATTGACCCCGATGAGCCCCGAGGTCATTTCTTTGGCCTTGCGGATTTCCCTGCGCAGGATGATCGCATTGGCATCTTTGTTTTTGGCGTAATATTCAGGGTCCAGCATTCCGATGGAATTGGCGGCGATCACGCCGATGCCGCCTTCATTGGCCACGGCGGAAGCCAGTCCGGATAAAGAGATTCCCACTCCCATGCCCCCCTGAACAATGGGCAGCCGGGCAACGGCATCCCCGATTCTGAGTTTTGGCATCTTCGACCATTGAATTCCGGAAAAATCAAACTTTGGCCATTCAATACTGCGCAAATCCAGCTTGGGCATTTGCATCTTTTTAATCATACTAAAATCCATGCAACGATTCTCCTTTCCCGGCACAAAAAAATAGCACCAGGAGCGTTATTAACACTTTAAACTTTTATAATACCTTAAATGGAGGCAAAAGGAAAGGGTTAAAAAATGATGGTGTGCCAATTTTTTAGTGGCAGCGCCGATCGGTGCTTGCCTTCGGCGTGGGCGGTTGATAAACAACGGGGGCGACTCATTTCTTGATGCCGGCGATTAAGAGGCGCAGCGGCAGAAAATGCGCCCTGGAAACGGAACCTCTATCAATGACAAGCCCTGCTCTTGACGGTGTTTTTTTTGGCGTCGTTTCAGCCCTTGCCTGGGGATCGGCGGATTTTTGCGGCGGCTGGGCCACGCGGCGCTCCAGCGTGTTTGCCGTGCTGTTCGTGTCCCAGCTCTTCGGCAGCCTGATTCTGGTGGCCTTGGCCCTGTGGTGGCAGGAGGCGCTTCCGGCCGGCGGGGATCTGTTGTGGGGGGTTGCCGGCGGGGCATGTGGCATTGTTGGCATCACGATGTTTTATGTTGGGCTGGCCCGGGGAAGGATGGGGGTGGTGGCCCCGATTGCCGCCGTTGTGACTGCCGGACTGCCGGTGCTGGCGGCAGCCATGCTGGAAGGACTGCCGCCGGCGGAAAAATACCTGGGTTTTGCCCTGGGACTGCTGGCCATCTGGCTCGTGTCGTACTCGGCCGATGAACCCTGGCTGTCCAACCCGGAGCTGATCTTGCCGTTGATGGCCGGCATCGGCTTTGCCGGATTTTTCATCTGCCTCGACCAGGCGGCCGAAAATGCCGTGCTCTGGCCGTTGCTTGCCTCCCGGGCGACATCGCTTGGATTGCTGATGGCCGTCGGTGCGGTGGCGGGCAAAACCATCTGGCCGGATAGAAGCCGGCTGCCCCTGATGGTGCTGACCGGTATCCTGGACACCAGCGGCAACCTGTTTTACGTGCTGGCGGCCCGGGCCGGGAGGTTGGATGTGGCCGCCGTGCTGGCCTCGCTGTATCCGGCTGCCACGCTGCTGCTGGCCCGCTTCGTGCTGCATGAGCCCTTGCGCCGGCTGCAGCTTTTCGGCATTCTGGTGGCCTTGGGGGCGGTTGTGCTTATCGCTGTCTAGTGGACGGGCACTGTCTATCGGTGGGTGTTGGCTATCGGAAAGACAGGCGGGATGGGAGTTTCATCTTTCCGATTACGGAGTTCCCGGCTCCGTCATATTGTAGGTAAAACGTCTGGCCTCGCTCGGGGTTACTTCCAGCATTTCTTCGTTGCAGCAGCTGAATTTGCCCTCGCCTCCCTTGAGAACGGCAACGATACTGCCGCAGTGTTTGCATTTAAATACCTGGCTTTTTTCAGTCATGGTCTCACCCCCTTATCTGAAAATTCGAGCTTTAAAGGCTGGCTTTAGATGCCGCCCGACCGAATCCGCAGCTCGGCAAACCAGTGGAGGTTATTCCCGCCTGTCTTGTCCATATTTTGGCTGGTGACCCGCAAAAAAACCGAGCCAACCATTGCAAAATTGTTCAGCGGGCACCGAATGTCTGAAATCGCTTTCCGGTTTTTACAAAAATAAGATAATCTTTGCCGAATCAATGTCAAATCAAAATCTTAAACTGCGCCCTTTGCTGAAACAGCGGCAATTCCGATCAGCCGCCAGGTGATATAAGCCGCCAGCGCCGCGGCAAAAGAAAAGAAGATGGCAAAAAAAAGGAGTGCTTTCATTTTAGCAATGAAAAAAAGGGGCTGCGCTGAAAGCCGCATCCCCTTTGATTTTACTGGTAGGCGGTGCAGGATTTGAACCTGCGACTTCTACCGTGTGAAGGTAGCACTCTCCCACTGAGTTAACCGCCCGGATGGTCGTTGCATTTTTTAATAAAAGGTTTGCGATCTTAAATCAAGAACTTTTTTGCGAATTTTCATGCGTATCCGGTGGTGCATCGGTTGGCAGTTCACCATCGGTTTGGCGCAGGCTGTCCAGGGGCGCCTGGGCTGCAGGGGCGGAGTCGGCAGTGATTTGCGTTCGGTCACCGGTCGCCGGGACGCTGTCATCACCGTCGGATACTTCCAGGACCTGCGGATCGGCCGCTTTTTCCAGGGAGGCGGCCAGCTGCGTTTCAACGCCGGCCGCTCCCAGGTCCTGGATTTCCTTGGGAGTCGGCAGATCCTTGAGGGATTTGAGGTCAAAAACCTCCAAAAAGCGTTTGGTGGTGGCATAGATCAGCGGCCGGCCGGCAATTTCCCTGCGCCCCAGCACCCGGATCAGCTTGCGTTCCAGCAGGGCACGCAGAACCCCGCCGCAGTCGACTCCGCGCAGGTGTTCGATGTCACTGCGGATAATGGGCTGTTTGTAGGCAATGATCACCAGGGTCTCCAGGGCCGCCTTGCTCAGGCGCAAGGGTTTGGGGTGGATGAGTTTTTTAATCCACTGGTTGTATTCGGGGCGGGTGCGAAACTGCCAGCCGCCGGCCACCGGGTTCAGGTAAAATCCGCCCTGGCGGGCATCGTGTTCGGCGGCGATGGTCTCCAGGGCCTCGCGGATTTCCCCGCTGTGCGCCTGATCGCCCAGAATCCGTTTGATGCGGTCCACCGAAAGCGGGTCTTCAGCCATGAACAGCAGACTTTCAATGATCGGCTTTATATTTTCCATGTTTATAGATAAAAGATGCGTATGATTCCGGTGGACACCTGCTGGGCAATCCGGATCAAGGCCAAGCGGACCATTTCCAGCACCGCCAGAAATGTGACAACGATTTCATGCCTGTCCGGGTGATCGGAGAACAGTTCGTCAAAGGTGACACTTTCCCGGGTTTCAAGAATGTCCACCAGTTGGGCGATTTTATCTTTAACGCTGATTTCATCGGCTTCAAATTCAATGCGATGATCCTGAGGGATTCTAGCCAGTATTTTCTGAAAAGCGTCAATCAGTTCAAAAAGGCCGATTTTAACAAATCCATCATCGTCGTCAGCCATAAAATCATGCCGGTCCGGCGTGCGGATAAATGTTGTTTCGCCCAGCAGGTTGCGCTCCGCCAGCTGGTCGGCGGCCGATTTCATGCGCAGGTATTCCAGCAGCGGCCGGGTGATTTCCTGCCGGGGATCTTCCTCGTCCTCTTCATTTTCATGCACCGGCAGCAGCATGCGTGATTTTATCTGGGTCAGGGTGGAGGCCATGACGATGAAATCCCCGGCAAACTCGATGTTCATGGATTTCATCCAGTCCAGATACTGCAGGTACTGTTCGGTGATCAAGGCAATGGGGATGTCATAGATATCCAGCTCATTTTTTTTGATCAAATGCACCAGCAGGTCCAGGGGACCTTCGAAAATTTCATCCAGCCGAACCTGGTAGGGCTCAGTCATCATGAAGGTGTCAAGCTCCAACGCAATAATTTTCTGGAATTATCCAGCATTGATGAAGCCGTAAAAAGTCGCTCGAAAATGACTTTTCACGGGGTTGTCAAATAGCGAGATCGCCAGAGATTATATCTGGATCGCCTCCCGGACCCGTTCCATTGTCTGCCGGGCGGTTTTGCGGGCCCGGTTGCTGCCCTCGGTCATGATCTCATCCACCAGCCCGGGCCGCTGTTCGTAATAGGTGCGTTTTTCACGAATCGGGGCTAGGGCTGCGATCAGGTGGCGGGCCATTTCCCGTTTGCATTCCACACAACCGATGCCGGCGGTTCGGCACTGGGCATCGATTTGCCGGACCGTCTCCGGTGGAGAGAAAAGCCTGTGGAAATCAAACACGTTGCACACATCCGGGTTGCCCGGATCGCTTCGCCGCGCGCGCTGGGGATCGGTGATCATGGTGGCAACCTTGGCGCTGATTTCATCCGGACTGTCCGATAAAAAAATGGCATTGTCGTAGCTTTTGCTCATCTTGCGACGGTCCGTGCCCAGGATTCGGGGTGTTTCAGTCAGGACCGTTTCAGGCTCCGGAAACACCTGTCCGTATAAATGGTTGAATCGCCTTGCAATTTCCCGGGTAATTTCCACGTGCGGGGCCTGGTCGACACCTACCGGCACTCCCTGGGGCCGGTAAATGATGATGTCGGCCGCCTGGAGCACCGGATATCCCAGAAAGCCGAAAGTGGACAGATCCTTGTTGCTCAGGGCGCCGATCTGCTCTTTGTAGGTCGGGTTGCGTTCCAGCCAGGGAACCGGCGTGATCATTGACAGCAGCAAAAAAAGTTCGGCATGCTCCTTGACACTGGATTGGACGAAAAGCGTGCTTTTTTCCGGTGTCAGTCCGGCACTGAGCCAGTCGAGCATGATCTGGCGGCGATAGTTTTTAATGGGCGCCGTGTTTTCATAGTCGCTGGTCAGTGCGTGCCAGTCGGCAATGAAAAAATAGCAGTCATATTCGTCCTGCATTTTGACCCAGTTGGCCAGCGCTCCCAGCAGGTTGCCCAGGTGCAGGGGGCCGGTGGGGCGCATGCCGCTTAAAATCCGTTTTTTTTGAGCCATGAAACGTTGTTGTCCTTTCTGCGAGATCTTTGCAAAACCAGTTCATATAACAGATTATGTCAGCCCTGCAAACCGAAATCGTCATCCGGTCAAGCCGTGGGGACATTTATGCGGCCAGGTGGCTTTTGGCATAATCGCGGACAAAATCAATTTCATCTTTGCGGGTCTTGAGCCGGCCGTCCAGTCGGGCGTCTAAAACCGCCTGCAGGATTTCCCGATAGAGGGGTCCAGGGGGCAGTCCCATTTTTTTCAAATCCCGGCCCCTGATATGAATGGTCATCTGGCGCAGGTCGGTAAAATAGTGGGAGATGGCCTTTTTTGCCGCTTTGCGTTTTGTCAGCGCCATCATATACAGTATCAGCTCTGTTCTGAAAACGGCCAGGCGTCGGTAAAGGCTGCTGTTGGTTACCGGCAGATTGCGTTCCAGCCACGACAGGCACTGCCGGGCCTCGAAACGTTCAACACAGAACAGTTTGTGCAGATCCGGCGTCAGCTCAAAACGGGTGCAGATTTGCCGGGACTGGTCGGCATCGCAGTCCTGAATCAGGGCTAAAAAATAAATGATCCACCTTTTATAGGATTCCTCAAGAAAAAGCAAATCGTGCCAGGACAGAACCTGTTTCACAGCGGCGAACAATGACAAAAAGGCTTTGTCCGATTTGATGGACGGGTGCACCACTTTTAACAGGTTGAAATCATTGAGCCGCGTGATCGCGGCCGCCGGGTTTTCCTCCTCCAGGATCAACCGCAGTTCGCTGAACACGCGCCGTCCGCTCAGATCCCTGAAAAAATCCATGGAGACGGCATTCTGGATCAGGCCGGCGGTTAATTTGCCGATGGTGAAACCAAAGCGCTGTTCAAAGCGAATGGCGCGAAATACCCGGGTGGGATCTTCGACAAAGCTCAGATTGTGCAAAACCCGGATGATTTTCTCCTTGATATCCTTGCGGGCGGCGAAAAAATCGATCAGGGTGCCGAATTTGTCCGAATTGAGCCGAATCGCCAGGGTGTTGATGGTGAAATCCCGGCGAAACAGGTCCAGTTTGATCGAGCTCATCTCCACCACCGGCAGGGCGGCCGGAAACTTGTAGTACTCCATGCGGGCGGAAGCCACGTCAATTTTAAATCCGTCGCTGAAGACGATCACGGCAGTGCCGAATTTTGCGTGGGTGTGAATTCGGGCGCCAACCCGCCGGGAGTATTCTCTGGCAAATGCAATTCCGTCACCCTCGATGACGATGTCCACGTCCTCATCATGGCGGTATAAGAAAAGGTCCCGTACGAATCCGCCAACCACAAAGGCCGGGTAACCGAGTCTGTCAGCTACCTCTCCGATTTCCCGCAATATTTTGATCAGCCGTTTGGGCAGCCGTTCCTGCATAAACCGCATGACATTGCGCGTGCGGGCCGGATGGGGGTCACCCCGCCCGTCAAGGGACATTTCCGGGCTTTGCCGGGACTGGCGCACCAGGACATTGAGCAGATCGGTGCGGGTGATAACGCCGATGATGTTTTCGTTTTCCACCACCGGTAAAATCCGCTGCTTGTTGTCGATGATTTTATGCTGGATTTCGTCCAGATCCGCATCAGCTTCAACGGTGGCCACCTCGGTGGTCATGTATTCGCCCACCGGAACTTCTTCCAGTTTGTGATAAAGCGCTTTTTCAATGACCTGCCGGGTGACGTAGCCGAGCAGTTTTTCTTTATTTTTTGTTTTTTCACAGACCAGCAGGGCATTCACATTATAGCGGGTAATGGTGGTTTCAGCCTGTTGGCAGGAAACTTCCGGGCGGATGGAGATCGCCGGTGAGGACATCAGGTCCCTGGCCAGCCTGCGGCCCTTGATCCGGGTGTACAGAATTTCCAGCAGCTGGGTCTCGGTTTGTGCCAGGGTCTTTCCCTTGATGCTGGCGGCCGCAGCATAGGGGTGGCCGCCGCCGTCCATGGCCGACAAGATCGACCCAACATCCACTTCGGTAGTCCGGCTGCGCCCCACCAGGTAGATTTTGTTTTCCATGCGCGCCAGGGCGAAAATGGCATTCAGGTTTTCCATTTTCATCATTTTTTGCACCAGAAAGGCAAAATCGGGCATGTATTTTTCGGTGGTCACACTGGTGACGATAATGTCGACCCCATTGATATAATAGCGGTTGGCAGCCTGGATCATGTCGTTTAAAAGCACGACCTGCTCCGGGCTCAGTTCCCGGGCGATCAAATCCGAGACCACATTCAAATTGGCGCCCCTGGAAAGCAAAAAGGCTGCAGCCAGGAAGTCGCGCTGGGTGGTGGAGGAAAACGTGAAAGAACCGGTGTCCTCGTATATTCCCAGACACATGATGGTGGCTTCATCCGCCGACAGGTCGATTTTTTTTTCCTGAATGATTTCAGTCAGAATCGTCACATTGGCTCCGGTATCTCCGTGAACTTCAACGTTGCCCTTGATGTCGCTGTCCGTTGCCGGATGGTGGTCGTAGATGTGGATATCCACTCCGGCGCGGTTGACAAGTTCATTGAGTCGGCCGATGCGGTGGGGCTGCCGGGTATCGACCAGGACCAGCCGTTTGACCTTTGAAAAGTCGATTTCATTGATATCCACCATGTTAAACAGGTAGGCCATGGAGTTGATGAAAAAATTCTTCAGGTTTTTTTCCTGGGACCCCGGAAACACCACCAGGGCTCCAGGGTACAGTTTCTGTGCGGCCAGCATGGAGGCCAGGGCGTCAAAATCGGCGCTGACATGGGTGGTAATCACCGTAAGGCCGCTATTGTTTTGGAGTGTTGCCATAAATCTTGATGATGTCGGAAAAAAGGCTTGAATGGCGCTCGAAAATGAGTTCTTACGACTTTGTCAATCTTAAGGGCAGTTGTTTTCCGCAGAGTAACATATTTAACACCTGCTTGCCAATATCCGATTGGCGCCCGGCTGGGGCGGTTGAATGACAGGGCGGTATTAAATCTTGTGATTCCAAGCACTTGTATATATTGACATCTTCCGGTCGGTATCATATAATTAAATTTATCATGACCTCAACCGTGAAGTTGATCCCCCCGGCGGCTTTCAAATTTTATTGCCCTTATTTTTTTACCAGGTGATGAAAAACATTTAAGTCGTCCTGCGATCCGGCCGATAACGTTTTAAAATGGTATGCAGCCTGACACTGAATCGTCATCAATGAAAGATCATCGCATCAAGGTCCAAAATGTCACGGACGGAGACAGGCGTCCATTGTTTGTTGTTAACATCACCAGGGAGGAATAGATCATGCCAGTTTACCTTTGGGTAGGCAAAACCAGAAATAACGATGTGCGCAAGGGGGAAATCGAAGCGCCCAGCGAGGAGGCCGTTCGCGCCCAGCTGACCCGGCAGAGGATTGTCCCGACCAAGATCAAGAAAAAGCCCAAGGATCTTTTTGAAAACGTTGCCTTTCTTCAGCCGAAAGTCAAAGAGCATGACATCATCCTTTTTGCGCGCCAGTTTTCAACCATGATCGATGCCGGCCTGCCCATCATTCAATGCCTTGATATTCTTTATTCCCAGCAGGGCAACCCCACTTTTAAGAAAATGCTCAAACAGATCAAGGAATCCGTGGAAGGCGGTGCGACCCTGGCCGAGGCACTGAAGAAATTTCCCAAACAATTTGACGACCTTTTTGTGAACATGATCGCCGCAGGGGAAGCCGGAGGTATCCTGGATGCGATTTTGCGCCGCCTGGCTGCCTACATGGAAAAAGCCGCCCGACTCAAATCCCAGGTCAAAGGAGCCATGACTTATCCCATCGTGACTTTGATCATTGCGGTTGTTGTGCTGGCCGTTATCCTGGTGTTCGTTATCCCCGTATTTCAGGAGATGTTCGCTGATTTTGGCGGCGAGCTTCCGGCTCCCACCAGACTTGTGGTGGCCATGAGCGACATGGTCAAGAGCAAGATTTTATACATTATCGGAGCCATCATCCTTTTTACAATTGCCTTCAAGAAATTTTACAGCACCCAAAAAGGCCGGGATATAAGCGATGAAATGCTGTTGAAAATTCCGGTTATGGGGGAATTGTTGCGCAAGGTTGCCGTCGCCAAGTTTACGCGCACCATGGGCACCATGCTGGCCAGCGGGGTTGCTATCCTGGAAGCACTTGATATTGTAGCTAAAACTGCAGGCAATCGCACCGTTGAAAAGGCCATTTACAACGTTCGCAGCGGCATTGCCGAGGGTCGCACCATGGCCGATCCCCTCGCTGAAAGCGGGGTGTTTCCCCCCATGGTCTGCCAGATGATCGGGGTCGGTGAGTCCACCGGCGCCCTGGACGCCATGCTGGAAAAAATCGCCGATTTTTATGACGAAGAAGTCGACCAGGCGGTTGAAAACCTCACGGCATTGATCGAACCGTTTATGCTGGTGTTTCTGGGAGTGACCATCGGCGGCCTGGTAATCGCCATGTATCTGCCGATATTCAAAATGGCAGGAGCCCTTTAACCAATCTTGAGATAAAAAGAAAGCAAGCCAACCTTGCCGGCAGTCTTTCCGGTGCTCACCACCGGCACGCCGGCCTGCGCCCTTGAAAATAAGTCCGGCTGTTTATCGTATTCCCAGAAAAAATGGATGATGTATTGAAAAGATCCGAGAAGGACGCCCGGGAAAGATTGAAGTGGCTGATGTTTCTGCGCGTCCTTTTTTCCACGCTGCTGCTCGGTTCCACCATTGTTTTGCAGCTTGGCGAATCACCACGACCCGTCGGTCCCCCCTTGCATTTTTTATATGGCCTGATTGCCGGCATTTTTCTCCTGTCGATCCTCTACGCCCTGATATTGCCGCATGTCAAAAGCTATGCGGTTTTTGCCTACGTTCAGGTCTTAATTGATACGGCCATTGTCACGGTTATCCTGTTTGTCACCGGCAGCCTGTCCAGCGTGTTTTCGTTTTTGTACCTGGTGGTAATTATTTATTCCAGCATTTTGCTTCCCATCCGGGCAACGATTGTGATTGCCGCGGTTTGCAGCATCCAGTTCGGCATTATGGTCGACCTGGATTATTACGGGCTGATCAGCCCGGCGGGCTTACAGGAGCATCTGCGGGCGGCCAGTTACCCATGGAACCAGGTGCTTTACAAGATTTTGATTACCATGACCGCCTGTTTCGCCGTGGCATTTCTGAGCAGTTTTTTGTCAGAGCAGGTTCGCCGGACCCGAACCGAACTGCATTACATGGAAGACCAGGTGAAGCGTGTCGAAAAAATGGCGGCTGTCGGTGAGCTGGCGGCCGGCCTGGCCCACGAAATCAAAAATCCGCTGGCTTCTCTGTCCGGCTCCATCCAGATGCTGCGCGAGGACATACGTTTTGATCCGGATCATGACCGATTAATGCAGATTATTCTGCGCGAGGCAGACCGGCTGGGGTCGCTGGTAAACAACTTTTTGCTGTATGCCAGGCCGCCGGAAGGCAAAAAAGAGGCCATTGAACTGGACAAGGCGCTGGTGGACACCGTGGAGTTGTTTGAAAAGGATGCCAGTAACAACGGCCGCATTCAGATCACCAAAACCATTCAACCCGGCATCTGGGTGTCCATGGATCCTGTGCACTTGCGCCAGGTACTGTGGAACCTGCTGGTGAATGCCGCCGAAGCCATTGACGATCAGGGAACCATTGCGATTGAATTGCAGGGGGAAAAAGGCGGCTATGTCAGTGTCAAGATCACCGATGACGGCTGTGGCATGACCGAAGAGCAACTCAAATCCATCTTCGCCCCCTTCTTCACCACCAAGGCCAATGGCACCGGCCTGGGTCTGTCCATCGTGCACAATATTCTTGAGACTTACCGCTACCGGTTAAGCGTTGAAAGCCAGACCTCCCGTGGAACCACGTTCACCCTGCACTTCAAGCAAATTGATCCTCCAGCCATCCTTTCAACTTGAGCTTGACAGCTACCGGCATCTGGGCTACAAAAAACGATTTGCATTCAGCGACCTCAGCCACGCCGCAGGCGACAGGCCTTTCGATGGCCCTCAGAAGATTGCGGGCCGGCCGATCCGCCGATATTACACTAAACGGGTAACGTAAATGGAAAAAACAAGCGATCTGCTTCAGACTCGACGCAAAAAAATTGAACGGCTGCGCCAGGACGGCATCAACCCCTTTCCCAATGGATTTGTCGTCTCCCACACCATCGCTGATATTCGAAAATTTATCGAAGATGACCCCCGGCACCTGGAAGAAAACTCGCCGGTCTTCGTTGCCGCGGGACGCATGATGGCGATCAACAGCTTCGGCAAGAGCGCCTTTATCCGTTTCAGGGACCGTACTGGTCAGCTGCAGGCTTACGTTCGCAGGGATCGAATCGGCGATGAAACCTATCGGCTTTTCAAACAGCTGGATATCGGAGATTTTGTCGGTCTCAAAGGCGCCATGTTCAAGACCCGCACCGGAGAATGGACCCTGCTGGCCGATTCGCTGACCCTGCTGTGCAAAAGCATCCGTCCGTTGCCTGAAAAATTTCACGGTCTGCGCGATCCCGAAAAGCGTTATCGCCAGCGATACGTGGATTTGCTGATGAATGCCGATGTGCGCGAAATTTTTATTCGTCGCAGCCGCATTATCCAGCAGATTAGAACTTTTTTCCTGCAGCGCGACTTTTTGGAGGTCGAAACCCCCATGATGCAGCCGATTCCGGGCGGAGCGGAAGCCACCCCGTTTAAAACCCATCACCGCGCCCTGGACATGGATCTCTACCTGCGCATCGCTCCGGAGTTGTATCTGAAACGCCTGGTGGTCGGCGGTTTTGAACGGGTGTTTGAAATCAACCGCAACTTCAGAAATGAAGGGGTTTCAACCCAGCACAATCCGGAATTTACCATGATAGAATTTTACCAGGCCTATGCGACCTATGCAGATCTGATGGCGCTCACTGAGGAGCTGATTGCCTCGGTGGCCAGGGAGGTGACCGGTTCGGAGCAAATCCAGTACCAGGGCCAGGCAATCGAGTTAGGCGGGAAATGGCGGCGCCTGTCGCTGTATTCCGCCCTGGAGCAGCTGGGGGGTGTTGATCGCACCCTGCTGACCGATAAGCAGGGGCTGCTTGAGTTTGCCGCGCGCAACGGGGTCAGGGTGACCAAAACCGGTCAGCTGGGCAAGGTCATCACCAAACTGTTTGATGCCCTGGTGGAGCCCAAGCTGATTCAGCCGACGTTTATCACCGGCTATCCGGCCGAGGTATCTCCCCTGTCCCGGCGCAGCGACGAGCAGCCCGAGCTGACCGAGCGCTTCGAACTGTTTATCGCCGGGCGCGAAATTGCCAATGGCTTTTCGGAACTCAATGACCCGGCGGACCAGCGCGAGCGGTTTTTGCAGCAAGTCAAAGGGAGGGATGCCGGTGATGAGGAAGCTCACCGCATGGATGAAGACTACATCGAGGCCCTGGAGTACGGCATGCCGCCCACGGCAGGGGAGGGACTCGGCATCGACCGGCTGGTGATGCTGCTGACCGATGCAGCCTCGATCCGGGAAGTCATCCTTTTTCCGCACATGAAACAGAGCGCTGATGGGATATGAATTTTTCATAGGCGGCCGCTATCTCAGGGCCAAGCAGAAACAGGCGTTTATTTCCCTGATCACCATTCTATCGGTTGCCGGAGTGGCGGTGGGGGTAATGGCCCTGATCGTGGTGATTTCGGTGATGGTCGGCTTTGAAGCGGACTTGAAAGCGCGCATCCTGGGAGGCCAGCCCCAGGTGATCCTGATGCGCCATGGGGGACCGTTTACGGGCTATCGTGAGGTGCTCGAACAGGTCGAAAAAATAAAAGGGGTCAAGGCGGTCACCCCTTTTATTTACTCCCAGGTGATGCTGCGTTCGAAAAACGGGGCTTCCGGTGCCGTGCTGCGTGGCATTGACCCGGCCACCGTCGGGCGCGTCATCAAAACACTGGACCATGCCCGTCTGCCCGATCCGCCGCCGCCGGGCAGCTCGGCGGCAAGCGAGCGCCGGGTTCCCGGCATTGTCCTGGGAAGAGAGCTGGCCAAAAATCTCGGCGTGATTCAGGGAGACCGGATTTATCTCATCTCGCCGCGGGGGATGCTGTCACCCATCGGCCACGTGCCGGCCATGAAGCAGTTTGCAGTGACGGGATTTTTTGAATCCGGCATGTATGAGTACGACCAGACCTTTGCCTACATCAACCTCAAGGATGCCCAGAAAATCCTGCGCATGCCCGATGCCGTCAGCGGCCTGGACATCCGCGTGACCGATATTTACCAGGCAAGAAGCATCGCTGACCAGATTGTCGCCAAACTGGGGTTTCCCTACTGGGCGCGCGACTGGATGCAAATGAACCGCAACCTGTTCAAGGCCCTGAAGTTGGAGCGGCGGGTGATGTTTATCATTCTGGCGTTGATTGTCCTGGTGGCGGCGTTTAATATTGCCAGCAGCCTGATCATGATGGTCATGGGCAAAACCCGCGACATTGCGATCCTGAAAGCCATGGGGGCCACTGCCCGCAGCATCCGCAAGATATTTGTTTTCAACGGCATGGTGATCGGAGCGGTGGGCGTCCTGCTGGGACTGTGCCTGGGGCTGGTGATCTGTTTTGGGCTCAAACGCTATAACATTCACGAACTGACCGGGGATATCTACTATTTTACCACCACTTTGCCAGTGAGAATCGAATGGCTGAACGTGATCATCATTATTGGCGCGGCGCTGGTAATCTGCTTTCTGGCAACGCTGTATCCTGCCTGGCAGGCTGCCCGGCAGGACCCGGTTGAGGCGATCCGGTACGGTTAATGCTTTGGACCCTCTCCACCCGCAACAGCTCCCGAAAAGGCTTGCTCAAGCGAAAAATTGAACTTTTTACGGGACCATCATTTTGCGGGATTATTATTATTGAAAACCCGGTTGCCGTCAGACCGGATTGGAAACTGCAATAGAAATGAACCTGGCCCAACAAAATACGGACACCTCCGACCTCGAATACCTGGCGGTCGCCCGCAAGCTGACCAAGCGTTTTCAAAATGGCGGCATCAGCATTGATGTCCTGAAAGATCTTGATTTTTCGCTGAACATCGGCGAGACGGTTGCCATTGTCGGCGCTTCGGGCATCGGCAAGTCGACTCTGCTGCATATCCTCGGGACCCTGGACCGTCCCGACAGTGGAGAACTGCTGTTTCAGGGGCAGAACGTGTTTTTATATGACGATGAAAAATTGGCCCGGTTTCGTAATCGGTTCGTGGGTTTTGTTTTTCAGTTTCATCATCTTTTGCCCGAATTCAGCGCCCTGGAAAATACAATGATGCCGGGGTTGATTTCAGGCGCTGATAAACGGCGGGCGGCTGAAGCGGCTGAACATATCCTGGTGCGCGTGGGACTCAAGGACCGCCTTCATCACCGGGTGGGGAAATTATCCGGGGGAGAGCAGCAGCGCGTGGCTCTGGCCCGGGCCCTGGTGCTAAAGCCGTCTGTTTTGCTGGCCGATGAGCCGACCGGAAATCTTGACCGATCCAACAGTGAACGCATTCACGCCCTGCTGCTGGAGTTAAATCAGGAGCTGTCCATGACGCTGGTGTTGGTTACCCACAACATGGAGCTGGCATCCCATATGTCCCGGCGGGTAACAATTGCAGATGGAAAACTGGTTCGCGTTTCCGAATCCGGATAAGCTGGATATGGCAGTTGAGATTCCCGTCAGGTGATATTTCAAAGACACTTATGGCCAAGCATGTTAGCCTGATACTGCTTTTTGCAATCATTTTTTTGGCGGGTGTCGCCGGAGCCCGGCAAAAGGTCAGCGTTGTCATTCTGCCTTTCCGTATCCATGCCCAGCAGGAGATGGCTTACCTGCAGAAGGAAATCCCCCTGGCAATCAAAAAGCAGCTGGAGCAGGAAGGCGCCAATGTGCTGATCCTGGATCGGCAGTCCGAGCCCCCGGCAGGGCACGGTGATCAGCCGTTTGAACAAATTCGAAAACTGGGCGTCAGCACCGGCGCGGATTATGTGATTCTGGGCAGCCTGACCTGGATCGGGCAAAGCTTCAGCCTGGATGTCAAACTGGTTGCGGTGCACAAGCAGCAACCCCCGGATGTTTTTTCAGCTGCTGACCGGGGAGCTGAAAATTTGCCCGGCACTGTCAAAAAGCTGGTGCAGGAAATGGGAGCCAAGCTTTTCGGGCGCGAAAAGATCGTCCAGATTGTTATCAAAGGCAACAACCGCATTGAGGAAGACGCCATCCGACGGGTCATCCAACTCAAAGCCGGGGACCTGTACAATCCACAAAAAATTTCCGATCAGCTCAAAGCCGTATACGCCATGGGCTATTTTGATGATATTCGCGTGGAAGCCCAGACAATGCCGGAAGGTAAAATTGTAACGTTTGTGGTCACAGAAAAGCCAACGGTGCGCGGCATCTCGGTTTCAGGCAACAGCTGGGTGTATGAAGATGAGGATATCAAGGATGTCTTGACCCTGCGCAAGGGATCCATTCTCAATATCAATACCCTTCAAAGCGACATGCGACGGATCAAGGAACTTTACAAGGAAAAAAATTATTACAATGCCAAGGTGCATTTCAAGATCCAGCGGCGCAGGGACAATCAGGCCGACGTCGAGTATATCATCGATGAAGGCAACAAACTGCATGTCAAAAAAATTGAGTTTGTGGGCAACAGCGCCTATTCCGCCAAAAAACTGAAAAGCCTGATGAGTACCTCGGAAAAAGACTTCCTGTCATGGCTGACATCATCCGGTGATCTGAACCAGGAGCAGTTGAGCCAGGATGTCGCCCGGTTGACGGACTGGTACCACAACCATGGCTACAGCCAGGCCCGGGTCGGGGAGCCACAGGTCGAGTATGAAAAAGATGGTATTGCGATTACCATCCGCATTGATGAGGGACCGCGCTACCGGGTTGGAAAGGTGGCGGTCAGTGGGGACTTGATCCTGCCGGAGGAGCAGTTGCTGGAAAAACTCAAAATTAGCAAAGAGGAGTACTACAACCGGGAGATCCTGCGCAAGGACGTGCTGGCGCTGATCGATATTTATTCCGACGAGGGGTATGCCTATGCGGACGTTGCCCCCCGCATTGACCGGGATGCCGAAAAGCGCGTTGTCAATATTACCCTGGATATCAAGAAGGGACACGAGGTTTATTTTGAAGAAATCATCATCACCGGCAACACTAAAACGCGCGACAAAGTGATTCGTCGGCAGCTGCAGGTTTATGAACAGGAGCTGTTCAGCGGTCGCAGGCTCAAGCGCAGCATCCGCAATCTTTACCGGCTTGACTATTTTGAAGATATCAAGGTCGATACCATTAAAGGCTCCAGCGATGATAAAATGCGCTTGAAAATCGAGGTGACCGAGAAAAACACCGGTGCATTCAGTTTCGGCGCCGGGTTCGGCAATGTGGAAAACCTCTTTTTTACCGCCTCGATTTCGGAACGCAACCTGTTCGGACGCGGCCAGACCCTGTCGCTGCAAGGACAGCTGGGATCGAAAACCACCAAGTACACCCTGAGCTTTATCGAACCGTGGCTGTTTGACATCCCGCTGTCAGCCAGCATGGACGTGTACAACTGGGTCTATAATTTCAGCGATTATGACAAGGACAGCATCGGCGGCAATTTCGGACTCAGCTATCCGTTGATTGACTACACCCGTGGTTATTTAACCTATACCTACGATGTTGCCAACATTTCCAACATCGATGATGAGGCGGCGGAATCCATAAAGCGTGACAAGGGCAAAAACACCAAAAGCAGCATTACGGCCCGGCTGCGCTATGATTCCAGGGACCAGGTGTTTCACCCCACCGGGGGGTCTTTTTCCAGCATTTCAGCAGAATATGCCGGTCTGGGTGGCAATGTGGGTTTTACCAAATACATCGCTGAAACGGGCTGGTATTTCCCGCTGCTTTTCGAATCGGTGGGCGTGCTGCACGGTCGGGGCGGATGGGTGATTGAAAACCCGAAGAAGAACTTGCCGGACTATGAAAAGTTTTATATGGTCGGCGTCAACGCGCTGCGGGGTTTTGAACGTGATGACCTCAGCCCCAAATCCAAAAGCGGCGCTGAGATCGGCGGCGAACGATTCGTCCAGTTCAATGCGGAATTACGGTTTCCCATCGTAAAGGAAGCGGGTGTCTACGGAGCCGTCTTTTTCGATACCGGCAATATCGCCAGGACCGGGGAGCGCATCGAGTTGACCAATCTGCGGCAAAGTGCAGGCACCGGCATCCGCTGGCTGTCGCCCATGGGGCCGATCATATTGGAATATGGCTGGATCCTGGATCGCAAAAAAAGCGACCATGGCGGCGGGGCCTGGGTGTTTTCCATGGCGTCAAGCTTTTAGCCGCCGGGCAATGATGATGAACCCGTAAAAGGTCGGTTTTCTCGCTGCACAAGCCTTTTCGGGTTTTCAAATTCAGGAACCTGTTTTTTTCAGTTGCAAATGGGATTAATTTCGAGCAAATATAAGGTAGGATCGTTACGGCGCCGCTGGATGTGGCCGCCGTTGTTGCATTTTACGACAAAGAAAAGGGGGATGTCATGGGAGCAGTGAAGTCCGTGTGCCGAATATTCTTCGTATTATTGATTGTGACCGGCGCGGCCGGTTTTTCTTCAGCCGCCGATGTAGCCAAAATCGGGGTCGTCGACCTGCCAAGGATCCTGCAAAATTCCACGGCCGGCAAATCCATCCAGGCAACCCTCAAAAAAGAAAAAAACAAGATGGAAACGGACCTTAAAGCCCGGGGGGCGGAGATTGAGAACATCCGCAAAAGACTCGAACGCGAATCGATGGTGATGAGCCGCGAGATGCGCGAAGAAAAAGAGCGGGATTACCGCATCAAAATAAACGATTTTAAAACGCTGCAGCAAAAATACACCAACAATCTGCAGCAGCTGGAAGCCCGTCTGATGGAACAGCTCAGGTCCGATGTTCAGCAACTGGTCAACGAAATGGGCAAAAAAGGAGGCTACCTCCTAATTGTCAACAGGATCAGTGTGCTTTATGCCCCCGATTCCATTGACATCACCGATCAGCTCATCCAGAAACTAAATGCAAAGACGGCCAAAACGAAGCAACCATGATTAAGGTGGTAGTGAGCAATGACGCAGGTGCCTTTGACCGAAATCGCCCGCATGGTGGATGGGACCATTGTCGGCGATGCCGACAAATTGATTCGGGCCGCCGGGCCGTTTGAGACGGCGAGCGGTGATATGATTACCGTGGCCGGCAGCGCCCGATTCCTGAAACAGGTGGCGCGCAGCCGGGCCGGGGCCGTGCTTGTCCCCCGGGAATTTCATCTGGAAACGCGAACCCTTGTGCAGGTTGATCAGCCGATGGTGGCCTTTGCAAAGGTAATGCAGTATTTTTATCCACCGCCGCCGGCACCGCCCGGGATCCACCCTTCGGCAGTTATCGGAAATAAATTCACAGCCGGCGATCGCATTGCCGTTGGCCCCCAGGTGGTGATCGGCGATGGGGTCAGAATCGGTGATCGCGTCTGGCTGCAGGCCGGGGTGGTGCTCGGCGATGAGGTCACCATCGGCAATGATGTGGTTATTTATCCCAATGTGACTGTTTTGCAGGGTTGCGTCATCGGCCAGCGGGTCATAATTCATGCGGGCACCGTGATTGGCAGCGATGGATTCGGATTCGCCCCTGACGGCCGAGCCTATTACAAGATCCCGCACACGGGAATCGTGCAGATCGAAGATGATGTCGAGATCGGGGCCAACAACACCATCGATCGCGCCACTTTCGGCAAAACGGTTATCGGTCGGGGAGTTAAAACCGACAACCTGGTGCATATCGCCCACAATGTCGTGGTGGGGCAAAACAGTGTTCTGGTGGCCCAGGTGGGGGTGTCGGGCAGTGTGACCATCGGCAAAAACGCCGTGCTGGCCGGGCAGGCCGGGATTGCCGGGCACCTGCGCATTGGCGATGGGGCCACGATCGGTCCCCAGACCGGGGTGGGAAAGCCGGTGGCCGACGGGCAGATCGTGTCTTCGGGCATCCCCCAGATGCCTCACCGATTGTGGCTGCGGGTTCAGCGCCTGATCCCCCGGCTGCCCGAATTCAGCAAAAAACTTTCAGCGCTGGAAAAAAGGCTGCAGGCGCTGGAAAAAAACGGAGGTGGAAAATGAAATCAGGCTCTGATATCGGGGCCATCATGGAGCTGCTGCCCCATCGCTACCCGTTTTTGCTGGTGGATCGGGTGCTTGAACTGGTGCCCGGCGAGCGGGTGGTGGCGTTGAAAAACGTTACCATCAACGAACCTTTTTTCCAGGGGCACTTCCCGGGCCGTCCCATCATGCCCGGGGTGCTCATCATTGAGGCCATGGCCCAGGCCGGTGGAATCCTGGCCAATGAATCGGCACCGGCCGGGCAAAAGGGCCGGCTGATTTACTTCATGGGGATGGACAAGGTGCGGTTCCGCAGACCGGTCATTCCGGGAGATCAGATCATCTTTGAAGCCAGGTTGTTGAAACTGCGATCAAAAGCAGCCAAAATGCTGGGCAGCGCGACCGTTGATGGCCAACTGGCCGCCGAAGCCGAATTGATGGCTTCCTTTGGAGAAATTGCATGATTCACCCCACAGCCATTGTCAGTGCAGATGCTGAAATTGACGAGAATGTCGAAATCGGTCCGTATTCTGTTATCGCCGCCAATGTTTATATCGGTTCCGGCACCGTGCTGGGACCCCATGTAACGGTCGACCCTTACGTGTCCATCGGCCCGGATTGCCATATCTTCCAGTATGCCTCGGTGGGAGGCGAACCCCAGGCGGTTAAATTCAAGGGAGAAAAGACCTATGTCAAGATCGGCCGCGGGACGGTGGTGCGCGAATTTGCCACCATCAACCGGGGCACGGCCTTTGGTACGGGAATCACCGAGATCGGGGAGGAAAACCTGCTGATGGCCTATTGCCATGTGGCCCATGACTGCAAGACGGGGCGCCGGGTCGTGCTGGCCAACAATGCAACCCTGGCCGGGCATATCACCATCGGCGATCATGTAACCATCGGGGGGCTGGTGGCGATCCACCAGTTTGTCCGCGTGGGCGAACATGCCTATGTCGGCGGCAAATCCGCCATCCCCAAAGACATCCCTCCCTATGTGATTGCCGCCGGCGATCGTGCCCGGCTCTATGGCCTCAACCGGGTGGGGCTGAAACGGTTCGGGTTCTCGGAAGCCACCGTCACGGCCCTCAAAAGGGTCTACCGCATCTTTTTTCGCATTGGCCTCACCCTAAATGAGGCCATCGAGCGGTCGCTGGCCGAGGTGGACCATCTGCCGGAGGTGCTTAACTTCATCAATTTCATTAAATCATCTAACCGGGGAATCACCCGATGAGGGCTGTTGATTTTTCTTCCGGGCAGCCCGCCGCGCCGCAGCAGCATTCAACGGCCGGTAATTTTGATGAAGCCGTAAAAAGTTGAATTTTAGCGCTTAAGCAAACCTTTTCGGGAACGTACATTATTATGCCGGAAATTAGAGTGGCGGTGATCGGTGTCGGTTATCTGGGCAGATTTCATGCCGAAAAATATGCCCGGATGGACAACGTGCGCCTGGCCGGCGTTGTGGATGTCGAACCCTCCCGGGCGCAAAAAGTCGCTGGCGAGCTCGGCACATGCGCCTACACGGATTACCGGCAGTTGCAAGGTGCGGTGGATGCGGTCAGCATTGCCGTGCCGACGGCGGCCCACTATGATGTCAGCCGCTTTTTTCTCAGTCATGATGTGGACGTGCTGGTTGAAAAACCCATCACCACCAGCCTGCAGCAGGCGGATGAACTGATCCAGATTGCCGAATCCCGTCGGCGCATTCTGCAGGTGGGCCACCTGGAGCGCTTCAACCCCGCCGTGATGGCGCTCAGGGATATCGTCAACAAACCCATGTTCATCGAGGCCCATCGCTTGAGTATCTACAAGGGCCGCAGCACAGATATCAGTGTGGTGCTGGACCTCATGATCCATGATATCGATATTATCATGACCCTGGTCAACTCCGGGATTAAAAGCATCCATGCGGCCGGGGCCCCGGTCGTCTGCCGGCAGGCTGATATCGCCAATGCCCGCCTGGAGTTTGACAGCGGCTGCGTGGCCAATGTCACCGCCAGCCGCATTTCCATTAAGAATCAGCGCAAAATCAGGCTGTTTCAGCAAGATGCCTATATATCGGTTGACTTTGCCGCCCGGGATATCACCATCATCGGCCAGGCTGAAGATTCCGGCGACGGGCTCATCCCCGGCATGGACATTCGCCAACTGTCTTTTTCCGAAGCCGACGCCCTGGAAGATGAACTGGCTGCCTATATCCAGGCTGTCACCACCCGGCAGTCTCCGGCGGTTCCCGGCCAGGCCGGGCGCAAGGCGCTGCAGGTGGCCCTGGACGTCATGAACCAGATCGATGCCGCCATCGCACGCTATGGGGGGTGATCCGCATGGGCCGCTTGTCAGCCAACCTGGCGCCTCCGCAATGCACGGGTACAAAGCCCGCCGCGGCGCAACCCTGCGTTGCTCTTATCGCCGGCGAGACCTCCGGTGATCAGCATGGAGCCCGGGTGGTCAGCGCCCTGCAGCAAAAAAATCCCGCCCTTTCCTTTTGCGGAATCGGAGGCCCGGCCTTGCGGAAGGCCGGGGTGCAGATCGTGGCGGATGCCGCCAGTCTATCGGTTGTGGGTATCACCGAAGTGTTTGCCAGACTGCCCGCCATTGTCAATGGCCTGGCGGTCATGAAAAAAATGCTGCACAGTCTGCGGCCTGACCTGCTGATTCTCATCGATTTTCCGGACTTTAACCTTCATGTGGCGGGCACGGCCAAAAAATTGGGCATTCCGATCCTGTATTATATCAGTCCCCAGGTGTGGGCCTGGCGTCGGGGCCGCGTACGGCGCATTGCCCGGCTGGTGGATCACATGGCCGTCATCCTGCCATTCGAAGAGGATTTTTACCGGCGGCACGATGTGCCGGTGACCTTTGTCGGCCATCCGCTGCTCGATGAACCGTCAGCGGGTGGCCCTCACCGTGTTAAAGGCACGGATGTGAAGCGGCCTGTCATCGGCCTGCTGCCGGGATCACGCAGCAGTGAAATCGCCCGGCACCTGCCGCTGATGATCGAGGCGGCCGGGATTTTAAATGCCGAACTGAAAGCGGCTGAATTTGTCGTTTCCCATGCCCCCTCGGTGGCCAAAGCGCAGATTGATGCCATCATGGCCGAACATACCGGCAGGGCGCCATTGGAAGTGCTGTCCGGCCCGGTGCAGACAATATTCGAACGCAGCGACCTTGTCATCGCCGCTTCCGGGACAGTGACCCTGCAGGCGGCGCTGCACGGCATTCCCATGGTGATCATCTATCGCGTCTCCCCGGTCAGCTACTGGCTGGGCCGCGCATTGGTGCGGGTGCCTCATATTGGTCTTGTCAACCTGGTGGCCGGCCAGCAGATCGCTGCCGAATTGGTGCAGCACGAGGCACGGCCCGACAGGATCGCTGCGGAGGTCAAACGCTTGCTGCGCAATCCAGACGGGTTGGACCGGCTAAAGCAGCAACTGCTCGGCCTGCGCAATGTGCTGGGAGGGGCCGGGGCGGCAGAGCGCGTGGCGGATATCGCCCTGGAACTGATGGGCCGACAGCCGGCTGGAGCATTGGCTGATTGAAAACCGTCAAATTTAAACCAATTGGGAAAAGAACCTGAAAATAATGCCCGTGATAAAACTGAGCCCGCGACATAAAGAGCTGTTGGGGTTTGCCAGGGACAACTGGACCAAATTGGCCGCCTCGTCGGTATGTTCGGCGGTCGTGGCGGCCATGACCGCCGCAACGGCCTATCTGGCCAAACCGGCGGTGGAAAATATCTTCATGCAGAAAAATCCCCGGGATCTGCTGCTGATTCCGGCAGCCGTGCTGGCGGTGTTTTTCATAAAAGGCGTGGCCGCCTACGGCTCTGGCTACCTTCTGAGTTACATCGGGCAGGACATTGTCATGCGGTTGAGAAATCGCCTCTACAACCACATGCAGGATCTTCCGCTGGCTTTTTTCCAGCGGGAGAAAACCGGTGATCTCATGTCCCGCATCACCAATGACGTCAACATTATCAGTGCCATGTTCACTTCGGCCATTACCGGGTCCATCCAGCATTGTTTTACCATCATCGGGCTGGTGTCGGTGACCTTTTTGATGATTCCCAAGCTGGCTGTTTATGCCTTTGTGGTGTTTCCCATCGCCGGTATCCCCATTTTTCAGTTCGGCCGCAAGATCCGGAGGGTGCGGCGGGGAACCCAGGAGGCCGTTGCCGACATGAACTCTTTTTTGCATGAGACCCTTACCGGCAATAAAATTGTCAAGGCCTTCGGCATGCAGGATCATGAGAAGAAGCGCTTTGCCCAGAAGTCCCGGCGGATTTTCAGACTGGAGATGAAGGAAACCAGGGTCAAGGTCGTTTCATCGCCGCTGATGGAATTTCTGGGCGGGCTCGGCATTGCCTTTATCATCTGGTACGGGGGGCACCAGGTAATTCGTGGCACATACACATTTGGAGCCTTCATGTCTTTTTTGACAGCGGTTGGATTCATGTATGAGCCGCTTAAAAAATTGAGCAAACTGAACAATTCCGTTCAGCGGGGGTTGGCCGCCGCCGATCGCATTTTTGATATCCTGGAGCGCAAGTCAGACATTGTCGATCCCCCCAAGCCGGTTTCCATCCCGGACGGCATCCATCGGATCAGTTTTGAAAACGTGTCTTTTCAATATGACCGAACCCGGGTGCTGAAAAACATCAACCTGGAGGTCGCCCCCGGAGAGATTGTTGCCCTGGTGGGGGTGAGCGGCGGAGGGAAGACTTCGCTGGTCAACCTGGTCCCGCGCTTTTACGACGTCAGCGCCGGCCGGATTCTAATTGATGGCGTCGACATCCGGCATGTCCGGGTGGCAGAGCTGCGCCGGCAGATCGCCATCGTAACCCAGGAACCGATTCTGTTCAATGATACGGCTCGCAACAACATCGCCTATGGCAATCCGCATGCCTCCCAGCAGCAAATCATTCAAGCGGCCCGGGCCGCCTATGCCGAGGAGTTTATTCGCCGCTTTCCCCGCGGGTTTGACACTTCCATCGGGGAGTTGGGAGGCCGGCTTTCAGGGGGTCAGAAGCAGCGCATCTGCATCGCCCGGGCGCTGTTGAAGGATGCCCCCATATTGATCCTTGATGAGGCCACCTCCGCGCTGGATTCTGAATCCGAATCCCTGGTGCAAAAAGCGCTGGAAAACCTGATGCAAGGACGAACAACTTTTGTCATTGCCCATCGCCTGTCCACCATTGGCTATGCTCACCGAATCATTGTCATTGCCGATGGAAGGATCGTGGAAGAGGGCGCCCATGATGAACTGCTTGCCCGCCGCGGCGAGTATTACAAGCTTTACCTGATGCAGTTCGGCAACAATTTGTTTGCTGACAATGCTCCGGCGAGCAATTGCCGACCCCCTGCGATATGAAAGTCAACTCCACCATCAATCGTTATATACTCAAAGAGATGTTCGTGCCTTTCGGCATTAACATCTGCGTGTTTACGTTTTTATTGCTGATGACCAAGATGGTCGATATCACCAACTGGATTGTCAATTACAATCTCAGCCTGGTGGCGGTTATGCAGCTGATTGTTTTTACCCTGCCCTGGATGCTGGTGTTTATCATCCCGATGTCGATTATGATGGCCGTGTTGCTGACTTTTTTGCGCCTTTCCGGCGACAACGAGATCGTCGCCCTCAAATCCTGCGGGATGAGCATTTACGGGCTGCTCCCGCCGGTGTTGTTTTTCGGGATTATGGGCTTTGGCCTGACGCTTTTGATGACCACCGTCGGGGTGCCGAAGGCTAAAACGGCCCTGGAGGACATGGCGCTGCGCATGGCCAGCGCCAATGTGAACATTGGCCTGAAGGAAAGAACATTCAACGACCAGTTTAAAAATGTGGTGCTCTACGTCAACAAAATTGATTTGAAAAATCGCAGGCTGCTTGACATTTTCATCGAAGACAAGCGTCAGCCGGACGTGGTCAGTACGGTGGTGGCCCCTGCGGGGCAACTGCTGGGTGAGCCGGGAAAATTCATTTTTCACCTGGTGCTGTCAAACGGAACGATCCATCAGACCAGCCTCAAGGACAAATCGGCCACCGCCATCCGATTTGCCACCTATACCTTAAGCCTTGACATGGGCAAGCACTTGGCCGCAGCCGGCAAACGACGCAAAAGCCGAGAGGAAATGAGTCTCGACGAACTGCGCCGCTTTATGGCCAGCCGCCGCCAGCGCGACAAGGCTTATTATGATGCCCAGATCATATTTCACCGCCGAATTTCCATCCCGTTTGCCTGCCTGGCACTGGGCTTGCTGGCGTTTCCGCTGGGCATTCAATCCAGGTCCACCCGGCGTTCCTTCGGTCTGGTGCTGTGTCTTTTTTTCTTTCTGCTTTACTACCTGTTGTTGACCGCCGGTTATGCTTTTGGTGAAAAGGGGACGTATCCGCCGGTGATCGGGATGTGGCTGCCCAATGTTGCCATGGCGGCTGCCGGGCTGTATTTTTTGTTGCAGGCGGCCCGGGAACGCACCCTGGTGACTGAAAAAATGGTGCGGTTGCTGGTGCGTGTTTTTACCCGGCTCAAGGGATTTATAAGCAGGCGCAGACATGTCCATTCTCGCTAAATATCTGACCAGAGAGATTTTGAAAAATTTCAGCATCGTGCTGACGGCTGCCGTTGGAATTTATCTGAGCATCGATTTTTTCGAAAATATCGACAAATTCCTCAATGCCGGCCTGAAAATGCCCAGAATCATCGAGTTCATGCAGCTTAAACTGCCCCTGATCATCTCCCAGATCATGCCGGTGGGCATATTGCTGGCCGTGGCCATCACCTTTGGATTGATGAACAAGAACAACGAAACCATTGCCCTGAAAAGCAGCGGCATGCGGGTTTACTACCTGCTCAAACCGGTGCTGTTCTTTGGCAGCGTATCCACCCTGGTGCTGTTTTTCCTGTCCGAAGTGCTGGTGCCGATCACCATCAGCCGGGCGAATCAAATATGGCGCGTGGAGGTCAAAAAGTACACGGTCGCTTCCGTGCAGAAGAACATATGGGTGAAAGGCCATCGTTCCATATCCTATGTCTCCTATTTTAACCCGGCCAAGAAAACGATTTCGGGCGTTACCCTGAACTTCTTCGATTCCGAGTTCAGGCTGCTGCGCAGGGTGGATGCCGTCCAGGGGGATTACCGCCAGGGCAAATGGATCTTTTTCGATGTCATGGAACAGGTGCTCAACCGCGAGACCGGCTCCTATGACGTCCGGCTTTACGATCAGCATGTGGAGAATTTTGATCTCAGCCCCCAGCAGCTTCAGCGGGCCGTAAAAAAGTCGGAAGAAATGAGCTTCAAGGAACTGTATGACTATATTCGCACAGTCGAGTTCGAGGGCTACGATGCGACCCCTTACCGCGTAGACCTGTACGCAAAGTTCGCCCTGCCCCTGTCATGTCTGATTGTCTGCCTGCTGGCCACCGGCATCACCCTCAAGCAAAGAAGCCGGGAAGGAATGTCGCTGAGCATTGCTTATTCAATGGGGGTGATGTTTCTGTATTGGGTGGCTTACAGTTTTTGCATGTCGCTGGGCTATGGCGGCATGCTGCCGCCTTTTATTGCGGCCTGGACAGCCAACTTTATATTCACCTGCGTCGCCTTATTTTATATTGTCAATGTCGAATAACACACACGGGTTCAAAGGCAGGATCAAAGCCGTCATGTTCGGTCCCAACCGGCAGTCTCTGGCAGCGTTGCCGACGGTGCTGCAGCTGGCCTCTGTTATGTATGGGGCGCTGCAAAAGGCAAGATCGGCCGCTTACCGGCACGGTGTCTTGAGCTGTGCCGGATTGCCCTGCAAAGTGATTTCGGTCGGCAACCTGACAGTAGGGGGCACCGGAAAAACCCCCCTGGTGATGTATCTTGCAGGGCTGCTGCGCAAAATGGACCTGTCAGTTGCCATCGTCAGCCGGGGATACAAGGGCGCTGCCGAACGGCAGGGGGCGGTTGTCAGTGATGGGCAATCCGTGTTGCTGGACGCGGATGTCGCCGGCGATGAACCCTGCATGATCGCCCGGCGGCTAAGGGATATCCCGGTGGTCGTGGGCAAAAAGCGCCTGGCAGCCGGGAGGCTGGCCGTGGACAGGTTCGCCGCCGAAGTGATTGTGCTCGATGATGCCATGCAGCATCTGGCAATCAAGCGGGATATCAATCTTGTTTTGCTGGACTGCCGGCGGCCCTTCGGCAACGGCCACCTGCTGCCGCGGGGAACCTTGAGGGAACCGGTTGCTGCGCTTAGCCGCGCAGATGCCTGCCTGTTGACGCGCTGCCCGGCAATTGAGGATCCATCAGTGACGGCCACGGCGGCCCTGATTCGGCGGCTTGCACCGGGGATGACCGTATTCAGGTCATTTCACGTGCCGTTTTGCTATAAGGTCAAAAGGCAAGCCGGCGCCCCGGAGCCGGCGGGTCAAACGTTTCTAACGCGGCGGCAAATCGACGCCCTGAATCAGCGCCGGGTATTCGCTTTTTCCGGCATTGCCCGCAACCGGGATTTTCACAGCACCGTCAAAGAGCTTGGTTTTGATGTGGCCGGCTTTATGGAGTTTGCCGACCACCACCGCTATAGTCCATCCGATCTGGAAAGGATCGTGGCTGCTGCCGCCGATAGGAATGCCGAGCTGCTGGTCACCACTGAAAAGGACTATGTGCGTCTGTTGGCAGGGCAGCATCGGCTGCCGGTGGATCTAATTGTGGTGGGGATCGAACTGCGTCTGGCAGACGATGAAGCCGCCTTTATTGACTTCATCAAAGACCGTCTTCGTTGATGAAATAATCCGATACGACTCCCATAAAGCGGTTGTATTTCAGGGCGTAGTGGCGCAGCCCCCGGCGGACGAATCGCTGCGAGATCTCGCTGTCTTCCTGTTCGATGGTTTGGGCCCGCCGCTGCCAGCCGTCCTCGTCCAGGGCGAGGATTTCTTCCACACGGCGCCGGTAGAAGCCGGCGGTTTCAAAATCCGAGCGGGCGTTGACAAACCAGGGCATGATGCGGCCCACTTTTTTTAGGAGCAGGTCCTGCTGCGGGCCGAACCGCAGGCAGGAGGCGTCGGTGAAGTTTTCCATACATGCCATTTTTGCAAAATCGATGCAGTCTGCGTCGCGGGCGATTTCATAGGCTTTGGTTCCGGGAAACGGGAAAAAAAACGACCAGCGGTAGCGGCCCGGTTGGGCGCGGGCCATCAGATCGATGGTGGCCATCAGGTCAGCGCGGGTCTCCCCGGGCAGGCCGATCATCAGAAAAACCGAGGTGTGCAGCCCGGCCTGACGGGCGGTTTCGATGGTGGCGATAATTTTTTCATTTTTCATGCGCCGTTGAAGAATTTGGCGCCGGATCCGATCGCTGCCGCTTTCCACCCCAAATTTAACAATTTTGCAGTTGGCGGCGGCCAGCCAGCGGGCCCTGGTTTTGTCGAAAAACCCGACATGCCCGTTGACCACAAACGGCAGCCGGCTGATGTTGCGGTAGGATTCGCAAAATTGACGGACATAGGAACGATAAAAGGTAAACAGATCATCATCCAGGATAAACATGCGGATATTGCGGTAATGGGCCAGGAGGTACTCAATTTCGTTCATCATCTGCGCGACGGGAAAATGCCGGATGTAGTTGAGCCCCTTGAAACTGCAGGCCAGATCCTGGCGGTAATGGGACACGAACTGGTGGTTGAAGCAGTAGGTACATGAAAAGGGGCAGCCGCGGGAGGCCATCAGCCCCACCCAGCCGTTTTTGGCGTCGATAATTTTTTGAAAATCAAATATCTCATAGTCCTTAAACGGCAGGGTCGCCAGGTCCGGCAGCGGCCGCAGCGGGTTGAGATGCGGTTTGCCGTTTTGTATGAAGCCCAGATTGGCCACCGCCGTGACATCCTGTCCGCTGCTGAACCGTTCGACAAAATCGGCCATGGCTTCTTCGGCTTCCCCGCGCATGATATAGTCGAACAGGCCCGAGTTCAGCACTTCATCGGCGGCGGCCATGGCATGGATACCGCCGCAAATCAGGGGTGCAGAAGTTGCCTTGCGGGCCCAGGCCGCCAGTTTTTTTGTATAGGGCCACTGGTTGGTGACCACCGAAAAGCCGATGATGTCTGCAGTTTCCTCGCGCAGCCTTTGGGCAAACTGCTTTTCAGAAGGCAGCGGCGCGATATCCTCGCACAACTGCCACAGGGCGACTGCGTGCCCGGCCCGCTTGAGAACGGCCGCCAGGTGGGCAATGCCATAGTTGAAACCCAGCTGGGAGCCGGCGTTGGGATAGATGAATAGGATCTTCATGACGCGTTCATGAGACTTCGTTCATTGGTGATGCGGGTGATGATGTCTTCCACGTCAATGGCGCCCGGGTCGCTGAGGGTGTCGACGTGCACGATTTTGCTGCTGTTAGGGCCAAAGGCGCTCCAGCGCCTGATAAACCGCATGTTGTTGGAGCCGGCAAAAATTGTCAGGCAGGGGATTTCAAGGGCCGCGGCAATATGCTGGCCGGCCGAATCGTAGCCGATGTACTCATCGCAGTGGGCAATGACGGCGGCAATCTCCCCGATGCTGGTCTGCAGGCCGATCAGGCCGCTGGACAGCCGGCTGTCAAGGCCGTCACCGAACAGCGCTTCTTCGACCGGGTGACCATGTTTTTTAACAGCCGCCATCAATGCATTGCAGCTGCGCAGTTCCGCATCGCCTGAGCCTTTGTCCAGCAGGATCACGGTGCCTGCCTCTGCAAGCAGGGCCAGCAAGAGACTTTGCTCCATCGGTGCACCCACTTTTTTGCGCGGATTGCCGCCGACGCCGAAGTTGACGGCGATCAGGCGCCGGGCCCCGTTTTTCTTCAGCCGGCCGCAAAACTCAGCGGCCTTTGAAAGGTTGGCCGGCGCAAGCCAGACCCGGGGGTAGCGAAAATCGGACACGCCTGTCAGCCGGTCCAGCCAGGCGTTGGTCAGCTGGGCCATGGACATATTGGCGGAAAAGGAGGCATTCGAACGACTGTCGAAAAAGAAATAGTGCTCTGCAGGTACAATGGGCATCACGCCGAGCTGCAGCAGTCGGGAGTCGGGGTCGACCAGGATGGTTTGCTCCAGGGGACAGGACTCAAGCTCCTGCTCGATAATGGCCAGCACCGTCTGCCAGGAGGACAGCCGCTGGAGCAGATCCCCCTGGCGGTCATAGTGCACCTTTTGCAGACGGACCCGGGAATTGCCGGCATATATCTGCTGCAGTTTGGCATCGCCGATAAGCACGAGCTGGGCGGCGGGAAACAGTTGAGCCAGCCGCTGAATGATCACACTGGTGATGGCCACGTCAGCGCCGATGGTCACCCGGGACAGCAGCAGTATTTTTTTTACATCCCGACGGGCGGACAATATCCGGCTGTCGGTGCGAATTTTGTGGATGCGCTGCAGCAGATCGTCTTGGCTGTGGATCTTAAAGTCGTTCAGGCGCCGATCCAGCAGGCGGCCCATGGGCAGTCGGCGGCAAAAGCTGATGATCTGGGCCATGACGCGGTTGTAAGTTTCTATCTGCAGCTCTTCGAAATCATCGCACAGGCTTTCGATGATAATACCGAACAGGGCCCGGGCGGCGATTTTGTTGAGCATGGCATCATTTGCAGCGGTGGCCATTTCGCACAGCAGCCGGATGTGATCATCTTCGTAGTGACAGTCCTTCAGGTAGGCGTCCATGAACGAATAGGCAACCTGGCGCGGCAGCCGTTTTGTTTCTTGCGCATCGGCCGCACCGGACTTCAGGTCGGCCCATTTTTGCCTGTAAAAGGATGATTTCATAGATTTTCAGCCTGTTGCGGGAGCAATTGTCCGGCTGCCTGCAGCACCGCCTCCGGGGTGATTTCGGTCATACAGCGGTGATCACCGGGGCATTTTTTAAGATGGCAGGGGGAACAATCCAACTCCCGGCGCAGCACAATGGTTTTTTCCAGGTTTGCGTCCGTGTAGCGGGGATCCGTCGGTCCCATGATGACAACCTGGGCAACATCAAACGCCACGGCATAATGCCGCGGTCCCGTGTCATTGGTTATCAGCAGGCGGCAGCGGTGAATCAACGGTTTTAGCAACGCCAGGTCCACGTGATCTTGGGCGGTGTTGATGATTTCGGCCCGACTGAGACCGGCAATGGCGCTGGCGATCGATTCTTCGCCGGGCCCGATAAAAAGCATCAATTTGCACCTCCAGCGCTGAACCAGCAAGTCGGCCAGGCGGGCAAAATGCTCCGGGGGCCAGCACTTGGAGGAGCCGTACCGGGCGCCCGGGTTCAAGCCGATCAGCATGTCATCATCGCGAATGCCGTATCGCGCCAGCAGCAGCCGGCCTTTTTGCTCCAGGGCCTGCGAAAAATACAGGCGGGGTTTTTTTTGTACATCAACCGTCAGGCCCAACCAGCGGCAGAGCTCCAGGTAGTAGCTGGTCATCGGCTCGGGCACCACCCGGCGCGATTCGCGCCGGGGCCGCGGTCCGCCGGTGATTAAAACACTTCTGCCGTTGCGACGGTAGCCAAAGACCTTTGCAGCCCCGCCCAGGCGAGCCGTCAGCACGGAGCGCATGGAGTTGGGCAAAACGATGGCCATCTGCGGTTCCAGTCGGCGAAGCCGGACGACCAGCTGCCAGAACCCGCGCGGGGTTTTGTCATCGGATTGAACAATGTCGTCAAACCAGGGGCCGTCCTCGATAATTTTTTTAACGTAATCGCGAATGACCGCAACGAGCCGGCAGCGCGGGTAGGCCTGCCGGAGGCTGTCAAAGGCCGGGGTGGCCATGACGACATCTCCCACCCAGTTCGGGCAGAAGACGACGATGACTCCGGATTGTATGTCACGGTTGTCGGTTGTCACGGCGCAAGCCTAATCGAATAAAAACGCAATATAGAAAAAGAAGATGCCAGTGTCAATATTTCCTCCTGACTCACAAAAACCATTGCAATCATAGGGGCCTGTATGGCGCCCGGGCCAGCGCCCGGGAGAGTTGGCGGATCACCTGCTGCACCTCGATGTCGACCATGCACTGGTTCGTATTCTCAGGGCAGCGTCTGGCATAGCAGGGAGCACATACAGCCCCCGACTCGATGAGCAGGTCTTCACAGTTGTAAGGTGCGTGCCGGCCGGAAGGGGTCGGACCGAACAGGGTGACGTAGGGGGTGCCGACGGCGGCCGACAGGTGTCCGGGACCCGAATCCGGACCGACGGCGGCCGCCGCGGCTTTCAGCACCGCCGTCATTTCCATCAGTGAATTGCCGGTCAGATCAATCACACGGGTGGCATTCGATTTTGCGACCAGCCGCCCGGCCACAGGACCCTGGGAGGCGCCCCCCAGCAGCACGGCGGGGCGCTTTAAATCCGTGCCGATGCCGTGCACCAGCTGCCGGTAGCCTTCAAAATGCCAGTTTTTGGATTCCCAGGAAGATCCCAGCACCACCGCCACGAAAGTCTGCCGGATAGCGGCCACGGCAGGCGGTAGGGCCTTATCCAGCGGTGCTCCGGCCAGTCCGAAGTCCAGCCGTTCGGGCGCGGGCAGGCCCAGGTGCTCGGTAAATTTCAGGTAATGATTCAGCTTGGGGAGATTTTCGCGGTAGTACTCGATTTTCTCGTTGTTGAACAGCCAGTTGAATTCCTTGCAATTGCGGCGGTGAAAGCCGATGCGCCGGCGGGCGCCGGAAAGCAGCGCAAAAAAGCCGCTTTTAAAAATTCGCTGCAGGTCCAGGGTGATATCAAAATGTTTGCGCCCCAGGGCCCGCCGCAAATTCATGACTCCGCTGAAGCCGGCTGTGCGGTCGAAAATCATCACGTCATCCAGTTGGGGATGAAGCCCTACCAGCTGCGCTTTTTTGCTTTCAATCAGCCAGGACACCCGGCTGCGGGGCCGATGATTTTTAATATGGGCGACCAGGCAAAGTCCGCGGGCAACGTCTCCCAGGGATCCTGTCAGGATGATGAGAATCGAAGGCGCCGGAGGCATTTGGCGTCCCGGCGCTTGGCCCCGGGGGGCTATTTCATCAGCAGGGCACAATGTTAACAGTGGATATCCTTAATTTTAAAATTTGTTGCCGGGATTGATTTTCAGCGCGTCCTCCAGCATTGCGCTGAGTACCTGCGGCAGGCGATGCTTGCTGACCGCGCGCCGCCAGCGGGCCGCATAATCATATTTCAATTTATCTCTGGAGCACTGATCGATATAGCCGCGGTCAAAATCCAGCACAAATACCCGATCCTGCGGGTCCACCACCACGTTGCCGGGATGCAGATCGACATGCCGGATGCCATGGTCGACGAGCAGCAGAATCTGGGCCGCCACTGACTTCATCAGCTGCCGGGCCCGCGCTTCATCCTTTAAACTGATCCGCGCCAGGGACAGGGGCTGTTGAATCTGCCGGGTGATCAACCAGGCAAGGTAAAACAGTCGGCCGCGGTAGGCAAAAGCGACCGGCTCCGGTGCCTGGACCCCGGCCTGCCGGACCCTGTGCAGCAGTTCATATTCCTTCTGGCCGCGGGTTTTGGGCCGCCAGAAATAGCGGCGCTTGATCAGTTTGCCCGGCAGGCCGCCGCGCCGGTAATGTTTGATGACCACCGGGCCGATCCCTGCCAGCATCAGCACCGATACCGGGTTTCTGCCTTCCAGCGCGGATGGCGGATTTGGCTGATGGCGATCAAACCGGTGGATCAACCGGCGCACCTGCTGGTCGGTAAGCGGCAGGGACGATCCAATATGATAGGGCTTATATAATCGGATCCGGGTCTCGGGGATCATGAGCCTGTCAGTCTCCGGGATGTCAATGCCGTGCGGTGGATGACCGGAAGGCAGCATGCAATCCGGGGCCGGCAATCGGCTGAATTATATGCAACCGGCAAGACAGTGTCAACCTGCCGCCGGCCGAACCCGCAGGTGAGCGCGTTTTCCCTGACCCACGGCGGTTGGAAATCTATCCTTGACGCGGCTGCAGCCGGATTGGTATTTGTGGACGGACACTGGCTAAGTTAGTTTTGATTGGTTGATTTGGGATTGAAATGATTACGCGGGCGGTCTGAAACCAGTTTTGCCATGGACAAATTTCGCATTCTCGCATACCATCGCATCGGCATCCCGCGGGGCGGGCGTTATGAAAGGCTCACCGTGCTCCCCCGCCGATTTTCCCGCCAGCTGGGCGTCATGCGGCGGTTGCGTTTTGAGTTTGCGGCCCTGGATGCGGTGCGGCCCTGGCTGGAGGAGAATGAAAAGCGGTTGCGGCGGCCGGTGGCGCTCAGTTTCGATGATGGCTACCGGGATCTTTTCGAGCATGCGTTTCCCCTGCTGCAAAGGCACCGGATACCGGCGACCGTTTTTCTGGTGGCCAGGCGCGAGCGCAACGACTGGATAGATCGGGAAGATTCCCGCCCGCTGGACCTGCTTTCCTGGTCCCAGGTGAAAACCATGTCCGCGGCCGGCATTGATTTCGGCAGTCACAGCCTGAGCCATGCCCCGCTCACAGACTGCAGCGATGCCGAGCTGCGGGCGGAGGTAACGGATTCGAAAAAGATCATTGAAGATCACATCGGCCGGGAGGTCCGCCATTTCTGTTATCCTTACGGCCGCTGTGATCAGCGGGTGGAAGCGGCGGTGCGCAGCGCCGGCTATGACAGTGCCTGTACCACCCAAAAGGGGGTCGTGCGCCAGGGGGCAAATCCCTGGCGGCTGCCGCGTTTGAGCGTGGGCAAGCGCATGGGACTGTATCGGTTCCTGGCCCGGTTCATGTTTCGGCATTAAGGCTGGTGGTCCCGAAAAAGCTTGCGGAGCGATAAAATCGACTTTTTACGACTACATCAAGGCTGATCTACAAATAAACTTGGAAAGTTATGGCAAGCAAATCCGAACCAGGCGCGGGAGGCGTGCGGTTGCCAGCCGGCCATGATCTGTTGCCGACATTGCGCAGGGAGCTGGCTGCGTTCCGGGTAAGTCCCAGCCCCCTTTGTCCGGACTTCAGGCTTGACCGCTTGCTGGACGAGGTGAGCGCCTGTTTCCTGGTCAAGGAAAATCAACGGCGCCGGGTGTATTTGCTGCAAACGCCGGCCGGCGGGTACTTTCTCAAGTGCAGCATGCTGGTGCGCAGCAAGGACCGCCGGCGCCATTTTTGGCTGCCGGCCAGAAAGTGGGCGGAGTGGCGCAACCTGCACCGGCTCCACAAGGCTGGAATTGCCGCCGCGCGGCCCATTGCCAGGGGACATAAAAAAAAACCGGCTCCCGCCGGCTTTTTCCTGCTGACCGAGCAGGCACCCGGCACAGCGTTGAAGGTTTGCGGACTTGCCCAGGCGCAGCGATTGGGTGAATATGCCGCCGGGCTGCATGCCGCCGGAGTGTATCACGCTGATCCGAACCGCAACAATTTTCTGATCGGCAGCGATGGGCACCCCTGCCTCGTTGATGTCCAGGAAGTCTTTTTTCTACCCTGGCTGCTCCACCGGCTGCGGGTGCACAACCTCGGCAACCTGATTTTTCACCTGGCGCCGCCCGATGATCTGCAGCAGTGGGCGGCTGAATTTGTGCAGGGTTACAACCGGCAATGCCACAGACCGGTGCGCCTGTCCGAAGCACTGCAGGCGGCCAGGTATCACCGTCAGAGGCGCTACCGCTCGCGCTCCAAACGATGCTTGAAAAACAGCGGCCGCTTTGAAATCATTGACCAGCCGGGTCTGCGCGGGTTCAAGCGCCGGGATTTCAACTGGGGGCTGCCGGAACTGCAACTGGCCCTTGAACGGGGAAAAATTATAAAGCCGGACCACGTGCTGGTTCACCAGGGGGTGTGCGTCAAGGGCCAGCGCCGAAAGTTTTTTCATCGGGACCGCTGCCTGACCAGTTGGAAAATGTCCCAAGCCCTGGCGGTGCGGGGCATTTGCGTGCCTCTTGCCCTTGGTTACTATGTTCATCAGGGGCAGAGCTGGTTTTTGGCAACCTATCTGGCCGACAGCCT
The DNA here is from genome assembly GCA_964527835.1 of uncultured Desulfosarcinaceae bacterium. Lineage (GTDB taxonomy): Bacteria > Desulfobacterota > Desulfobacteria > Desulfobacterales > JAFDCJ01 > JAFDCJ01. The sequence continues at coordinate 7,460 of CAZGNV010000030.1, read as the reverse complement.
GCACCTGAATGATTACCTTGCCAGCCTGAAGGATTGGAAAAAAAAGCGCCAGGCCCTGAAAAAACTGGCGCTGATGGTCAAAAAATACCACGACAGCGGGATTTGGCAACGGGATTTCAAGTCGAGCAATATTTTATATCACCGCGGCGAGTATTTCATGGTCGACCTTGACGCCGTAAGGATTGAGCGCCTGGGTGAAGACAACCGGGTTGTCAATCTGGCTCAGCTCAACGCATCGTTGAGCAATGCGGTGACCGTCAAGGACCGCCTGCGATTTTTCCATTATTATTCCGCCGGCCGGCCGTCAACGCGGCGGCAAAGACGTGCGCTCTACCGCCGGATATGGGAAATCAGCCTCACGAAAAACACGGCCATTTATAACCTGGACCTTGATAAGCTGCGTCCGGCGCCGCCACGCACCACCGGTGGTGTCCAAAGGTGACGGTTTCGAAAAGGCTTGCCCAAGCGGGAAAATTCGACCTTGTACGACTTCATTAAAGGTAGTTTAAAGTGAAATCTGTCAGCATCGTCATTCCCAACTGGAACGGACAGGACCTGCTGCGTCGTTACCTGCCGTCGGTGCTGACGGCGGCAACGCACTACGCCGGCAATGCTGAAATCATCGTGGTCGATGATGCCAGCAGCGATCGGTCCGTGGACATGCTGCAGCGGGAATTTGCCAGGGTCAAGGTGATCGGGCACCGGCAAAACAAGGGTTTCGGCCGGGCATGCGGGACGGGGGCGGCGGCCGCCGGGCACTCTGTGCTCATTTTTTTGAATTCGGACGTCAACGTTGCGCCGGATTTTATCACGCCGCTGGTCAGCTGTTTTGAGGATCCATCGGTTTTTGCCGCCTCCCCGTTGATTTTCAACGAGGACGGCAGCCTCGGCGATGTCACCATCAGCATCCCCTACCTGCGGCGGGCCAAGATCCGTTACCGGCGGTTTCCGGTGGACTGCCTGCTGGACGATGGGGCGGCCCGGGTGCCGCCGTGGGCGACGCTTTTTCCCATTGGCGGCGCATTTGCCGTGGACCGCAGCCGGTTTATGCAACTTCAGGGGTTTGACGATCTGTTTCACCCGTTTTACTATGAAGATGCCGATCTTGGCATGCGTGCCTGGCGGCGGGGCTGGAAATGTGTTGTCACTCCGGCATCGCGGGTGACGCACTTTCATCAGGGGACCATTGCCCGCGCATTCAACCAGTTTAAGGTGCGTGCCATTCGCAAGCGCAACCGGCTGCTGTTTCACTGGAAAAATCTTGTTTCCCCCGGGCTGCTGCGCAAGCACCTGGTGCTGCACCTGCTGCGGCTGTGCTACCGGCCATTGGTGCTTGACGGCATGATCCTGGTGGCCAGCGCCCAGGCCGTCGCCTTTTTCGGCAAGGCCATGGCGCGCCGCCGCATAGAGCAGCAGCACGTGGTGTGCCGCGAGGAAGAAATTTTTCAGACCATCGCTGCCGTCAATGACCGCAACCGTCAAAGGATGTCAACGGCGGCGCCTTCTGTCGGGGGTGGAGCGCAAGCTTAAGGGGGACAATCAGCAGATGCGCATCGGGATCATCGCCAAATCGAAACGGCATACGCGAATCTATTATTATTTCAAAAAGGCCTTTCAAAGACAGGGGCATCAAACGCTGTGGATCAAATATTCAAAACTGAAATCCTACCTGGGTGCGCGGCTGGCCTGTGCGGCGACTGAAAAAATGCTGGCCGGCTTTAAAGCCGATCTGCTTTTTTTCCATGGCCGGGATATGCCCTATGAGCTGCTGGTGCGCCTGAAGCAGCGCATGCCGGCGGTGATGTACTATGATGACTGCATCAAGGGCTCCGGCGACAGCCTTGAAGAAGTGATCCGCTATGGCCGGCAGGCCGACATCATGTACCTGACCAATCGCGGCGAGGTTCCAATCTACCGCGAGCAGGGGGTAAATGTCCATTTTATCACCGGCGGCTGCGATCCGGACGCCCATCGGCGCGTCGAAGCGCCGGGCAGGTTCTATCAAAGCGAGGTGGCCTTCATCGGCAAGCCCAATACCGCCGGGCGGGTGGAGCTGATGCGGGAAGTCAGCCGGCATTTTGACCTCAAACTGTGGGGGGCCGGATGGGAAAAATTCGGGCTTAAGTCCGCCGCCAGGCATGTGTACGCAGGCGGGTACCGCAAGATATGCGCGGGGGCCAAGATTGTGCTGGGCTGGAACATCGACCCCACCGTGGATCTGTATTTTTCCAACCGCACCTGGTATACTTTGGGATGTGGTGGATTTTTGCTGACCCTGTACAGCCCATCGCTGGAAGAACTGTTCCAGCGCGCCGGGCAGCTGGACTGGTTTGACTCCAACCGGGAGTGCTGCCAAAAGATCCGGTATTACCTGGACAATGATGCGCAGCGCCGCAGGATCGCCGACGCCGGCTACCGCCTGGCCCATGAAAAATACAGTTATGAAAAAATGGCGGCCAAAATCGTAAACGACATCTCCTGCAAATCCCGGGGCCCGGCCTGATGAAGGTGCTTCACATCAATACGGAAAGGACCTGGCGCGGTGGAGAGCAGCAGACTTTCTACCTGTTGGAGGCTCTCAGAAAAAGAAATATTTTCTGCCACCTGGTCAGCCAGCCGGAATCTATGCTGACCCGCAGGGCGCAGGCGGCCGGCCTGGAGGTGTTCCCCGTGGCCATGCACGGGGAGTTCGATGCGCCGGCCTGCCTGCGGATTCGCAGGCTGATCGGACGCTATGGCTATGATATCATCCACAGCCACACCTCCCATGCCCACAGTCTGGCATTTTTTTCCTCCCTGGGCTGCCGGGTCCGGCGGCTGGTCACCCGGCGGGTGGATTTTTCCATTTTCCGGCGCGGCTTTTTCGGGATCAACAGCATCAAGTACCGGCACATGGCGCATTGCTATATCGCCATATCCGCTTTCATCAAGCAGGTGATGGAACAAGACGGCATTGGCGCCGATCGGATTTTCGTGGTCCGCAGCGGCATCGACCCGATGCGGCTGGCCGCAGATTCCGGCCGCCACCTGATCGCTGAGTTTGAGATTCAGCCCGAGGAGCGGGTGGTCATCAACGTTGCGCACCTGGCGGGCCACAAGGGCCAGCAGCACCTGGTGCGGGCGATCCCGCACGTTCTTGAAAAAATCGGCCGGGTGCGTTTTTTTATTGTCGGCGCCGGTGCGCTGATGCAGGAGCTCAAGCAGCTGGCGGAATCCATGGGGTTGGGGCGCCGGCTTGTGTTCACCGGTTTTCGGCAGGATGTGGGGGGATTTTACAACATTGCCGACCTGTTTGTGATGAGCAGCGTCCAGGAAGGCCTGGGTACGGCAGTGCTCGACGCCCTGGCCCTTGGCAAACCAGTGGTGGCCGCAAATTCAGGCGGGCTGCCCGAAGTTGTCCGCGATGGCCAAACCGGCCGCCTGGTGGAGGCGGCCAACCCGGCTGCCCTGGCCCGGGGGATCATCGAGCTGCTCGAAAACCGCGAGCTGGCCGGGCAACTGGCGCAGCGGGGACAGAAGATGGTAATGGAAGAATTTTCCGTGGATGCCATGGCGGAAAAAAACATCGCCGTCTACCACCGGCTGTTGTCCAAAGAAGTGCCTAAAGTGCACTTAAATGCCTAAAGTGCCTAAAATTTCAGTGTCGCGGCGCTCCGTCTTTTTAATAAGAGGTTGTTGTTTGCAGCTTTGAGGAGTAAAAAAACAGAATAATAAGATAGCCATGTGGATTGACTACTCGTTTTATCAAACAGATCCGCCGGAGGTGGGCCTCAACTTTAGGCACTTCGGGACACTTCGGACTATAGGCAGCTTTTTATTTGCAAAACAAGGATCCAGCAACAAAGCATGAAAAACCCAGTGAAAATATCAGCGGTCATTATCACGTACAACGAAGAGGCCAACATCGGCCGCTGCCTTGCATCGCTGGAGGGGGTGGCGGATGAAGTCGTGGTGGTGGATTCGTTTTCCAGCGATCAGACGGCGCAAATCTGCGGCCAAAAGGCGGTCACTTTCATCCAGCACGAATTCGAGGGCCATATCGAGCAGAAAAATTATGCCGCCGCCCGGACCAGCCATGACTGCCTTTTATCCCTGGATGCGGACGAAGTGCTTTCTGAAAACCTGCGCCAATCCATTCTGGCGGCCAGGGCCGACTGGCAGGCGGACGGCTATCACCTGAACCGGCGGACCAATTACTGCGGCCGCTGGATCCGGCACTGCGGCTGGTACCCGGACACCCGCATCCGGCTGTGGGACCGCCGCCGGGGCCGCTGGGGCGGGGTCAACCCCCACGATCACGTGGACATGGATCCCGGCAGCCGCATCGGTCATCTTGACGGGGACCTGCTGCACTTCTCCTATCCGACCATCGACGATCATCTCGCCCAGATCAACCGTTTTTCCGGTATTGCGGCCCGGGCCGCCTTCGAACGGGGCCGCCGGTCCAGGGTCCTGTTCGACATCTGCCTGAACCCGATGCTGACCTTTTTCAAAAAGTATTTTTTGCAGCTTGGAATTCTGGACGGCTACGAGGGGTTTGTGATTTCGGTCAACACGGCCTACGGAAAATTCGCTAAATACACCAAGCTGCGGCAGCTGCAAAAACAACGTCGGCAGTCCGGCTAGACCGATCCTGTCAACCGCCGATGGACGCGTAGCAGTCCAGCACCCGGGCCACATAGTGCTCGGGGTTGAGTACGGTTTGGGCATACTGCCGGGCCGCCTGACCGCAGGCCTGCCGAAAATTTGCTTGCCGGGCCATGGTCACCATGGCCCGGGCCAGCGCTTCCGGTCGCCGGCCGATGAGCATGCCTGTTTTCCCATCGCGGATCAGTTCGGGCAAGATCCCCTGGCGCGTGGCAATCACCGGCTTGGCGCAGGCCAGGGCCTCGCGCACCGCCCGGCAGGCACCGTCGCTGCCGGGCTGCAGGAAAATCTTGTAATCGAAAAGATTGACAACCTCCCGGTAGTCGTCCCGCCGATAGCCGGTAAAGACAACATTTTTTTCAAGTCCCAGCTGCCTGACCGGACGGCGGGCCACCGCGTCGATGTGGGTGCCGCGCCCTACGATCAGAAATTTAAAGTCCGGGATCTGCTTTACAACCTGCACCAGCGCCTCGAACAGCAGGGAAAAGTTGCGGTGCTTCTGCACCCGCGCCACAATGCCGGCCACCGGGGCGCCGGCGGTAAGGCCGAATTCTGCCATCAATTTTTCGCTTTTGGCATGGGGATAAAAACGTTTCAAATCAACGGGAATGTCCACCTGCTCGATCCAGCGGCCGGGAAACAGTTTGTCCAGGTAGGCCTGGACCCTTGTGGAGGCCGTCAGGATCCTGGCGCTGCGGCCCAGCAAAAAGCGTCGCCGCCAATTCAGCGCAAGTGGTTCGCCGTCATAGCAGGTGACGACCGTGCGCTGCCCGAAACCGGCCATCACGGCCGTTAAGGCGTCGTTGTCCTGGTGGCTGTGGATCAGATCGATGCGGTTGCGGACGACTATCTTGCGCAGGGCCCGGATGTCCGGCAGGGTGCTCCAGTTCAGGTGCTTGTTGAGAAACAGCCCCGGCACAACGGCCAGCCCGCGCTGGCAGGCCTTGGCATACAGGGGATTGGGCGATTTTTTGCGGCGGGCACAGGCAAAACCGACTTTCAGCGCCGCCCGGGATTGAAGCCAGGATGCCAGGTTCAGGGCGTGGTCGGCCGGGCCGGTCCATTTGTGGTTGCTGTAAAGATGCAGGACGTGTTTCATGTTCTTCGGGCGGTGCGGCTGTCTTCCAGGCTGGCGACGACATGCCGGCATGCCGTTGCAGTTCCTCCCCGGCGTTCGTTGATAAATTGCTGCAGCTTGTCAATCACTTCCCCGCGCTGCGGCGGGCTGTCCAGATCTTCCAGAATCCGGGCGGATGCCTGTTGCCAGTCGCCGGCAACCCTGAGCAGACCGCAATCAATGATCTGGGACCCCACCCAGGCGAAGTTTTCCCAAAAGGGGCCCGTCACAGGGATGATCCCGCCGGCAAGGGCTTCCAGAAAATTCTGACCGCCCAGGGGCGCCAGGCTGCCGCCGACAAAGGTCGCTGCCGCCAACTGACAGGCGGCCGCCAGTTCGCCGATGGTATCCCAGAGTACAACGGTGCCGGCGGACACCGGTCCGGTGGCTGCCGTGCGCAGGCTCCATGGGATTTGGGCCTGATTCAACCGCTGCTGCCAGTTGCCGACGCGATGCATGTGACGGGGAAACAGCCCGATGACGGTCCGGGGACGACGGTTGAGTACCTGTCGGATCATTTTGAGCACCTGCACTTCTTCTTCGCGTCGGATCGAAGCCAGCACGGCAAACGGGACCCGGGAAGGCAGCAGGGCTTTCAGCTTTTGGGAACCATCTTTGCCGGGTGGCGGGACTGCCAGGCGGTCAAACTTCATGTTGGGCATGATTTCAATGCGCTGCCGGCCGAACAGCCTGGCAAAACGCCCGGCGTCAGCGGGGGAGATCGCCAGAATCTTGTCCGGTTTGAGGGCTTGCCAGAAAGAGGGCCACAGCAGATAGCGCCGCAGGCTTTTTTCTGTCAGACGAGCGTTGATGATCAGCACCCGGCTGCCGGCTTTTTTCAGCGCCAGCAGCAGACCCGGCCAGATTTCAGTTTCCAGCAGCACCATGACGGTCGGTCGGACTGCGCTGACGGCCAGTTGCATCACGGACGGTCGGTCAAACGGAAAATAGCCCACCCGGGGGCAAATCCCCCTGTTCATCCCCGCTGAAGCAGAAAAATTGTCGTTGAGAATATCCACTCCCTGGCGGGTGCCCGATGTGACCAGAACGGCTGTCGGGCCGTGCAAATCAAGAGCCCGCACCAGCTCTACGGCCAGCAGGGATTCGCCCACCGAGGCGGCCTGGATCCAGATGGGCGCCGCCGGCAGCTTTTTTTTCAGTATTCGCTGATCGTAGCCTGCGGCCAGCCGGCCGTTGCGGCGCAGCCAGGGCAGGGCGAGGCGCCAGGCCAGGTCATAGAGCTGAAAGGCGATTTTATGAGTTTGAGTCAGGTGCATGTTTGATGAAGCCGTAAAAAGTAACATTTTCTCGCTTAAGCAAGCCTTTTCGGGAGCCGTTCAGGGTTTCGCTAAATCGCAAGAAGTATTAATAACAGACTAAAACAGCTTGCGATTCTTAACGCTCAACCCTTCACGGCTCTCTTCCCGAAAAGGGTTGATGTCGCTCGAAAATGACTTCCAACGAAGTCAACCCAAGTTCGTTGTTCATAGGTTGCCGCTCGCGGTATAAATAAGCTTTTTACGGGACCGTCATGTTTGGCTTCATACTATTTTAATACCGCCGGCCTGTCAAATTTAACCTGATCGGCAGTTGATTTTCATTTTCAAATTTATTGAACCGGTTTATATTGTAACCATTATCTGATGAGTGCCAAGACATCGGTGACCCAAAAGTGCCAGGACATCGATGACCCTAA
>CAZGNV010000029.1:0-56220 GCA_964527835.1 uncultured Desulfosarcinaceae bacterium | reverse complement strand
AAGCAGTTTGTCAGATCCGGACAATCGCAGCCTTTTTTTGCGGGATAGGCCCGTTGAGTGTTGATATTTGTTTGTTTTTATGCCATTTAAAAAAAAACGCCGAGACAAACAATGATGGAACCGTAAAGGGTTGATGTCGCTCGAAAATGACTTTTTACGGGACCGTCAATAATACGAACCGGGAAAAGGAGGAAAAATGGCGGACCTATCAACGCAATACCTGGGGTTAACACTGAAAAATCCCATTGTCGTGGGCAGCTCTGGTTTGACACGTTCGGTTAAAAGCATCAAGGACCTCGAAGAGGCCGGTGCAGCGGCGGTGGTGCTCAAGTCCATTTTCGAAGAGGAAATCGCCTTTGAATATGAGGACATCCTCAAGGAGGCCGGCGCCGAGGGCGTCAACCTGGACCAGTTCGATTATTACGACTACCAGTTGAAAGGCGAAAAACTGGGCCATTACACCGGCTTGATCGAAGAATGCAAAAAAAGCGTTTCCATTCCGGTGATCGCCAGCATCAACTGTGTTTATTCCCACGAATGGACGTCTTACGCCAAAATGCTCGAAAAAGCCGGCGCCGACGCCCTGGAACTGAACATGTTCTTCCTGCCCACCGAATTTGAGCGCAGCGCCGAAGAAAAAGAAAAAGCCTACTTTCAGATTATCGACCGGGTGCTCAAAGATGTGTCCATTCCCGTGGCATTGAAGATCAGCCATTATTTTTCAAACCTGGGTCCCATGATCCAGAAGCTGTCCAACACCGGTATTGCAGGGCTGGTGCTGTTCAACCGCTTTTTCAGCCCGGATTTTGATATCGACAACTTCAAGGTGGTTTCCTCAAACGTTTTCAGCAGTCCGTCGGACCTGTCTATTTCCCTGCGCTGGATCGCCATCATGGCTGAAAAGACCAACTGCGACCTGGCCGCTTCGACGGGGGTTCACGATGGGGCGGCTGTCATCAAACAGCTGCTGGCCGGCGCCAATGCCGTCCAGGTGGTTTCGGCCCTGTATAAAAACGGCAAGGGACTCATCGGCGAGATGCTCAACTTCGTGCAGCAGTGGATGGAGAGCAAGGGGTACAGCCGTCTGGATGATTTCAGGGGCAGGATGAGCCAGGAAAAAAGCAGCAATCCCGCGGTTTATGACCGGGTGCAGTTCATGAAATATTTCGGTGGCGAAGAATAGGTCGGGAAACCCCGGAATTATTACTCCAGGATTTTGCGCAGATTAATGAAGTTGCTGCGGTCAAAACCCAGGGTTTTGAAAAACGACAGCAGGTCGCAGGAATCCCAGCGTACCGAGGTATACACGTTTTCAATGCCCTGGGCCTTGTAGAACTTGAAGATTTCCCTGGCCAGGTCGGCCCCGATTCCCTGACCCATAAAGCCGGGGTCGACCCCCAAGGTGGCGATCCAGGCGCTTTTGGCCATTCCGAAACCGGCGGTGAGGATGTAGCTGATCATGAACCCCACCACCTGGCCGTCGATTTCAGCCACAAAACAGGCTTCATTATCACGCCGGGAGTGTTCCTCGACGACCTGCCTGAAATCCAGATCCAACTCCTTCATGGTGATGGAAGCGTAAATGCGGCTGATGGCCGGGGCATCGTCTTTATGCAGCCTTCTTATGCGAACGTTATCCACAGCACTATTCCTTAATATTACGGTGAAGTAGTTTAAATGCGAATGATCTTTACCCGGTGACCCACCCAGTTCGGCGGCAGATACACCCTGCCGCTGTTGCCGCTTGACTTGACTCGCTTTTCAATCATCTCTTCCCCGTAGATTTCAAACTTGACCTTGCTGTTGGAAGCTGCAGCGGCGGCTGGGGGATCATTTCCGGGAGCATGATCATCGACTTGTTTTTTTTCGTCCGGCACGTCGGTAGCCTCTTTTCTGACGGTTGAAGATTGATGGTTCCGTAAAAAGCTCAATTTTTCGCTCCGCAAGCCTTTTCGGGAGCTGTTTCGGGGTTTCGCTAAATCCCAAGAACTCGTCGCCAGCTCCTCAAACAGCTTGGGATTTTTAACGCTCAACCCCTCACAGCTCTTTTTCCGAAAAGGGTTGATGTCGCTCAAAATTCACTTTTTACGATTGCGTCAAGATTGAATTCCCTTGATTGTTGGTCCGTGATACGGTAGATGTAAATTCTTTTTTTGAGCTACAATACGGCTACATTGTATCATAGTCAAGGAAAAAAAGAGAAAGATCGGTACAGGGCACAGGGTTTAGGGTTTGGCGCATTCAGGATAATACGCTCGCGTTTGAGGTTGAGAAATGATTACAGTTGGCATTGATGTGGGCTCAATTACCGCCAAAGCGGCGGTGGTCAAGGACGGGGAGCTGATCGGCGAGCGGGTGATTCCCACCGGCTATAATGTCCGCAATGCGGGCCGGACAATTTTTGAAAACATCGTCCAGGATCTGGACCTGAAACCGTCGTCCATTGCGAAGATTATCGCCACCGGTTATGGGCGCAAAAGTGTGGCGGTTGCAGATAAGTCCATTACCGAGATTACCTGTCACGCCCTGGGAGCCCACTATCTGAACCCGGCAGTGCGCACGGTGATCGATATCGGCGGCCAGGACAGCAAGGCCATCGCCCTGGATGAGGCCGGCGCTGTCAGGGATTTTGCCATGAACGACAAGTGCGCCGCCGGAACCGGGCGTTTCCTGGAAGTCATGGCCCGGGCTCTGGAAGTGGACCTGGACGCTTTCGGCGAATTTTCGCTGCAGGCCGACCAGCCCGCCAAGATCAGCAGCCTGTGCACGGTTTTTGCTGAATCCGAGGTCATTTCCCTGATTTCAGGCGGAGAAAGCCGCAAGAACATTATTGCCGGCATCCATGATTCCATTGCCGCCAGGGTCGTGGCCATGGCCAACCGGGTGGGGATTAAAAAGCCGGTCATGATGACCGGCGGGGTGGCAAAAAATATGGGTGTGGTCAAGGCGCTGGAGAAAAAAATCGGTGCTGAAATCGAAGTCTCGCCCCGAGCCCAGGTGACCGGGGCCATCGGCGCAGCCCTGCTGGCCCAAAAAAAATAAAGAAAGGTACACAGGTACAAGGTCCAGGGTGCAAGGCACAAGGGAACTATTTTACTATTTTGAGGATGTCCTTGAAGCGTGGGTCCTTGGCGGTTTTCAGCAGCTCAAACAGCACGGTCTCCGTGCCGGTAACGGCCGCCCCGGCCTGTTTTGATTTTTCCAGGCCGATGTGCTTGTTTTCGGGGGTCCGGGAGGCTACGGCATCGGCGATGATTTCAACCCGGTAGCCGGCGCGCACCAGGTCGCGGGCCGTCTGGTAGACGCAGATATGGGCTTCAATGCCGGTGAGCAGAATATTTTCCGGATGCAGTTCTGCCAGGCGCTGCATGAACAGATCATCATCGCAGCAGCTGAAACTGAACTTGGCGATGGGCTTCAGGTCTGACAACAGATCGCCGATCTCCGGGATGGTGGGGCCCAGACCGTCGGGGTACTGCTCGGTCCACAGAATGGGAACATCCAGGAATTGGGCGCCCCGGATGATGCGTTTGAGGTTGTCAAACAGGAATTCCTTGGCGTGCATGGAGTGGGCCAGCTTGCCCTGAACGTCGATAATCATCAGGGTGGTGTTGTCTGCCTGCAGCATCATGATTGCCCTTTTGTGAGCGTTTTTACTTTATTCGTCGAAGACTGATACGCTGCGCCATTTGCCGATGCGCAGCCACCCGTCCCGGCGCTCTTCCACCTGCCGGCGTTCTTTTGTTCTTCTTCTCTCCGGTCCGCCGTTTTTCAGATAGAAGGCATCGTCGCTGGTGCGATTGTCCTTATCCGAGCGGCGTTCTTCCGGGCAGCGAATCGCCCAGTCGTCATTGAGTATTTTTTTCAGCGCAAGCTGGTTTTTAGTGCTGGCATGCCCCATTGCAGTTCCTTGTCAAATCTTCATGCAAAATTGTCCCGATGGCCGATATTCACCTTCGACCCCATGGGTGATATTAAGATGCGTGCCTTGATGTACTGGATTTAATAGGATAAATACTTGCGGCTGTCAACAGAAAAAATTCCCTGAACCGCCGCAATCCGATAGCAGACAGGCCACGGGGATCGCAAACGCACCTGGGTTGCCTGCCTCGCGGGCATCTACCGATGGCATGCATTCCGTCGATGCCGGATCATGAACCTCGAGCGTTCAGGGCTGGATATTTTGCTTGCCAATTACATTGACTTTCTGGTATAGGCGATTTGTTCCCCATGGCCAATTGACGGCACTCATGTTCACAAGTTCAGCGTCGCCGCTGACCGTTGTCTTGCAGTCCCGGGGCATCGGTCTTTCTCCTTGCGCGATGGAAAGTGGATTGCTTCCGTGCAATCCTGCAAATATACTCATTAACCCCAAAATAAGGAGGAAAGGTGATGAAACTGACGAAAAAACTGCTGGTTTTGTTGACGGTGCTGGCGCTGGTGGCCACCACGGGTTTTGCCGTGGCCGGCACCCTTGAAGAAGTCCGCGCCAAAGGGTACATTGCCGTCGGAGTCAACGGCGGGGTGGCCGGCTTCAGCATGCCGGACGAAAAAGGTGTCTGGAAAGGGCTGGATGTGGACACGGCCCGGGCCATTGCAGCGGCCGTGTTCGGGGATGCCAGCAAGGTGAAGTTCAGCGCGCTGACCGCGGTCCAGCGTCTGCCGGCACTGCAGTCAAAGGAGATCGATGTTTTGTGCCGCAACACCACCCAGACCCTGACCCGCGAGACCACCAACGGCCTGAATTTCGTGCACGTTAATTTTTACGACGGCCAGGGGTTCCTGGTGCCCAAGAAACTGGGTGTCAAAAGCGCCAGGGAGCTTGACGGGGCCACGGTGTGCGTTCTGCCGGGCACGACCACCGAATTGAACGCCGCCGACTTTTTCCGCAAAAACAACATGAAGTGGAAGCCGGTGGTCATTGAAAACACGGCCGAGTTGACCAAGGCCTTTTTCGCCGGCCGCTGCGACGTTTATACGTCCGATTCCTCCCAGCTGGCGGCCCACCGCTCAACGGCGCCCAATCCGGACGATTACGTGCTGCTGCCCGAGATCATTTCCAAGGAACCGCTGGCGCCGGTGGTGCGCCATGGCGATGACGTGTGGTACGACATCGTCAACTGGACCGTCATGGCCCTGCTCCAGGCCGAGGAATTCGGCATTACTTCCAAAAACGTGGACCAGATGCTCAAGAGCAAGGATCCGCAGATCAAGCGCTTTCTGGGGGTCACCCCCGGCCTGGGAAAAGCCCTGGGGCTTTCCGAAAACTGGGCCTACAACATTATCAAACAGGTCGGCAATTACGGCGAGATCTTTGCCCGCAATGTCGGCCCCGGCACGCCCCTGGATCTGCAGCGGGGCCTCAATGCCCAGTGGTATGACGGCGGCCTGATGTATGCCGCTCCGTTCAGGTAATCGACGCTGCCGGTGGTGCTACACCGCCGGCGGTTGTTTCTAAATCAAAAAATCGGCCTGCTTCGGTCACCGTCGCGTGTGAAAGGAGCAGGCCATTGATTTGCGGCCCGGGCATGAGTGTGACGGACATAAACGACAACATGCAAGATGGCAGCGCGTCGGAGAAGGTCCCCTTCTGGCTTGACCCCGCAAAGCGGGCCATCGTTTACCAGATCGCTGTGTTCTGCCTGGTGGGGCTGCTGGCCTACTATCTCGTCAACAACACCCTGCTGAACCTTAAACGGCAGTCCATCGCCACGGGTTGGGGCTTTCTGCACAAGGAAGCCGCCTTTGAGATCGGCGAGCACCTGATCCCCTACTCGGCGGCCGACACATACGCCCGCGCCCTTGTCGTCGGGGCTTTGAACACTCTCAAGGTCTCTTTTATCGGCATTGCGATCACCATTTTTCTGGGGACTTTTATCGGCATCGCGCGGCTTTCCACCAACTGGCTGGTTTCCAGGCTGGCAGGCATTTATATTGAGGTGATGCAGGACATCCCCGTGCTGCTGCAGCTGTTTTTTTGGTATGCGCTTTTTTACGAGATATTGCCTTCCCCACGGCAGGCCTTGAGCCCGGTCACAGGTGTGTTTATCTGCAACCGGGGCTTGATCCTGGCGGTTCCCGAAGCACAGGCGGCTTACAAATACATGCTGCTGGCTTTCATTATCGGATGTGCGGCGGTTTATTTCCTGCGCCGTTGGGCCCGGCGGCGGCAGGACGAAACCGGGCAAATCTTCCCGGTTTTGCGGGTTTCGGCCGTCATCCTGCTCGGGTTTCCGCTGCTCACCTGGCTGGCCTTCGGGGCGCCGTTTAAAATGAGCATGCCCGAACTGCAGGGGTTTAATTTCAGGGGCGGCACGACCCTGAGTCCCGAATTTATTGCCTTGCTGATGGGGCTGGTGTTGTACACGGCGGCTTTTGTGGCCGAGGTGGTGCGGGCCGGCATCCAGTCCGTGGGCAAAGGCCAGCGCGAAGCCGCCATGGCCATCGGGTTGAAGCCCGGCCAGGTGCTCAACCTGGTCGTTTTGCCCCAGGCCTTGCGGGTGATCATGCCGCCGCTGACCAGCCAGATGTTGAACCTGACGAAAAACAGTTCCCTGGCGATTGCCATCGGCTATCCGGATTTCGTTTCGGTGGCCAATACAACGATTAACCAGACAGGCCAGTCCATTGAAGGCGTTGCCCTGATCATGCTGGTCTATCTCATTTTCAGCCTGTCGACATCGGCCTTTATGAACTGGTACAACAAAAAAGTAAAGCTGGTCGAAAGATAAGGCGGCTGTGGCGGCAAACGAAGTGGCCGGTTTGGAAAAAAACGAGCAATGGAAGAAACTTTTCAGCCACAGGCAGCGGAAAAGATAAAGCCTCCCGTTACCCACATCGGGATTGTCGGATGGATCAGGGCCAACCTGTTCAATGGCTGGTTTAATTCAATTCTGACCCTCCTGACGCTGCTGCTGCTGTATAAAACCGTACCGCCGCTGATTCGCTGGGCGTTTATCAATGCGGTCTGGAAAATCGACGGAACTGGATGCCGGGAGGCCGCCGGGGCTTGCTGGTCGGTCATCAGCGCCAATTACCGCTTTATTCTTTTCGGATTTTATCCCTATGATCAGCAATGGCGGCCCCTGCTGGCGATGCTGCTTTTATTCGGCCTGCTTTTTTACAGCCGCAACCGCGAGCACTGGAATAAATATTTGGGCTATGGGTGGATCGCAGGGCTTTTTATCATGGGACTGCTGATGAAAGGCGGAATTTTCGGATTGGTCCCCGTTGAAAGCACCAAGTGGGGAGGGCTGCCCCTGACGCTTTTGCTGTCGGTGTTCGGACTGACCGCCGCCTATCCCCTGGGAGTCCTGCTGGCCCTCGGACGACAGTCGCAAATGCGCGGCATCAAGGTGCTGTGCATCGTTTACATCGAACTGATCCGGGGCGTGCCATTGATCAGCCTGCTTTTCATGGGCTCGATCATTTTTCCGCTTTTTTTGCCGGAAGGCATCACCATCAACAAAATCCTGCGGGCCCAGATCGCCATCATCCTGTTTACGGCCGCTTACATCGCCGAGGTCGTGCGCGGCGGTCTGCAGGGGATGTCCCGCGGCCAGTACGAAGCCGCGGAATCCCTGGGATTGAATTATTATTTGACCATGCGGTTGATTATTTTGCCCCAGGCTTTGAAAATTGTGATCCCCCCAACCGTGAGCATCTTAATTTCAGCCTTCAAGGACACTTCGCTGGTGGTCATCATTGCGCTGTTTGACCTGCTCAAGACCACCCAGACCGTGCTTTCCAACCCCAAATGGCTGGGCTTCAGCCGAGAAGCTTACATTTTCATCGCCCTGCTTTACTTTCTGGGATGTTTTTCGATGGCAAACTACAGCCGCAAACTGGAAAGGGAACTGGAGACGGACAACTAATCCTGCCGGCGCCGGGTGCCGCCGATGAGGGGACTGTATGAACGAGAACAGAGTTTCGGACACTCCAATGGAAACCTCTGATGAGGCCATGATCGAGATCGTGGACATGCATAAATGGTTTGGCGAGTTCCATGTGCTGCAGGGGATCAACCTGACGGTTCGCAAGAAAGAACGCATTGTCATCTGCGGGCCTTCCGGATCGGGGAAATCGACCCTGATTCGCTGCATCAACCGCCTGGAGGAACACCAGCGCGGGCGCATCGTCGTCGACGGCATCGAGCTGACCAACAACTTGAAAAATATCGAAAAAGTCAGGGCCGAAGTCGGCATGGTTTTCCAGCATTTCAACCTGTTTCCCCATCTGACCATCATCGACAACCTCACCCTGGGGCCCATCTGGGTCCGCAAGGTTCCCAAAAAAGAGGCTGAAGAAAACGCCATGTATTATCTGGACAAGGTGCACATCGCCGAGCAGGCCCACAAATTTCCCGGGCAGCTTTCGGGGGGACAGCAGCAGCGGGTCGCCATTGCCCGCAGCCTGTGCATGTCGCCCAAGGTGATGCTCTTCGATGAGCCCACCTCTGCGCTGGATCCGGAAATGATCAAGGAAGTGCTGGATGTCATGATCGAACTGGCCGTGGAAGGCATGACCATGATTGTGGTCACCCATGAAATGGGCTTTGCCAAGAGCGTGGCCCACCGGGTGCTGTTCATGGACTTCGGCCAGATTGTCGAAGGCAACACCCCCGAAGAATTTTTCAACAACCCCCAGCATGAGCGCACCAAGCTGTTTCTCAGCCAGATCCTGTAACCTCCAGCTTCAAATTCAGCGTTATCCGCTGGCAGGGTAAGTGTGAATCAGCCGGTGGATGGTGTTTTCTGCAAACCGGTATGATTCTCACCAGTTCCTTATTTTCGCAGTGTCCCTTGCTTGGGATGAATGGCACGGGACCGATTCAAGTTATTGCCAATTTAGGCCGATACAGCCCTATATATCCATGCAGGGGCAAAGGAGATGCTGAATTTATATTATGCCGATGGCGACCAGCAGGTGGGGCCCATTGACAAGGCCGAGCTTCAGGCGCTGATCCGGGCGAAAAAAATCAATGCCGGGACCCTGATCTGGAAGCCGGGCATGAAGGAGTGGCAGCAGTTGGGCGCATGGTTGCGGCAGCGTCGAAGCCAATCAGCGCCGGGTGCCAAAGCGCTGCCGGGTTCCAGTCCCCGGGAGATTTGTGCCGAATGCGGCCGCAGCCATGCCCGGGACGAGATGATCCGTTTCAAAGACAGCTGGGTGTGTGCGGCCTGCAAGCCGCTGTTTATCCAGAAAATCAAGGAAGGCGTGCCGGTGGCCGGGGCCATGGATTATGCCGGTTTCTGGATTCGTTTTGCAGCCATTGCCATCGATGGGCTCATCCTGTGGCTTTGCAACCTGGTATTTTTCATCCCCCTGGGAATGTTGATGCCGGAAACCGCTGAAAATCCCTTTCAGGTCCTCGCTTTTATGCCCCTGATCATGCTGTTGCAGTACGCCATTCCGGCTGCCTATGATACGTGGTTTGTGGGAAAATACGGGGCGACCCCCGGTAAAATGGCCTGCAAGCTCAAGATCGTGGTGTCCGACGGCAGTCCGGTAAGCTACATGCGGGCCTTCGGCCGGCATTTCGCCAAATGGATCAGCGCCATGATTTTGGCAATCGGTTACATCATGGCGGCCTTTGATGCTGAAAAGCGGACCTTGCATGACAGGATCTGTGAAACGCGGGTGATCCAGGCTTAAAATAAGGAACTCAAAATTGCTCGATTGCACCAAATGCAAAAACCCCCTGCCGGCGCCGGCGCTCAACACCGTCGCGCCGGTTGCCTGCCCCTCCTGCGGCGTGAAGCTGCGGGCGGACGTTTTTCCGGCCCTCTATCGGCCCCTTGCCCGGGGACGCAGCGCCGAAACCCTGCAGATGGACCGGCAGGCCGCCTGTTTTTACCACCCGCGCAAAAAGGCCGTGATTCCCTGTGCGGTTTGCGGCCGTTTTTTATGTGCCCTGTGTGACATCCCCCTTGATGGCCGGCACCTTTGCCCGGCCTGCCTTGAAAAGGGTAAGACCGGGCAGAAGATCAAGAGTTTGGACAACCACCGCATCTGTTATGATACCCTGGCCCTGCTGGCGGCCACCGTGCCGATGTTGATCTACTGGCTGACAATTATTACCGCCCCGCTGGCGATCTATCTGACCGTGCGCTACTGGAAGGCACCTTCGAGCATTGTCGGCCGCACAAAAATCCGCTTTATCCTGGCCGCTGTCATCGCAGGGCTTCAGCTGGGCGGCTGGCTTCTGTTTTTCTTCAACCTGCTGCCGCAGGTCACGGCGTAAAGATGGCGAAAAAAGAGCGCGCATACATCAAATTGCCCGGGGTAAAAAAGGGTTTCCTCCTGGGGCGCTACACCCTGTGGCAGGGCGGCAACCACCTGTTGCATATTTACTCCCGGCTTGGCGTCGAAGATTACAAACGCTTTTATTATGCGGATGTCCAGGCCATTGTGGCTCGCAAAACAGTCATTGGCAAGCTGCAGAACGCGGTTCTGACATGTTTTGCAGTCCTTTTTGGCCTGCCGGCATTGGGGACTACCGGTGGCTGGGCACTGTTTTTTTTCACCGCCGCCGGTGGGATGCTGCTTTTTTTGATGTACAATCTCTGGAGAGGGCCTACCTGCGAAACCCATCTTCTGACCGCTGTGCAAACCGAAAGGTTGCACTGTCTGCACCGCTTCAAACAGGCAGCAGCTGTCATGGATCGCCTGCGGCCATACATTAAACAGGCCCAGGGAGAGCTGAGTGCTGAAGATCTAAAAAAAAATCCCGCGATCTACACCCGAAAACCCATCCGGCGCCCATCGGTCCGGCAGCCTCGCTCCGGTACCGCAAGCCCGGTCCATGAGAAGGGTGGGGCGCACCGGATCCTGTTTTTTCTGCTGCTGCTCAACGGGATTGTTGTGATCCCGGGGTTCTGGATGAATCATGTCGCACTGACGATTGCCGGTTCCATGGCGTTGCTGGCCACCGGGATTTTCGTCGTGATTGCCCTGGTCAGGCAGCATGGCAGCGATATGGCGCGCCCCCTGCAGGTGGTTACCTGGGTCAGCCTGGGATTTGTGGGCATCTGCATGGCGGCGGCATATGTTTTCAGCATTGCCCTGGCAATTAAAAACCCGCAGATCGGCTATAACCAGTGGACCCTCTGGAAATCCATGGCCAGCCTTTCACCGCGGGACAATGCCCTGATAATGGGTTTGGATATTTTCATGCTGTGCGGATCGGCCTTGCTCGGGCTGACAGGGTTGATGCTGCTCAAAAAGGCAGGCGTGGGTGTAAAGGCAAAAGCCGTTGCCGCAGCCGTTGCCCCCCAGTCAACGGCGAAAAAAAACAAAAGCGCTTTGGGCGTCAAGAGAGCATCTGGAAATTAAGGGAATTTCAATGCCGGAAATTGCCGACCAGCGATGTTTTAACCACAGACACCGGGAGTCGGCGGCCCGCTGCCCGGGATGCGGCCGGTTTTTCTGCCGGGAGTGCATCACCGAGCATGCGGACCGGGTCCTGTGCGCCTCCTGCCTGCAGCGGCAGCTCAAACCGGTGCGTTTAAAATCATCGCCCGCTCAATGGCTGCTGCATCTGGGCCAGTTGACCCTGGGGCTGGTGCTTTTGTACGTCCTGTTTTATTACCTGGGGCGCTTGCTGCTGGAAATTCCCACAGCCTTTCATGACGGGACGCTGTGGCAATCCATATGGTGGAAGGGAACATGAAACGCCGGCATGGCCGTTATCAAAAAAGCGCGCTGCAGCTTATCGAAGAGGCGGTGCACCTGCTGCGCAGTGAGCCGGGGCGCCTGCTGCCGGTCTATTTTCTGGGCGGGGTTCCATTCGTGCTTGGATTGCTGTATTTCTGGGCCGATATGAGCCGCAGTGCCGTTGCCGGGCAGCACCTGGTCCGGTCGGCCCTGGGCATGGCGATCCTGTTTGTCTGGATGAAATTCTGGCAGGTGGTTTTTGCCTGCCGGCTGCGGGCCTTAATCACCGCTGCACCCGTCGGGCGGTGGTCAATGCGCCGGGCGGTGTCGGTGGCGGCCACCCAGGCGCTGATCCAGCCCACCCGATTTTTTGTGCTGCCCGCGGCCGCCCTGGTGATGCTGCCCTTTGGCTTTTGCTACGCGTTTTATCAGAATGTCACCGCCTGGGGGAGCGACGATGACCTGCATGTCACGTCAACCTGGCGCCGGGCCTGGCGCCAGGCCGGACACTGGCCGCGGCAAAATCATCTGCTGATCGCAATCGGCTGGCTTTTCGGGTTTGTGATCATGGCCAACCTGGTACTGGCCGCGTTGATTCTGCCTCAGCTGGCCAAAAGTCTGCTGGGGGTCGATTCCCGGTTCACGCTAAGCGGTCCGCAGCTGCTGCTCAATTCCACCTTCTGGGTCACCATCCTGGGCGTCAGCTATTTGTGCCTGGATCCGTTGATCAAGGCCTCTTACGTACTGCGATGCTTTTACGGATCAGCGGTGGCAACCGGCGAAGACCTGGCGGCGGATCTCAAACGGTTGATGCCCGCGACAAGGCAGGCCCTGGCCGGGCTGATGGTGGTTGTCTTCAGTTCGCTGTGCCTGGGGGCCGCTTTCGAACCGCCGCCGCGGCTGCCCCCACAACAGCTCGAACGCGCCATTGAGAAAACCATCGCCCAGCCTGAATTCGCCTGGCGGCTTCCCAGGCTGCGCTCGGAGCGCAAGGAAGAAAAAGACAAGGGGGCCCTGCAAGCCGCTGTCAGCTGGATTATGGAAAAACTGGCCGCTGGTATCCGGGGGCTGGAAAAGTGGGTGGGCCGGTTTTTTGACTGGCTGGAAAAATTGTTGCCGCAACCCTCACAAAAAGCGGCAGCTCTCGGTGGAGACTGGACCAGGTCCGTTCGCCTTGTTATGGGGCTGCTGGTTGTGGTGCTGGTGCTGCTGGTGTTGGCCTATGGGCTCTGGCGGCTCCGGCGGCAAAGACGGACGGCGCCGATAACCGCCGGCATACCGCCGGCAGCCGGCACGCCCGATCTGCAGGATGAAGGCACCAGGGCCGATGAGCTTCCCATAGAGCGATGGCTGGCGCTGGCCGGGGAGTTGAGTGCCAAAGGTCAGTTGCGTCTGGCCATGCGGGCCCTTTACCTGGCGACCCTCGCCCGGCTGGCCGAAAGGGAGATGCTGACCATCGAAAGTTATAAATCCAACGGGGAATACGAACGGGAGCTGCAGCGGCGGACCCATGTCAGCCGGGAACTGCCTTTCATCTTTTCAAAAAGCCTGAGGATCTTTGAGCGGGTCTGGTACGGCGAACACGACATTTCGGGTTCTGATTTTGACCATTTTGCAGCCACCCAGAAAAGGATCATGGCCTTTGCGGAAAAATAATATCATCGGCGCCGTCATCATGGCGGTCTTGCTTGGATGCCTGACTTTCGGGATCTGGCACCTGTTTGCGCTGCGCTTCGAGGCGGGAGACGTCTATCCCGTCTATTCTTCACTGCGCAGCGATCCGCTGGGGGTCCGGGTGTTCTATGAAAGCCTGAAGAAAATCGACACCGTGGCAGTGCGCCGCAACTACCGGCGCCTGGCGGCGAAAAACTTTGAACCGCAGACCACTTTTTTTTATTTTGGAGCCCCGGTCCCCGCCAAGAATGCCATGGACAGAGAAGTTGTCGAACTGGCCGATGCGCTGATGCGCTCCGGCGGGCGGATGGTGATTTCCTTTCTGCCGGTAAATAAAAAAAAGGCCGCGCTGTCCTGCGTGAAAAAACCGGTGCCTGCCGGCAACGAAAAGCAACAATCAAAGCCGCTGCCGGCGCCGGAAAAACAGCAGCACAACACCATGGTTTCATTGCCAGCGCACTGGCAAATCGGACTTGATTTTGACAACCCGCTGCCGGCTGAAAAGGGCAAACCGCTTCCACTCACGGCGGTGACCCTGCGGACGGGTCTTCCAAGCGAAATTTCATGGCACACGAATCTTTTTTTCAAACCAGCCGTTGCCGGCTGGCGGGTAATCTATTCCTGCCGGAACAAACCGGTGCTCGTTGAGCGCAAATTCGGCAAAGGCAGCCTGGTGCTGAGCGCGGATTCGTTTTTTATCAGCAACGAGGCGCTGTGGTCGCAGCGGCACCCCCAACTGCTTGCATGGCTGGTTGGCAGCAATGCAGCCATCATCTTTGACGAAACGCATCTGGGGCTTGTGCGGCAGCCGTCGGTGGCCCGGCTGCTCCGCGATTACCGGCTGCACTGGTTTTTGCTGGCTCTGGCGGTACTGGCCTTGCTGTTTGTCTGGAAAAACGCGGTTTACTTCGTCCCCCCCCGCCGGGAGTTCGCCGGCAGCCCCATGGGCGTGGCAACGGAAAAAGATTACACCCAGGCGCTGATTGCCCTGTTGCGCCGCAATATTCCGGGCAGCAGGCTGCTGGACATCTGCCGACAGCAGTGGGAAATGACGATAAAAAAACACCCACCGGTTCGGGACGATGTTTTGCGGCCCCTGGCCCGTATCAATGCGCAGCCATCGTCTTCGACTCACCCCAAACCGGATCCGGTGCAGGAATACCGCCGGATTTGCAAAATCATTGCCAAGGACAAAACAATATGAGTGAACCCATCGAACTGTTGCAAAAAGCACTGACGCGCACCCGGCAGGAAGTTGCCAAGGTTATCATCGGACAGGATCAGGTGGTGGAGCAGGCCCTGGTCGCCATTTTTTCCGGCAGTCATGCGCTGATTGAAGGGGTGCCCGGAGTCGCCAAAACCCTGCTGGTCAAAACCCTGGCCCACGTCATGCGCTGTGACTTCGCCCGAATCCAGTTCACCCCGGACCTGATGCCCGCTGACATCACGGGCACCTATGTGTTCAATCTGCAGCAGGAAGCCTTTTCGCTGGTCAAGGGCCCGGTGTTCACCACCTTTTTGCTGGGGGATGAAATCAACCGCGCACCGGCAAAAACCCAGTCCGCCCTGCTGCAGGCCATGCAGGAGCGGGCGGTGACAATCGATCGCAGAACCCACGAGCTTTCGCCGAATTTTACCGTTTTCGCCACGCAAAATCCTATTGAATATGAGGGCACCTATCCGTTGCCGGAGGCGCAGAAGGATCGCTTCATGCTCAAAATCACCATGGAGCACCCCGGCCGGGAAGAGGAGCTGCTGCTGGCGCGGCGCATGCTTGGCGGGGAGGCACCCGAAGAGGTGCTTGCCGACGGTCAGATCAAACAGGTGCTGACCCCGGAGATATTGACCCGCCTGCGGGAAACGCTGCGGGGCATCCGGGTAAAAGAGGAATTGTCCGGTTACATTGTCGACATCGTTCGCCGCACCCGGCGTCATCCCAGTGTACTGGTGGGTGCGGGCCCCCGGGCGACCCAGGCGCTGACCCTGGCCGGCCGGACTTTTGCGGCCCTCAACGGGAGGGATTTTGTCACCCCCGATGACGTTAAAGCCATGGCCCGGCCGGTGCTGGAGCATCGGCTGGTGCTGCGGCCGGAATACGAGATTGAGGGCCTGAGCGTCAAGGAAGTTGTTGAAAACATTTTAAAAGAGGTTGCCGTCCCCCGCTGAACGAAAAATGATGAAACTCGTGCCCACATATCGGCTTTTGTTCTGGTTTGCACTGGCCGTGCTGCCTTTATCCCTGCTGCCGGCAGTTTTTCCCGCCGCGATGGGAGCCGGGGTTGCACCGGCCGGCGCGCTTTTGCTGGCTGTCATTGTTGACGGCCTGCGCTGCCGCAACCGCCTGGCCGGCATCCATGTAAGCCTGCCCGAGGTAGTCCGGCTTTCGGCGGGCCGTGAAGGTGAAATTGCCCTGGCCATTGAAAACAGCGATTACACCGTAAAGCAGCTGCGCCTGGGGCTGGCGTTGCCCCGTCAGATTGATTCCCCGCAGCCGGATATCATCGCCCGCTTGCCGCAAAAGACAACGGCATCCACCGTCGCCTGGCCCTTCAAGGCCCTCAAACAGGGTCGTTACCGGCTGGAAAACTGCTACCTTGAGACCCCTTCGGCGATGGGATTCTGGTCGCTGCGGCGCACAGTGAAGGTTCACGCGGAAATTCGTGTTTATCCGGATCTGCTCAGGGAACGCAAAAAACTGAGCGGGCTGTTTCTCAACCGGGGAATCGGCATTCATGCCCAGCGCCAAGTGGGCAAGGGCCGGGAATTTGAACAGATTAGAGAATATTTTCCCGGGGACAGCTATGAGGATATTCACTGGAAGGCCACCGCCAGGCGAGGGCAGCCGGTTACCAAGATCTATCAGATCGAGCGCACCCAGCAGATTTACGTGATCATCGATGCGTCGCGCTTGAGTGCCCGGCAGGCGCAAGACCCCTCCGGCAAGCAGCAAAGGGGCGGCAGCCGTGCGACGATCCTGGAGCGTTATACCGCCGCCGCCCTGGTAATGGGGCTGGCCGCTGAACGGCAGGGGGATGTTTTCGGGTTGCTGGTCTTTGATGACCGGGTACGGACATTCATACGGGCCAAAAGCGGCAAAACCCATTATGACGCCTGTCGGGATTCGCTGTATACCCTGCAGGCGCACAGCGTCACACCGGATTTTGCTGAACTGTTTACCTTCATCGGAAACCGGATCCGGCGCCGCGCCCTGTTGATTGTGCTCAGCTGCCTGGATGATCCGGTGCTGGTGCAACACTTTATCGACACCATTTATCTGGTCAGCCGGCAGCACATGGTGCTGGCCAATATGCTAAAGCCCGTCGGGGCCCGGCCGCTTTTTTCCGATCCGGCGGTCAGTTGCCTCGATGACGTCTACCAGCATTTAGGCGGTCACCTGTTGTGGCGGCAGCTGCGCGAGACCGAAAGGTTTTTACAGCGGCGCGGTGTCGGGTTTTCCATGCTGGAAAATGAAAACCTCTGTACCCAGGTGGTCTCCCAGTACCTGTCGATCAAGAGGCGGCAGGTGCTATAGAAAAAAGGTGCAAGGTGCACGGTGCAAGGTACAAGGTGGAGGGTTCAGGGTTCAAGGCAAACGGGATAAGGATTGTATGATCATCGATCTTCAAAAATTCATCGCGGCTGAGCAGCCATACTGGAATGAGCTGGAAAAGGTATTGGACAGCCTGGAGAAAAGACCGGAGCTGACCATGAGTCTGCCGCGCCTGCAGCGGTTTCATTACCTCTACCAGCGCGCCGCTACGGACCTTGGACGGATCAACACCTTCGCGGCCGAGCCGGCCACCCGCGACTTTCTGGAATCCCTGGTGGCCCGCGCTTTTGGCGAGATCCATGAAACCCGTGAAAAGCCCCACCGGCTGGCGCCGCTGCACTGGTTTTTTACAACCTTTCCCCGGACGTTTCGCCGGCATGTGCGGGCCTTCTGGATTTGCCTGGTGGCCATGCTGGCCGGTGGTATTTTTGGTGGCCTGGTGATCATCACCGATCCGGCGTCAAAATCCGTGCTGCTGCCGTTTGTCCATCTGCAGACAGATCCTTCCGAGCGGGTGGCGAACGAAGAAAATGCGGCCGCCGATCGTCTGGCGGGTTCGAAAACGACGTTTTCGTCCTACCTGATGACCCACAACACCAAGGTGTCGATTTTTACCTTTGCCCTGGGGATGACCTGGGGAGTGGGCACCCTGATCATGCTTTTTTACAACGGGGTGATCCTGGGAGCGGTGGCGACGGATTACGTGCTGGCCGGTCAGACGCCATTTCTGCTCGGCTGGCTGCTGCCCCACGGGGCCATCGAGATCCCGGCGATTCTGCTGGCCGGTCAGTGCGGGCTCGTGCTGGCCTCGGCCCTGATCGGGTGGGGCCGCCCGGTTGCACTTAAAATGCGGCTGCGGGAAACAGGTCCGGACCTGGTGACCCTGATGGCGGGGGTGGCCCTGATGCTGATCTGGGCCGGCATGATCGAGGCCTTTTTTTCCCAGTACCATGAACCGGTGCTTCCCTATGCGGTCAAAATCGGTTTCGGCGTGCTGGAGCTGATTTTGCTGTTCCTGTTTCTGTCTGCAGCCGGTAGGGGAATTAACAGAAAACAACGGTAGCTTGCATGCAAACCGCGACGACGAATTGCTTGATCATCAAGACCCCGGAGGGAATTGAATTTTCCCTGGTGCTGGCTGGACCGGTGACGCGGTTTCTGGCCTGGTCGGTGGATCTGCTGGTCATCCTGGCGGTCAATAAACTGCTCAACGTGGTTTTCGGACTGGTGGGCATTATCAGCCGCGACATCGCCACGGCCGGGACGATTCTGGGCTACTTCGCCGTGTCCATCGGCTACGGCATTGTGCTGGAATGGTACTGGCACGGTCAGACCCTGGGCAAGCGCCTGCTGCGGCTGCGGGTCACCGATGTGCATGGCCTGAACCTGCAATCCAGTCAGGTGGTGATTCGCAACCTGCTGCGGTTTGTGGACAGCCTGCCGGCTTTTTACCTGGTGGGAGGGCTGGCCTGCCTGAGCAACCGTCGCGCCCAGCGGCTGGGAGATTTTGTGGCCAACACCATCGTGGTTTGTCACCCGCGGCTCGATGCGCCGGACCTGGAGCAGTTGCTGGCCGGAAAATACAACTCCTTTCGCCGTTATCCGCACCTGGAGGCGCGCCTGCGACAGCATGTCAGTCCAGCGGCCGCCCGCGTGGCCCTGCAGGCCTTGGTGCGCCGCGATGAATTCGAGCCCGCCGCGCGCATTGCGCTTTTCAGGGATCTCGTGGCCTTTTATGCATCCATGGTCAGCTTTCCCCCGGAAGCCACCGACGGGATCTCGGACGAACAATACATCCGCAACGTGGTCGATGCCCTGTACCGCCCCAGCAATGGCTAAATTTTGATGAAGCCGTAAAAAGTAACATTTTCTCGCTTAAGCAAGCCTTTTCGGGAGCCGTTCAGGGTTTCGCTAAATCGCAAGAATTATTAGTAACGCCCTAAAATAGCTTGTGATTTTTAACGCTCAACTCTTCACGGCTCTCTTCCCGAAAAGGATTGATGGCGCTCGAAAACGACTTTTCACGAGACCGTCAAGTTTAGTTGTCACCGCTTTTTTGCGCCAATTCCATGATGACAGCGGCCATCTTTTCACTCAGCGACGCCAGCGCCTTGCTCTGGGCGGCCACAAGGCCCCTATAGTCCGCCGACTGCAGGGGGTGGCTGATGGTTGTGCGGCGGATTGCAAGAGGCTTTTGACGGCCGATTTTTTTGACGCTCCAGGTGGCATCCAGAACGAAATGGTTCTCCAGCGTGCCGTCAAAACGGTTGATGCCGACCACGATGCGGTGAGTCGGCGGGAAAATATCTTCCGCCGTGTAAGCTGTCACCCGCTGCGAACCGAGCCGGTGGCTGAGATTTTGTGCCAACACCTCGGCGATATTTTTTTGCAGCGGGGCCGCCCAGCGGTGATATTCGGAAAGGTGCAGGGTGTCGTGGGCATCGCGGGTGACGATCAGCTGCCGATCCA
This sequence comes from uncultured Desulfosarcinaceae bacterium, assembly GCA_964527835.1. GTDB lineage: Bacteria > Desulfobacterota > Desulfobacteria > Desulfobacterales > JAFDCJ01 > JAFDCJ01. The sequence continues at coordinate 36,872 of CAZGNV010000029.1, read as the reverse complement.
GGGCTTCAGGAATCATCACCGGTCCTACGGAAATAGCCATGTCCGCCGGGAGTGTTTCAGCCGCGCCCGCTGTCGCAGTCGGCTGCAGGGTGTAGTAGGCCACCGGGGAGGATCTGCCGCAGGCGGTCAGCACCATAAGTCCGGCGATGCCCAGCAAAAAGACTGCCAGCAGGTTGATCGTTCGTGATGTCATCATGGGGTTCCTTTCCCCTGGAGCAGTGCTTCCGGATGGCGCTCCAGGTAATCCAGCAGCAGGCGCAGCGAACGTGCGGCGGCGGAAATTTCATCCAGCGCCGATTTCATCTTGACCGGCAGGGCGGAATCGGCGGACAGGAGTTGCTCGGCCGCCGCCAGTGATTTGCGGGCCTGTTCGAAAGTGGCGCCGATCTGCGGCGTCACGTGGGTGCGCAGATCGGAAACCAGCAGCTTCATCTGTTCCAGGGAGGCATTCAGGTTGGCAACCGCAGCCAGCAGTTCCGGGGAATCGACCACTTTTCTGGCACCGTGGACCGTGCGCTGCAGATCGGCACCGATCTGCTCCAATGGCAGTTTGTTGAGTTTTTCCATAAAATGGGTAACGCTGGCGGTAATCAGCTCCATGGATGCGGGGACCGTGGGAAACTCGGGATATTTGCCCTTCCAGTTGATTTTGGCCGGCGGCGCTTCCGGGTGCATGTCGATGCTCACCAGCAACTGCCCGGTGATCAGGCTGCCCGATTTGAGCTGGGCCCGCAATCCCTTGGCCACGAGGATATCCATGAGTTTCTGGCGTTTTTTGGCGGTGGGAAATTCACCGGTGGTCGCAATTCGCTCCGCCTCGGTCTCAATCAGAACCGGAATGCGAAAGGCGTTCTTTTGATAGTCGAATTCCAGGCGAACATCCAACACCTGGCCGATGCGGATGCCGCGCAGCTCCACCGGAGCGCCGATTTTAAGCCCCCTGACCGAGCCGTCGAAATGCAGCAGCCATAAATTCTTGCGGGCAAAGGGCTTTTTGTTGATGCTTTCCCTGTCCGGATAGAGCCTGAAGACCTCATTTTCATCGGCGGGAGGCCCCGGTTGGGCAGCGGTGGGCAGGTCGAAGGCGATCCCGCCGATCATCAACGTCACCAGGGATTCGGTGTGAATCTGAAATCCCCCGGCATCGGCAACCAGGTTGAAACCGCTGGCATTCCAGAAGCGGGTGTTCTTGCGCACCAGCTTGTGATGGGGATCGTGGATGAACACCTTGATGGTCACGGCCTGGCCGTCCTCATCCAGGTGGTAGCTGACCATCTGCCCGACTTTGATGTGCCGGAAGTACACCGGCACGCCGATGTCCAGGGACCCCAGCGTCGGTGCCCGCAGGGTGAAGTGCCTGCCGGGCAGATCCGTGGTGACCACCGGAGGGATTTCCAGGCCGGTAAAATGCCGCTTGGGCTGGCCGGGCTTTCCCGGGTCCATGCCGATATAGGCCCCAGAAAAAAGCGTGCCGAGCCCGGTGACGCCGCCGGCGGCGATTCGGGCGCGAACCACCCAGAAGCGGGTGTTGTGGGAGATGAACTTTTCGGCCTGCTTGTCCATTTCAGCGGTCACGATGACGTGGGCAAGATCATCGGCAAGTTTGATGGAGTTGACCTGGCCCAGTTCGACATCCTTGTATTTGATCTTGGTTTTGCCGGCTTCCAGCCCTTCAGCCGATTTGAAAACAATGGTTATCGTGGGTCCTTTTTCCGAGAGGGCCTTGTAAACCAGCCAGCCGCCGATCAAAACGGCGATCAGCGGCACGAGCCAGACCAGCGAAAACCGGCGTTTGCGGGTGACGATCTCTGCTTCTGGAACGCCATCGAGCGGCGGCATTTGATTGTTGGCATTACCCATGGAAGGTCTCCTCTCTATCCCAGATCAGCCGGGGGTCAAAACTCATGGCCGCCACCATGGTGGTCACCACCACGGCGCCGAAAAAGACGGCTCCCGGTCCGGCGTGGATGGTGGCCAGCCCTCCCATGTTCACCAGGGCCACCAGAATGGTGACCACGAAGATATCCACCATTGACCAGCGGCCGATGATTTCGGTGATGCGGTATAATTTCGTACGGTCTTTCTGGCGCCAGCCGGATTTTCGCTGCACACTGATAAGCAGCAACGCCAGGATCAGCAGTTTGACCAGCGGCACGAAAACACTGGCCACAAAAATAACCAGGGCGATGGGCCACATCCCGGTTTGGATGAAATAGATCACTCCGCTCATGATGGTATCCGACTGGGCATGGCCCAGGGATATCACGGTGGTGATGGGCAGCACGTTGGCGGGTACGTAAAATATCAGGGCCGCCAGCACCAGGGCCCAGGTGCGGGCGATGCTGTCGGGCTTGCGCGGATGCAGACCGGCCCCGCAGCGCGGGCAGCGTAGGGCCGCTGAGCGTTTTGGTTGCTTGCACAGCAGATGACAGCTGTGGCAGCTGATCAGACCGGCTTCGCGGGCGGTGATGAAAACAGAATTCATCAGTGGGCCTCCCATTTGTGCCAGATCAGGTGCGCGTCCAGCGAAACCGTCATGGCCGCCAGAACGAAGATAAGGGCCAGAAAACAAAACAGGGAGATGCCGGGGATGATTTGCGCCATTTTGGCCAGTTTGACCACGGACACCAGGATGCCCACCATGAAAACTTCCATCATGCTCCAGGGCTGCATGCTGTGCACAAACCGAAAGACTACCGGTAGCCGGCGGGGTTTGCGGTTGAATCTCAGGGGCAGCAGAATGTAGAGCAGGCAGATCATCTGGAACAAGGGGGCCAGGATGGTGGTAAAAAAAACCAGCATCGCGACGATTTGCATATGCTGTGAATAGAGTTCCTGGATGCCGGTGATCAGGGTGGTTTCCCGGATCTGGGAGCCGATTCTCAGCGCCAGGAACGGGAAGCTGTTGGCCAGGATGAACAGGGTCAGTCCGGCCAGCACAAATGCCAGGGAGCGTTCCAGGCTGTTGCGCTTGTGCTGATACAAGAGGGCCCCGCAGCGGATGCAGCCGGCCTTGCCCCCGGGCGGAAGGGCTCTGACGCGATGGATCAGGTCGCACTCGTGGCAGGCCATCAATGGCGCTGCGCTCTTCGATGGGGTTTTCATCATTGCCTGTTGTACCGGTCGATTGTCATTTATTGAGCACCTGGCAGACCTGTTCTGATGGTTGATGATTACTATTTTACTCCAGAACTGTCAAGATATCGGCAGTTGCAAGGGTTGCATCAGACACCAAGCAGGGCGCAATACTTGCAATTTTATGCTGTTTCAGGATAAATAAGCATTAATTGTCGCCGGTTGTGATTTTGGCATTTTTTTTGCCCGGTTCCGTGGCGGGTTTGTCCGCCCTAACCACAACAAACTGTGAGATGATCCTTAAAATGAAACCTATCGTGGCCATTGTCGGCCGACCCAACGTGGGCAAGTCCACATTTTTCAACCGGGTGACCCGCAGCCGGGATGCCCTGGTGGATGATTTTCCGGGGGTTACCCGGGACCGGCATCACGGGGATGCGCGGTGGAACGATGTGGAATTTACCCTGGTGGACACCGGCGGATTCGCCGGGGGCGATGATTTTGCCGATGATATCCGTTTTCAGGTGTACCAGGCCATCGACGATGCGGATGTGATTGTGCTGCTGCTGGACGGCAAACAGGGGGTTTCCCCTTATGACCGGGAGATTGTTGAGATTCTGCGCAGCATCGAAAAACCGGTCTTTTACGCAGTCAATAAAATCGACGGGGCCGAGCAGGAAGCGCTGCTGGCCGATTTTTACCAGCTGGGCATTGAGCTTTTGTACCCGCTTTCCGCCGAGCATCGTTACGGATTTACGGATTTTCTTGACGCCCTGGTGGAATGCCTGCAACCCATGAGCGGTGAGCTGGCAACCGATGACGGCCAGCAGCGGATCCGGCTGGCCGTTGTGGGACGGCCCAATGTCGGCAAGTCATCGCTGATCAACCGGATTCTCGGCCAGCAGCGCCTGCTGGTCAGTGAAATTGCCGGCACCACCCGGGATGCCATTGATACCGTCTGCGAATTCAACGGCCGATCCTATCTGCTCATCGACACGGCCGGCATCCGTCGCAAGGGGCGCGTGTCGCGCAAGCTGGAAAAGTTTTCGATCATCAAGGCGCTCAAAAGCCTTGAGCGCTGTGACGTGGCCCTGATCGTCATGGATGCCGCCGAGGGCATCACCGATCAGGATGTCAGCATTGCCGGCTATGCCCTGGAACGGGGATGCGGCTGCATTCTGCTGCTGAACAAATGGGATCTGGTGCCAAAAGACAGCCGAACGGCCAAGCAATATCACCAACGGCTCAAAGAGCAGGCCAAGTTCCTCAAGTTTGCACCGGCTCTGACCGTTTCAGCGCTGACCGGCCAGCGCATCGGCAAGATATTTCAGCGGGTCGATGAAGTTTACGAGCAGTATGCCCGGCGCATTCCCACCGGCCAGCTGAATCGCTTCCTGGAACGGGCCGTCACTAAAAATGAACCGTCGCTTCACCGGGGAAGGCGCATCAAATTCTACTATGCCGCCCAGGTATCCACCCGACCCCCGACCATCGTGTGTTTTGTCAACTATCCGGCGGCCGTTCACTTTTCCTACAAACGGTACCTGATCAACCAGTTGAGGGAAGAAACCGGGCTGGACAAAACGCCGATCCGGCTGATTTTCCGGCAGCGGGAAGGACGAAAAATGAAGGGCGAGGCGGCCGGGCGCAAGTAAGATGGAAGTGGGAATGGGGAAGGCGGAAGTGGGAATGGGGAAGTGGGAAGGCGGAAGGCGGAATGAAAAGAATGCGGAAGGCGGAATGGGGAAAATGGATATTTTTGATTATCATGCCCAAAGAGAACTTGCGGCCTCCCGTCCGCTGGCCGAGCGGATGCGGCCGCGCAAGCTGGATGAATTCATCGGCCAGCCGCAGGCAGTGGGGGAGGGCAGCCTGATCCGCAGCGCCATTGAGCAGGATCGGATTTTTTCCATGATTCTCTGGGGGCCGCCGGGCTGTGGCAAAACCACCCTGGCAAGGATCATCGCCGGCGAGACCCGCTCGCATTTTATTCATTTTTCCGCTGTGCTGTCCGGGGTCAAGGAAATCCGGGCGGTGATCGCCGAAGCGGCCAGGCAGCAGCAGCTTTACCGCCGACGCACCATCCTGTTCGTCGATGAAATCCACCGCTTCAACAAGGCCCAGCAGGATGCCTTTTTGCATCATGTGGAAGACGGATTGATCACGCTGATCGGTGCGACCACCGAAAATCCGTCCTTCGAGGTGATTGCCCCGTTGCTGTCGCGCTGCCGGGTGATCACCCTGAAGATGCTCAGCGATGAAGAAATCGCCGCCATCATTGAAGCGGCCCTGGCAGACCGCCAGCGCGGACTCGGCAACCTCGAAATTGTCCTGCAGCCGGAGGCCCTTGCTTACCTGGTGCGCCTGGCCGACGGGGATGCGCGCGTGGCGTTGAACAATCTTGAAGCCGCAGCATCCCTGCTCAAACAGCCCCGGGGGAAAACCGTCGCGCTGCAAGAGCTGCAAAGGGCCATCCAGAAAAAAGCCCTCGTCTATGACAAAGCCGGCGAGGAGCACTACAACCTCATCTCGGCGCTGCATAAAAGCCTGCGCGACAGTGACCCGGACGCGGCCCTGTACTGGCTGGCACGCATGCTGGCCGCCGGAGAGGACCCGCTGTATCTGGCCCGGCGCATGGTGCGTTTTGCCTCCGAGGATGTGGGCAATGCCGATCCGCAGGCCCTGACGGTTGCCCTGGACGCCATGCAGGCTTTCAGGTTTCTGGGACCCCCCGAAGGCGAGCTGGCCCTTGCCCAGGCAGCGGTATACCTGGCCACGGCCCCCAAGAGCAACAGCATTTACAGCGCTTACGGCAGGGTCCGGCAGGCGATTGAAAAACACGGCTGCCTGCCGGTGCCCCTGCACATCCGCAACGCACCCACCCGGCTGATGAAAAATATGGGCTACGGACGGGGCTATCAATATGCCCACGATCACCCGGACGCCATCGTGGAGCAGGATGATCTGCCGGACAAAATCAAGGGGCACCGTTTTTATCATCCCACACAACGCGGGTATGAAAAAATTGTCAGCCAGCGGCTCGAGCAGTGGCGCCGGCTGCGGCAGCAGCAGGCGCAGACACCGCCAAAAGATGGCGAAGATTGAAACGACCGCCATTGACCCCGGTGGTTTGCATATGATATACAAAATTATGTATTTAATCGTTTTTTTAACATTGGAACACTTGATGTTAGACTGAATTATCTGATTTTGTAGAGGAATAAAATGGTAACGATGACAACAGAAGAAATCCTTTTGCGGTTGAGGGTATTAAAGCCTCAAATTCTCCAGAAATTCCGGGCAAAAGAAATTCAATTATTCGGTTCTAATGTTAGAAGGGAACAAAGCTGCGAAAGTGATATAGACCTGCTCGTAGACTTTGAAGATGAAGCGGACCTTTTCGATCTGACGGGATTGGCAATTTTTCTTGAAAATAAGTTGCAACAGAAAGTAGACGTTGTTCCTAAACGAGCGCTGAGAGATGAGCTCCGTGAGTCGATTTTGAATGAGGCCATTGCAGTATGAGAGATCACCGGCTGTATCTGAAAGATATTTTATCCGCAATGGGTAGCATCGAGGATTTTGTGGGAAGGATGAGCTTTGAAGAATTTTGTTCAGATGACAAGACCTCCAGCGCTGTTATTCAAAAATTCGAAATCATTGGGGAGGCCACAAAAAACATTCCAAATAATATTCGACAACAATATCCAACCATTCCTTGGAAAGAAATGGCAGGAATGAGGGACAGACTGATTCATTTTTATTTTGGTGTGGATTACAAGCTTGTCTGGAAGACTATCAAAGAACGTTTGCCTCAGGTTAAGCCCGAAATTCAACATATCTATGAGAACTTGAAATAGTATCAATCAGATCCGGCGGATGGAATAACCCCGCGGATGATTCGCGGATTGGGCGTTTATTCTAATTGCAAAGAATTATAGATTCTTCAATAAGTTAAGGAGGTATTGAGCATGAGAGAAGTGGTGATCGTCAGCGGTTCACGCACGGCCATCGGTGCGTTCGGCGGCAGTCTTAAAACGGTCCCGGTGGTGGAACTGGGATCCATTGTAATGAAAGACGCTTTGAAAAGGATCAACCTGAAACCCGTTGCCGGCCCTTTGATGCTGGAAAGTGCACCGGACAAACTCAAAGACCAGGCGATGACGGAGCTCGAGAAAAAATCCTATGACTGGCCGGATGATGCCGCTGAGGTGACCATTGATGAAGTGATCATGGGCAACGTGCTGCAGGCCGGCCAGGGGCAGAATCCGGCCCGGCAGGCCATGATTGCCGCCGGGCTTCCCAAGGAAACGCCGGCCTTTACCATCAACAAGGTCTGCGGTTCGGGACTCAAGGCCATTGCCCTGGGCGCGTCATCCATCATGACCGGTGCGGCCGATGTGGTGCTGGCCGGGGGCCAGGAAAACATGAGCCAGGTGCCAATGGCCCTGCCCAAGGCCCGCTGGGGGCATCGGATGGAATTGACCGGCATCGGTGAAATCTATGACCTGATGGTCTTCGACGGCCTTTACGAAATTTTCTACGGTTACCACATGGGGGTGACCGCCGAGAATATCGCGGAAATGTACGGCATCGGTCGGCAGGAACAGGATGAACTGGGGGTGCTCAGCCATAAGCGGGCCCGGGCGGCCATTGAGGAGGGGATTTTCGCCCGGGAGATCGTGCCGGTGGTGATCAAATCGCGTCGGGGCGAGACGGTTTTCGACACTGACGAGCGCCCCATGGAAACAAGCCTGGAAAAAATGGGCAAACTGCGGCCGGCCTTTAAAAAAGATGGGACGGTAACCGCCGGCAATGCTTCAGGAATCAATGATGCCGCTGCGGCCGTGCTGATGATGAGCGCTGAAAAGGCGGCTGATCTTGGCCTGGAGCCCATCGTCCGGGTAAAGGCCTTTGCTGCCGGCGGGGTTGATCCGGCTTACATGGGGCTGGGCCCCGTGCCGGCGGTCAGAAAGGTGCTCAAGGCCACCGGCATGAGCCTGGACGACATCGACATGATCGAGCTTAACGAGGCCTTTGCCTCCCAGGCCATCGGCTGCATGCGGGAACTGGGCATTGAAAATGACCGCCCCAACGAACTGGGCAGCGGCATATCCCTGGGACATCCCATTGGCTGCACCGGTGCCCGGCAGATGGTCACCGGCATGCATCACATGCAGCGCAAGGGATACGGCACCGGTATCATCAGCATGTGCATTGGCGGCGGCATGGGCATGGCCATGATTGTGGAAAGATAGAAGGGTGCAGGGTGCAAGGTACCAGGTACAAGGTTATGGATTTAGGGCTGTTTTTTTTAAAAAGGATTTGATGCTTCAACCTGGAACCCTGAACGTTGAATGTTGAACTTCGCAGTCATTTTTTTCTTTACTTGTTTGTCAATTATTGGTAATAGTCGGTTGACAGATACAGTAAATTTTGATAATAAATCTCACAGGTTATTGCTGAAACCCTGGGGTTGAAAACGGGCCAATAAAGGGAGGCGAGGATGGACGTCAGTCGAAAATTGGGGATTCTGGTATTCTTTGGCGTACCGGCCATCATCGGTGGTGGGATTGTCTACAGTATTTTCGATGGCAATTTTGTACCGGTGTTTATTTATGAAATCATACTGCTGTTTATCGCCGGAGGCTATATCAGCCGTTGAGAAACCCATTCAAGGCTGTCCCACGACAAACACACTTGATGACTGCCACGGCCCCGGTTCCTTTAGTATAGCGGATCTTTGTGCCGTGGCTTTTTTTTAGCCGGCCCGGAGCGATTGTGAGCGACAAAATACCCCATGACACCATTTTGTGGTTTTTTATGGCCATCTTTCTGGTGTCGTGTTTTCTGCTGGGATGGCTCCTGTGGCCTTTTCTTTCCGTGATTGTCCTGGCGACGGTGGTTACCGGGATTTTCAACCCGCTGTACCGGTTTTTCAATCGCTGGCTCAGACCGACGTTTTCATCGCTGCTGACCTGTATCATTATTTTTGTTGTTCTTTTCATCCCGCTGTCGACTTTTGTGGGGATCCTGGCCAATGAAGCCTACGGTCTTTATTTGACCGCTAAAGACGCGGTAATGAGCAAACCGATTGAAGAGCTGCTGGCCAACAGCTGGCTCATCGAAAAGATCAATTCGCTGCTGGCCTATTTTCACTTCCAGGTCGACGCCGCGGAGCTTAATAAGGGCCTTGCGGAGATCGGCCGGGTGGTGGGGCTTTTTTTGTATGAGCAGGCGCGCTCCATGACCGCCAACATCGTCAAGTTCGTGATCAACTTTTTTTTCATGCTGCTGATCGTTTTTTACCTGTTGATCGACAGCCGGCGGCTGGTGACTTTCATTGTCGGGCTTTCTCCTTTGCCTGACGCCCAGGATGAAAGGCTGATCAAAAAATTCAAGGACATGGCCGGTGCCATTCTTATCGGCAACGGACTGGGAGGACTCATCCAGGGAACCCTGGGGGGGATCGTCTTCGCCCTGTTCGGGCTGCAGTCCCCTTTTCTATGGGGGGTGATCATGGCGCTGCTGGCATTTTTGCCAATCGTGGGCGTGGGGGCGGTGTTTATTCCGGCTGCCGCTTATCTGTTTTTAAAAGGGCGGGTGGCCGCCGGGATCTTTTTCATTGTGTTTTACCTGCTGCTTTCCGGGTGCATCGAGTATGTTTTCAAGCCCAAACTGGTGGGGCAGCGGGTGCAGATGCATACCCTGCTGGTGTTTCTTGCCATCATCGGGGGGCTGAAGCTTTTCGGCATTCTCGGCATTATCTACGGCCCGCTGGTGGTGACCGCCTTTTTGACATTGACCGAGATATACAAGCAAAGCTATCAGCAGTGGATGGAGCCTGAAAATAACGGGAATGCCTAACAGCTAAAAAAGACGGTGCCGTAAAAAGTCATTTTCGAGCGACATCACCTCCGAAAAGGCTTGCTCAAGCGAGAAAATCGACTTTTTACGACTTCATCAAAAATTAATCCTGAAAACCGGGAGTTCAAATGATCCAAAACGAGTCCAAAGTCGAAGTCAGCATCGAAAGCGAAATGCGCAGGTCGTATCTTGACTATGCCATGAGCGTCATTATCGGCCGGGCCCTGCCGGATGTGCGCGACGGCCTCAAACCGGTCCACCGGCGAGTGCTGTTCGCCATGCGCGATCTCAAGAACGACTACAACAAGCCCTATAAAAAATCGGCCCGGATCGTCGGTGATGTCATCGGTAAGTATCATCCCCATGGCGATTCCGCCGTTTACGATACCATTGTGCGCATGGCCCAGGATTTTTCCATGCGCTATCCCCTGGTGGACGGGCAGGGCAATTTCGGCTCCGTTGACGGAGACCCGCCGGCGGCCATGCGGTACACGGAGATCCGGATGCAGCGTCTGGCCCACCAGATGCTGGAAGATCTGGACAAGGAAACCGTTGATTTTGTCCCCAACTACGATGAATCCCTGAGCGAGCCGGCCGTTCTGCCGGCTAAAATTCCCAACCTGCTGATCAACGGCTCTTCCGGAATCGCGGTGGGCATGGCGACCAATATTCCGCCGCACAACCTGACCGAGGTCATCGAGGCCCTCAAGGCGCTGATCGACAATCCGGATATCAGCGTGGCAGAGCTGACAGAATTGATACCGGGCCCCGATTTTCCCACCGGCGGGATTATTTACGGGACCGAGGGCATCCGGGAAGCCTATCGCACCGGCAGGGGATTGATCCGGCTGAGGGCGCGGGTGATTGTTGAAAAGGACAAGCGCACCCAGAGCGAGACCATTGTCATCACCGAACTGCCTTACCAGGTCAACAAGGCCAAACTGATTGAAAAAATTGCCGAGTTGAGCCGCAACAAGCAGATCGAGGGCCTGCGCTACGTGCGCGACGAGTCCGACCGCGAAGGCATGCGCATCGCCCTGGGCCTGAAAAAAGACCAGATTGCCGGCGTGGTCATCAACCAGCTTTACAAGCTCACCCGCATGGAGACCACCTTCGGGGTCATCTTTCTGGCCATTGTCGACAACCGTCCGGAATTGCTGGACTTGAAGCAGATCCTGGAATACTTCATCCTGCACCGCAAAGAGATTGTCGTCCGGCGCACGCGCTTTGACCTCAACAAGGCCGAAGCCCGGGCTCACATCCTGGAAGGCCTTAAAATCGCCCTGGACAATCTCGATGATGTGGTGGCCATGATTCGCTCGTCCAAATCCCCGGCCGAAGCCAAGCAGCGATTGATGGACCGCTTTGAGTTGACGGCGATCCAGGCCCAGGCCATTCTGGACATGCGCTTGCAGCGGCTCACCGGCCTGGAGCGGGAAAAGATCGTCGAAGAATATAAAAACCTGCTCAAGGATATCGCGCGCTTCAAGGAGATTCTGGCCAATGAACGGCTGGTGCTCAACATCATCAAAGAGGAATTGTCTGCCATCGAAGAGGAATTCGGCGACCCGCGCTATTCGGAAATCATCGAAAAAACAAAGGAGATCACCATCGAAGACATGATCGTCGAAGAAGACATGGTGGTCACGATTTCCAAGCGAGGCTATATCAAGCGCAATCCGATTACCCTCTATCGCAACCAGCGCCGGGGCGGCAAGGGGAAAACGGCCATGGGAACCAAGGAAGATGATTTCGTGGAACACCTGTTCGTGGCCTCCACCCATCACACCTTCATGTTTTTTACCAACAAGGGTAAGGTATACTGGTGCAAGGTGTACGATATCCCCCAGGCCGGCCGCATGAGCCTGGGCAAGGCCATCGTCAACCTGCTGCAGCTGGAATCCGGTGAAAGTTTGACGACCGTGCTGGCCGTACCGCAGTTTGAACCCGGCTACCATGTGATCATGGCGACCAAACACGGTCTGGTCAAAAAAACGGATCTGATGGCCTTCAGCCGACCGCGCACCGGCGGTATCATCGCCTTGAACCTTGCGGCCGGCGACGAACTGATCGCGGCGCGGCTCACCGATGGCACCATGAATGTGTTTTTAGGATCGCTGATGGGCAAGTCAATCCGTTTCCACGAATCCGATATCCGGCCTTCAGGGCGCATTTCCATGGGAGTCCGGGGCATGCGGCTTGCCGACGGAGACCGCATCGTGGGCATGCAGGTGCTCAGCCACGGCCAGACCCTGTTTACGGTGACCGAAAATGGATATGGCAAGCGCACCTTGATTGACGAATACCCGGTGCAAAAGCGAGGCGGCAAGGGGGTCATCGCCATTAAAACCACCCAGCGCAACGGGCGGGTGGTGTCCATCCTGCTGGTGGATGAAGACGACGACCTGATGCTGATGACCAACAGCGGTAAAATCATCCGCATGCCCATCAAGGGTGTTTCGGTGATCAGCCGCAACACCCAGGGGGTAAAGCTCATGGGACTGGATCCTGACGAGCGTATCGTGGGAGCGGCAAGACTGGCGGATAAAGAATAATAATTGCCAGTTGTCCGTTGCCCGTAGTCCGTTGCCATGAAAAGCCGCTTTTGGACCACGGACCATGGGCAACAAGCAATGGACAAATAGCATGCAAGTTAAAAATAGTGTCGGTCCCGAAAAAATCAAAGTTGCCGTGGTGGGGGCGGGAAGCTGGGGGACCGCCCTGGCAAATCTGCTGGCCACCAAGGGATATCCCATAGACTGGTGGGTGTTTGAACCCGAGGTCAAGGACCAGATCCTGGAGTTTCGTGAAAACAGGGTTTTTTTGCCGGGAATCAAACTGTCGCCCAACCTGCACCCATCCAATGATCTTGGCAGGGTTGTCTCCGGCAAGGACCTGGTGCTGGTGGTGGTTCCCTCCCACGTGATGCGTGACACCACCCTGAAGATGGCCGCCGATCTGGATCGGGAAACGATTGTGGCCTCGGCTTCCAAGGGCATTGAGAACCGGACGCATCTGACCATGACCGGCGTGCTGCGGCAGACATTGCCGCAAATCGCCGCTGAGCGGCTGGTGGTGGTTTCGGGTCCCAGTTTCGCCCATGAGGTTGCCCGGCAGTTTCCCACCGTTGTGACCGCCTCCTGCAAGGATTTTGCAACGGCCACACTGGTGCAGCAGGTGCTGGCAACGCCGCATTTTCGCGTCTATACCAGTGATGATGTGATGGGAGTGGAACTGGGCGGTTCTTTGAAAAATGTGATTGCCATTGCAGCCGGAATGATCGACGGACTGGGACTGGGGCTCAACACCCGGGCGGCCTTGATCACCCGGGGGATGACCGAAATCCGGCGCCTGGGGGTCAAACTGGGGGCCAATCCGAGAACCTTCACCGGGTTGGCCGGTTTTGGCGATTTGATACTCACCTGCACCGGTGATTTGAGCCGCAATCACACGGTGGGGAAAAAAATCGGTCAGGGCCGGAAATTAAAGGACATTCTTGCCGAAATGCGGATGGTGGCCGAGGGGGTTAAAACCGCCAAGTCCGTTTACAACCTGTCGCGCAAACTTGGCGTGGAAATGCCCATCTGCCATGAGACTTATCGCATTCTCTATGAAGACCTGGCACCCAAAGAGGCGGTCTACCGCTTGATGACCCGGGATTTGAAGCCTGAGCTTGATGAAGATTGAAAAAAAGAAAACTTCCCCCACGGCGCAAGGCCACCGCCAGCGGCTGCGGCAGCGGTTTCTAGGTTCCGGTCTGGACGGCTTCCACGATTATGAAGTCATTGAGTTGCTGCTGACACTGGCAACCCCCCGCAAGGACTGCAAGCAGGCGGCCAAGGCGGCGCTGGCCACATTCAAGACCCTGCCGGCAGTCCTGGAAGCGCCGGTCGAGGAGCTTTGTCAAATCAAGGGCATCGGCCCCAAAAATGCCATGGGAATCCGGCTTGTCAAAGCGGTTGCCGAGCGTTACTTTAAAAAGAGGCTGATCCATAAAGATGTGATCAACAATTCACAGCAACTGTTCGACTACCTCTATCACAGTCTGCGGGATAAGACCCGGGAGTATTTTAAGATTATTTTCCTGGACGCCAAAAACCGGGTGGTCGCCACTGAAACCCACTCCCGGGGCACATTGACCGGCAGCAGTGTCTATCCGCGCGAGGTGGTCCATGCGGCCCTGCGGCATGCGGCTGCGGCTTTGATTTTCGCCCACAACCACCCTTCCGGGGATATAAACCCGTCGCCCGAAGATGTGGCCATCACCCGGCAGCTGGTTTTTGCCGGCAAGGTGATGGGCATCGCCGTTCACGAGCATATCATCATCGGGGGCAATGCCTACTTCAGCTTTGCCGACCAGGGATACATTGCCCGCATGGGACGCGAATTCGACGCCCTGGTTAAAACTGGAAGCCACCCATGACCCGGTCCAAAAATAAGCCACCGGAGTGTTTCGGGAAACTGGAGACCGTTTTTCCCATGGGCAAAGACGGCTTGCGCGACACCCCTGAATCGTGCCTGGCATGCCCTTTCAAGGTGGATTGCCTGAAGACGGCCATCCAGGGACGCGATGGGCTGAAAGTGCGCGAAGAACAGATCGACAGGGCTTATGAATCCGGCATGATCGGGTTTTTCGAAAGGTGGTCGCAAAAAAAAGCACTTGAGCGCAGGAAAAAATTGCAATAAGCGGCGGACGTCGCACAGCTGTTGATCGATCAGGGCACCGGAATGGCTTTCAAGTCTTATCCTCTTGTGGCAAAAATTGTGCTGGGCCTGCTGGCCGCTGTGGCGATCGCGCTGACGATCCGCTTTCATACGGATATCTGGCAGACGGTTGTGGACGGCTATCACCTGCTTTCCGATCGGCAGCGGGTGCGACAGTTCATCTCCTCTTTCGGGATGGGCGCCCCGCTGGTTTTCATTGGCATCCAGATTCTGCAGGTCATATTCGCCCCCGTCCCGGGGGAGGCCACCGGTTTTATCGGCGGCTATCTTTTCGGCACTGTTAAGGGTTTTCTATATTCGAGTACGGCGCTGGCCATTGGGTCGTGGATCAATTTCTCCATTGGCCGTTTTTTGGGCGAGCGTTTTGTGCGGCGCATGATCCCGGCTGACAAGTTTGCAAAATTCGACGGCCTGCTCAAGCGCCAGGGGGTCATCGTCCTGTTCGTGCTGTTCGTGTTTCCGGGCTTTCCAAAAGACTACTTGTGCCTGGTCCTGGGCCTGAGCACCCTGCCGCTGAAAGTGTTTCTCCTGATCGCTGCCGTGGGACGCATGCCCGGCACCTTCATGCTGAGCCTCCAGGGAGAGTTTCTATTCGAACAAAACTACGTTGTCCTGGCCGTGGTGGCCGGGCTTTGCGCTATCGCGGCATTTCTGGCCATCCGCTACCGCCAGTCCATCTATCGCTGGGTGGAGCGGTTCAACCATCAGCGATAGCCGGGCACTTCCCCAAAAATCATATAAAATATCGTTTTTTCAGCAAAATTGCACTTTGCTTTCCTCATAATTTGTGCTATCATAATACCATGATAATTACTGTGAGCTGATCGGAATTGACTGTAATCATACAGGACGGCGATTTGCAGGGCAGACAGAACAGGAGCGTCGGGTGGCATTCTGGAAGTACCGGGAAGAATTGAGTCAGCAGGATCGTTTAAGACGGTCCTACTATGAACTGTTGAGAGATGACCTGGACCAGTTTCTGCTGCAGTATGCCCTGATTGACTCTTATCATAATTTTCTTGACCGGCAGATCCGGTTTCCGTTTGTGGAAAAACGGGAGCTCAAACCGCGGGCCCGAATACCGGACCAGGAATATGAAAGTCAAAACACCTTTCTGATCATCTTTGTTGAAGACATTGTCACCGGGGAACACAAGAAGTACATCCGTTTTTTTGATGACAACAAGACCACCAAGGCGAATCTGCTGCGCTTTAAAACCCTGTCGCTTTCCCATAAATTCGATCGCAACTGGAAATACCTGGAAACGGTCCATTTTCGCAATTTTCTCAAAACCCTGCTGCCGGTGGATTATGCCCTATTGATCCAAAGGGATCCGAGCGGTGTGTCCCGCAACCGTTACAGCCTTTCCCACTTTCATGTCCGCATTGACTGGCCCATTGCCGAGGCCGCCGAAGACCTGGCGCGCAGCCTGCGGTACATATCCAAGGACCTGTATGAAAAGGGTGACAAGTACGCTGAAGACATCCAGAAGAAATTCTTTGAATACTATGGGCTGCCAGTAATGGCCGGCGGCAGGCGTACGGCCGCCATTGTGGCCGCCCAGTACTTGAAGCGCATCCCGGGCATCACGACGGTCTATGTCGGAAGCAGTGAAACGCGGTCTTTGATGCGCATCTCCGAACGGGGCGTTTCCAAGGCCGTGCTGATGAAGTTTTCCCAAAAAGACCTGGAACCGATCATTGACGGCAACCACCTTACCCCCCGAACCTTCAACAAAAACTATGTCGTCGGGCGGGATAAAAAAGATTATATCTGCACCTTCCAGGCGTCCTACGCGCGGACCTCCCCCTCCCGGCCGCCGGAAGACGGCAAACTGCGGGACATCAAGCCCGATCTGAACTGGCTGGCCGTCGGTGAGCAGCACATCCTGCCCAAGCCGGGGGTGTGGAAGTATGCGCCCTTGCCGCTGAACATCATATATACATAAATAAAGGGTCATGGGTTATAGGTGATGGGTCATGAACACGGCCTTGCGTTATGCCCTCTGCGCTATGCGCTAGCGGGGTTCGGTGCCTTTTTTGAAAAGCACGCTGACGGCATTTGGGGCACCATCCGCCGCCCGCCGTCCGGTGTCCGGATCGATGGGAACTTTGATCACATTGTCGGGGATGTCAAAATAAAGATTGGTGCGTTTTGCCAGCGCGGCTTTCATGAACTGCTTCCAGATGGGCAGGGCGGCCCGGGCGCCGGTTTCCAGAGGTCCCAGGGTGCCCCCGGCATCCCTGCCCACCCACGCGCCGGCAACGACATCCGGCGAAAAGCCGATAAACAGCGCATCATGGTAGTTGTTGGTGGTGCCGGTCTTGCCGGCCACCGGCCCCGGCAGTGAACGTGCTTTTCTGCCGGTGCCTTCCCGGATGACCGCAGCCAGCATGTCAGTTGTGATGGCCGCGGCTTCGCGGCTCATGGCCAGGTGCTTTCGCGGCCGGGCACGCCAGATCACCCGCTGCCGGCGATCGGTCACGCGCCATATCCCGAAAGGCTCTATCCACTTGCCGCCCCTGGGAAAAACCGCGTAGGCCGCGGTCAATTCCATTAGGGTGACCTCGGAGGTTCCCAGGGCCAGCGACAGATAGGGCTGCAGGTTCGACTGGATTCCCAGCCGGCGGGCAAAGCGCACCACTGCCTGGGGCCCCAGCATCTCGATCAGGCGCACGGCCGGAATGTTCTCGGATATGGCCAGCGCTTTTCGCAGGGTGATTTCCCCCCGAAAGGTTTTTGAAAAATTCTGCGGGCGCCAGTCGCCTTTGCCACCGGGCCTTTTAAAGGCCACCGGGGCATCAAGGATCATTTTATTCTGGGCAAACCCCCGCTCGATGGCATCGGCATAAACGATGGGCTTAAAGGCCGATCCGGGCTGCCGTCTGGCCCTGGTGGCCCGGTTAAACGGGCTTTTGAAAAAATCGGTGCCGCCTACCATGGCCAGGATGCCGCCGGAGGTCACATCGAAGGCGATCAGGGCGGCCTGAGCATCGTCGGGCGGAATGCTGTTTTTCTGCATCCGCGCCTGCAGGGCGGCAAGGCCGTCGGTGACGGCCTTTTCGGCAGCCTGCTGCAGTTTGTCGTTGAGGGTGGTGTAGATGGACAGCCCCCCCTTGTAGAGCAGCGAGGCTCCCAGGATTTCTTCCAGGTATTTTTTGACATACTCCACAAAGTAGGGCGCACGGATCGCATTGCGCTTGCCACTGGCAAGCGACAGCTTTTCGGCCACGGCCAGCTGATACTGGGCCGGGTCGATGATGCCGGTGTCACGCATCTGCCGCAAAACCGTGTTTCTGCGTTTTATGGCCAGCTCCTTGTCGACCAGGGGAGAATAGCGCGAGGGCGATTTCGGCATGCCGGCGATCAGGGCGCATTCGGCCAGATCCAGATCCTGCACAGATTTTCCAAAAAATATTTCAGCCGCCGAAGCCACGCCATAAGCACCGCTGCCGAAATAAACCTGGTTCAGATACAGCTCGAGGATTTCATTTTTAGTATAGCGGCGCTCCAGCTGAAAGGCCAGGATGGCCTCCTTGATTTTGCGGACCAGTGATTTTCGGGGTGTCAGGAACAAAGTCTTGGCCAGCTGCTGGGTGATGGTGCTGGCACCCTCCACGAACGCCCCGGCCCGGATATCCTTGATAATGGCCCGGGCGATGCCCTTGAGGTCGACACCACTGTGTCGGTAAAATTTACGGTCTTCCGTGGCCACAAGGGCCTGCCTGAGATAGATGGGGATCTGACTCAGCGGCACGGGATTTCTTTTTTCCTGGTACAGCTCGGCCAGCAGCACCTCATCGGCGGAATAAATCCGGGTGACCGCCGGGGGGGTGAAGCTTTCCAGGGCCCGAATCTGAGGCAGGTCGCGGGTGAAGCCAAAAAAGGCCCCGATCAGCATCCCGGTGATCATGCCCAGCACCAGGACCAGCATCACAAGGGCTGTTTTCTTGTTTAAACGCAATTGCATGACGCCTGTAAACCGTTTGAATGCGGATTCGTTTTATCCGATGGCAGGGCGGGGATTGTTTCCTTCTTGACTGGCATGGATGATATTAGTAAGTTGGCCCTGAACTGCTCCCGAGCAAGCACGTTAAAAGGCCTGGCCGCGTGAGACAATCAGGCTTTTTGCGATTCCGGCAAATGTTTTAAAAAGGAAGAATACCATGACAGACGATCACCACCATCACCACCATGACCATGATGCCAGCCCGGAGCTGCCGTTTGATGAAAAAATGTTCAAAATTCTGCAGCACTGGATCAAGCACAACGAAGACCATGCTTTAAATTACAGGAATTGGGCCCAAAAAGCAAAGGCAAATGGCAAGCAGCAGGCCTGCAAGCTGCTGGAAGAGGCCGCAGCACTGTCACTGGCGGTCAACGAAAAGTTTGAAGCCGCGCTGGCATGTCTTAAGGGGCAGTGATCATTGCCGCCAGACTAGACAATACCGGCAAAAAGATTTGCGCCATCGGGGTCAGTTGCTTCCAACAGCGGGGGGATGAAGCCCAAGTGGCGGATTTTCAACCGGCAGGCCGGCCTTTGGTCGAAAGTGCAGGGGACAGCGGTGATCTGCGTAAGGAGCCGGCGGCCGCTTTTGCAAACCAGGGTGGCTTCGAGCTGCTGCGAACCCTCAAGCCCCTGTCGGACATGTTCGCACAGGAATTCAACTGCAGCGATATGTTCGGTGTCAAAAAAGCTGGCCACACAGGTATCGAGAATCTCCTCGGTTGCATAGGCGCTCATTTCAGCCATCGCCGGGCTGCTTTGCTTGATGACCCCCTCCTGAACGATGAGCATCGCTTCAGCCGAAAACTCCGGCTGCAGGCAGCCGGACAAGTCATTGGCGTCAATATCCCAACCAGCAACCCCTTCGATGGGCATTTCTGAATTCCCCAGGTCAAGATTGTGATCTTTGTTATCCATGGCCCTATTGAAAACAGCCGGGTTAATGGCAGCGGCAGGCAAATTGTCCTGGCTGCCGTTTGTCAATCCGGTTATCGGCAATTATGTGGAATTTCTTGAGATTTAAATCCAAATGTTTTTCACCATGAATTCAAGCTAAAGTTTATCACCGGATCAGCCGATATATTCGCTGGACAGGATCATCATCGCACAACTTTAGAGGAATAGGGACATGGATTTATTCGGTGCCGTCAGCCCTGACAGCCTGTTTGTCACCTCCAGCCAGCAGCAGACCCAGCTCGATAGCCTGTCGAACCAGGCCCTGGGCAACGGGATTGATCTGTATATGAAAAAAGAATACGAAAAGGCGGCGCTGGAGTTTCAAAAATCCATCAATCTTTCCCCTTCCTCGTCTTTTACGGCCGATGCTACCAAATATTTGGCCCAGACCTATCTCAAGTTGAACGAAACCGATAAGGCCATCGAGGCCTATAAAAGGGGCATCCAGCTAAACAACGACCGGGATGATCTGCATCTGGACCTGGGCAACCTGTATTTTGCCGAGGATCGAACCGCCGAAGCCCTGGCGGAATATAAAGAAGCGGTGCGACTCAACCCCGGAGGGAGCACCAGTCACTATTCCCTCGGGCAGGGATACCTGAAGTTGGAAAAATTTGCTGAAGCCGAAAAGGAATTTCGTACCGTCCAGAGGATGGAACCGGAAAGTGCTTACGGAAATTATGGACTCGGGTTGACCCACAACAAACAGGGCAATTACGAAAAGGCCATTGAAAAATTTGAAGCCGCCATCCGAAAAAATAATGAGTTTTATGATGCTTATGCTGAAATCGGCTATGCTTACGCCGACATGGGGGAGATGGAAAAAGCCCAGGAAATAATGGAATTTCTCGAGGACAAAGACGCGGATTTGTCTTCAACCCTGAGCGCTTACCTCAACCAGGTGCAGCCGCCTCAAATAATGTTTGCCTGGGGCAGCAGCACTTTTTACTATAGCCTGTCAGTCAATACCCCGGTGTCGACCCTGAACAGCTACCTGGACAATGCGGGAGCTGAAAAATCGTTGACCATGAAATTCCAGTTCAGCAAAGACATGGATCGCAACTCCGTTGAAAACCCTTACAACTGGAGCATCAGCCGCTCCATGGGGGGCGGCGACGGCAAAGCCTATAACTTCGGCCAGACGATTCCCGACACCGAAATCACCCTGCCGAGCTTTCCTGACTACGTGCTTTATGATGCAAAAACCAGAACTGCCACCCTGGCTTTCACCGTCCGCCAGAACGATACCGCCGACGGCACCATTGACCCGTCCCATATTGTTTTCAAGTTCAAAGGCGAGGACGCCTACGGTATTGCCATGGACACGGATCACGATGAGTTCATGGGCTTTTCCGGCGTGGCCTGATGTGTTTGGCGTAAAAATGTCTAATATTCATTGATGCAGCAATATTATTACCAAACCACGGAAACGTCATACTTGCGAATAATTTTATCTCCGGAAATCAGTGGCAGACGCTCAACGTTTGATTGCGCAATGAGCATGCGGTCAAAAGGATCTTTGTGAATTGCAGGCAGGTTCAGCGTATGCACTGAATGTGAAATTTTGATGCATAAGGGCTGAAACCGATTTTCAGACAGTTGCTGCATGATAAAATATTCCGGATTTTCCTTAAGCTTTACCCTTCCAAGCTGGCTTTTAATACAAATTTCCCAGGCACTGGCAGCACTGAAAAATATTTCGTTATTTCGATCCCGAATGGTATCCCTTGCTTTTGGAGACAAGCTTCGGTGCGCAGTGATAAACCAGATAAATGTATGGGTGTCCAGCAAATATTTCATTCAAAGCATTCCATAATTTCATCCGGCAAGGGAGCATCAAAGTCGGCAGTCATAGTGATTTTCCCTTTTGCTGACCCTGGGACGCGATCGTTCGACAGTGTGCCTATTGGAACCAGTTTGACCACGGGTTTTCCAGATTTCGCAATGATGATCTCTTCACCAGCCATTGCCTGGTTGATCAATTTGGAAAACTTGGTTTTTGCCTCGTAAATGTTTACCTGTGTAGCCATATGACAATCTCCATTCTCACCTTATAGACTAGATTCTTGACCAAGTCAAGCTATTTACAAAAGATCATTGAGAAACTGCTTTTTCAATACGCCAGGCCATCTGTAGACAGTCAGGAACCTGTCAAGGATTTGACACTTGCACAGTTCTTTCCAACCGAATAGCTTCAAATCTCCAATTATTTCCAGCCAATTATTTGAACTCCAATGAAGGGGATACTGTTCAGCTGATAAATGGTTTCAGGCCTGTTTGAAACCTGGAGGCAAGCTGCCCACAGGTTTTTGATTGCAGGGTAAAAAGTCACAACTATTTGAATATTAATAAAAT
Source organism: uncultured Desulfosarcinaceae bacterium (assembly GCA_964527835.1). Taxonomy (GTDB): domain Bacteria; phylum Desulfobacterota; class Desulfobacteria; order Desulfobacterales; family JAFDCJ01; genus JAFDCJ01. The sequence goes on along the minus strand of CAZGNV010000029.1, from coordinate 14,887 downwards.
AATAATATATAACAGGCAGCCACGGTTAGCGGTTTACGACAGTTCCGATTTCCGGGTAACCGGGGCAATCTTTGTATTTTATGGTGAAGTGGCCAGTTAAAAAAAGTACTTGAAATTAAAAAACATCAACAGACTCAAACCTGGAATAAAAATTGCAGCTATCCACCCACTGAACGGACGATTATCTCTAGTGCAGATTGACGCAATCAATGATCCAGGCCTTTAGCTCGAAATATCTGACACCCACCAAGCACTGCCGGCGATTGTCCGTGCTGTTGAGCATTCACAATGAACCGCGCGGCAGCCAGCATAAAATCGCCCGCAACACCGGCCTGAGCAGCTCCATGGTCAACAATTATATCAAGTCTCTGAAAGATGGGGGTGTTATCACTGTCAGCGGTGAAACCAACCGGACCTGCAGCTATCACCTGACCACCAAGGGACAAAATGAACTCCGTCAGTCCCTGCTGGCCTATTCCAGCGAGATCGTCCAACTGTATAGTGCTGTCAAAAAAGAAATCGTCCATATTCTAGAGGATTTTTACCGGGAAGGCATTCGCACCCTGTTACTGTTCGGAGTCGCCGAAACCGCCGAGGTGGTTTACGCGGCCATCAAGGACTCCCAGCTGGTGGTCATCGGGGTGGTGGACAGCGATCCAGCCAAGCAGGGAAAACCCTTCAACGGGCTCATCGTTCAGCCGCCCGAAAAACTGGCGCAGATAAATCCGGATGCCGTGATGATTACCTCCTTTGGAAGACAGGAAGAAATTCACGACTGCATCCGGAAGCTGGTAGGCGACAGACTGAAAGTTAAGAAACTGTCCGAGGTGTGAGCCACCGAAAGTAGCTGTCAGCTGCAGCTTGGGGTCCAAATTGGATTGATTGAACATAACCTGTTGAAAATATACATATACTAAACTTTTTTGAACAAAAAGGTGGAGCTGTATCCACAAAGTGATTAAAATTCTGATGATCACCATAAATGATCCTGCGGGAACGGCAATCGCCTTTACCCGGGCCATCAACAAATATACAGAGCACAGTTGCAGGCTGATCACCAAGGAGATCCGATACAACTTCATGTACGAAAAAGATCTTCATCTGCCGTGGCTGAAAGGAGACGATTGGGACGAACTTGAAGACTTGCTGAAAACCAGTGATGTTTTTCATTTCCACATGACGGCGGATGAAAATATTGAACTCGGGCCCTTCAAAGTGGTGGACTACATGAAAGGAAAGCAAATTGTCCACCATCACCATGGTCATCCCGACTTCCGCGGCAACCCTGAAAAATACCGGCAGAAATACAAACGTCTGAAAAGACGGCATCTTCTGGTCAGCACGCCAGATCTTTTGAAACTGTTGCCAGAAGCGCACTGGGTCCCGAACCTCGTTCCAATTACTGACCCCCTGTACAATCCTGCAAGACCGGCTAAGAATAAAAGGATGGTCATCGGACACTCGCCAACGCGAAGGGATTTAAAGAATACTGCGGATCTTGTGGCGGTAAGTGAAAGGTTGAACCGGGAATCAGCATCACTACGGGTTGCAGTCGATATCATTGAAAACACGAATCACAAAGAATGCATGAAGAGGAAAAATGCCTGCCATGTCATTTTTGATCACATGCAAGGCTATTACGGCGTGTCATCGCTTGAATCGTTGAGCCAAGGCAAACCGGTGATTGCCGGATTGGATGATTGGAATATTCAGCATTTAAAAAACTTTTCGGGTTCAGATAAGTTACCGTGGATTATTGCAAGAACACCGGAAGAACTAGAACGCGAGATTGAGGAATTGATAGCTGATGAAAATCTATGTGAAGAAATTGGCAAAGAAAGCCGAGAATTCATGGAGATCCGGTGGAATGAAAGACGAATAGTGTTTGTTCTCAAAAATTATTTTGAAAAGTTATGAAGTAATTTATACTCTTTTATTTCAGGTCGGCGTTGTCGGAAAATTGGAAAAAGACTATCAGGGCGGTGTTCAATTATATGTGTGAGGGGCTTGGCCGAAATAGGAGTGAAAATAATATTCAATGAGCACAATGCATGATCAACAATTGAGTATTGTATTATTGAACTACAATCGCATAGAATTGGCTAGAAAAGCTGTTAATAATATTTTAAATGATGTTAATTATTCTAATTTTGAATTGATCATTGTTGACAACCATTCCACCGATGGCACCTTAGAATTTATTAAGTCCATTAAAGACCCTAGAATCAAATTGGTTGCTAACAAAGAAAATCTTTTTTTTGGCGGAGGTCTCAATTGTGGACTTGAAATATGCAGCGGCAAATATGTTCTGTTAACTCAAAACGATATGACTTTCCAGCCTGCAAGCCTAAAAAATTTAATTGAACTATTCAAATTACTTCCAAACGTTGGGTGTGTCGGTATCGGGGGTGGTTTTATAAACCGTGAAGGTGTTATCACCGAAATCAGCGATTGGTGGCAAAACCCTTTAAGGCAGTTCGATTATATTCCAGTGGATTTTTTATCAGGATGTTGCATGCTTTTTGAGCGAAAAGTTTTTGAAGCACATGGAATCAAATTCGATACAAAGTACCGCCTTTATTGGGAGGATGTTGATATTTGTCATCAAATAAGAAAAAATGGATATGAGCTTTATATGATCAACAACAAGTTGATTGGTATACATCATCTCAGAAGTGGTACGATTACTCCTTTATTAGGTGTAGTTCAAAGAGAAAAGATTAGAGAGGAATCTGAATCATACTACAAGCAGAAATGGGCGGGATTTTATAAAAATCCAGATGCAATGGTTAAAGGAATACAGTATCGGTTCTTTTTTGAAAGTTTGAGATTTAAATTAGAAAGTTATGTGGGAGTCGCTGAGGAAATAGAAGCACATAAAAATGATGCTGGAGATATCGCACATGTTGAATTTTTAGAATTTCAGGGGGAATTTGAAAAAGCCGTTCAGGGATATCGTAATATCATAAAAAAGAATCCCGATAATTTTATGGCATACAGGAATTTATTTCGAATTGCAGCTCGCAGAAATGATCTAAAAGACAGTGAAGAAATAATTTCAGAGTTCAGAATATATCTTAAAAAAAAACCGCCAGTGTCACTTCGGCGGCAGCTCTACTTTTATGTTCAATCTGCACTTTTGAAAATAGCCCGGGACTACGCTGATAATAAGGACTATCGATCAGCCTACCATTACTACGATGAACTCCAAAAGTTTGCCGAAACAGCGCAAACAATTGCATTATGCGAGATTGAAAAGGCTAAAATTAAGTATTTGGAAGGTAATTTTTCGGAAGCTGAACAAGAAATGAAAATGTGGCTAAAGAAAAACGAATTTATGGAGTTAGAGCTGATGATGTTTACAGCGGCTCATTTTTACCTTGGAGAGATTGCCTACCAAAGAAGCGATATGAGCGTCGCAATTTACCGTTACAACATGACATTAATCATTGATCCCAATCATAAACGTGCAAAAAAAAGATTGAAAGTGCTGAATGCCATTGGAGGATTGAACTGAAAATGATTCCTATCCTATGCATAAAATGCCATTCAAGGTTAACATGGAACGGTGATGAGTATATCTGCAGTTGTGGAAAGAATTATCCTATCATTGATGATATTCCAATACTTGCTGAAGATACGAATTATTATGGAGAAATTCCAAGACAGCAAAAAGAAAAGTTACTAAGGGAGATGGATAATGGAAAATATTGGAGAGACCTTGTATGGGAATATTTCGGAGCAGATTATCCTTTCTTGCATCATATAATCGTAGATGAAACCCGAAATGACTTCAAGTATATATTGCCAGCGACTCACAATTGTACTGTTCTGGATCTTGGAGCAGGGTGGGGGACAATGGCTTGTTATTTTAGCAGGCAATCTAAAGAGGTCGTTGCCTTGGACGGAACACTTGACCGCTGCCGATTCATTCGCAAGCGTTGCGAACAAGATAATATTAATAATATTACGGTTGTATGCGGAAATATTTTGGACAGGCCATTTTCTTCAAATTGTTTTGACATCATAGTGATGAATGGTGTCCTAGAATGGGTCGGGGCTTCCAGAAATAAGAATTCACCTATGGATAGTCAGCTTCATGTACTAAAACTAGCAAGGGATTTACTTAAAAAAGACGGGATATTGTATATAGGAATAGAAAACAGTCATGGTTTCAAATACATAATCGGTGAAATGGACGATCACACAGGTATCAGCCATATCACGTATCTTGATAGGCAAAAGGCAAATGAGAAATCAATTCAAAAACTAAATCGTCCATATAATACATATACTTATGACCTGCATGGATATAAAAAGTTGCTGGGTGCAGCTGGCTTTTCAAAAATGCAATTTTACTATCCCATTCCCGATTATAAATCGGTTCAAGCGCTTATCCCTTTAAACAACGCTGACTTGACATTGTTTTATTATCGCAATTTAAAACAAAGAGATCATGCTAGCAGCCTGAACGAAAAAGTTAGAGCCCTTGAAATCAGAGCTGTAAAACTAGGCCACATTGCGGATTATGTTGCCAGCTATAGTATCATCTCCGGAAAGTCTAATATCCTGAGCCATCAGAGCCAAATTCATAGCTACCTGCGTGACAATTGGCAGCTTTTTTTTTCTACCAAGCCAAAGGGATTAAGGTCAGTGCAGGTATCTAGTACGCCAGGTAAAAGGTATGAAAAAGGACGTATCAAACAGTTTGTTTTTGAGGATGATAAATCAGAACCCAAGCTTATTGCGGTTTATTGCCGGTCTGATGAATATGATGAAAGTTTAGTTAAAGAATATGATATTTGGAAAGTTCTCCAATCTCTGAAATTGAGAAATATTCGTATCCCAGAATTAATTCATTTAAAAAAAATAGGCGATTTGAATGTTTTAATCCGATCCTTTTGGAATGGTGAAAGTTTATCCTCAAAGCTGGCAACAAACAGATATTCAGCGGAGACTAGCTCAAAAAAAATAAAACAAAAAATAAAGAAAGACTTCCAACTCGCTGCTGATTGTCTAAAAGAACTTCACAGTAGAACCGAAAAGGAGACAAACAGCAGCAGTTGTTATACTGAGCATTTATTTTCAAATTTAAAACGCGCATTCGGAAAAGTTTTTGATAAAGAAATTTCTGATATCATCGAAAAATTATCTGTTTTACACAAAAATAAATTTGATTGTTTGATACATGGAGATTTTACACCATGGAATATATTAAAATTAAAGGGGTGCATCGGTGTTCCAAAAATCGGATTAATAGACTGGGAATTGAGTTGTAGGTGCCCGTTTAAAATATTAGATTATGGAAGGTTTTGTTATTATTATTTAACCGAGCTAGAAAAGCTTAATTTGTTTACTAAGGGGAGCCTGTTCAAAGATGTTTTCATTTACCAAAAGCATTGGCTTACTCCTACAATATATAAATTTATTAGAGATGGGCAAGGGGATGAAAGACTACCTGAAAAAAAAATAAATGATTTGATGAAGTTTATGATTCTAAATGACGCCTATCTACAATTTGAACATAGCATCAAGCCAGCTGTAGCAATTGCTGAACATTACAAAAATATTTTGAAAATATTTGAGGAATAAAGGAGGAGCATGAAGATAACACTCATTCATCCGCCGATGCTAAGTATGGTTGACAGACGTATTTCGCCACCTCTTGGCATACTGTATCTAGCATCTTACTTAAGGGAAAAGCTTGACGTTGATATTCATATAATTGATCAAAACCTAAACGATAATATATCAGTAGAATATTGCATTAAGCAAGCTATTAAATCAAAAGCTGATATTTATGGGATTTCATTTGGGACTCCCCAATATCAATATGCTGTCTCAATTTCCAATGCCTTAAGAAAACGATTTCCTAATACTCCCATAATATGTGGCGGACCGCATCCTACTGCATTACCTCTTGAAACTATCATAGATACAGAATGCAACGCTGTCTTTGAATCAGAAAGTGAACAAACTCTATATGAATTTGTTAAAAGCTATATGGCTGGGAAAGTAGAGTTTTGCGAAATAAAGGGTGTACATTTCCTAAATGAAGAAAATAAACATATTTATACTGGAAAGCGTCCCTTTATCCGTAATTTAGATTCTATACCTTTTCCAGCCAGGGATCTGATAGATTTTAACAAATACACACGTACTATTGACAATGAAACGGCAACAACTATTATAACAGCAAGAGGCTGCCCCGGAAAATGTATCTTTTGCTCACAGCATTCGTGGAAAGGTTGCATTAGGTTGAGATCTGTTGAAAATGTAATTCAGGAAATTGATCATGTAAGCGATATCCACAAGGTAAATAATTTTCTCTTTCTTGACGACACCCTAACTTTAAATCATAATAGAATTTCATCAATTTGCCAGGAACTAAAAAAGCGGAGAATAAAATGGCGCGGTTGGACAAGGGCAAACTTAATAAACCAAGATCTCGCTGACAAAATGGCAGATGCGAATTGCATAGCGCTTTGCATTGGAGTGGAAAGTGGTAGTCAAGCTATTTTGGATAAATTGAAGAAAGGAACTAGAGTTGAAGAAAACCGCCAAGCAATTAAATATATCCAAAATGCTGGAATAAAGGCCAGGGTGTCGCTAATCGTCGGCAGCCCAGGTGAGACATGGCACAGCATCAAAGAAACCGTAAATTTTGTTGTTGAAACACAACCCGATGACTGGCTGATCAGCATTTTTATTCCAGTACCAGGCTCTACGGCATTTGAAAACTATGATAAATTCGACATTCGTTTTTTAGATCATAGTGGAAGTCGAGTTGTTTTTTACAGTAATTTTTTTGTAACTGGAGGCGAAATGGAATCCGGGCAGGTTATCGAGTATAAGAATTTAAAAGCCAAAGAAATCTTAGAAATGCGAAATTATATCTATCAAAATCTTATGGAAAAATGCCCACCAAAACTACATCGCCCTGAAGGTTTAAGATGATAAATTATGATTGCTTTGCGGATATTTATGACATTGACATGGGCCATAACATTGGGCATACCGATCTCGCATTTTACCTAGATTATGCTAAAAAAAAATCTCCAGTAATTGAACTTGGCTGTGGCACAGGGCGTATTGTAAAACCTTTGGTAGATAATGATATTTGTGTCGTAGGGATCGATAATTCAATAGAAATGATTAAGCGCGCAAAGAAAAAATTATTGAAATGCAACCGTTCACGCTATCAACTGGTGTGCACAGATATCACATGTTTTTTATTAAAAAAGAGATTTAAACTTGCTATCTGTGCCTTCTCAACCTATTCAAAACTTCTCAATATTCAGGATCAGATTAAATTTTTTAAATTGGTCTATGAGCATTTGGAGCCTGACGGAATTTTGCTTTTGGATATGTTCAAACAGCTGCCTATCTTTTCAAGAAATGAAGACGGTAAAAGCATCGTTGATTACAAAGACAGATGGTTTGCCTCAAGAAATGGGTGGATATCAAGAGAAAAAAAGATCTGGAAAGATGTAAAGTCTCAAATTAATAAAATAGAATTAACTTATAAAATAACTGATATTTCAGGAAAAACCTCAAAGTTTAAAATTACTGATTATACCAGGTATTCCTCAAAGGAACAAATAAAAGCAAATATGAAAAAAGCTGGACTAACGCCTATCAGCATTTTTGGGAATTATAAAAAAGATGAATACTCCAATACAAGCAATGCTATGATTTTCGAAGCGAGGAGGACAAATTGATATACGGCACTGTGCTTTGTTTAGGAGACAGTCTCACATTTGGAGCTCGAAGTGAATTTATAAGAGGATACCCCGAAGAACTTGGGTTGTTGCTGAGTAATTATTTAAAACAGGAGTGGACTTGTTTGAATCATGGTATTAACGGAGAGACCTCGATCGATATTCTGCGCCGTTCTTTTCCTGTTATACAATCCTTTGCTGAGCTCCCAGGTGCGAAACTTGCCTGCCTGTTGGCCGGTACAAATGATTCCAAAAATCCCGATTTTCCAGTTGATTTATACAAGGATAACATGCGGCAGATTATCAGAATTTTCTTGCGATACAATATAAAGCTCTTGGTCGGCAACTTGCCTCCAGTTAATGGTAATGCAATGCCTTGTTTTGACAGCACACGCTCCAATCATTGGATACAGCAGGCCAACATTGCAATCAATGAGTTGATTGAAGAATATGAGTTGGTATCAGTAGATTTCAGTGATATGCAAGATTTTCTCATTGATGGAGTCCATTTTGACTATTGTGGATATAAGGAGATGGCTCGGAGGTGGTTTGAAAAAATAAAGGAGCTTTAGCAAATGCACCGTCCGGTACTTTCAATAATAGGAACTATATTTAACCAGGCGAAACTGGCCGAGAGGTCCTTGGATATATGGTGCAGGCAGAATTTTGATCTGCCCTATGAGATTATCATTCTAGATGATGGATCTAGGGATAACACACGAGAGATGGTGGCTGGCTATGAGAGGAAATATCCGCATTTGATTCGCTATTTTTATTTCAATGAACCCGGCTTCATTCGAAATTGCACTTTGCTATTTAATACAGCGATCAGAAAGCTGATGCGTTCGGATATCGCAGTTATTCAATGGTATGATCGCATTCCCAGCACATTTGATGCCTTGCGTTATTTATTTGAACCACATTTAAAATATGACCGAATTCTTGTTTCGTTTTTGACTAGACATATCAGTGGTAGCAGTTCACGTGATATAATAGATGAATCAATTCTAGATCATTTGATGCAAAAATTACGCTGGCGCAAAGATCCTATGATATTGAAAGAAATTATTGGTGTTCCAGGAGCGCATTGCCATCCCCAGACAATGAATGAATCTGCTTGCTTTTCGATAAAAAAAAAGCATTTTTACGAGGTAAATGGATACGATGAGAGATATTATAAGGTCGCAAATTATTCAAATGTGGAGCTTTATGGCCGCTTAAAAAAAAATAATATTCATACTCTCATATTAGATCATTATACCTTCCATCAACCACATAAGTCAAATCGCAAGGATATTCAAACGCAGATTGAACCAGAAAATGTTATCGTCAGAAATACACATATTCGCCAAAATTGGGGATCTATCCTTCCAGAAAATATGATTAAGGCTGATGAATATGAGCTTACAATAGTAACCGATGGTAAATTCAAACTATCGCTGGATGGGATGCCGGTGCCTATTGAGCTGATAGTTGATAAAAACTGGAACCAAGCATTATATAAAAGCAAAAGCAGAATCATTGTTTTTATCTCCAAAAATAATAAAAAAGCTAACACGCAATTATTCTGCCAAATTTCCGATATTTTTAAGAGAAATTCAAAAATAGGCTGTGTGGGATTAACGGGGGGAAGCCTTACATTACACGACAATATCCTCAGAATAAAACCAACTGGTCATCAAGTTGATGTAGTGGATAGTGCCTGGATAGCTGTAAGAAGGCGTTCTGCAGTTGGTAATGGGTTGGAATTCTGCGACACCGGAATAAAGGAAGTGGACTGCATCGATTTTTCACTTCAAATGAGAATTTGGGGAGGACGAAAGAATTATGTATTGAATCTGCCTAAGTCGCATAGCATAAAAATTGATGAAAAATTTATGAATAGATGGAAATTTTTAAGAAAAGAGAACAATATTTATAATCATTGCTGTCCAAAATAATTTAAGAACCTGATATCGACCTTAATAAAAACAGGCGGTTAGAGAGTAAAGAGAGCTGTTTCTGATATCAGGTTGTCTGCGCTACTATCAAATGCTGTCCAACACCTTTAAACGATAGCGGATATTGGACAGACTTCGGCACGATTGGCTTGGTTTCAAAGGGCTTATCGATCCATTGCCATAAGTTTCGGTAAGTTAACAGATTCCATCTCAAAAAGGCCACCAAGCGGTAATCGGTATAGCCTCGATCGATGACAATGATCGAACCGGGAGCCAGTGACAATTTACGGGCCACGGTGACATCGGGCTTTTTACCTTCAGTGATACACACATAGGTGGGCAGATAGCCGTCATGGTCCAGCAAAAGGTGCAGTTTTACCGCCGCTTTGGTACGGCGAAAGCGCGCCCAGGGAAATAGCGATAGACAAAGCGAAATGGTGGTGGAGTCCAGGGTAAGTAGCTTGTTTTTAAACCGGAACTTTTTAGACGGAGCCGCCAACTGGCAAAATGCAAGGGTCTGATAAAACAGATCCCTAAACATCTGCCAGGGCCTGTGGGCGTTGGCGTACGATAGCGTTGATTTATTCGGTGCTCTTCTCATGGCCAAATGTCGCAACTTTCCCAAACAACAGGACAGGCCGCCGCAGATTTCCCGCAGGCTTTTGGCCTGTGCCAGTTGGCAAAATAACATGGATACAAAGTGATCCCAAGAACTGAATCTTTTGGCGTAGCGTTCAGCATGATGGCGAAAAACCAATTCATGAAAATGTTTGCGGTCGATCAAATTAAGCAGTTGACTGAACAGGCTTGCATTTCGTACCATATGGCGTCCTCCTTGTTGTTGGTGGTGATCGTTTTTTGTGGGAAATTAACGAACACCCTACATGCAAGGAGGATTTTTTTCAATTACTCACATATTTGCTTATTGTAAATCCGTTTTTGGACAAGTGTGATTTAAAATGAAAGATGGATATTTGAATTTTATACCCAAGGCGCCAATAGAAAAAAAAATATTGGTACTTTCCCGCTACCTGAGCGGCTATTACCAGACTGTTGAGCAGCTTGTAAAAGAGGAAAATATTGCCGAAGTATGGCTTTATCAATGGCGCCAAGAATATAACGCAAAATTTTTTGAATATTTCTTTAATGATAAAAATTGCGATTTTGCTAAACCAATAAATCGGTTTAAAACTTTGGCAATTATTCCTGCTAGGGGGGGATCAAAGGGATTGGCAAAAAAAGCAATATGTGAGCTAAATGGAAAGCCCTTAATTGCTCATACTATAGAAGCCTGCAAGAACAGCAAATACATTAATCGAGTAATTGTTTCTACTGATGATGAGGAGATTGCTGAAATAGCAAAAAAAAATGGCGCCAGTGTTCCTTTTCTACGCCCAAAAAAGCTTGCAGGAGATCATTCAGACCTATCTCATGCGATTGTGCATGCCACAACATACCTGGAGATGGTCGAAAATTATTGGTATGATTTCTTGATTAATTTGATCCCTACCTATCCGTTAAGAGAAGGAAATGATATTGATGAGGCTTTTTTAACATATTATCAAAGCGACTTTCAAACCCTTATTTCTGTGGATGAAGTTGTTGTAAGTAAAATAAGATTTTTTAAGCTTGAAAATAACAAATTGATCCCACAGTACTTTAAAAAGATCGCTAATAGTAAAATTTACCGGCAAAGCGGATTTATTTATATAACCGGAAGAAGACCAAATTATCACTTACCAATAAGCGAATATGAAAAATGGTATGGCCGTCCAAAAGTTAATCAGGCCTTCATAGTTCCTCGAGAAAAGGCGATAGATATTGATACAAGAGAAGATCTTTGTATCGCTAAAAATATGAAAAAAAAACATAGGTTGAAAAAACATGAAATTAAAAATTTACCTGAAAAACTTGCTGGGCTAGTTGTAGTTCCAAGAAAGAGACGATCCAATAAAATAAAAGATAATATCATATGTTTAATAAGACTTGATAAAACAGGCCATATATTTGAAATAGATGGCAAGCCCTCCATTTGCCGACCGATTGCAGGCTGCATTAAATCAAACTTATTTTTAAAAATAATTATAGTTGGCGATCTTGCCGCTATTAAGGAAATTGCCAAATGGTCATCGCTAGATTATATAATAAAACACCAGGCATTCAGACAAGATGGATTGCCTAGGAAAATTCTTATAAAGGACATTGAAAATCGGTGCAGATTAAAAAAGTTTAACATTTGCGTAATTGATGGAAAGAGGCCGCTAATCGATTATTCTATCATTGCAAAATTTATCAGGAGTTTCAAAGAGAAAAATTTTGCTGCAACCGAAACAGTTTCAAAATCTGAAATACATCCATACTGGTGTAAAAGTATTGTAAAAGGAAGAGTTTTAAGTACCTTTAATACCCCAATTAACGGTATGCGTCAATTGCTACCTGAAATATTCGTTAGAAATAAAGCCATAGTAGCTGCCAAAAAAGAAGAAATAGGAAAGGGACTTATTAAGTTTAAGAATTTTATTAGCATAGAAACTATAAAGAGCATAAAATTAAAGTCGTATTTGGATCTTGCAAAAATATTGAGTTTCTTGGAAGTCGAAAAAGGATAAAAAATGAATGGCAAAATGCTGATAATTATAGGGACTAGACCAGAAGTTATCAAGCTATATCCAGTTGTAAAAGAACTTAAAAAAAAATGTGAGCCACAAAATATAAGGATCTGCTTTACCGGTCAACATAATGAGTTAGCAATCGGACTTTTGCAATTATTTAAGATTGAACCTGAATATAAACTCAATGTAATGCAAAAAAGCCAAAGTCTCAATAGATTATGCGGAAAACTTCTAATTAAATTCGATAAAATTCTAAAAGAATTCCGACCAAATTGGATAATCGCACAGGGAGACACTGCAAGTGTATGGACTTCGGCCATGAGTGCTTTTCATAACAGGATAAAATTTGCGCATATAGAAGCTGGCCTACGAACAAATAATATAAACAAGCCCTTTCCCGAAGAAATGAATCGAATATTGACTGCAAAGATTGCAAATTTACATTTTGCACCTACTAAAAGAGCTTATCACAACTTGGTGGCAGAAGGAGTAAAAAGCTCAAGAATTAAAATCGTTGGAAATACCGGAATTGATACCTTAATGTATACTTTGACTAAGTTGAAAAAAAGTTACGATGAATTTCGTATGATTAATTTCAAAAAAAAGATTATAATCTTCACTTTACACCGTAGAGAGAACCAAGGAGCTACAATTGATGCCGTTTTCAATGCTATCTTTAAGTTATTAAAAAAAAATGATGACATCCAAATAATTTTTTCTCTCCATTATAACCCTGAAGTTCGCAGACAGGTTTTAAGAAAAATAAACCAACACAAAAAAGGCAAAAAGGATCTTCTTATCATTAATCCACCTGACTACGAAAAGTTTATATATCTACTAAAAAAATGTTGGCTGATTGTAACCGATTCAGGAGGAATTCAAGAGGAAGCACCGACTTTGAATAAGCCAGTTTTAATCGTCCGAGAAACCACAGAACGTCAGGAATGCATCGAAATTGGTGCAGCAAAGCTTATAGGAACAAGGTATTGCGAAATACATGAAAGTATCAGCCAGCTATTGAAGAATAAATTGGCATACAAGTCAATGTGCTACAAAAAAAACCCATTTGGTGATGGGAATGCCGCAGTACGAATAGTAAAGCATTTGCTAAATAAACAAAAAAAGGCCTATCAGTTCAAAAGAAGACCGTATCAAAGCATTAAATAAATTAATTATGGATAAAAAGAATCACCCATTGGTCAGCATTATTGTGCCTACCTACAATCAGATGGAATATATTGAAACTTGCCTTGACAGTATCATGCACCAAAGTTATACCAATAGTGAAATAATTATAGTAAATGATAACTCGCAAGATAAAACAGACGAAATATTAAAAGGTTATTTGCAAAATTTAGAAAAAAAGCATGAATATATTTATGAGTATAAAAATGGGCGAGTGCAACGAAAAAAAGAACACTGTTATCCTCATCCGTTGTCAAAAATTACCTATTTGAAAAACAGGAGAAACATGGGGGCCACCTTTAGCTACAATCTTGGGTTCTCAGAAGCAAAGGGAGAATATGTTACCTTTATTCCGTCTGATGATATAATCTTACCAAACCATATAAGTAGATTGGCTGATGCCTTAAAAAGAAGTTATGACTTTGCATACTCCGATTTTCTCCTAGTAGATGATAAATTAAGAATCAATTTCTGCTACCGACTACCGGACTATAATTTTGATAATTGTTTTTCAAAGTGGTACAGGATCGGACCAGCGCATTTATTCAAAAGGAAAATTTTCACTAAAGCTGGTGGTTTCGACATAAATTATAGATATGCAAATGACTATGACTTATTCTTAAGATTTGCAATGATGGGCGCAAAATTTATACATATCCCAGAAATACTCTATTATAAAAGATCTCATGCAAAAAGGAGAAAGGGACAATGGAAGTTGGAAAATTACAAATATATAATTGAAGAAAGTATAATGTGTGCCAAGAGAGCTCGAAAATTTAAAAAAATAAGTTAACAACTTCCTCTAAAAGGGTGGCGGATAACTTATTTGTGCGGTTCATAGAGATCGTTTCAATTTGGCTGTTCGGTGTGTTTACTATTTTGAAAAGAGGCATACTATGCTGCGACGCCTGTATTAACATAAAATCGATAAAAGCAACGGCATCAGAAGGGACCAAACTGTAGTGCTCACCAGCTATTACAGCAAGAAAGATTATTCAGAAAAGCTTCGCCAAAGAAAATATTTCGATGCTGATAGAGGTAGATCATTTGTCTTCCTTACCAATGAGTTTGCTCTGTCACCCATCATTATTGCCGAACTTTTTCGATATAGGTGGCGGGTGGAGATTTTCTTCAAATGGATCAAAAAGCATCTGAAAATCACCGCTCTGCAGTGTGTTGGCTTGTCAAAGAAAAATTTGAATATGAAACGCGAAAGTTGAGTTATTTATGAAAAACCCGCAGAATACCCCGCCATTTATGGCGGGGATGAATGCGGAGCGGGGGTAAGGGGGATGCAATCCCCCTCCACGCTTTTCAAAATGCCCCGCCTTTTAAGGCGGGGATATTTACTGATTTAGCTGTCGCAAACCGGATTATGCTTTCAGTTGGAAAATGATTACGGCGAATCTGATATAACAAATCTAGATAG